>NZ_JBLVPK010000001.1:0-675472 GCF_048286535.1 Flavobacterium glucosi | reverse complement strand
GGTTCTGGTTTGTGAACGTAGACAACCGGTGATTACCACTGTTGCATCGGTGAATGTTGGACTTACTGAACCACAATTATCCGTGGCGGTGGCTGTTCCTAGCGCTGCAGTAATAGCGTCTGCTGTTGGATTACAACCCAAGGTGCCGTTGGTTGGAGTTCCGGTAGCCATGATCACAGGTACTGCTGTATCTGGTGTTACCGTAAAGGTACTTGTACAAGTCTTAGTTGCTTCGCAGTCACTGGTCACTGTCCATGTAACTGTCGTAGATCCTCCACATTTACCTGGTGCTAAAGGAGTTATAGGACTCCTTGTTAATACAGGATTAGCACCACCACTTGTACTAAAAGTTGCAAGCCAGGCATTAAATTTTGTATTAATTTGGTCTTGTGTCTGACAACCCGTTTCAGTTACAACTGTTGGGCAATTAAATAGTACCGGATTTGAAGGAGGCCCTTGAATCGTAAGATTTGCTTCCGCTTTACATCCTAGGTCATTACCCTCTACAGTAACTGTATAGTCACCAGCTACAAGATTTGGAAAGGAAACTGTTGTAAATGGCGTGAAATTTATAACTATATCAGGATTAGTTGACCCCACTTGATGCAGTGTATATTTATAAGAGGTATTACCACTTGAGGTTGCATTAACTACAAGATTAGTAGTACCTCCAAAACATGTAATAGGAAGAAATGATGTTGTTACATCTACGTCTGTTATTACGATAGAGGCACTACATTCAGAACTACCTCCAGGAGCATTAACTCGTAAAACACCCAGGATTTTCCCCGTGGTTGTTCCCGGAAACAATACTGCTGTTAAAGTTCCTGAATTTGTAACAGGATTATAAACAAAAGGCGTATTAGATATAATCATTGCTCCATTTGTAGTGTTATCCGGCCCCGGAGGGAATGTTAAGATAAGCTCAGGAACAGGAGGTGTTGATGTTTGATCATTACCACTATTTGCAATTTCTACTGTAAACGTCAGATTTGTACCAAAACACGCTTTAAGAGGACCCACTATGTTACATGATGGTGGTGGTAAAAATACAAAATTAACGATTTCAGCAGTTCCTGCAGCAGTAGTTACAAAAATCCTACCGCTCTCACCTGATGACGAGACTACAGCTGTAATAGTACTGGAATTCACAACGGTAAATGAGGTGGCCGCTTGTGTCCCAAATTTAACTGATGTAGCACCCGTAAAATTGGTTCCTATAATGGTAACCGTTGCTCCCGCTTTGGCAGAAGCCGGCGAAAAACCTGTAATAGTGGGAACTTGCGCATAAACCATCTGAACTGATGTCATCAGTAAAAACAGCACCATCGAAAAGAATCCCACTTTATTATTATTTTTTTTATTTGAATGATCTGATTTTTTATAACAGTCACCCAATTCTTCAATTTTGTTAGAAATTTCCATAATGTAATTTTTTATCATTTATATTTTAAATTTCGACTTACAGTAACTGATTTAGTGCAGGTGCAAGATTCACTTAAACCTCCATCTAAACCAGGATTTGTGACGGTAAGCTTTATGGTAAAGCTTCCTCCTTTAGTACCTGCTTTCACCTGAATATTTGACGTGTCCTTACCTGAAACTATAGTAGCCTCAGGTACGTTTTCATCAATTTTCCAAGAATAAGTAGTGGTAGGAGCAGAGTTAAAAACATCAGAATTGATGCTTACTATGCTGCCTCCTCCAGAATCAAAATACCCCCTTAACGAACCTGAAAGATTACAGGAAGGTTGTTGAGCATACAGAAAGCTCGTAAAAAGAAAAAGCATAACAAGTAAAAACATACTTGAAATAACATTTTTATTCTTAAAAGTTTGCTCAAAAAAATATTTACTTGTATTAGTCAGTGAATAATTCACTCGACTTAAACCCATCTTAAATCCATTTTCATCCGCAATCAAGACATCATCCCGATTACTGAAAAAAGCTAAAAAATTTAATAAAACATGTTTTTCCATAATAATATTATTTTAAAGTTTTAAAACCACACTATTAATTAAAAAGTTAGGACAGTAGAAACAGGGCTACAGAAAATAGAATGTGTTTTTTAATCACGTATGTATCTGATACCATTGTTATTTAGGCAAGGTAGGTCTGCAGATACAGATCGAGGTAAAACACTAAAAGGAAATAACATAAACACCCCTCAGAAGAATTCTGAAGTTTTCAATCAGCCAAAGAATATTTTATAGAATTGAACTATAACTAAATCCTTTAAATAACCAGACAGTCGCTTAAAAAGCAACCCTAAAACTCTAATCTAAAACAACTAGCATTGAAATTAAAAAATAGGATGAAACAAAAGTTTTCAGACTTGGGGAGAAAACTTGCAGAAAACGAAACACCTTCATAAACGTATTAATGAAGTACTCCATCGTTCAAGGGATTTTTATTGCGGGGAACAATAACTAAACTCTTTTAATAACCGGACAATTGCTAAAAAAGCAACCTTAAAATTCTAATCTAAAACAAGTAGCATTGAAATTAAATTAATAAAATAGGTATGAAACAAAAATTTTCAGATTCGGGGAGAAAACTTGCAGAAAAACGAAACACCTTCAAAAAAAATTTACAAAGCACCCCATTATCCAAAGGATTTTTTATTACGGGGTAACAAAAAATTCTATTGTTAACCAGAAAGTTACTTTATAAAAAAAACTTAAATCATATAACTTTTTTACTGAATCAAAGTTAAGTATTGCATCAAAAAAAGGAAAAAAAACAACCCTAAAAAAGACAACATTCTCTTATTATCGACAAGAGACACTATTGGCTAAGAAAAGGTTTACAACTATGATATATTAACACTTAATTACTCGTTAACTAATTGATAATTAATTAATTAAGTTTTTTATTGTTTAATTTTTGTTAAAAAAAAATAATGTTAAAAAACAATAAAACACTTTAACACATGGATTATTAGTATTGATTTTTTACCCAAAATTGTATTAAAATATTCCTAATCGTAGAGTCTTAAAAATGATTCCTGTTTTGAAGTTTCAGAAACTATATAAAGGCTTTAAAACATTGATTTTTATTCTTCAAAACAATTTAGCAATCTAAAAAACGACAAAGAAAAAGACCCTCCATTGCTGAAAGGTCTTTTGTATAAAAATTACAATTGAATTCTAATTCCTACTTTACAACAACGGTATTGTTTCTTAAAATTTTACTAAAAAATAATACATGTGAAGGCAACGCATTTTCCCAATATTCCCAAGTATGCGCTCCTGGACGTTCCGTATAATCATGGGAAACTTTATTATAAACAAGTCTTCGGTGTAATTCTCTATTGGATTCAATCAAAAAATCATCTACTCCACAATCTATAATCAATTCCAGTTTGTTACTTTTTATTTTATCAATCATATTTAAAACCGCATTTGAGGCATACACTTCCTGTGACACTCCCTCAATTCCAAAAACAGGTTCCATTAATTTAGTAACTCTTTCCTTAGATTCCGGATTAATCATGCTCCCCATATCTACTGCTCCGCTCATACTGCCCGCTGCACAAAACAGTTCCGGGTGTTTTGTGGAAAGATACAATGCCCCGTGACCTCCCATAGAAAGTCCTGTAATTACGCGTCCTTTTCTGTCGTTTATTGTCCGATAGGTATTATCTACTTTCTGAATTACTTCTTTGGTGATATACGTTTCAAACTGACTTCCTTTATTAATAGGACTATCAAGATAAAAACTGAAAGTTTCCCCTTCCGGCATTACAATTATGATATTATATTGATCGGCTAAATTGTGCAATAAATTCTTATCGGGAGTTTTAGACAACCAATCATTAAAATGTCCATAAGCACCATGCAACAAATAAAGCACGGGATAACTACCCTTGCTTTTAGCATAAGAACTGGGCAATACTACCGCAGCTTTGTAGGTTTTATTCATAGCTAAACTCGGGATTTGTAACGTATCGGCTTTAGCACCATAAGATAATGCAGCGTGCCCAAGAAGGAAAAATAAAAATAGAATCTGAAGTTTTTTCATTTGAAAGTTTTTTTGGTGATTGAAAAGTAAATATACACTTTTTCAGAAATACCTGCTTTATCGTTTAAAAATCGAATACACTTTAGAAAAAAATTGATTCCTTTAGAAATGCGTACTATAATATTGATGTGTTTTTATGAAACAATTTAATTCCTAATTAACGCTCCATTAAAGATTAAACAATATATACTTTTTTAACACAAATAGATCTTTAAGTTATTGAATTTCAAGCACAAAGAAATCATAATGACAAAATAGCATCTAAATCAGAAAATCCAGTTCTATTCTTGAAGCGATTCTTACTATAATTTTACAATAGAAATTTTAACTATTAATTTAAAAACTAGAATTATGAAAAACATTTTAAAATTAAGTTTATTGTTGATAGTAACAATGACTAACATGAGTATGTATGCAATTGATAAAGATTTTTTACTTAATGTAAAAAAAGGAAAAGGAAATGAAATTAGCTTTACTGTAAACCAAATTAAAAAGGCTAATGTTTCTATTTATGATGATGCCAATAATTTAATCTACACCGAAAAAGCTACCGGTGAAAAAGGAATCTCAAAGACCTATAATTTAGATGAATTTCCCGTGGGAACGTACTATTTGGTTGTCGAAAACAGCCTAAAAAAAGTAAAATACGAAATTACTATCTCGGAACAAAAAACAATTTTAACAACAAAAGCAATCTCGGAAGTGTACAAACCGACAATGAAAAATCGAAATTTGGCAACTATTAATTAGTCCTCTGTCAGAATAGTATTAAAAAAGGCTGTCTTTTGGGACAGCCTTTTTCATTGATTATAAATATGAATTACATACTACATATTTCTTCTATACTGCCCACCTACTTCAAACAAAGCCGAAGTGATTTGTCCCAAAGAACAAACCTTAGTTGCTTCCATTAAGTGTTCAAATAAATTTTCGTTTTTAATGGCGGCTTCCTGAAGCGTATTTAAATGTTCCTTCACTACATCCTGATTGGACTGGTGTAAATGGTTCAACATATCAATTTGGTATTGTTTTTCTTCTTCTGTGGCACGAATTACTTCGGCTGGGATTACTGTTGGAGAACCTTTAGAACTCAAGAACGTATTCACGCCAATAATTGGAAATTCACCCGTATGTTTCAAAGTCTCATAATACAAACTTTCTTCTTGAATTTTACTGCGTTGATACATGGTTTCCATAGCACCAAGAACGCCACCACGTTCAGTAATACGATCGAATTCGAGTAAAACTGCAGCTTCCACTAAATCCGTTAATTCTTCGATGATAAAAGCTCCTTGAATTGGGTTTTCGTTTTTGGCCAATCCTAATTCTTTATTGATGATCAACTGAATCGCCATGGCACGACGCACTGATTCTTCCGTAGGCGTTGTTATTGCTTCATCGTACGCATTGGTATGCAACGAATTACAATTGTCATAAATGGCATACAACGCTTGCAAAGTGGTACGAATATCATTGAAATCTATTTCCTGTGCATGCAAAGAACGACCTGACGTTTGAATGTGGTATTTCAACATTTGCGCGCGTTCATTAGCGCCGTATTTATTTTTCATGGCTTTCGCCCAAATCTTACGTGCCACACGACCGATAACTGCATATTCCGGATCAACTCCATTCGAAAAGAAGAACGATAAATTGGGTCCAAAATCATTGATACTCATCCCACGGCTCAAATAATATTCCACATACGTGAAACCATTCGAAAGTGTGAAAGCCAATTGCGTAATCGGATTTGCACCAGCCTCAGCAATGTGATATCCTGAAATAGAAACCGAATAAAAGTTCCTGACATTCTTAGTAATGAAATATTCCTGTACGTCACCCATCAATCGCAACGCAAATTCCGTAGAGAAAATACAGGTGTTTTGGGCTTGGTCTTCTTTCAAAATATCAGCCTGAACGGTTCCACGTACTTGAGACAACGTTCTTGCTTTTATTTCGTTATACACCTCCAAAGGTAAAACCTGATCCCCGGTTACGCCCAAAAGCATCAACCCTAAACCATTATTCCCTTGAGGTAAATCACCTTGATAATGCGGCCTTTCAACTCCTTTTGCTGCATAAATTTTGTTGATTTGTACCTCAACTTCTTTTTTAAGACCATTTTCTTTGATGTAAAACTCACATTGTTGGTCAATCGCCGCATTCATGAAAAAACCTAACAACATGGGCGCTGGCCCATTGATAGTCATACTCACCGAAGTCATCGCATGAACCAAATCAAAACCAGAATATAATTTCTTCGCATCATCCAAACAGCAAATAGAAACTCCGGCATTACCGATTTTTCCATAAATATCAGGACGTACATGTGGATCGTTTCCGTATAAAGTTACGCTGTCAAAAGCTGTTGACAATCGTTTTGCAGGTAATCCTGCACTCACATAATGAAAACGCTTGTTCGTTCTTTCCGGTCCGCCTTCTCCGGCAAACATACGAGATGGATCTTCTCCTTCCCGTTTGAAAGGATATAAACCAGCGGTAAAAGGAAATTCTCCAGGAACATTTTCCTGCAGACACCAACGTAAAATATCACCCCAAGCTTTGTACTTTGGTAGCGCAATTTTCGGGATTTGAGAATGGGAAAGCGACTCTGTATGCGTAGCCATTTTTATTTCCCTGTCACGAACTTTAAACGTATAAACTGGATTCTTGTACTTGTTTACTTTCTCTTCCCAAGTCAAAATAATTTCCCAATTGTATGGATCCAAATCCATTTTTACTTTATCAAATTGATTCAGTAAAAGATTCAAAAATATTTTGTCCTCAGCAGCACCTGGTTTCTCAGATTCCAAAGCACTTGGTAAAACTGAATCGTCATTAATTCCTGCTTTGTTTATTTCAGGTATTTTTTTGGTTACCGTTTCAATCGTTTTGAAAATTCCATATAATTTCTGTGCTACTTGTTCTTGAGTTACCGCAGTAACATCATATTTTCGGTTGCTTTCGGCAATTTCAGATAAATAACGCGTTCTGTGTGGCGGAATAACGAAAATCTTTTCGCTCATTTCACGCGTGATTTTGAACGTAGATTTCAAATCAGAATCCGTTTTTTCATGGACTTTATCCATTATCGCTTTGTACAGCGTATTCATTCCCGGATCGTTAAACTGCGAGGCAATCGTCCCGAAAACCGGAAGTGTATCTAAATTAGCATCCCATAAATTATGGTTGCGTTGGTATTGTTTTTTAACGTCTCTTAAGGCATCCAGAGAACCGCGTTTGTCAAATTTGTTTATTGCTACCAAGTCGGCAAAATCAAGCATGTCGATTTTTTCCAATTGCGTTGCCGCACCAAATTCCGGTGTCATTACATATAAGGATACATCAGAGTGATCCATGATTTCCGTATCCGATTGACCGATTCCTGAAGTTTCCAGAATTATGATGTCATAATTTGCCGCTTTGATCACTTGAATCGCATCGGCAACATATTTAGACAAAGCCAGATTTGATTGGCGTGTGGCCAATGAACGCATGTAAACTCGAGGACTATTGATGGCATTCATTCGGATTCTATCACCTAACAAAGCACCGCCTGTTTTTCGTTTTGATGGATCGACAGATATTAATCCGATTGTTTTCTCTGGGAAATCGATTAGAAAACGACGTACTAATTCATCCACTAATGATGATTTTCCAGATCCACCGGTTCCCGTGATTCCAAGAACGGGAGTTTTACAATCCAGATTCTTTTTTTGGATGGTTACCAAAGTTTTGGCAGCAACATCCGGAAAATTCTCTGCTGATGAAATGATTCTGGCAATTGCTTTTGGATTTTTTTGTTCCAAATGTTTTATTTCATCTGTAAGTGTATCTCCAACAGGATAATCGGATTGTTGTACTAAATCATTTATCATACCCTGCAATCCCATAGCACGTCCGTCATCTGGCGCATAAATTCTGGTGATTCCATACGCTTGTAATTCGGCTATTTCTGAAGGCAGGATTACTCCGCCGCCGCCGCCAAATATTTTAATTTGCCCTGCTCCTTTTTCCTGAAGCAAGTCGTACATGTATTTGAAATATTCGTTGTGACCTCCTTGATACGAAGTTATTGCAATTGCATTCGCATCTTCTTGAATCGCTGTATTGACAACTTCTTCCACACTGCGGTCGTGGCCCAAATGGATTACCTCAACACCGGTAGACTGAATGATTCTACGCATAATATTGATTGCGGCATCGTGACCGTCAAAAAGAGCTGCAGCGGTTACAATTCTTACTTTATTGTTAGGGATATATGGTATTTGTTGTTCCATTTTATGAATATGATAATTTAAGACTGCAATTTACAATTTTATTTTAAAAATTATTTGATGTTCTTGCTGGTTGTTGATAAATTAGGCAGAATTTTGTTATTTAGCCCCGATTGCAGCGGCATCCCTCGCTTTTTTTGGCGAGGATACAGCAAAAAGCGGGACAAAACGTGATTAATAAACTAAAGTTTGTGCTCCTAAAGAATAGTTGGCTTTGTTTTTGAATAAGTAGTATTTTTACAAAAGCCAAAGGGCAAACACACGACGTAAACTAATAAAATAATTATGATGAAGAAAATTTTAATTTTAGCGGTAGCAATTTCGCTTTCGAGTTGTGCCGAAATGCAACAAGTCATGAATCAATTTCCACAAACGCAAGGAATTGGCAGTGTTGATATTGCAGGCGGATTGAAGGAAGCGTTGAATAATGGAATTTCTAAACAAGTAACCAAATTGACAGCCACCGATGGTTTTTTCAGAAATGAAGCTGTAAAAATTTTATTGCCAGAAGAATTGAGAAAAGTAGACGCTGGTTTAAGAAGAATTGGATTGAGTTCATTGGCTGATGAAGGGTTGAAAGTATTGAATCGCGCTGCTGAAGATGCGGTGAAGGAAGCGACTCCAATATTTATAGACGCCGTTAGAAATATGACTTTCATGGATGCCAAATCGATTTTGATGGGAAATGAAAGTTCGGCGACGAATTATTTACAGAACAGTACTTCGACCGCTTTGTATGGGAAATTTAATCCGGTGATTAAAAATTCATTTACTAAAGTAGGTGCAGATAAAGTTTGGACGAACATTATTACCAAATACAACAGTATTCCTCTTGTAAATAAAGTAAATCCTGATTTGACGGATTATGTGACCAATCAAGCGTTGAATGGCGTTTTCAAAATGGTTGCTGTTGAGGAGAAAAACATCAGAACCAATTTGAGTTCCAGAACTTCTGTTTTATTGCAGAAAGTTTTTGCAATGCAGGACAACAGATAGATTGAAATTGGGCTGTTTTTTTTTAAACATAAAACAGCCTAATTCAACTTTTATATAAAAATAAATACATTTAGTTTTGAAAAATATTATTCATTACTACCAACAAAGCTGAAAACAGAACGCTAATGCAGAAAATTACAATCCTAATCCATTGCAAAGATCAAAAAGCAATTATTGCCTCCGTTACGAATTATATTTCTGCTATTGATGGTAATATTATCTATTTAGACCAACATGTTGATGCCGATGAAAATGTATTTTTCATGCGTTTAGAATGTGAATTCAGTGCCAAAAATTGGAATATTGAAGCGATCAAAACTGATTTTCAAGCTAAGTTAGCGACTCCGTTTAATATGTCGTGGGAAATGTATACCCAAGACGAAAAACCAAGAATGGCTTTGTTTGTTTCTAAATACGACCATTGTTTGTATGATATTTTAGGACGCTACAGCGCTGGTGAATTGCCTCTTGAAATTCCTTTGATTATAAGCAACCATGAGGATTTGAAAGCAGTGGCGGAACGTTTTTCTATTCCATTTCATTATGTTCCTTTCACGAAAGACATTAAAACCGAAGGTGAACAAAAACAGTTGGATTTATTGAAAGAATACAACATTGACTTTATTGTTTTGGCGCGCTACATGCAAATTATCACTCCCAATTTGATTGCGCAATACCAGAATCAAATTATCAATATTCATCATTCCTTTCTTCCCGCATTTCCTGGAGCAAAACCGTATCATTCTGCTTTTAAACGCGGTGTAAAAATCATTGGTGCTACCAGTCATTATGTGACCGAAGGATTGGATGAAGGCCCGATCATCGAGCAGGATATTGCCCGAGTTTCGCACAGCCATTCTATAGAAGATTTTATTATGAAAGGGCGCGATCTGGAACGTATGGTTTTGGCTAGGGCCATAAAATTGCATGCCGAGAGAAAAACAATGGTGTATGACAATAAAACGGTGGTGTTTTCTTAATATCCTCACCCCAACCCTCTCCAAAGGAAAGGGGGCCGAAAACCCATAAAATTAAATAATTTATTCATATGTAAATGCTCACTTTGATGAGCATTTTATATATATCGTATTTTTTAACCTGAAACTTCAATTTCCTTCGTTTTCCCATTATTGTCAAATACCACTTTGGTCCAAAACGATTTTGCTTTTTGATGCGTTGGATACCAATCCCGGTTTTCTTCCACAAGGATAAAAAGCCCTGTATCAGTTCCCAAAACGATGAACTTTTCTAGTTTTGGTTGTTTTGAAAATACCGAAAGACCGTATTTATTAAACATTTCATCACTGAGTTTGAAAACATTTTTAGTAACAAAACCTATTTCGCTTACAGAAAGAATTGACGAACCATCAAATGGTTTTTCTGAAGCATTATCCAAACTGAGACGGGCAATGAATTCTAAAATATTTCCATTATTGTCATAGAAATAAAAAGACTTGGCATTCCAATTATAGAAATCGGCAATTTTTTCTGGTGGAACAACCTCTAGAATTTCTGTTTTCTTTTCTATCCAAGCAAAGGCTTCCAATAGTTTATTATTGGGTATATCAAAAGCAAAATGATATACTGGCTTGATGTTCTCAGAAGATCGAAACGTTAGTTGTGTGGCACCGGCTGCAAAGGAAACACTCGAATTGTTTTTCGAAACTGTTTTCAACCCGACTATGTTGTTATAAAACAACTCTGTTTCCGTTATACTATCTGTCAATAATTCCAGTTCGAGAATATTCATCGTGTTCAAATAAAGTAATTTATCTTTTTAACAAATACACCTAAACGTCCAGCAGCTAAATCACTATGAATTTCTAATGGTATTCTTTAAACCCGCAGAAACTCTATAGCCTCAGATGGCGTCAAAATCCTTAAGTAAATGCTCTAGAAATAAAGTTATAAAACTTAACTTATGTACAACAAAGTAATAACAAAATCTTAACAGCAAAACATTCCCTTATGGGTGATCTTTGCAGAGTAATAAACTGGTTATTTATTATTTTGGTTTTGGTTAGTTAAAGAATTGCCTGCATTTATAATGCAGGCATTTTTTTATTTAGCCGTATTTATAAAAGAAAGAACTGCGTCATTGAAAGCATTAGGTTGCTCCACATTTACTACATGTCCACATTTTTCTATTACAAAGAGTTTTGACGATTTATAATGATTTTCGACAACTTTCCTAACCGATGGCAAAAACATATAATCTTCTTCACCCATAACATAAAGCGTCGGAATATTCAACTCAACCTGACGGAACCATTTCAGCACTGGATTTATTTCGGCGGTGAGTTTAAACCACTTGATAAATTCTTTCTGGTATAATTTCTTGGCCTCATTAATAAAAAGAACACGAGATTGCTTGTGACTTTTTTTAGGCATAATGACAAAGGCAAAAAACTTATATAGAACCAAATAAGGCAATACATATTTAAACATATTTCCCAATCGCATCAATACTTGAGAACGGAAATTCATTTTCAGGATTGCACCGCCAAGAATCATGCTTTGCACGCGTTCCGGATACATTTCTGCCAATTGCCGGATGAGTATGGTACCCAAAGAAATCCCTATAAAATGTGATTTTTTAATTTTTAGAAAATCTAAAACTTCCAGAATATCATTGGCCAAAGCCGAAAAAGTATATTTCTGTTTGAAAGCCGTTTTCAAAGTGGGTTTTGATTCCCCGTGACCTCGTAAATCCAATAACAATACATTATACTGCTTTTTAAAATCCCGAATTTGCTTAAACCAAATAGAAGAACTTCCTCCGGCACCATGAACAAAAGTTACCCATTCATCGGTATTTTTATTTTCGTAAATGGTATAATTAATCACGTGTTTTTTTTGTAAAAATAGGATTTTAATTTTAAATCTCAATCTTAACAAAAAATAATGCTAATTTAAAGATTGTATACCGTAAATTTGCAAAAAAATTACACCGATGATTGGATTATTGAAAGAGAAAAGTGAAATAGAAAAGCTTAAAAGAGAATATCAAATACTTGCTGAACTAAATTTCAACATAGAAAAAAATACTACAAAGCCTACCGTAGCAACAGAAGAATTAATTTTAGAGGAATCCGAATTATAATTTTTGATGCATTTTTTTAAAATAGTCAAACGCTTTTAACAGTCTGCTTCCATACCAAGAAAACATTTCGCCATCAACAAAAACCGTTTTTGCATGATGCGTATGTCTTCCTATTTCAAAAGCATCTTCCTCTTTAAAAGGATACGGCTCTGAGGAAAGAAAAACCAAATCCGGATCACCTTCTAAGCGCATCTTTTTGAGTTCGATTTCCGGATAACGCCCCGAAATCTCAGGATTTTTATCGTAAATATTCTGAAAATGATTCAGTTTCAGTAATTCATTGATGAAATTATTGGAACCCGCAACCATAAAAGGGTTTTTCCAAATGAAATATGCTGCCTTTTTTACGGGTATATCTTTGACGAATTTTTTAAAATCGCTCAAGGCAAAAGCCAATTTATCGTTCCATTTCTGGGCTTCGGTTCTGCAATTGAAGAGCTGACCAAAGTCAGTAATCATTTGAAAATTATCTTCAATCGTGATGATATTCGTCACCCAAACCGGGCAAATTTTACGCAGTTCCTCCACAATTTCTTGTGTATTTTCCTCTTTATTACAAATGATGATATCCGGTTGCAACAATCTGATTTTCTCAAAATGCACTTTTTTGGTTCCGCCTACAATTTTCTTAGTTGACTTAAAATGATACGGATGCACGCAGAATTTGGTAATCCCAACAATTCGGTCTTCCAAACCTAAATCATACAATAATTCCGTTTGAGATGGTACCAGCGAAACAATCCTCTTAGGTGAAGTTTCAAAATGATGCGAAGTCCCGATTTGGTCAATTAGCGTTTTCATGTTTTTTGTTTAAAGGTTAAAGGTTTAACGTTCAAAGTGGAGCAACTTTAAACGTTAGACTTTAAACAATCATTAACCTAATATTACTGCCATTTCCTGTTGCATGTTCAACGCTTCTGCTCTTGCTTTTTCAACAAAATCAGTCCCGTTTGAAGCATAAATAATCGCTCTGGAAGAATTAATCAGTAATCCTACATTGGCATTCATACCGTATTTACAAACTTCAGATAAACTTCCGCCTTGCGCGCCCACTCCGGGAACAAGCAAGAAACTATCAGGGACAATTTTACGAATTTCAGTAAAATATTCGGCTTTGGTAGCTCCTACAACATACATCAGGTTTTCGCTGTTTTTCCACGTTTTAGACGTTTCTAATACCTGTTTGTACAATTCTTTAGCTCCGCTCCGTTCGGCTTCGCCTCGGGTTCCACCTACGTTTAAGGTCTGAAAATCAAACGCACCTTCATTGGAAGTCAAAGCCAGCATAATCGTGTGTTTGTTTTCGAAAGCCAGAAATGGCTCCACCGAATCTTTCCCCATATAAGGAGCAACAGTAACGCTGTCAAAGTTTAAATCCTCAAAAAAAGCTTTGGCATACATCGAAGACGTATTACCAATATCACCCCGTTTAGCATCAGCAATCGTGAAGATATCCGGATAAGTTGAGTTGATGTAATGGATTGTTTTCTGCAATGACATCCATCCTTTTAAACCATTCGCTTCATAAAAAGCAATATTGGGTTTGTAAGCCACCGTTAAATCATGGGTCGCATCAATTATCGCTTTATTGAATTCGAAAATGGGATCTTCCAGTTCCAATAAATGTTGTGGAATTTTATTCAAATCAACATCTAAACCTACGCATAGAAACGATTTCTTGATTTTGATTTGGTCAATAAGTTGTTGTGTAGTCATTCAAATGAAAAGTTTAAAGTTTAAAGTTTCAGGTTGCTCCACTTTGAACCAAATTATACTCTTTTGTTCGTTTTAATATTAAAAAAAATGCCAACACTTAAACTCAGTATGGCATCTTTTCTTTAATCTTTATTCTTGCTTCTATTTTCTTTAGAAAACTTCGCTGGCTTCTTTCAATTTTTCCATGTTGTTGACTAACGCTAACTCGTCAACAATTTTCTGAATGTCACCATTCATGATATTTCCTAAATCGTACAAAGTCAATCCTACACGGTGATCGGTTACACGACCTTGTGCATAATTATAGGTACGGATTTTAGCCGAACGGTCCCCAGAACTTACTTGAGAAGTACGTGTAGTAGCATCTTCCGCTTGTTTTTTGGCTAATTCCTGTTCGTATAAACGGGAACGCAAAACGCCAAATGCCTTGTCTTTATTTTTATGTTGTGATTTTTGATCCTGACATTGCGCCACTAATCCGGTTGGAATATGCGTCAAACGTACCGCTGATTTGGTTGTATTTACCGATTGTCCACCTGGACCTGACGAACAGAAAAAATCCACACGCACATCATTCATATCGATTTGTACATCAAATTCCTCTGCTTCCGGCAATACCATAACAGTCGCTGCCGAGGTATGCACACGTCCTTGCGTTTCCGTTTGCGGTACCCGTTGTACCCGGTGAACACCAGCCTCAAACTTCAAGGTTCCGTAAACATCTTCACCGGTAACTTCAAAAATCACCTCTTTGAAACCACCCGAAGTTCCTTCATTCATATCCACAACTGAAGTTCTCCAACCTCTGTTCTCACAATATTTGGTGTACATACGGAATAAATCCCCTGCAAAAATACTCGCTTCATCCCCACCCGTTCCGGCGCGAATTTCCACCATGACATTTTTGGCATCTTCGGGATCTTTAGGAATCAACATAAATTTGATTTCTTCCTCTAATTCCGGCAATCTTTCTTTCGCTTCATCGAGTTGCATTTTGGCCATTTCGGTCATATCTGCATCACTGTTATCCGCAATTATTTCGTTTGCTTCATCCATATTTGCCATGAGAAGCACGTATTCGTCGCGCTTTTCAGCCAAAGCTTTCAAAGTTTTATACTCTTGATTCAATTGCACATAACGTTTCTGATCCGAGATCACATCCGGCTGAATGATCAAATCCGAAATCTCATCGAAACGTTGTTTTACTATTTGAAGTCTGTCTAACATTTTCTTAGTCCTTTATTTAGAGTGCAAAATTAGTGAAATATTTCACATTTTGCAAGGTTCCCGCTTGAGATTGTTATAGCGAACAATGAGGGACGGATTGTATGGCAATGAGGAGCTATTTCCTGCTATTCGCTGTATCTTTTTCTGGTCTCGTTAGAAAAAACGAGACCAGGAAAAGGATGCCGCTACTATCAGGGCTAGGGCATTTTTGTTAAAAAGATAGCGTTTACGGTTTTCCGTAAAATCCCTGAATCAAAAGGAGTTAGTTTTGAAAATATCTAAAATCACAATAAAGAACTTACTTTATTCTTAAACACAAATAACTATAAAATCAACAAATTTCACAAAACTATGAAAAAATTAACCGTAAAAAATCTGATTAAATTTCGAGAAAAAAATAACCGAACGAAGATTACATTCGTGAATAATCTTAAAAAAGAGAAAATTAAGTCAGATGATAATTCTGACGGTGGTGATTATTGGATTAGTTGCTTAAGTGCAGTTAGAAATACTTTCAAATTTGACAATGCAAATTTATTGGATGAAAAAATTACTTTTTTACGAGATAAAATTAAATTTTCAGAAATTAACCGAATAAAAGACCAATTTCAAAGAAACATTGACATTATAAGTAATTTTAAGGATTACGATTTTCAGCATTTAAAACCAAATGTTAATTTGACTTTTCTAACACAACAAAAGTATCAAGCGATACTTGATATTAAAGGCCTTCCAATTGAAGCAAAACCATGTCATATTTTCACGTTTCCCAGCAATAATAGTGAAGAAATAGGAGGGATTTGGTTTGTAGCACAATTAAAAGGTTTTCCAAAAAGTGAATTGGGAATGTTTACCGATATCCTTTATAGATACTTAGATAAACATCACTCAAAAGATTTTTACGTCAATCCAGAATATTGTATTGCAGTTGACCTATATAATGGGCAAGAAGTAAATTACACGGAAATTCAAAATGGCAAAATCCCTATACTAATTGATTCTACATTGGATGATTTAAAGAACTATAACTAATAACAGGGATTCTTTTGATCGTTTTATAATCAATATAAAAAAGCAGGCTTCTGCTTATAGGCTTTCTATTATTATCTGGGCTAAAACATTTGTGCTAAAAATATAGCGATTAAGGTTTTCCGAAAAATCACTGATACAGAAATAGTAAGGTTTAACAATGAGGTTTAACTTACTACATTTTTATAAGTATTTTCGGAATAAATTTATATATTTTAAAACAAATTAACACTGACGTTTATTAGACAAAGCGACACAATTTTGGGTCAATATATATGATAAACGTCATTACTATATATTAGTTAGCAGTAACCATCAAAAATGACACATATAAAATGAGATTTTCACAAAGAATTGGACAAAAACCAGAAAAAAAAGAAATTCAAATTGAAGATATCGATTTAGAGCTACGTATTAGATTATGGAACATTATAACAATCTTTATTTTTGACCAATTGGACGATAATGGTAGAAATGAAGAAACAACTTTCAGAACTTTTTCAAAAACTATTTATCATGATTTTTTTAAATATCCACTTGACGCATTACCAATTCAAAAAAGGGAAATAATTGAAAGATTAAAAAAATATTTTTTTGACTTCAAATGGTATGAAGTATATGATTTTATTGAATTTATTATAAGCTTTGATGAAAATGATTTAAACATTGAATTTGATGTTTTTATAGACTCATGTAATAACACATTCGAAAGTGAATTTTCTGCTTATAGAATAGTTGACAATCAAATTGCCCCAATTACAAATGAGATCGAGATTATGCAAATTGAAACTGCAATTGAGAAAACACATCAATATACTTCATATGTTGGTTCAAATATTCATTTGCAAAAAGCTTTAGAAATGTTGTCAAATAAAACTAATCCAGATTACAGAAATTCCATTAAAGAATCGATATCAGCTGTTGAATCGATTTCGAAAATAATTTCAAATAATAATAAAGATAGTCTTGGTGGTGCTTTAGATAAAATTAAAGGTAAACTAAAAATTCATCCATCATTAGAAAAAGGTTTTAAACAATTATATGGCTACACTAGTGATAGCGGAGGAATAAGACATAGTTTAATGGATCATCCTGATTGTGCATTTGAAGATGCTTTATTTATGTTAGTTTCAAGTAGTGCCTTTATAAATTATTTAATTGCAAAAACAGAAAAAGCAGGAATAAAAGTCACATAATGGCTACCCGATCGCTCGGATATCCACAATCTTTAGCGCAGTTTTGCAAACTGTGTCCACAACAATGAGCATGTAAAATAATAGACCAACTGGATGAGATTGCTTTGTTCCTCGCAATGACTTATCCCAATCGCTCACAAATAAACTCAGGCAGCAAAAAAGCACTAACCCAATCGCTCGGATATCCACAATCGTTAGCGCAGTTTTTGCAAACTGTGCCCACAACGAGAATCAACTAAAATAATAGTCTAACTTTGTGGCATTGCTTCGTCCCACGCAATGACTCAATGCAATCGTCCCACAAATAAAACCATCTAAAATGAAAAAGATCCTTATTATATTTTCAATAGTTACATTCTTTGTTTCTTGTAAAGAAACAACTAGCAAAAAAACCGTCGAAGTAAAAAATCAACAAGTTGACAGCACAGCAAATCAAGTGATAGAAGTTGCTGCGTTCAAGGGGCAACAAGTTACCGGAGTCACACTTACTGATGCCGGGCGTGTTTTTGTAAACTTTCCGAGATGGAGAAAAGGAGTTGATAATTCCGTCGTGGAAATAACAAATACTACCATTCAAAAAAGTTATCCGGATGAAAATTGGAATTCTTGGGAGATTGGACAGCCAGTTGTGGCCAACAAATTTGTTGGAGTGCAATCAGTAGTTGCCTTTGAAAACCAATTGTATGTTTTAGATACCAGAAGCCAATTATTCGAAAATGTACTGGATGCGCCTCGTCTTTTTGTTTTTGATCTAAGAACTGATAAATTAGTTAAAACCTATATTTTAGATAAAAACAGCTACCACGCTGATTCTTATATCAACGATCTTAGGATAGATAAAAAAACTCAAAAAATCTATCTTACTGACTCAGGAAACTCTGGTATTGTCATCATAGACATTAAATCAGGTCGTTTCAGAAGAGTTTTAGACAACCACAAATCAACAGCTGCCGAACAAAACTTTTTAACCTTTGGAGACAAAAAATGGAAAAACACCATTCATTCTGATGGAATAGCCTTAGACACTGTAAACGACCGACTTTATTTTCATGCCCTTACAGGATACAGCCTCTATTCAATTGCAACAAATATGCTTAACCCTGAAGATGAAAAAAGCATGGAAGAAAGCGTTCGATTTGAGGCAAAAACTGCCGCACCGGACGGCATGCTATTTGACGACAACGGCAATTTATATTTTGCCGATTTAGAAAATAATAAAATCCAGTATCGAAAACCAGATGGCAGTATTCACACTTTGGTAGAAGGCGATAAAATAAAATGGGCAGATACATTTAGTATATATAACAACTACTTGTATTTTACAAACTCAAGAATAAATGAGGTTACAGCTGATATTTCAAATTTGAATTTTACTTTAAACAAAATCAAATTAGCCAAATAGTAAAAAAAGTTTCTAACCAAATCCAGCATTTGTTATGGATACAAAGTTTACTGATTTGAAACAATCGTTTATAGTTTCAATCTATGATATAAATGGGTTTGGTTTTTCGTATCCATTTTTTTTATCTAATACAAAGCAAAGGCAGAATTGCATTCTGTGCCCATGAACGAGGGCAGTTAAAACAAGTCAGAAAGTTATAAAAACATTAAAAAACCAAACTGATGAAATTACTACTTACCACCTTAATTTTAATATTCAACCTGACTATATTCGCGCAATCGAATGCATTTATTGGTGATTACAATCGCAACTTTAGCAAAGAAGGCGATCATTTTATTGAATATAAATTGATCTTACGCCATGATGGCACATTCGTATTTCATTCGTATTCTAAAATCAAAAACGGATTCCCACCTGAAGTAAATAAATACGGAAAAGGAAAATGGACTGCGAAAGACAACGTCATTACTTTTTCTTCGAACAAACAAGAAGATTTTGATGCAAAATACACATTGGATTTCAACAATTCCAAGGCGAGATTTATTATTAAAAATCCCAGAGATAAAAGTGACCGCATCATCAAGACCAAACTTACATTTGTAGAGTCCGAAATTCCTTGGGTGCAAAGACTGGATTTTTTTAAAATATAAATACACATTACCAATCCCCTACTAGCATTCGTTTGCGACGACTGCCAATTGTATTTTTTTATTTGATCTCTAGATAATTTCAAAAAATGAGTTGCAGCACTCCAGATTCATAAAAAAAAGTCTCCATTGTTACTAATAACGCTATACTTTATTTTTTGTTTAATTAATTGTTAAAAAGTTTAAACAATAGTTTTTAATGTGTATATTTGAATTATAATATTTTTTAATCATAAAACATTGACTATGAAATTAGTAAAAACAATTAGTGCATTCGTATTATTAGGAGTTATAACAACTTCTTGTGGAGAGAAAAAACAAGCAGAATCTACAGAAATGGCTGATTCTACTGCAGTAGCCATGGATACTGTAGTTGCAATGGAGCCATCAACTATTGTAGATGTAGCGGCAGGAAATGCAGATTTTTCCACATTAGTTACTGCTGTAAAAGCAGCAGGGTTAGTAGAAACGTTAAGTGGCGCGGGCCCTTTTACGGTTTTTGCTCCAAACAACGCCGCATTTGCAAAACTTCCGGCAGGAACTGTTGATAGTTTGCTAAAACCAGAAAGTTTAGACAAACTGAAAGCAGTATTGACGTATCATGTTGTAGCAGGAAAATTTGATGCTGCTGCAGTAATTGATGCAATAAACAAAAATAACGGAAAATATACCGTTACAACTGTTCAAGGTGGTACTATTGTATTAAGCTTGAAAGACGGAAAAGTGATGTTGACCGACGCTAAAGGAGGAACTTCAACTGTTGTTCTTGCTGATGTGGCGGCTTCAAACGGAGTAATTCATGCAATTGATACTGTTGTTATGCCAAAATAAGGTTTTAATTCATTAATTCAGAAACCGTTGCAATTTTGTAACGGTTTTTTTTATGGGTTGTAACCAACAAATAACAGCTACATTTTTTGCAACACAATATCGCCTTTAACGTACTTTAGAGTTCAATATTTTTTTTTAACCCGACTGCTATGTTATATACAATCGTCAGCGCAATTTAATAAACTGTTTTCAACAATGACCAACTAAAACAATACACAAACTGGGATGTGATTGCTTCGTTCCTTGTAAAGCCTCACTCCTATCCGTTCATAACTCCTACCGATTTTTTTTTAATACCAAGTTCTAAATTCCTAATTTGCGCCCTTAAATTAGAAGGAGAAAATGAAGGTCTGTATTGCCGAGAAACCAAGTGTAGCACGCGAAATCGCATCCGTTTTGGGAGCCAATACCAAGCGAGATGGGTATTACGAAGGTAATGGTTATGCCGTAACCTACACTTTTGGGCATTTATGCACCTTAAAAGAACCGAACGATTACAAACCGCACTGGAAAAGTTGGGATTTGAACAACCTGCCCATGCTTCCCGACAAATTCGAAACCAAAGTGGTGGAAAATTCGGGTATTCAAAAGCAATTCAAAATCATAAAAAGTCTATTTGACAAAGCGGAGTTAGTCATTAATTGCGGGGATGCGGGACAAGAAGGAGAACTCATACAGCGCTGGGTCATGAACGAAGCCAAGTACAAAGGCGAGGTACAACGCTTGTGGATTTCATCCTTAACCACCGAAGCCATCAAAGAAGGTTTTGAGAACTTAAAACCGTCCGCAAACTACGATAATTTATACTACGCAGGCTTTTCAAGAGCCATTGGCGACTGGTTACTTGGTATGAATGCTACCCGTTTGTACACCGTAAAACATGGTGGATACAAACAAGTATTGTCCATTGGAAGGGTGCAAACCCCAACCTTGGCCATGGTTGTCGACCGATTCAAGGAAATCGAGAATTTTAAACCGCAGCCGTACTGGGAGTTGCAAACTTTATATAGAGAAACGCTTTTCAGCTATGAGGAAGGACGTTTTTTGAAAAAGGAAGATGGCGAGCTTTTGGCCAATAAAGTCAAAGAAAGTGAGTTCGAAATTGTTTCTGTCGAAAAAAAGAATGGCAATGAGTTTGCTCCAAAACTTTTTGATTTAACGGGATTGCAAGTGTATTGCAATACTAAGTTTGGGTTTACGGCGGATGAAACGCTTAAAATTGTTCAGACTTTATACGAACAAAAAGTAGTTACCTACCCTAGAGTTGACACCACATTTTTACCAAACGACATCTATCCTAAAGTTCCCGGCATTCTGCAAAAATTGACGAATTATGCCGCTTTGACCCAACCACTTTTAGAAAAAAAGATTAAAAAATCACCCAAAGTTTTTAACGATAAAAAAGTTACCGATCACCATGCGATTATTCCAACAGGGATACAATCCAATTTGCAATACAATCAGCAACAAGTGTATGATATTATTACAAAGCGTTTTATTGCGGTGTTTTATGACGATTGTTTGGTAGCCAATACCACAGTAATTGGAAAAGCAGCCGATGTCGCTTTCAAAACCACTGGAAAGGAGATCCTGAAAAAAGGATTTCGCGTAGTTTTTGAAGATCCTAACGTCAAAGAAAAAGAAGCCGATATATTGCCACGTTTTGTTGTTGGTGAAAAAGGACCACACGAACCTTCGTTTTTAGAAAAGGAAACCAAACCACCCAATCAGTTTACGGAAGCCACCTTATTGCGCGCCATGGAAACCGCGGGCAAACAGGTAGACGACGAAGATTTACGAGAATTGATGAAAGAAAATGGGATCGGACGTCCCTCTACGCGAGCCAACATTATTGAAACGCTTTTTAGACGCCAATACATCGTTCGGAACAAAAAACAAGTATTGCCAACGTCCACCGGAATTCAGCTGATTGACACTATTCAAAATGATTTGGTCAAGTCGGCAGAACTTACGGGTTCCTGGGAAAAGCAATTAAAAGATATTGAAAAAGGAACCTTTACCGCCGCTGCGTTTATTAACAATATGAAACGCATGATCGAAGTTTTGGTGTATGAAGTGCGAAGTGAAACTAGGCGCGCCAATATCTCGCATGCAGGAAATATTCAAAAAGAAGTAGCTAAAGTTGAGAAAAAGAAAGCAGCAGGAATTTTGGCGGAAGCCTGTCCAAAATGCAAAAAAGCGACACTCATCAAAGGAAAATCTTCTTATGGCTGCAGCGATTATAAAGCGGGTTGTACGTTTCTATTGCCGTACACTTTTGCGGAGAAAAAAATATCCGAGAACCAATACCTGCGATTGCTTCAAAAAGGATCTACCGTAAATTTAAAAGACTTTAAAACTGATGCTGGCGCTGTGGAAGGTTTGCTCCGCTTTGATGAAAATTTTAAACTCAAATTAGAACCTAAGAAAACGGAGGTGAAAGCAATACTGGATGCATTAGCCTGTCCGAAATGTCAAAAAGGAACGGTTCTTAAGGGGAAAACTGCTTATGGTTGCAGCAATTATAAATTGGGATGTGATTTTAAGGTGACTTTTGATGTGGTCAGAGCGAAATTAAAAGATCAAAAACCCACCAAAGAATTGGTTCATACTATTTTGAAAGAAGGCGGAAATAATTGCTAATTTCTGATTAACGATTAACGATTTTTGATATGACATACCTCATAAAATCGACAATCATACTATTTATCAAAACTAAATCAAAAATCATTAATCTTCAATCTAAAAAAAGGCACACTATTCTATTTTTTCATACTTTAGCTTATTCAAATTAAAACTTAATATCTATACCGATGTTTCAAAAAACGACTCTTATACTGCTTTTATTAGTCATTGTTTCCTGCAAAAATTATGATTCTAATAAAAATGAAAAAATCAAAGCGGCAAGTTGGCTTTTGGGGAATTGGGAAAACAAATCAGCTGATGGCAATCTTTCCGAAATTTGGAAAAAAGTAAATGACAGCACCTTTCAAGCAGAATCTTATTTTATAAAAGAAAAAGATACCTTGCATTTTGAAACCATAACATTACAACAAAAAGGAGAAGAATTGACTTATAATGCAGCCGTAAAAGGACAAAACAATGACAAACTGGTTTCTTTTAAATTAACAACTGCGACTGATAAACAATTGGTTTTTGAAAATCCAAAACACGACTATCCTCAAAAAATCAGTTATACCCAAATTACTCCTGAAAATTTGGCGGCTAAAATTACAGGAATCCAACAAGGAAAACCAAGCTCCGAACAGTTTTCAATGAAAAAAATCAACTAAAATTTTAACATTTTAGTTATTATCAAAACCTTGCTTTAAAAAAAGCAAGGTTTTTTTATGCCTTTAAAATACTGAATTTCAAATAGCTAAAAATTAATGTGTGTTATTATTTTTAATTAATCTAAATAAGTTTTGTTAAAACAAAAAGGGCAGTTATATTTGCAATATTATTTTTAATTAATCTAAATAAATGAAATTTACAAATACATTTTGCCTGTCCGTTTTATTAATTAGCATAACAGCTGGTGCTCAAGAAAAAAAAGAGCAAGAAAAAGATTCTGTAAAATCGCTGAAAGAAGTTATTATTAACACCAATAAATACAAGTACAAAAGAGAAAAGAGCACTACGGTTTCTAAAATGCCTTTAAATAATATTGAAAATCCTCAAGTTTACAATACCGTTACCAGCGAATTATTGAAAGAGCAAGTGGTGACTAATTTTAATGATGCTTTAAAAAACGCTACTGGTATAACGCGTCTTTGGGAATCAACAGGACGTGGCGGTGATGGTGGAGAATATTTTTCTATGAGAGGGTTTGCAGTTCAGCCAACCATGATAAATGGACTTCCCGGCATCAATAATGGAAGTATCGACCCGGCAAATGTTGATAACATTGAAGTAATAAAAGGGCCATCGGGAACATTATTTGGAAGCAGTTTAATTTCTTACGGAGGTTTAATAAACACGGTGACTAAAAAGCCCTATTCAACATTTGGAGGTGAAATAAGCTATATTTCAGGATCATACGGATTGGACCGAATTACGGCCGATGTAAACTTACCTTTAAATTCAGATGTTTCTGTACGAATAAATACTGCATACCAAAAAGAAAATTCGTTTCAAGACGCAGGTTACGGTAAATCATTTTTCTTTGCGCCCTCATTGAATTATAAAGTAAATGATAAACTTTCGTTTTTAATAAATACAGAATTCACTAACAGAAATTCTTCAAATGCACCCATGCTTTTCATGAATAGAAATTCTGCTCTGTCCTTTGATTCAATGGAATTATTCGAAAGGAATTATAAAAAATCATTTACTTCAAACGAATTATCAATCAGCAATCCAACCTATAGTTTACAAGCGCAAATGTTTTACAAGTTGTCAGATCAATGGACTTCCCAAACGGTATTATCGCGAAGCAACAGTAAAACCAGTGGCTATTATTCGTATTTATTTGACGCGTCAAACGGAAATGATTTTTCAAGATACATTTCTAAAAGAAATGGAGAAACTCTAGCTACTGATATTCAGCAGAATTTCATTGGAGACTTTAAAATTGGAAGTTTGAGAAACCGATTAGTTGCTGGTATCGATTATTATAAATCAAATATTATAAACGGAAGTACAGGTTGGGTTGGAAACGGAATTGTTTCCTTAATCGATGGATCTGATACCGGAGATTTGACCCAAGCTGGAGTTGATAACCTTTTAGTAGGTTCGTTTGAAGGAAATTCAACTGCTGAAGTTGAAGTAATCAGTGCGTACGCTTCGAATGTGTTGAATATTACCGATAAATTATCTGCCATGGTAAGTTTAAGAATTGATAACTTCAAATCTACAACGGCAACCGAAGAAAACAGTCAAGCAGCCGTTTCTCCAAAATTTGGTCTGGTTTATATGCTGGTTAAGAATAAAGTTTCTGTGTTTTCAAATTACATGAATGGTTTTGTAAATGTAACTCCAAGAGAAGTTTCTGAAGTAGATGGTTCTAATCCCAGGATGGAATCTTTTGACCCGGAGCAAGCCAATCAATATGAAATTGGGTTCAAAACAAACTTATACAAGGATATTATTTCGGCATCTGTTAGTTATTACAACATTGATGTAAAAAATAGAATAATGACTGATCCTAATAATATCAACAACTCCATTCAAGGCGGTGAGGTAAACAGTAAAGGTGTTGAGGTTAGTTTTACAGCCAATCCAATGAAAGGATTTAATATTATCGCCGGATTCAGTAACAATAAAAGCGAAGTAACAAAAGACAATCCCGGAGATGGTTATTTAGGATTAAGACCCGAAGAAGCAGGACCGGAAACCTTAGTCAATTTTTGGGCTAATTATACGCTGACTTCCGGAAAACTGAAAGGTTTCGGAATAGGATTTGGTGGAAACTATGCCAGTGAATACAAAACTTTAAACAGAGCGAATATCGGAACATTTGCCTTACCAAGTTATACCGTTTTAAATTCGGCTTTGTCGTATTCGAGTGATAAATTTAATATCTCATTGAAATTGAATAATGCTTTAAACGAAAAATATTATTCCGGTTGGTCAACCGTAACACCTCAGCGTTTGAGAAGTGTAACGGCCGGTTTAACCTATAAATTTTAAGTTTTGTATTTGTTTTTTTAACTAAACACTTCATTTCGGTGGGGAGTTTTATCCTTTATACATGAAAAATAATAACTTCAAAAAAGCAATTCTAAAAATCCATCTTTGGCTTGGTTTGTCCTCTGGTTTAATTATTTTTATAATCGCCATAACAGGATGTTTGTATGCCTTCCAGGAGGAAATACAGAACATCACAGAAGAATATCGTTTTGTGGAAACGCAAAATAAACCCTTTCTGCCTCCATCTCAGCTGGAAATCATCGCCCGAAAAGAAGTTCCAAATAAAGTGCTTCACGCCATCAAATACAATGAAAAAAATAATGCTGTTGAAGCTATCTTTTTTCATTACGAACCCAGTTATCATTATACTACTTACCTGAATCCTTATACCGGAAAAGTACTGAAAACAATCAATAATGAGGAAGGTTTTTTTCCTTTTATACTTGACGGACATTTCTATCTTTGGTTGCCGCATGAAATTGGACAAACAGTTGTGGGATCAGCGACAATAGTATTTCTGATAATGCTGATTTCTGGATTAATTCTTTGGTATCCAAAGAATAAAAGCGCGGCAAAACAACGCTTTTGGTTCAAATGGAAAAAAGGAACAAAGTGGAAAAGAAAAAATTATGATCTACATAATATTACCGGCTTTTATATTCTAATAATAGGAATTATTTTCGCCACTACAGGATTAGTATGGGGATTTCAATGGTTTGCATATTCGTATTATAAAGTGTCCGGTGGTGAAAAATCATTAGTATACGAAGAACCGCTTTCGATAAAAAACCAGAAAACTGCACCTACAATCGTAAAACCATTAGATGCTGTTTGGCTTCAAATGCAAAAAGAATACCCTCTAGCTAAATCTATTGAAATTCATCCGCCTGAAACGAATGCATCACCGATAGCTGCAAATGCAAATAGCGACAAAGGAACATATTGGAAAATTGATTATCGGTATTTTGATCAATACAGCTTGAAAGAAATGAGTGTTTCCCATATTTGGGGCAGAAAAACAGCGGATAAAATTGCTGATAACCTCATGAAAATGAATTATGATATTCACACGGGAGCCGTATTAGGTTTCCCCGGAAAAATATTTGCCTGCTTATTTAGTTTACTCATTGCAAGTCTGCCAATATCAGGATGCTACATTTGGTGGGGACGAAATAGAAAAAAGAAAAACACAACAACAGCTTCGGAATAAATTAAATTAAAAATTTATGCACCGGCTTTAAACCTTTCCATTATTTTTATATCTAAATAAGATAATTGAAAATTTTGATTGATTTTCTGAAACAGAATAGTACAGACCAGCATAAAAAACAGTAAAAATTTCTGTTTAATAAAATAAATAATGATTGATAATATATTATTTATTTTTACATTTGTGTTATTCTTATTTATTCTAAATAACTGAATCAAATAAACAAACCGCTACTATTTATAAGAACCTTGATAAAAAATTTATGAAAAAGAATCTTTTTATTTCTTTTGCCTTAATTGCTACCTTATTTGTGAATGCACAGCAAAAAAATACACTGTTGGAGCAGTCTTTTTGGAAAACAGCACCCGATGTAAACGCAGTTAAAGCAGAAATAGCAAAAGGGAACAGCCCATCCGCTTCAACTCCAAATGCTTTTGATGTAACCGTTATGGCTATTAATAATGATGCGCCTGAGGCTACAATAAAATTCTTATTGGAACAACCCGGAAATGAAGTCACTAAATCTACTCACGACAATCGTATTTATTTACATTGGGCCGCTAATAAAGGAAATGCAGCAATCGTAGAATATCTTATAGCCAGAGGATCAGACATTACCCTAGAAGATAGTCAAGGGTATACCCCAATTACTTTTGCAGCCAACAACGGGCAAAACAATACCGCTGTATATGAGGCTCTTTTTAAAGCCGGAATAGACCCTAAGAAAAAATACAAAGACGGTATAAACCTGTTGCTTATGGCGATACCGTCGGACAAAAACCTGACACTTACTACCTATTTTGTTACTAAAGGACTATCGCTTAAGGACATGGATAATGATGGCAATACTGCCTTTAATTATGCGGCCAGAACTGGAAATGTTACCCTTTTAAAAACACTGTTAGAAAAAGGAGTAAAATACACTGACAATGCACTAATTATTGCTGCACAAGGTTCGCGTAGAGACGCAAACACTATTGAAACCTATAAATACTTGGTAGAGGAATTAAAAATAAAACCAACAGTAACCAGCAAAACAGGTGAGACAGTACTTCATTTTCTTGCAGGCAAATCCAACCAGACCGAAATCATCAATTACTTTTTAGCTAAAGGAGTAGATGCCAACAAAGCCGATAACGACGGAAATACTGCATTAATGGTTGCTGCTGCGTCCAGAGAAATAACCGCACTAGAACTGTTATTGCCAATTGTAAAAAACAACAATCTGCAAAACAGCAAAGGAGAATCAGCATTAACGATGGCGGTGAAGTCAGGAACTCCTGAAGCAGTTGCACTTCTTTTGAATAAAGGCGCTGCTGTAAATGTTTTAGATAAAGACGGAAACAATCTGGGATACTACCTAATACAATCCTACAGACCAATGGGTCGTGGACCGGAAGCGTCAAATGGACCAAAACAAGATCCTTTTGACACAAAAATAAAATTGCTTCAAGATAAAGGATTAAACGTAGTCACTCCTCAAAAAGACGGAAGCACCCTTTATCACTTTGCTATCACAAAAAACGATATGACTTTGCTAAAGAAAATCACCGATTTAAACGTCGATGTAAACGCAAAAAACAAAGATGGTTTAACAGCATTGCACAAAGCCGCTATGATTTCTAAAGACGATACTATCTTAAAATACCTGATCTCTATTGGTGCCAAAAAAGAAATCACCACTGATTTTGACGAAAGCGTATACGCCTTGGCAAAGGAAAATGAGTCTTTAATAAAAAACAACGTATCCTTAGAATTTTTAAAATAATAGTATGAAATCGCCATGATACAAAATCACAAACAATAATGAAGAATGGCGATACCATATTCCTTTAAAAAATAAATATTATCTACATATGAAATCAATACTAAAAATAGGCTTGACAGCTGTATTACTTTGCCTTTTCTCTTTTCAAATTTCCGCACAAACCAGTAAATATAAATGCATGCTCCAAATGTCAAACTACATGGGAGAAGGCGCTTATATTGTCGTTTCAGTAGTAAATGCTAAAGGCGAATATGTCAAAACGCTATATGTAATGGGTGACGATAAAAAATGGTACAAAACCCTGAAAGAATGGCACAAATTCTACTCTAAAAAACCAGAAAACATCAGTGCTAAAACTGGAGCTTCTGTAACTGGAGGTGACCGCAGTATTACAACAATAGAAATTGAAGACGCTAAAATCAATAAAGGATTTAAATTGCGATTTGAAACGGCAGTAGAAGATCATAAATATTACACTGCTGATTTAGAAATTCCGCTCACAACCGAGGGAATTGCAGCAAAAACAGAAGGTAAAGGTTATATTCGTTACGTAAGATTGAACAAAATTTAAATATTAAAATTCCAACACTGATTCCACAAATTTACATTGAAATTTCACAGGTTTTAAAGCCTAGAATGCCAACAAAAAATCAGTCCAAATTTGTAGAATTCGTGTTAATTATTTAAGAAACTTATTATTTAAAAAATACTATTACAATCAATGACTCTTTCTTTTTGGCGTTACTCACACTTGGCTTTGGCTGTATTTTCTGCAGCATTTTTAGTACTGGCATCCGTAACTGGTGTCATACTCGCAGTCGATGCCATACAAGAGAAAACACCGCCATTCAAAGTAGAAAATTTCAATAAAATAACACTTGGAGAAACTTTACCTGTATTAAAAAAAGCCTATCCTGAAATAACGGAATTGAGTGTTGACCACAATCAATTTGTGACGCTGCAGGGTATCGATCAGGAAGACAATGATGTCAACGCTTATATTGATCCAAGAACTGGAAAAATACTAGGAAAACCCATCAAAAAAAGTGAGTTTATCCAATGGACAACAGCGCTCCATCGTTCTTTATTCCTTAAAGAAACGGGGCGTTTTTTTGTTGGTTTTATTTCCTTTTTGTTAGTATTGATTTCTATTTCGGGTTTTGCTTTGATACTCAAGCGCCAAAAAAGTCTACGCAGTTTATTTTCTAAAATTGTAAAAGAAAATTTTGCCCAATATTACCATGTTTTTTTAGGACGATTATCGCTGATTCCGATTCTGATCATCGCACTCTCGGGAACCTATTTAACCTTGGAAAAGTTTAATTTTTTCCTCGAAAAAACGGATTCAGAAGAAAAAACTGAAATAGCCGCAACTACGCCTGTTTCAAAAAAAGAGACTACTCCCGTTTTTAAGAATACACTTCTTGTTGATGTTCAAAAAGTTGAATTCCCTTTTTCGGAGGATCCCGAAGAATATTATAGCATTACATTAAAAGACCGAGAAATAGAAGTCAACCAAATTTCTGGTGCTATTGTACGTGAAACCCCTTTTCCGTTGCAAACTTTAGTATCGGACTGGAGTCTTGATTTGCATACTGGGAGAGCAAGTATTTTTTGGGCGATCATTTTAGCAATAACGAGTTTGAACATTTTGTTTTTTATCTACTCGGGTTTTGCCATGACTTTGAAACGAAGATCGAGCCGCATTCAAAACAAATACAAACCCGAGGACAGTACATACATTTTACTGGTAGGTTCTGAAAATGGAAGTACGCTACTTTTTGCCAATGCCATTCAGAAACAATTGCTTGCCAGCGGAAAAAAAGTTTTCCTTACCGAGTTGAATAATTATTCGGTTTATCCAAAAGCAGAGCATCTTATCGTATTTACTTCAACCCACGGATTGGGCGACCCTCCTTCTAATGCGAGCAAATTTATAGCACTGGTCAACAAAACCAAACAAAAGCAAAAAATTAATGTTTCGGTGGTTGGTTTTGGTTCAAAGGCCTATCCTGATTTTTGTGGTTTTGCGCATGACATTGATGTCTTATTGGCAAAACAGGATTGGGCGGAGCACTTTTTAGAATTACAAACTGTAAATGATAAATCGGTTGAAGAATTTGTAGGTTGGATAAAATTATGGCGTGCCAAAACAGGAATTCCTCTTTCGGCTACTCCATCCCTATACAATCATGTTCCAAAAGGGTTGCAAAAACTGATGGTATTGGATAAAACTGCCATTTCTGATACGGAACATACTTTTTTACTCACTTTACAGGCTGGAAGGAGCGCTAAATTTACGTCGGGTGATCTCTTGGCTATTTATCCTGCAAATGATACCCGAGAACGCTTCTATTCTATCGGAAATCATAACGGTAACATTCAATTAGTAGTAAAACTGCATCCTTCTGGTTTGGGTTCAGGATATTTATATGCTGTTGAACCGGGTTCTGTTATAAAAGCACGAATCCTCAAGAACGCTGCTTTTCACTTCCCGAAAAAAGCATCTGAAGTGGCGCTAATTTCAAATGGAACCGGTATTGCTCCCTTTCTGGGAATGATGGAACAAAATAAGAAAAAGACAGCCATTCATTTGTATTGTGGTTTTCGAAAAGCAACGGAAACTGTTTTAGGGTATGAGAAATTTGCTGCCGAAATGATTCAGAAGCATCATCTTAAAAGTTTTCATGTGGCTTTATCTCGCGAAGCAAACCATCACTATGTAATGGATCTAATCAAACGAGATGCTGGTTTTTTTATGGATTTACTGTCACAAGGAGGTGTTATAATGATTTGCGGTTCGCTTGCCATGCAAAAGGACGTAGAATTTGCACTTGATGAATTATGCATTGAAAGAACAACGATGCGTATTGCAGACTATAAAACTAATGGACAAGTCCTGACGGATTGTTATTAAGTCCTTTCCATCCCGAAACTTCAGGACTCTCCAAAGGAGAGGGAGCCGAAACTGGATAAAAATAACATCATTTTTATATATGGATTGGTTATTGCTCCGCGTGAGTGATGGCAGTGGAGCTCTTTTTAGGAGTGGCTTTTTCAGCCACTCATAAAAAAGCGGGAACGTATAGCACGACCTGAAGTCTCGTCTTTTGGGACGAGACGGAGGGTCACGCCCAAATTATTTTAATACTGAATTTTATGTCTAGAAAATACTTCTTTTTATTAATTACGATACTTTTTGTGAGTCAAGGAAGTATTGCACAAACACTGCGAAAAAGAACCACCTTACTTATGGGTGGTCGATTTGACATCACCATTGTAGCAAAGGATTCATTATCGGCAGAACAAAATATAGATGCCGTTATTGCAGAAATCACACGAATAGAAAATTTGATATCCGACTGGAAACCGGACTCGCAGGTATCAGAAGTGAACCAAAATGCGGGCATTCGGCCAGTGAAAGTGGATAGAGAAGTTTTTGAATTAACGCAAAGAGCGATTCGGTTTTCTGAAGTGACCCATGGCGGTTTTGACATCAGTTTTGCTGCAATGGATAAAATTTGGAAATTTGACGGTTCCATGACGGCTATACCTTCGGCGGAAGCCATTCAGAAATCGGTTGAAAAAGTGGGGTATAAAAATATAATCTTGGATAGCGTTCAATCCACCATTTTTCTGAAACTAAAAGGGATGAAAATTGGATTTGGCGCATTAGGAGAAGGATATGCCACCGATAAATGCCGGGATATGATGCTTGCAAAAGGGATTAAAGCCGGGATTATAAACGGCTCAGGAGACATGAGCACTTGGGGAAAACAGCCTAATGGAAACCCTTGGAATATTGGCATTACGAATCCTTTTCATCCTGAAAAACTTTTAGCGGTTGTACCATTACAACAAGATGCGGTAACGACATCGGGCAGCTATGAAAAATTTGTTGTTTTTAATGGCAAACGCTATTCGCATATCATTAATCCAGCAACGGGTTATCCTGCTACGGGTTTATGCAGTGTGACCGTTTTTGGGCCTAATGCAGAAACGGCAAATGGTTTGAGTACTTCGTTAATGGTTTTAGGAAAAACAGCAGGACTGCTTTTGCTCAACAAATACCCTGATTATAGCTCCGTCATGATTACGGATGATGGAAAAGTATTGAAATCAAAAAACTTCCGAATCAAGAAATTTAAGACCAAGCTTTAATATTCAAAAATTAACGACGGTTACCGCAAAGACAAACTTCGTATTTGTGGTGCTGAATGATTACTTGCATTACTCTATTTTGACACGAATTATGCAAATCAAGGATTTCTCTTGAAAATCTATGCTGCTTTTTTAAATCTAAACTCTCAAAAAGTTATCTCAAAGCGGTGCCATTTGCATTATTCCTTTAACAAAATTTAACATAAAAGATCTTCGAACAACTTTAGGAGATAAAATCAAATTATTAATAGGCTCAAAAAACCAATATTAACCCAAAAAAGGTCAAAAAAAGGGAATTATCTACTAAAAAAAATGCTTTTAAAAAACATAAAACATTAAAAAACAAATAGTTAAATAAATTTTTAATTTTTATTAATATTTAATCTAAATAAGTTTTGCAAATCCATACTTCAGTTTTATATTTGCATCGTTATTTTTAATTATTCCAAATAAACAATTATGAAATATATTTTCCTTCCAACATTAACACTTTTATTTAGTCTATCGTGTTTCGCACAAGAATCAGCAAATGCTTCTGAAACTAAAAATTATAATGAAACTACTTTTTCAGAGGTTGACACTATAAAAAACAAAAAAGGCGGACTGCTTAAAGAAGTTATTATTACAGTCAATAAAGATAAAAAGCCAGTTTCTGCATTGAGATCAGGTTTAAAACCAATGGATACTCCACAAAGTGTACAAGTTATTGGAGCTGAAATTATAGCGCAACAACAAAGTATTCGTTTAAGCGAAGTACTGAAGAATGCAAATGGTGTCTATGTAAGTTCCGCACGTGGTGGGGCTCAAGAATCCTTTTACTCAAGAGGTTATGACATGTCTGCCAACAATATGTTTAAAAATGGTTTTCGTTATAATGGAGGATCAATGCCTGAAGTTTCCTCTTTAGATAAAGTAGAATTCCTAAAAGGTAGTGCGGCTTTATTATTTGGAAATGTTGCACCAGGAGGAATTTTAAATCTAGTTACCAAAACACCTTCTTTCACGAGTGGTGGAGAAATTTCTATGCAAGCAGGGAGTTTTGCTTACTACAAACCATCAGTTGATTTTTACGGACCATTAAATAAACATATTGCATATCGTTTTACAGGTTCATACGAAAATGCAGAAAGCTTTAGAGATGTTGTAAAAAACGAACGTTTATACATCAACCCTTCTTTCCTTTTTAATGTAAGTGATAAAACTCAAATTACGGTACAAGGAGATTACTTGAAAAGCAATTGGACACCAGATTTTGGAACTGGAGTAATTGGAAAAGAAATTGTAGAGGTACCTCGCAGTAACTATTATGGTGCACTTTGGTCAAATGGAGAAACAAAATCAGCAAGTGCTTCAGCATTACTTAATCACAGTTTTAATGACAACTGGAAATTAAACTTCAATGCTTCTTTTCAAAATTACGACAGAGAATCAAAAGCTACAGAACGTATTGTGATTTCCCCTACAGCGAATCCTTATGGAAACTTCAATAGACCATTAGGACAGAATAAAGGTACAGAGCAAATTTTTGGAGATCAATTAAGCATACAAGGAAACTTCAATACCGGAAAAATAAAACATCAATTATTTACTGGTGTCGATTTTGAAAACTCTTTTGCACAAGCGTATACTTTTGCCTTTAGTCCTGCCACTTATGATACTGTAAATATCTTTACTTTTGACCCAGCAACACAGCGAACAGATGAACCAAACGCTACCCTTAGCCGAATAGTAAGTACTGATACAAATCGTTTTGGGGTTTATGCACAAGATTTGATTTCTTTTACAGAAAAAATTAAGCTTTTGGCAGGTATTCGTTGGTCTTGGCAAGAAGCAGAAGTAATCAATAATAGCTTGACTAAACAAGCTCCAATCCGTAAGGACGAGGCATTCTCTCCAAAATTTGGATTAGTGTATCAACCAACAAAAGAGATGTCTTTGTTTGCAAGCTACTCTAACTCATTTACACCAAATACCGGAACAACTGTTGATTTACAACCAATAAAACCCTCTATAATAGATCAGTATGAAGCTGGAATTAAAAAAGATTTCTGGAGAGGTATTTTGAGTACAAATATTACTGCATACCAAATTACGAATAGCAATTTGGCACAAACTGCCGAATTTAAGGCTGATGGCTCAAACAATACTGACACAACTATAAAAGTCTTGAATGGAGAAACTAGAAGTAAAGGTATCGAAATCGATATTACAGCCAGACCAATGGAAGGGTTAAACATCATTGCAGGTTATAGCTACAACGATATGCGCTATACGAAAACATCAGGATTAAACGGAAGTACTATAGAAGGAGATCGTGTAGTGAGAACTCCAGCCAATACTGCTAATTTAAGCTTTTTCTATACCTTGCCAGCCGGAGCATTAAAAGGGGTTTCTTTTGGAGCAATCGGGAATTATATTGGTGACCGTCTTGGAGGTTGGAACAATCTAGTTGTAATAAATCCTACTACTGGAGTTCAAACAATCAATGACAGAGAAATTCCTATGAGTGGTTATACTACTATTGATGTATCTGCGGGTTATACTTGGAAAAAAATATCAATCTTATGTAGGTTGTCAAACATTACAAATGAGTTGAATTATACGGTACACGAAAACTACAGTATCAATCCAATCGCTCCGCGTCAAATATTAACAAGTTTAAAATATAAATTCTAAAACTTAAGTTTAGTTTTATTTTATCGAAAACTTTTTCTGCCAATCATTTTTTTTGAAAAGCAGAAAAAGTTTTTTTTGTTTTAAGAAACTAAAAATCATAAAAAAAGTCCGTGTTCGCACGGATTTTTGGTTTTCGCTATTTGGAAAAAATCTTAATTTATTTGAATGCCGTTCTTTTCAAGTAAATCAAAAAGAGCAATACTTTGATTTGGCTCGTGTTTTTCTACACCACTTTGATACCATTTTGCGATCAAATTCATCTGATATGAAGTATAGCCTTCGGTATCGATACTCAAGGCCAGTAAACCCGCCATCAGAAAATCTTCCAGAATTTTATTAGTGACAATACATTGTGGAATTCCATCACTAATGCATCCGTTCATCCGTTCATAATCTGACCGTCCAGAATCAAATCCAGTAATAAAAGCTTCATTACTTTTGGCAGAATTAAATTCCAGAAATGGATTTAAACCCATTGAATATCCTTCAAAGTAATGTTCTCTATACGCTGGGCTAAATATTTTTTTCATTTCTACACTAAACTATTAATTGAGAATCGAATCACAAACATATCAACAATACTTCAGTAAGTGCACAAAAATCGTTTAAAGGACAAAATACTCTTTAAATCACAATACAATTGACGTTTATCGATAAAATACTATCAAATTAGAATAAATCGCAAGTATTCCACTTTTACCAAAGACGAATTATTTACTTGATTTTACAAAAAAAATCCCATTCGCAGCGGCGAATGGGATCTTGAATGTTATAAAAGCTACATCTTATTTTAATCCAGCCAAACTGTGCTCGATAGTTTCAATTTTAGATAAAGCATCCGCTTCTTTTTGTCTTTCGTTTGCCAAAACTTTCTCTGGCGCACCCGCCACAAATTTCTCATTAGCCAGTTTGTTTTGAACTGATTTTAAGAAACCTTGCGTATACACCAACTCGGCAGTCAATTTAGCAATTTCTTCCTCCACATTTACATTTCCGGTAATCGGGATGAAATATTCATTCGATTTTACACGAAAAGACAAAGCGCCGTCCACTTTATCCGAAACATATTCTAACGAAGTGATATTCCCTAATTTAGTCACTACCGAATCAAAATAAGTCGATGCTTTGTCATTGTTCACCGCTTTCAATTCGATTGTATCTTTAAACGGAATGTTCTTGTCCTTACGAATCGTTCTAATTCCAGAAATCACTTCAATTGTATTTTCAAAATCAGCAATTATACCTGCGTTAAACGGTTTCATTTCTGGCCATGTCGAAACGATTAATGCTTCTTCTGTAGTTCTTTCGGCAAGAATTTGCCAAATTTCCTCGGTCAAGAATGGCATAAAAGGATGCAATAATTTCATGTTATTTTCTAGCATTTCTATGGCTTTCGCCAAAGTCACACTGTCAATTGGCTGCTGGTACGCCGGTTTTATCATTTCTAGGAACCAAGAACAGAAATCGTCCCAAACCAATTTATAAATTCCCATCAAGGCATCGGAAATTCTATATTTTTCAAAATTGTCTTCAATTTCTAAAAGTGTTTGTTGCAATTTGGCTTCGTACCATTCAATTGCCACTTTGGATGATTCCGGTTGCGGAATTGTATCTGAAACTTCCCATCCTTTTATCAGTTTGAAGGCATTCCAAATTTTATTGGTAAACGCCTTTCCTTGATTACACAATTCTTCATCAAACATAATGTCATTCCCTGCAGAAGCGCTCAAAAGCAATCCTACACGAACTCCATCCGCGCCAAATTTTTCGATCAAATCTAAAGGATCTGGTGAATTTCCTAATGATTTAGACATTTTACGTCTTTGTTTGTCACGAACCAAACCAGTTAAATATACATTTGTAAATGGTTTTTTGCCTGTGTATTCATATCCCGCAATAATCATTCTCGCTACCCAGAAAAACAAAATATCTGGACCGGTAACCAAATCATTGGTTGGGTAATAGTATTTAAAATCTTCACTTTCTGGATCCATAATTCCACCAAAAACAGACATTGGCCACAGCCAAGAAGAAAACCAAGTGTCAAGAGCATCAACATCTTGTTTTAAATCTTTTGTTTCAAGTTTAAAGTTTAAAGTTTTGGCTTTTGCCAATGCTAAAGCTTCTTCGATAGATTCAGCAACTACGAAATCTTCTTTTCCGTCACCATAGAAATAGGCTGGAATTTGTTGTCCCCACCATAATTGACGCGAAATATTCCAGTCACGGATATTATTTAACCAATGTGCGTATGTATTATTAAAACGGGCTGGATGCAATTTAATTTCGCCATCTTCTAAAACAGATTTAATAGCTGGTTTTACCAAATCTTCCATTTTCAAGAACCATTGGTCTGATAAACGAGGTTCGATAACCGCTTTGGTCCGTTCCGAAGTTCCTACTTTATTTAAGTGTGTTTCTGTTTTGGCTAAAGCACCAATTGTTTCTAATTCTTTGGCAATTGCCTCCCGAACTACAAAACGATCTTGTCCTTGGTAGTGCAATCCAAAACTATTCAAAGTTGCATCTTCGTTGAAAATATCAATAATCTCCAAATTGTGCTTCTCTCCTAGCGCTTTGTCATTCATATCATGAGCCGGAGTTACTTTCAAACAACCTGTACCAAATTCGATGTCAACATATTCATCTTCGATAATTGGAATTACTCTTCCGCAAATAGGTACAATCGCTTTCTTGCCTTTCAAATGGGCAAAACGTTCGTCATTTGGATTAATACAAATCGCGGTATCTCCAAAAATAGTTTCCGGACGTGTGGTTGCAATCGTAAGAAAGTCTTCAGTTCCTTCGATTTTATATTTTAGAAAATACAATTTTCCTTGTTGCTCTTCATAAATTACTTCCTCGTCAGACAAAGTAGTTTTTGCTTCAGGATCCCAGTTTACCATTCGGTATCCGCGATAAATCAGTCCTTTGTTGTATAAATCCACAAAAGAACGAATTACCGATGCTGACATATCAGGATCCATCGTAAACTTGGTTCGTTCCCAATCACAAGAAGCGCCCAATTTTTTCAATTGATCCAAAATTACACCACCATATTTGTCAGTCCATTCCCAAGCATGCGCCAAAAATTCTTCGCGAGTCAAATCATTTTTATTGATTCCTTCGGCTTTTAATTTAGCAACTACCTTAGCTTCAGTGGCTATTGAGGCGTGATCCGTTCCTGGAACCCAACAAGCGTTAAATCCTTTCAGACGTGCTCTTCTGATTAATACATCTTGAATGGTATTGTTCAACATGTGTCCCATGTGCAAAACCCCGGTAACATTAGGCGGAGGAATTACTATGGTATATGGTGTTCTATGGTCTGGTTCTGAATGGAAATAATTATTCTTCATCCAGTAGTCATACCACTTATTTTCAATGGTTTTAGCGTCAAATTGTGCAGGAATTGTCATTTTGTTGTGGATTCGTTTCATCGTTAAATTCGATTGTTTGTTTGTTCAGTTAAACAAATAACCAAATCAACAAATAACCTTTAAAAATTTGGTCTGATATTTGTAATTCTAATTGGGAACAAAAGTAAATAATTAAGTACACTATAAAAAGAGAAATAAAAAGAGAAATAAAAATTTGTACGTTAATTAAAAGGAAGTAAATTTACTAAATGAATTTAAATATACGAAAATGAAAAAAACAATAGCTTTATTCGCATTCGCATTAATCAGCAGTATCGGTTTTGCTCAAAATGGCCCGAAAATTGAATTTGCAGCCAAGGACAATACAATTGATTATGGAAAGGTTACTAAGAATGAAAATGGCGCTCGTGATTTTATCTTTACAAATACCGGTAATGCTCCATTAATCATCTTTAATGTACTGTCTACTTGTGGTTGCACGGTTCCTACAAAACCAGATGAACCAATCATGCCGGGAAAAACAGGAAAAATAACTGTGAAATACAATATGGCACCCGGACCAATCAGAAAAACGTTAACGGTGGAGTCAAATGCAGTAAATTATGAAGCTGGAAGAGTCGCTTTGAAAATTAAAGGAGAAGTGATTTCTAATTAATTTCAGAATTAAAATAAATAAAATAATGCTTTTGGATACTCTTTCCAAAAGCATTTTTAATTTATAAGATATTGTACAATTGAAACCTGAATTTTAAGATTTCGCTTTTACGTTCTACTTCTAAAGTAATCCATTTTTCTTCTTCTGCCTTAAAAAGGGTATTAATTTCTTGCAATGAAAGTTTATGGATGGGATTATTATTAATCAAAATAATTATATCCCCTTTTTGTAACCCTGCGTTAGCTGCTGGAGAATTTTGTCTCACATGGGCAATCTCATAGATCGGCTTTAATTGAAATTTATATTTAAAGTCATTGGTAAATACTCTAATACCTCCAGAGTTATTGTCTTTTGTAGACAACGGAACCGTTTCCATTCGCACGGTTTCCTGAACCCACTGTAATCCATTTTGTTGTATCTCAACCCCACTTTTATTGTAGCTGAAAGGAGCACTGTAATCACTATTCTTTTTTAAATATATTTGGTTATTTTTATAATCAAAAACAACTGTAAAGCGCTTCATAATTTCTCCCCCTACTGAGCCTTTTCGATCTGGCACCATATTTACATTCCTAATGGATACCGAATCTGGATAGGCTACTACAGGATTATTAAATTCAAAATCTCCCATCTCAAATTTTTTAATTATAGCTCTTCTGCCTTTTACATCACCGCTAAAGCCTCTTCCCAAGAAGTCTTCGAAATTTTTTTCGGGAACTTTAATCAACTCTGAACGATCTTGAAACAGCCAAACTGCATCGCTGTTCCCAATATCTATCAATAACTTTACAGGAATTTCTTTATTATCATGAATAATGGTACTTTTTAAATAAGGCTTGGATTTTTCAACAGTAATCGGAATTGTTTGATAACTTTTTTCAATTTTTTTTCGGTTTTTATCATTGTCTTTATAAACTATAACTCTCTTTTTCCTGTAATTGACTTCTACTAAATTATTTCGGAAAAACTGATACCCAATAATCCCGTTGACCGGAATTCCAACATGTGACGATAAATTAAATTCAGGGTCCAAAATAATATAAAGCATATGATTACTATACTTCATACTATTGAATTCTAAAATATTATTGGTTGATTTCAGTCCTTCAACGGCTTCCTGACTTCCTAATCCTTTCAGTAATATTTTCTCGGCATTAAAAAACCGAACTTCCTTTTTATCTTCTAAACTAAATAATATCGTTTCGGCAACACCGGTATCCAATAAAAAATTCAATTCTACTCCATTTACCTTTATAGGCACAAAGACTAAATTATTAATCAGTTTAAAAGGAACGCTAATTTTATTCATGTCTTTTTCAAACTGAAATCCTTGTTGTGCAAAAAAAGGGCGAGTAAATAGGCTAATGAGAATTAAAACTATTGTTTTTTTCATTGTCAATCTTTTACATAAAAATACTAAATAAATCATATCAAAAATGCAGATTTAACAATATATACGCCTATTGATTATTATAAATTCGGAAAAAAAATTGCAAATTTGCAATTCAATAATTAAGACTATGCCAAAAATATCAAACAAAGGCAAACAAATGCCTGAATCGCCAATACGCAAATTGGTCCCATACTCAGAAATTGCAAAGAAAAAAGGACATAAAGTATACCACTTAAACATTGGTCAACCGGATATCAAAACTCCCGAGGTTGCCATGAACGCCGTGAAAAATATTGATTTAACTATTCTGGAATACAGCCATTCTGCGGGAAATGAAAGCTACAGAAAAAAACTATCTGCCTATTATATCAATCAAGGCATTTCGGTAAATATTGAAGACATCATTATCACTACTGGTGGATCAGAAGCACTTATGTTTGCGATGGGAAGCACAATGGATCACGGAGATGAAATCATTATCCCAGAACCGTTTTATGCTAATTACAATGGATTTTCAACAGCTTCAGGCGTTACTGTTGTTCCAGTAATTTCGACTATTGAAACTGGTTTTGCTTTACCGGCTGTAGAAGATTTTGAAAAACTGATTACTCCAAAAACAAAAGCCATTCTAATTTGTAACCCCGGAAATCCAACTGGATATTTATATTCGAAAGAAGAAATTATGCAACTGGCAGCTTTGGTCAAAAAACATGATTTATTCTTGATTTCTGACGAAGTATATCGTGAGTTTACCTATGATGGTGACATTCATTATTCAGTAATGAATGTTCCCGGGCTTGAAGAACACGCTATTATGATTGATTCAGTTTCTAAGAGATACAGCATGTGTGGCGCAAGAATAGGATGCATTGTTTCTAAAAACAAGGAAGTCATGGCTACCGCTATGAAATTTGCACAAGCAAGATTAAGCCCCCCAACAATTGAACAAATTGCAAGTGAAGCTGCCCTTGATACTCCAAAAAGTTATTTTGATGAAGTCATTTCAGAATATAGAGCGCGTAGAGACACTTTAATAAATGAGTTGAATAAAATTGAAGGTGTCATAGTGTCTAAACCAAAAGGTGCTTTTTATTGCATTGTACAACTTCCTGTTGACAATGCTGATAATTTTGCACAATGGCTTTTAGAAACCTATGATTTGAATGGTGAAACCGTTATGGTAGCTCCAGCAGCAGGGTTTTATTCGACTCCAGGAATGGGATTGAATCAGGTACGAATTGCTTATGTATTGAAGAAAGAAGATTTAATTAGTGCGGTATCAATTTTGAAAGCAGCGATTCCAGTTTATAATGCTACTCAATCAAAAAGCTAATTTAAGCTTTGCTTTTTAGTGCTAAACTCACGCTCTAAAACATTTGTTTTATATCAAAAGGCAATAACGCAATAGTTACTGCCTTTTGGTTTTTATAACCAATAGAAACAAGCCATTGACTTTGTAACCTATAAAGTCATCATTAAATAGTATGCGCTTTAGAAATTCTTTAATTTTTATTATTTATCTTTACGGCTTAAATATTTACACCCACAATAATAGTTGCTTTTAATGATAAAAAACGAAGAATTTCAAGACGAAATAGGAGATAATCATTTTAGTTTATCCGCAAAAAATCCAGTAAGAGATGATGCATTTGACATTACTGATGATGAAAAAATTGAGAAAATAAAAAAAGACGTTGAGAGCATTCTAATCACACTTGGAATGGACTTGACTGACGATAGCTTAAAAGGCACGCCCAATCGTGTTGCAAAAATGTTTGTAAAAGAGATTTTTGGAGGTTTAAATCCTGCAAAAAAACCAAAAGCATCTACATTTGACAATAATTATAAATATGGCGAAATGTTAGTTGAAAAAAACATTATCGTTTACTCTACTTGCGAGCATCATTTATTGCCAATCATAGGAAGAGCGCATGTCGCTTATATTTCTAACGGGACCGTTATTGGCTTATCTAAAATGAATCGTATTGTAGAATATTATGCCAAAAGACCTCAGGTTCAAGAGCGTTTAACCATGCAAATTGTTCAGGAATTACAAATAGCATTAGGGACTGAAGATGTTGCGTGTGTGATTGATGCCAAACACCTTTGTGTTAATTCAAGAGGAATCAGTGATATTGAGAGTAGTACTGTGACATCAGAATTTGGTGGAAAATTTAAAGACAATGTAACTCGCAGAGAGTTTTTGGATTATATCAAATTAGAAACAAAGTTCTAAAATAGAAATAAATTTCATAGTACCGAAAAGCCCTAGCCCTGATGGAAGCGGTATCCTTTTTATGGCTTTTTTGCCATAAAAAAGATTAAGCGTACAGCAGGAATAAGCTCCTAAAAAATAAAAAATGCCATTATATAGTAGCCAAAATCTAAAAATATACAATTCTCTTTCGGGAGAAAAAGAAATTTTCACACCTATACATGAAGGAAATGTTGGAATGTACGTTTGTGGACCTACGGTTTACAGTAATGTGCATCTTGGGAATGTGCGAACATTCATGTCCTTTGATGTGATTTTCAGGTATTTTTTGCATTTAGACTACAAAGTGCGTTACGTTCGAAACATTACGGATGTGGGTCATATAGTCGATGATGTGGATGAAGGTGAAGATAAAATTGCAAAAAAAGCGCGTTTAGAACAACTGGAACCTATGGAAGTAGTGCAACGCTACACGGTCGATTTTCATGATATTTTGAATGAATTCAATTTTTTACCGCCAAGTATTGAGCCTACTGCTACAGGTCATATTATTGAACAAATAGAGATTATTAAAACCATTATCGACAAAGGAATTGGTTATGAAGCCAATGGATCTGTTTATTTTGATGTAGTAAAGTTCAATGAAACTAATCATTACGGAAGATTAAGCGGTCGGAATATTGAAGATATGCTTGCCAATACCCGAGATCTTGACGGTCAAAGTGACAAGAGAAATCCACAGGATTTTGCGCTTTGGAAAAAAGCCGAACCACAACATATCATGCGTTGGCCTTCGCCATGGAGCGATGGATTTCCAGGCTGGCATCTTGAATGTACTGCAATGAGTACAAAATATTTAGGCAATCATTTTGATATTCATGGTGGCGGAATGGATTTGAAATTCCCGCATCATGAATGTGAAATTGCTCAAAATGAAGCGTGTACCGGGCAAACTCCTGTTAATTACTGGTTGCATGCCAATATGCTGACTTTGAATGGTAAAAAAATGGCGAAATCTACTGGTAATAATATTTTGCCAAGAGAAATATTGACCGGAGAAAACACTATTCTAAGCAAAGCCTTTTCAGCATCGGTAGCACGATTTTTTATGTTACAAGCACATTACAGAAGTATCCTTGATTTTTCTGATGACGCTATTGTCGCTGCCGAAAAAGGATACAAACGATTAATGGAAGCTATGAATTCATTAAAAGAAATCACTGCTGGTTCAGAAAGTACGATTGCTATTCCGGCTTGGAAACAATTATGCTATGATGCCATGAATGATGATTTTAATACGCCAATTTTAATTGCTCAATTATTTGAAGGCGTTCGTTTTATCAATTTATTGAAAGATGGAAAAGAAACATTGAATACCGAGGATTTAAAATCTTTTGAAAAAGCAATGAACCGTTTTGTTTTTGAAGTCTTGGGACTGGAAGATGAAAAAGTTTCGGATAGCAGTAATGACAAATTAGAAGGAACGGTAAACATGCTTATTGAAATGAGAAAACAAGCTCGTGACAATAAAAATTTTGCTTTATCAGACCAAATTAGAGATCAATTGATTGCATTGGGAATTCAGTTGAAAGATGGAAAAGAAGGAACTACTTTTAGCATTTAGTTTCCCATATCAAGTTGCAGAGTACTACCGTGAAATAATTTTGATTAACAAAAGTGAAGTTTTAAATTCTAATACTAAAGTTATGTTGTCAAAAATAATTATTTACCCATTTTTACTATTGGTTCGGTTTTATCAAGTTGCTATTTCCCCATTTACTCCTGCAGCTTGCCGATTTGAGCCTACTTGCTCTTCGTATATGATTGAAGCATTACAAACCCATGGCTTATTTTATGGTGGATTTTTAGGAATGAAACGTATATTGAGTTGCCATCCTTGGGGAAAAACAGGTTATGATCCTGTTCCCAAAAAAGCATGTAATCACAAACATTAACTTTTTTTAAATACGAAATTTTACTTTAAATCTTTATTTTTACGACTAATAAACAAATTTAACACTAAATGACACACGCTTTAAACATCGTTTGGAATCCATCAGAAGGAATCGATTTAGGCTTTTTTATCATCCGATACTATAGCTTAATGTTTGTAATTGCTTTTGGATTAGGCTGGTACATAATGAAACATATATTTGAACGTGAAGGAGAATCTATAGAAAAATTAGATTCTTTGTTTATCTGGACTGTACTTGCTACTTTGATTGGCGCCCGTTTAGGACACGTTTTCTTTTATGATTGGGAATATTACCGCAATCATTTATTGGAAATCATTTTACCATTCCGCTTTTCGCCAAATTTTGAATTTACCGGTTACCAAGGTTTAGCAAGCCATGGTGCAGCAATTTCTATCATAATCGCGATGTATTTTTACAGTAAAAATGTCCTTAAAAAACCCCAAATGTGGATTTTAGACCGAGTGGTAATTCCTGTCGCCAGCGGAGCCATTTTTGTAAGATTAGGAAATTTTTTCAATTCAGAAATTATAGGTCATGAAACCAGCTCTCCATTTGGGATAAAATTCATCAAAGATCATTTTAGTCCAATGGATGCTGTTAATGCAACCCAAATAGCAAATCCTAAAGATGCCTATACCGCAATCACAACTGACCCTAAATTTGCAGCATTGCTGGAGCAGGTCCCAGTAAGACATCCTACTCAATTGTACGAAGCATTTTGTTACATTTTTGTTTTTGCAATCTTATTTTTCTTGTATTGGAAAACTGAAAAAAGAAACAAAACAGGATATATATTTGGTATGTTTTTAGTGCTTTTATTTTCTGTTCGTTTTGTGGTGGAATCGGTTAAAGAAAGCCAAGGCGGATTTGAAAGTTCTTTGGGATTATTTTCTACGGGACAATGGCTTAGTATTCCTTTTATTTTAATTGGACTCTATTTCATTTTCACTTCCGAAAAACCCCTTAAAATATAACATCTTATTTACTTAATGAAGCAAAAAAGCTCCCGCAGATACGAGGGCACTGAAAAAGTCCCGCTAAAAAAAATTCCTACAAAATCTTGATGGGAAAACGGAATAAACGCTCTGAGAATCGCTTAATCAAGTTTAAAAACTTTTAAGTATGAAAATATAGCAAAGAGAAGGGCTTAAACTGATTTAAAGTTTAAGCCCTTCTATTTATAGGTAGTTTTTCAGTGCCCTCGCAGATACGAGAGCTTTTTTGTTTTATCTTTTTAATGAGAAATGCGATCTAAATTTTTTGGGAACATCTTGTTCTGTGTATTCAATGCTGAACCAATAATCATTGGCTGGCATTGGCTGTCCAATGTACGTTCCGTCCCATCCTGTTCCATTTGGAAAAATTTCTTTTAAAAATTTACCATGACGGTCAAATATTAGAATTTTAGAATTTAATTGATTTTGTAAAGTAAAAACATTCCAAGTATCATTATACCCATCCTCATTTGGCGTGAAAAATTTAGGATAATTGATTACTAGGACATTAGTTCTTGTAATTGGAATGCTACAGCCATTTTTCTCTTGAACTGTAATGGAATGAGTTCCTACAGAAACATATTCAAAAACTGGGCTTTCCTGAAATGGTCCATCATCTAATTGATACTCATAATCTCCAGTTCCAGTAGCGATGACAGTCACCACTTGATTTTTAGCAAAAGGTTCAGAAACTGTCCAATCTACAGCTAAGAGCGTATTTGAAGGATTCACTGTAACATTAATTGTTTTTGAAGTGGCACATTGATTTGAGTTTGGAGAAAAAACATAAGCAGCGCTTGCCATGTTGTTTACAATTGCTGGTGACCAAGTCCCTCTGATTCCATTTGGAGAAGTAGTATTCAAAATAGGAGTAATACCGCCCATGCAGATTGAGAAATTAGAAAAATTAGGTTGAACAAGAGGAATAACCGCTACTGTTAATGTTTGATTGTTTGCACACTCAGATGTATTTGGCGTAAAAATATAACTTCCACTAGTTGTATTGCTTACTGTTGACGGTGTCCAAGTTCCTGTGATTCCATTAGGTGATGTTGTTGCTAATATTGGTGCGGCAGATCCTGAACAAAACGGAGCTATTGCTGAAAAATTAGGTGTTCGCTTTGGTATAATTTTGACATTTAATGTTTGCGTAGTCGCGCATTGATTGGGATTTGGAGTAAAAACATAATTGTTGCTCGCTGTATTACTAACCGTTGACGGAGCCCATGTTCCAACAATACCATTTGGAGAAGTATTAGTCAGAAGTGGGGCTGTAGTTCCAGAACAAAACGGTGGAATATTTGCAAAATTTGGCGTAACTAGGGTTACAATATTTATTGTGACTCTAGATAACGTAGTTGAAGTACATTGACCTGTATTAGGTGTAAAAGTATAAGTGACAGGCCCTAAAACTGCTGTATTAACCGAAGCCGGACTCCAAGTACCTGAAATAGCTGGTGTATTATTTGAATTTGTTGGCAAGATTGGTGCAGTTGTATTTTGACAAACAGTAGCTGGAATACCAGTAAATGTTGGTGTGACTAATGGTGTAACAATTACATTCAAAGTTTGTGTAGCTGCACATGGAAACAACGTTGAATTTGGAGTAAACACATAACTTCCGCTAGTTGTATTGCTTATAATTGCTGGCGACCAAGTTCCCGTGATTCCATTTGGAGATGTAGGGTTTAATAATGGTGCTGGAGTTCCTGTACAAAAAGGAGCTATGACAGGGAAATTAGGAGTTACTGTTGAAGTTCCACAGGGAACACTACAAGTAATGGTTTGTGAAGACACACAAGGATGTGTAGCTGAAGACAACGTTAATGTTGCAGACTGCCCTGGTAACATATTAAAAACCTGAACATGAGAAACGCTAGTGTTTCCAGTGACTGCAGAGGCGCCTTGAATTGTATAGGTGTAATTATATGAATTAGAAATCAGAGGATTATTAGCCCAATCAAAAAATACGGAAGAAGTTCTATCAGCTGGTAAAATCTGCGAAGCGTCACATCTGAAACTAAGAATAGTTGCTCCATTGTTAGCAACTACGATAACATCAATTTTTGAACGAGTACTTTCAACACCTCCTACAGTTTCGCTAACATAATAAGAAGTAGTGCCTAGGGCAACTGTTGAAGGAGTTGGTGCAGTAACTGAAGCTGTTCCACCTGTTGCATTTGTTCCATACCAATTTAGTGTTCCTCCAGAAGATGCTGTAGCGGTCAATGCAGTTGCAGCAGCATTTTGACAATAATAAACAGGGGATGTAACTGTTGGCGGGGAAGCAAAAAAAACGAATTCTGTACTTACAGTAGTAAGAGGTAGTAAGGCAACCTTAGCATTAGAAATTTTTTCTAAAGTAAAAAATGAGTTATTGTTAACCAAATCAACACTACTATATTCAAGAGCAATACTGTCATTTTTAGCAAAAAGAACTGAATTAGATAAAATTGTAATCAAAAAAATAAAAACGAAAGACTTGATAAATTTTTCCATTATTAGTTAGGTTTTAATTTAATCAAAAAAGTAGTAAGCAATAACAAATATTTAGTAAATATATAAATTTTATACTTTCATAATATATAAGTTTTGACATATTAACTGATTATAAGTGACATAGAAAAAAAACTATAGATATTCTATAAAGGAAATGAAAAACCGAAATCAATATTTTTAGTATTGTAACCTGAATTAGAACTTTGCAATCCAGCATTGGAGATATGGCGAAAATTGGGTCTTATGTCAAATTCAATTTTATTTATTTTAAAAGTAAAGCCAATAGCCAATACATCTGAAAAGGCAAAACCTTTTGATAATCGTTCCGTTTCTGTATCAGTATACATAGGTCCAACACTTCCTAAAAGATAAATACTCGCCGTTTTAAAAATTGGTTTTCGCATCAAAAAACCAATATTCAAAACATATTCTTTTATATCTTTTAACTTGGTATATCTTTCCCTTTTTTTCATGTAATTAGGATCATCAGGCTGTACAAAATAAAAATTCAACAGTTGGTGTTTCGCAAAGTTTAGCTCTGGCTGCAGCAAGAACTCATACTCAAAGTTTTTTGTTTCTTTTATTGTATAGTATAATTGAAGTTTATAATAATTGTTGGTATACGTATAATCACTGTTTTTTAATTCATTCCCAAAACCATAATCAACACCTAATTTTTACTTTACTCCAATTATCTTGAGCGTAAAACGTCTGACAACTAAAGACAATAATTAAAATAAAAAATATTTTTTTATACATTAAATTTATTTTAAAGACATTACATTTCCTTACCGTTAAATTACAACTAAAAATAGTCATTACGGATTAAAAAAAAAGAGATTCAACTTACGTTGAATCTCTTTTAAAAATTTATATAAAAAAGCTTTTTTAGCTTTCCTGATGTGCTTTTTCTACCTTGCTTTTATCTTCTTTAGAGATTGTATCCACAAGTACTGGAGTTGCAATAAACAATGAAGAATAAGTTCCCACAATAATACCTACTAACATTGCGAATATAAATCCTCTGATAGATTCCCCACCAAAAACAAACATGATTAATAAAACCACGATCATTGTCAATGAAGTATTTATTGTTCTAGACATCGTCGTATTAATAGATTGATTTACAATCTCAGCAAAAGTACCTTTTGTTTTACCGGCTAAATACTCTCTAACCCTGTCAAATACAATAACTGTATCGTTCATAGAATACCCAATAACGGTTAGAATCGCAGCGATAAAATGCTGATCGATTTCCATACCAAAAGGCATAAATTTATAGCATAATGAATAAATTCCTAATACAAAAATAACATCATGTGCAATAGCTGCAATAGCCCCTAAACTGTATTGCCATTTTCTGTAACTGATCATCAAGTATAAAAATACGATCGCCATCGCTCCAAGAACAGCCCAATATGCGTTAGTCTTGATATCCTGCGCAACAGTTGGACCAACTTTAGAAGCTAGTAAAACACCTACTTTTTTACCATCATAAGCATTTATAAATTTATCATAAGTCATATCTGCTGAAAAATGCTGTTTTAAAGTAGCAAACAATAATTTATTCACTTCTTCATCCGCCTTAATTCCTGGTTCTTGAACTTTGAATTTTGTTGTGATTTTTAATTGATTATTACTACCAAATATTTTTACTTCAGCACTCCCTTCAAAAACTTTAGCTAATTCTGCTTTTACAGCTTCTGTTCCAATTGGTTTTTCAAAACGTACTTGAAATGTTCTTCCTCCAACAAAATCAACACCTTCATCAAGCCCGTTTGTTGCTAAAGAGATAACACTTATTACAACTACTATACTTGAGAATAGATAGGTCCATTTTTTAATTCCCAAGAAATCAAAATGAAAGTTATTAAACATATTCTTAGAGAAATTTGTAACAAACGTCAAATTATTCTTTTTACTTATGTTCCAATCAATGAAGATTCTTGCAATAAAGATCGAAGTAAATAATGATGTTACGATACCAATCAATAATGTAGTTGCAAAACCTTTAATTGGTCCTGAACCAAAAATAAACAATACCGCTCCAGTTAAAATATGCGTTACGTTAGCATCAGTAATTGATGACATCGCTCCTCTCCAACTGTAGGAAGTTTTAATTGCTTCTTCCAATGTTTTTCCAGCACGTAGTTCTTCTTTTGCTCTTTCGTAAATAATGATATTCGCATCAACTGCAGTTCCCATTGTTAAAACAATACCGGCAATACCTGGCAATGTAAGAACTGCTCCGATACTTGCTAAAATTCCGAACAAGAAAAGTAAGTTAACCGCTAATGCAACATTAGCATACCATCCAGCTTTACCATAATAAATCATCATCCAAAGTGATACTAAAAGTAATCCTATCAAAGCAGAATTAGTACCATTATCAATTGCTTCTTGCCCTAAGGATGGACCTACAACTTCAGATTGAACAATATCTGCTGCTGCAGGAAGTTTCCCTGCTCTTAACACATTCGCTAAATCTTTCGTTTGTGTAATATCAAAAGCTCCTGAAATTTCAGATCTACCTCCTGAAATTGCACCTGTAGAAACTCCCGGTGCAGAATAAACTACATCATCAAGAACAATAGCAATATTACTTTTTTGCGTATACGCCCTACCGGTCAATTCTTCCCAAGCTTTAGCTCCTTGACCATTCATTTGCATTGAAACCGCTGGTTTACCCGATTGGTCAAATGTATCTTTTGCATCAGTAACCACTCCGCCAGCCATTGCCGGCACATTGTCCCTGTTTCCTTTTAAAGCATATAATTCTAAAACTTCAATATTTTTAGCTTTGGCATCTTTTATTGTAGTTGGAATACCCCAAACAAATTTTGCATAACGTTGCTCTGCTGTCAACAAGATTCTAATATCAGCTCTTTTCAAATATCCGTTTATTACGGCAGTATCTTTTGGAGAGAAAAGCCCTAAAACTGGACCTCCACCTTGACCAATAATTTTATCAAATAAAGGATTTTCTCCTTTTTTAGTAGCAGTTGAATCTTTAGTATCCGTAAGTAAAGCACTTAAAGAATCTTTTACAACTGGTTTTACTTCCGTAATTTTGATTTCAGTTTTTTTCAATGCCTCATTAGCAGCCATTAAAAAGCTACCTATTTCTTCAATTTTGTAGGTTTCCCAGAACTGCAATTGAGCTGTGCTTGACAATAATTTTTTAGCACGATCTACATCTTTTGCACCAGGAAGTTCAACAAGAATCTGACCTGAATTTCCTAATTTTTGAATATTAGGTTGCGTTACACCAAATTGATCGATACGTTTTCTTAAAACTCCAAAAGCACTTTCTACAGACTCATCTACTTTTCTGGAGATAACCTTTCTTACTTCGGCATCTGTCATTTGAAAATCAACTCCACCTTCACCTTGTAAACTTCTGTTTGCGAAAATATCAGGAGAAGCTAATTTTACAGTTCCTTTTGAATTTGCTTCAAAAGCATCAAAAAACTTATCTAAATACGATTTATTCCCTTGTAAATCTGCAGTAGCATCAGCCAAAGACTTATTAAAAACTGGGTTTTTAGAATTATTCGATAATCCTTTTAAAATGTCTTTTACCGATATTTGAAGTATAACATTGATTCCACCTTCTAAGTCAAGACCTTTATTGATTTGTTTGTCACTAACTTCATTGAACGTAAAATCCGTAAAACCAAGATTAAATACTTTTTCTTTACTAATAGAATCTAAATATTTTACTTCTTTTTCAGGATTTCCACCAGCAAAAGATTTTGCATCACTTTTTACTTTGCTTGCAACAAAAGTGAAAGAAAGTTGGTAAATACTTACCAATGCAAATAGAATTGCGAAAAATTTAATAAGTCCTTTATTCTGCATTATTACTAAAAATTAATTATTTTTTATTTATTTATTTTTGCTTTAAACCTTATAGAATAAGACTTGACATCGATTTTTTAAATTCAAAAAAGAATATCTCGAACTACATCATTTTTTTAAACCGAGCAAATATATAATTAACGTTAAGATTAACCAATTTATTTATTAATTAATCTCAAGAAAAAGACTGCATATTAGCAGTCTTCCTTGTTATATATGTATTTTTTATGCTAAAATCGATTTTAAGGCATCATTCATTTGTCTAACCGCGTCAGCACTTTTAGCAAATAAGGCTTTTTCTTGTTCATTGAGCTTAATGTCAAGGATTTCTTCCACTCCATTTTTACCAATAATACAAGGAACACCTATACAGATATCATTTTGACCGTATTCTCCCTCAACAAAAACAGAACAAGCAATCATTTTCTTTTGGTCATTCAAAATACTGTCTACCAAGAAAGCAACTGAAGCCCCAGGTGCATACCACGCCGAAGTTCCTAAAAGACCTGTAAGTGTAGCTCCGCCAATCATCGTATCTGCAGCTACTTTTTGCAATTCTTCTTCTGATAGAAATTGAGAAACTGGAATTCCATTATAAGAAGCCAATCTTGTTAAAGGAATCATAGTAGTATCACCATGTCCGCCAATAACCATTGCTGAAATATCATTAGCCGGTTTATCTAAAGCCAAAGATAAATAGGTTCTAAAACGAGAACTGTCTAACGCTCCTCCCATACCTATTATTCTATTTTTTGGCAATCCAGTAGATTTCAATGCTAAATAAGTCATGGTATCCATAGGGTTAGAAACTACAACTATTATAGTATCCGGTGAATGTTTCAATACGTTTTCAGCAACTGTTTTCACGATTCCTGCGTTGATCCCTATCAATTCTTCACGAGTCATTCCTGGTTTTCTTGGAATTCCGGATGTAATAACAACTACATCACTTCCAGCGGTTTTAGAATAATCATTGGTAACACCTGATACTTTGGTATTAAAACCCGTATTAGTAGCACATTGCATAATATCTAAAGCTTTACCTTCGGCAAAACCCTCTCTGATATCTAACAATATTACTTCGCTGGCAATTCCTCTATAAGAAATTACATCTGCACAGGTTGCACCTACATTTCCTGCTCCTACAATGGTAACTTTCATATTTATTAGTTTATTTGGTTATTTGTTTAACCGTTGAATCGATTAAATAAATAACCAAATCAACGAATAAACTTTTTGATTAAGCATCAATATTTGCATAAACTGCATTTTTCTCAATAAATTCTCTTCGTGGCGGTACCTCATCACCCATTAACATAGAGAAAACTCTATCGGCTTCCGCCAAACTGTCAATAGTTACCTGACGCAACGTTCTGAAACTTGGATCCATTGTAGTTTCCCATAGTTGCTCCGCATTCATCTCCCCAAGACCTTTATAACGTTGAATTCCTGCGCTTCCGCCCATTCTTTCATTCGCTTGATCACGCTGAACGTCATTCCAAGCGTATTCTTTCTTGTTTCCTTTTTTAACTAAATACAAAGGTGGTGCTGCAATATATACGTGCCCTTCTTCGATTAATTCTTTCATAAACCTAAAGAAGAACGTCAAGATTAAAGTAGAAATGTGACTACCATCGACATCGGCATCACACATAATAATTACTTTATGGTAGCGTAATTTTTCAATATTTAAGGCTTTACTATCTTCAGCAGTTCCTATTGTAACTCCTAAAGCAGTAAATATATTTCGAATCTCTTCATTTTCAAAAACTTTGTGAACCATTGCTTTTTCTACGTTCAAAATCTTACCACGTAATGGTAAAATAGCCTGAAACGCACGATCACGACCTTGTTTTGCTGTTCCACCCGCCGAATCTCCCTCGACAAGATATACTTCGCATTTTGCAGGGTCTTGCTCTGAACAATCTGATAATTTCCCTGGCAATCCACCGCCTCCCATTACGGTTTTGCGTTGTACCATTTCACGCGCTTTTTTGGCTGCGTGACGAGCCTGTGCTGCAAGAATTACTTTTTGAACAATGATACGGGCATCATTTGGATTTTCTTCCAAATAATTCTCAATCATTTCACTCACCGCTTGACTTACTGGCGAAACAACTTCTCTGTTTCCAAGTTTTGTTTTAGTTTGCCCCTCAAATTGTGGTTCCGCAACTTTTACAGAAATAATAGCTGTCAATCCCTCACGAAAGTCATCACCAGAAATATCAAATTTCAGTTTGTCTAACATTCCAGAAGCATCAGCATATTTCTTTAAAGATCTGGTCAAACCAGTTCTAAAACCCTGCAAGTGCGTTCCTCCTTCGTGCGTATTGATATTGTTTACATACGAAAAAATATTTTCGGTGTAACTTGTATTATAAATTAACGCAACCTCAACTGGAATTTCTCCTTTGTCATGATCCATAGAAATAACGTGTGCAATAATGGGCTCACGATTTCCATCTAAATACCGGATATATTCTTTAAGACCTTCTGTAGAATGAAAGATTTCAGAAACAAAATTTCCGTCTTTATCTAATTCTCTTTTATCTGTAAATGTAATTGTAATTCCTTTATTCAAGTATGACAATTCGCGCATACGAGCAGACAAAGTATCATAAGAATACTCTATTGTTTGCGTAAATATGCTTGGATCAGGATAAAAAGTTACAATAGTACCTCTCTTAGTCGTTTCCCCAATTTGTTTAACCGGATACAACGCCTTTCCTTTTTCATATTCTTGCTCATATACTTTTCCATCACTGCTGTGAACGGTAGCTCTCAAATGATTAGATAAAGCGTTTACTACAGAAACCCCAACACCGTGAAGCCCTCCAGAAACTTTATACGAATCTTTATCAAATTTACCTCCGGCACCAATCTTGGTCATTACAACCTCTAATGCCGAAACACCTTCTTTTTTATGAATACCAACTGGAATACCACGTCCATTATCTTCAACGGAAATAGAACCATCCGCATTTATATCCACTATAATTGTATCACAATGACCTCCCATTGCCTCATCAATAGAGTTATCTACAACTTCATAAACTAAATGGTGGAGTCCTCGAACACCTACATCTCCAATATACATTGATGGACGCATTCTTACATGCTCCATTCCTTCTAATGCCTGAATACTATCCGCTGAATAATTGTCCTTCTTGATTTCTTCGCTCATATATTTTATTCTAAAAAAATGTAATTTTTGTCTAACACGCAAATATATAAAAACGCAAATTATATAACCGTTAAAATCCCTTTTTAAGCTCTTAAGTTATTAACATTTGTTCATATAACGACAAAAAAATGCTCTCAAAATGGAGAGCATTTTCTATTTATGTAAAATCAAATTATTATTTTAGACCGTAGCCCCAGTTTTAGCAATTTCGGTATCTGCCTGAACGTGCGACGCATTGGCTCTTCCGCTTGGATCTTGGTTTTCCTGCCATTTTGGAATCCACTTCCTAACCGTTTGTGCCGCACTTACTTGCGGATAATATTTATTAAATATTGACCTGTAAAAATACGCTTCTTTAGTTGCGGGAGAATTGTATGGGAATTCTGTTGCTGCTCCGGCTAATTGCTCATCCGTAACCTGAGTAGCACAATAATCAATTAATTCATCAATCCAGTTGTACCCAACACCATCAGAAAACTGTTCTTTTTGCCTCCACAAAACTTCCTCTGGAAGATATGGATTATCCGGAGTATCAAATGCTTTTCTTAAAATGTATTTTTCTTTTCCATCGTACGTTTTAGGCATCTTTTCTTCTGCTTTGATACGAACTGCTACATCCAAGAAAGCTTTGTCTAAAAACGGAACTCTAGCCTCTAATCCGTGAGCCATTGTTGATTTATCTGCTCTTAATAAATCCGCAGTAAATAATTTTTGAACCCTTTCAATGGTTTCCTTTTGAAAATCTTCTGTCGAAGGTGCATTTCTAAAATACAAATACCCGCCAAAAATCTCATCGGCTCCTTCACCTGAAAGCACCACTTTTATTCCCATATCCGCAATGGCTTTAGATAAGAAATACATTGGAGTACTTGCTCGTACCGAAGTCACGTCATAGGTTTCTAAATGCCAGATTAATTTATCTAATATTTTAATTCCCTCCTCGACAGTGAAGTGAATTTCATGATGCATAGTTCCTAAATATTCCGCTACTTTTCTGGCAGCCGCTGCATCCGGAGCATCAGCATCTAAACCAATAGAGAATGAATGTAATTTTTGACCGCTTTCCGCCAATAATCTGGAAGCAATTGCCGTAGTCAAGGAAGAATCCAATCCACCAGAAAGCAATACCCCAATAGGCACATCACTCATCAGTCGTTTGCGAGTCGCTTCGGTCAACGTTTCTCTGATTAATTTCAAGTCTAATTCTTGGTCTGCTTTTAAATAATCTTCGTATTCCGGCTTGTAATATTTTACAAAACCCGTTTTTTGAGTATAAAAATGTCCCGGAGGAAAAGTAGAAAATGTTTTACATTGATCCACAATAGGTTTCATTTCAGAGGAGAAATAGATTCTTCCTCTTTCGTCTAAACCATAATACAACGGCTTCACTCCCATCGGGTCTCTACCGGCAATAAAATCATCACCATCAACCACTACAAAAGCCCAATCTCCATCGAGCATGTTGCAAAAATCATAACCAAACTCTTCGTACAAATGCACAATAACCTCTGAATCTGATTTCGTTCTAAAAGTATGTTCTTTCAAAACACCATCTCTTAATTCCTGATGATTGTATATTTCGCCATTATGAACCATAAAAGCCGTTTTTGTTCCTTGTATCGGTTGTTTTCCGGAATGTAAATCGATAATAGACAATCGTTCATGGCTCAAAATATGTCCTTTCTCCATAACATGCAAATCACTTTCATCCGGGCCACGATGTGACATTCTTTTCGAAAGTTCTCCAACTAACTGTTCATCTTTTCCTCTTCCTATAATGGCTAATATTCCGCACATAACATTATATTTTTATTTTTTTCCAATTCTAACGCAACAAATATGCGATAGCAGTTATAAATACAAAACACAAACACACTATTTAGTTTCCATTTGAAACAAAAAAATTAATTTTACATTTAAAGTGTAATTAGAATAATCAATTAATAAAATTATTCTTTTACAATTGTAATTCATTAAGGAAGGTCCACAAACTTATTTCACTTTCTGACCTTTTAAATACGTGTGCGTTGGTTTCATTTTCACTATTTTATTTTCTTCCACTTTCATTAAATCCTGATCATACATTACAAAGTCAGCCCATTTACCCACTTCCAGACTTCCTTTTTCTTTTTCTTCGAAATTAGAATAAGCCGCCCAAATGGTCATTCCTCTTAACGTTTCGGCTCTAGTCAACGCATTTTCCATCTGGAAACCACCTTTTGGATATTCCTTACTGTCTTTTCGGGCTACAGCAGCATGAAAAGTCAGCATCGGATTTACTTCCTCTACAGGAAAATCGGTCCCTAAAGCTATCATTCCCGCTTTTTGAAGCAATTTTTTATAAGCATAGGCATTTTTCAGTCTTTCTTTCCCCAATCTATCTTCAGCCCAGTACATATCAGATGTGGCATGCGTGGGTTGAACCGAAGGAATAATTCCGAATTTAAAATAGTCAAAATCAGCTTCACGTAGAACTTGTGCGTGCTCAATTTTCCATCTTCGGTCTTTTGTACCTTCTAAAACTTGTCTGTATATTTTTAAAATCACCGTATTTGCCGAATCGCCGATAGCGTGTGTATTCAGCTGAAACTTTGAAGTCGCAATTTGCCTGGCTACTTCTTTTAATTCTGGAACCGGTGCCAACAAAGCGCCATATTGGTCGGGCTTATCAGAATACGGTTTGTGCATGCAAGCGCCACGAGAACCCAAAGCGCCATCTCCATACATTTTAAAGGAACGTACATTTAGATTATCCGTTTTATAAATTCCTTTTTTAAGATACAAATCGATATTTTTTTGATTGGCAGTAACCATAGCATATACATTAAGCGTCATCAATTTTGCTTTTTGCAAACTGTCCATCAAATGAATAATATCCGGATCCAATCCTGCATCATTTACGGTTGTCAAACCATAATCAAACATTACTTTTTCGGCATCCAATAAAGCGGCAATTTGTATTTTACGGGTTGGTTTTGGAATTATTTTAAACACTAATTCCATCGGATTATCTACTAAAATTCCTGTTGGTTCCCCGTTTGCAATTTCAATTTGACCGCCAATGGCTTTCGTATTTTTTGTAATTCCTGCTAATTTCAAAGCCTTACTATTCACTATAATGGCATGCCCGTCAACTCTATTCAAGACTACGGGAATATCCGGAAATGCAGCATCTAAATCTGCTTTTGTAGGATACTTTTTTACTTTCCAATCGTTTTGATCCCAACCGTTACCGACAATAAACGTTGGATTCTTATCTTTTTGAAAAGCCTTTAAACGGGTAATTATTTCGGCCATACTTTTGGTACCGCGTAAATCAGCTTCCTGTAAACTTAATCCATAGCTGTAAAAATGACAATGCGCGTCAATTAAACCTGGATAAATAAATTTCCCTTCGGCTTCTATCGTATTCTTAGATTCATATTGTTTTGCAATTTCTCGATTTGTACCAATAGCCACAATTTTTCCCTTATCGATTGCCATAGCCGAAGCCTTTTCAAAAGAATTATTGATGGAATAAATCGTTGCATCTGTAATAATGGTATCAACGGAAATTTTATTTTTTTGATCACAGGAAATCAATAAAAACAAAGCAAGAAATAATGTAATGAATTTCATAATAAAAAATTTAGTTATGCTAATATAAAAAACTCTAAGTAATTATAACGTTTTTTCAAACTGTATCCTTCTCCATAAAATAATTTCCATAAAAAAACGCTCTCGAAAAGGAGAGCGTTTGTCTGTTTATAAAATCTTAGTTAAATTGTGATTATGCTGTTACATACGCATCATCATGTACACTAGCTACTGCTCTTCCGGACGGATCATTCATATTCTTGAATGCTTCATCCCACTCCAAGGCAATTTTTGTACTACACGCCACACTTGCTTCTTGCGGTACACATAAAGCAGCGGCATCACTTGGAAAATGCTCATGAAAGATAGAACGATAATAATATTCTTCTTTAGAAGTTGGCGTTTGCAGAGGGAACTTGTATTTAGCATTTGCTAATTGTTCATCGGTAATTTCAATAGCTACCACTTCTTTCAAAGTATCAATCCAACCGTATCCAACACCATCACTAAACTGTTCTTTTTGTCTCCAAGCCACACTTGGCGGCAACATTTCTTCAAAAGCTTTACGAACGACCCATTTTTCCATTGGGTGTTCAGCGTTGATCATTTTATCTTGTGGATTAACTCGCATCGCCACATCCATAAACTCTTTGTCTAAAAACGGCACACGTCCTTCAATTCCCCATGCTGCTAAACTTTTGTTAGCACGCAAACAGTCATACATGTGCAATTTACCTAGTTTACGTACGTTTTCTTCATGGAATTCTCTTGCGTTTGGTGCTTTGTGAAAGTATAAATAACCTCCAAAAAGTTCATCTGCTCCTTCACCAGATAATACCATTTTAATCCCCATTGATTTAATAACTCTCGCCATTAACCACATAGGTGTTGAGGCTCTAATCGTAGTCACATCATACGTTTCTAAGTTGTAAATTACATCTTTAATCGCATCCAAACCTTCTTGAATAGTGAATTTTATTTCGTGGTGAATCGTTCCAATATGATCTGCCACTATTTGGGCTGCCGCTAAATCTGGAGAACCATCCAATCCTACCGAGAAAGAATGCAATTGCGGATACCAAGCATCGGCAACATCGCCGGATTCGATACGTTTTTGCGCATATTTTTTGGCCACAGCCGACGTAATTGAAGAATCTAATCCACCCGAAAGTAATACTCCATAAGGCACATCACTCATCAATTGTCTGTGAACCGCTGCTTCTAAAGCGACTTTAATTTCGTCAATGCTGGTTACGTTGTCTTTTACAGCATCGTAATCAACCCATTCCCTTTTATACCATTGTACAAATTCTCCATCCTTGCTTGACATATAATGTCCCGGAGGAAACAATTGAATTTTGGTACAATATCCTTCTAATGCTTTCAATTCTGAAGCTACATAAAAAGTTCCGTGTTCATCCCAACCAATGTATAATGGAATAATTCCCATGTGATCACGAGCAACAAAATACTCATCTTTTTCTACATCATAAATGGCAAATCCAAAAATCCCGTTCATTTCATCAATAAAATGAGGTCCTTTTTCTTTGTAAAGTGCTAAAATAACCTCACAGTCACTTTCCGTTTGAAAGTTGTATTTCCCTTCAAATTGTTTACGCAATGCTCTGTGGTTATAAATTTCACCATTTGCCGCTAAAACAAGTTGTTTGTCTTCACTGAACAAAGGTTGTTTCCCTGAAGCTGGATCAACAATTGCCAAACGCTCGTGAGATAAAATAGCTTTTTCATTACTGAAAATTCCGCTCCAGTCCGGTCCACGATGACGGATAATTTTAGACATTTCTAACACTTGTGGTCTTAAAATTTCCGCTTTTTGTTTTAAATCAAAGGCACATACTATTCCGCACATAACTATATGTTTTTATTGTTTTGTTTATTTTGATAGGGCAAAGATGGCGTTATAGTTCTAATTGAAAAACACAAATGCTATTTTTAGTTATAAATAATAACTAAAAAAGACTATTTTAGTTTAAAATGTAATTGAAAGGTTATAAAAATAGAATTGAAGTTGTGGATTGTAAAAATGGAATGTAAATTATAACAGCTTTTTATTCGATAGTCTCCACTAAATACTTCGTACCATTAATCTCAAAAGTAAACCCTTCTTGATTTCCCATGAGTTTACTTCCCAAAGGCGATTGTGGAGATAATGCGATAATATTGATTCCTTCGACATTAATTTTTGGAAGTGCCACACTCAGGTATAAATAGATTCCATTTGCTTTTACTAAGCTCCCCACAATAATAGTTTCAGCACTTGCAGTAGCGTCAATTTTATCCAAAACTGTTTTTTGATCCAGTACTTCTCTCAATTTACGATTGAGTTTTTCCTGCTCAATATGCATCATCGACAAAGCGGTTTCATGTTTGTCTCCAGCAGAACCTTTGGCGTCGTTTTTAGAATCTTCGGTAAGTGCCACAATCATATCTTTGAAAACATCGATTCGATCCTGAACTAATTGCAGGTAATGGGCATGTATTTTTTGTTTGAAAGTCATAATTTAAAGTTTAACCACAAAGTTCACAAAGAAAGCACATTGTTCACGAAGTTTTTTTTTAATTATATTTTCTGTATTTAGAAAAAAGTTTTTTCACAAAGAAGACAAAAGGTTGACTTAGAATTTTTAATTATATTTTCTGTGGTCTTTGTGCTTTCTTTGTGAACTTTGTGGTTAAATAAAAAATTAAAAATCAAATTTATAGTTCACGCCTAAAATCACCTGAAAACCCTGAACTGGAAAATTCAACCATTTTTGGTACGCATTATTAGTGATATTATTGGCTCTTGCAAAAGCAGTCAATCGGTCGCTGTATTTGAATCCAACATTTGCATTTACATCAAAATAAGATTTTAAAGTAAAAGGACCCGGCTGAACTACATATACTAAGTCGGTATTTACCTGAAAATCTTTTCGCTCGCCTACGTAAAACACATTTGCACCAGCGAACCATTTCTCCGTTATATTAAAATCAAGATTTGAACTTATTTTTATAGTAGGCAGATTCCAAGCTTCCTGCTCAAAATCATTGGTATATTTACTGAAAGTCCCGTTGATCCCAAAAGACACAGCTGAAGAAAAATCAGCTTTTAATTCTCCGTAAAAACGTAATGTTTTCATATCATCATACACCACTTGAAAGGAATTTCCATACCCATAATCAGCATTGCTCGCATTTTCAGTATAATCATTGCTTCTAAACAAGGCTTTATTTCTTTCGTTTGCATACGAAGCTTTAATATTATAACTCACATTGTTCGTTAATTTACCTTTTAATCCGGCAAAAACATCATACTGTTTGTCTGTTGGCGCAATATTTAATGTTGGCGATAAAAAAGGATTTTCATTAACAAAATCCATATAGGAGTTTTGTTCCAAATTTCCTTCGGCTCCAGCATAAAAAATCATCAAATCACCCACCACTTTGTAAGAAGCATTGAACTGCGGATACACTAGAAATTTATTATTGCTGTTTACATTATCCAAACTATAAAATAAACCAGCTCCAATATTCAGCGTCCAATCCTCTTCCTGCATTACAAAGCTAGGAACAATTCCAAAATTTGTAAAGCCATATTTGACAAGCTCTGTATTGGTATTTGAATAATTTTTCTTGAAACTACCTCCTACATAATCTACGATTATATTTGTTTTTACAGCACTTTCCAATACATCAAATTCTAGCGATGGTTTTGCATAAAATCGATTTTCAGAAGATCCGAAAGCATCTGAAAAATGGTTGTATTTCAAACTTGCTTTGTTCAAAATACTTTCGTTAAACACAACATTTCCGCCTAACGATATCGTACCGTAAGTTTGCTGCGGATTAATTCTGTTAATTAAATTCGTTCTGTCTTGAGGAGTCAAAGTGCTTCCGAAATTTTCAGGTAATCCGTACCAATTATAAATTTGGTTTTGATACCCCAGATCCACATTCCACGATACATTTTTTTGATTGGAGCCATACATCAAGTCTAGCGATGTGTCATAAAAACGATCTTCTAATGCTACATTTTGGATTCCGCCTTCAGACGAATGATGACGAAACATTCCACCAACATAATCCGTATCATTAAGATCATGATTCACGAATAATTCTCCTATAAAGGTTCCGTAATTTCCAACCCCAAAAGTGGCGTAATTTTTAAACAAATGTGCTTGTTTTTCTTTCTCTACCCCTTCTGCTTTCCCTTTGGATGGTGTAAAAGTCGAAGCTACCGGAAAAGAGAAAATAGTATATTTTATATTTTCTTTCTTGGCATTTCCTTCATCATCGAGTTCCGGAATTTCTTTGACTTTGAAAGCGTCTGAAATTTTTGGCGTATATGGTTTTACAACATTCACAGTTTCTGTACCTATTTGCTCTTTCTTTTGTGCAAACGAAAATTGGGAAAGTAAAAGAAATAAAATCCCCACCCCAACCCTCCCCGAAGGAAAGGTAGCCGTAAACGTTGCTGTATTATTTGTGAATGATTTTATGTTTAATTTAAATGTCATGTTTTATTTTTTTTACTTCTTATTTATAACTCTTACCCTGTAATTTAAACTTCCCATTCCCCTTTTGCAATGAATTGCGTTTTCCCTCCAATTTTTATAACAAAATGATTTTCAGCTACTTTTCCATCAAAATAAATTTGAGAAGATCTGTTTATAAAATCGCCCTGATGATTGATAATTTGAATTTCTGGCGCATTATATTTTAACAGAAAAGCCTGTAAACAAGTGCTTGCACTTCCCGTTGCTGCATCTTCAATAAGTTGATTATTTTCAACACACAGCATTCTGCTAATGAGTTTTTCATCTTCTAAACAATAGAAATATAACGCTCTATGATTGGTTTTACAATGCCCGCGCAACCATTCGTCCGTTTTAACCTTGTCGAGAATTAAATTTTCCAATGCTTTTTTATTTTTAAGAGGAACAATTACAAAAGCACTTCCTGTAGTCACTTCCTGAATGGGAAATGCATCATCAAAATCAGCAGGGTTTAAATTGCTGAAGGTTAAAAAATCTTCTGCTGAAAAAGTATCCAAAAACTGGGGTTGAGCCGACTGTAACCAAACCAAATCTCCCGATTGATGCACTGGAATTTCACCAATTGGAACCGATAACGTAATTTTTTCAGGCTGATTTTCAAATATGGTGTTCATCAAAACCCACGATGTCCCTATGATTGGATGTCCTGCAAACTTCATTTCGTACTCTGGAGTAAAAATTCTAATTTCTGCGAAGCTATTTTCAGCGTCAAGCTTAGTTATAAAAGTGCTTTCCGCAAAGTTGATTTCACGGGCAATTTTTTGCATCTGTTCGTCACTTAAGCCTTCAGCCTCTAAAAAAACAGCCAATTGATTGCCTGCATATTTTTTCTCTGTAAAAACATCAACGATGTAAAAAGGTAGATTCATTCTCTTTGTTTTTTGGCTTTCGATTATTTTAAAAATTTCATGCCCATTCTTCTTTTTTCTTAATCTAATTCTACGCCTTCTTTACTTAGTAATTGATGAATTTGTTTTGGATTCTTCAGCTTTTATTATATCCAATTCTTTTTGCGCATCTGAAACTACATCCTGAAAATCAGTAAAGTTTTGAATTACATTTTCTAAAATATAGGTTGCTTGGTAGCTGTCTTTCAGTCCGTAAAAGTTTTTCGCCATCAATACTAATCCTTTGGCTCCAAAATATTTATAGCTGGAATAACTCTTCGCTAATTTTTGAACTGCAACATTTGAAGATTCAAATTTTGCGTCTTTATTTTTAAAATAAGCGTCATAATACAAGGCTTCAGCAGCTAATTCTCCTTTGGCAATCGTCATTAATTTTGCATAGGCAACTTTCGCTTTTGCTTCATCACCTGTTTCAATTGCTGCACGTGCAATGATAATCTGCGCATCGCTTTTTACATTATCATCTGTTTTAGGATTGATCAAAACCTTCTCGGCATAAACACCTGAATTCGGATAATCTTTCTTATCGTAATACAATTTCATCAAATTCGATTGCGCAAAAGTTTTATTCTGAGAAATATCCGCTTCGTTTTCTAAACGGGATAAAACCGGAATAGCTTTCTCATACTCTTTGTTTTTAAGGAAAATTTGAGCCAATCGTGACAACGATTGTTCTGTAAATTCACTTCTGGATTGTGCAATCACGTATTCATAATTAGGAATCGATTTACTCTCTGATCCATCAGAAAAATACAATTGAGCCAAATAATAATTAGCCTGTAAAGCATGAATTCCTCGAGAAAACTGATTTATATAACTACTAAATCCTGCAATTGCCTGCTTGACATTATTCTGTTGAAATTGTTTTTCAGCGGCTTCATACGTATCATTATCAAGTTCTGCATCAGTCACCGCGACGAAATCCAATGTACGAACCCATGTTGCATACTCATCCACTCTGCCATTATCCACATAAATCAATCGAGCAGTGGCTACCGCTGCTAAAGCTTCTGGAGTTCTAGGAAAATCAGCGGCTACTTTTTTAAATTTTAATAATGCCTGCTCGTCTTTATCTGTGTTATAATACACTAATCCCTGACGCAAAATAGATCTGGAAGTAAAAGAACCTTTTTTAAATTCAGTATTTAAACGGTCATACGTTTTTACGGCAAGATCATTTTTATTCTCGGCAACATACGTATTTGCCAATTCAAAAAGCGCATCGTCTCTGTATTCTGATTTTGGATACAATTGTAAAAAAGCATTTAGCTCCTCCATTTTTTTATCGTTTTTAGCCATAAATCCATAAGAAATTGCCTTTTGGAAATACGCATAATCTGCGTCTACACTTTTAGACTCGATCACTTTAGTATACGCTTCCATTGCAGGACCGTATTTTGAAGTTACAAAACGGCAATCCGCCAAACGCAAATAGGAATCATCCAAACGTACTTTATCTGAAGGTGCTTTTTCTATTTGTTTTTGGAAATAATCCCCTGCTTGCTCGTATTCTTTCAATTTAAAATACGTGTAAGCAATATTGTAATTACTGTTTTTAAATTCCGGTGTAGTTGCCGCTTGGTTTGCACCAATGAATTGCTTGAAACTCAGTAACGCCTCTTTGAAATCATTCAAAACATATTCCGTTTCGCCTTGCCAGAAAGTAGCACGAGCCGTAAAAATCGCATCTTTTTGTTCACTTACGGATTTCGTAAACATTTTCAATGCTTCCGGATAATTCTCATCGGTGTACAATTCTAACCCTCTATAAAAAAGCACTTTTTGGTACGCTAATTTATTTTCCGGTGCTTTATTTTTTTCCAATAAAACTATAGCTTCTTTGTAGTTTTTAGAAGAAATATAAGAATCTATCAATAATTTTTCCACCTCAGAACGGCTTGCATTATCTGGATATTTATTCAAGAAAGCTTGCAAAACTGCTGGTACACTTTGGTATGAATTCCCTAATTCATAACTCAATTTAGCATAATTCAAACTGGCATCTTCCTGAATGGCCAAATCAAATTCCATTTCCGAAGCATTTTTGAAAGCATTCAAAGCTTGTTGTTTTTTATCGGTATTCAGGTAACTTTCTCCCAAATGATAATAGGCATTTTGCGCTACGAAATCTTTCCCTCCAATAATTTTATTAAACTGAGAAATTGCGTTTTCATAGTCTTTTTGCTTGTAATAGGCATATCCCAACTGATAAAAATCCGTATTATTCCATTTCCCTTTTTTACCTTTATAATCTACTAAATATGGAATTGCTTTATCATATTGCTTCAAATTGAAATAGCTTTCGCCAATGATTTTACTCAGTTCTGATTTTTCTAAAGGAGTAGATTTAGCCATCGCTTTCTGCCCTAAATCAATTGCTTTTTGGAAATCACCAAGTTTAAAATTCATATCCGCCTGATAATACGAAAGCTTTTCTTTGTACTTTTCTTCGCCTGAAACTTCGTCAAAATACTTTGTTGCCTGTTTGTAATCATCCCCTTCGTACGCCATAAATCCCAAATAATACTTAGCCTGAGAACCATATTCGGCAGAATTAACGACTTTATTTAAATACACTGTAGCTTCCTTTTTATTTTTGGCGTTAAAAAAACTATAGCCTTTCTGGAAGTTAAATTTATCTTGATCGTTTCTGCTCAAACTACTTTCATCCACTTTATCAAACCATTGTAACGCTTGCGGATAATTCCCTTGGCTAAAATGATAATGTGCCACTTCAATATACGCTTGGTTTTGTTTTACGCTCGTAGGATAATCCAAAACAAATTGCTCCATCAATCCATCCGCATTCGCCTGATTGGTTCGAATGGCACAATTTGCAGCATAATACGCGCAATCTGATTTTAGCTCTTCAGTAGTCGCCGTTTCCTTTACTTTATTAAAAATTAGTTGCGCCGATGCATATTGCGCGTCTTTAAACAAAGAAACCGCTTTATTGAAATCTTTCGAATCGTGCGTGTAAATGGTTGATTTTTGTGCCGAAATAGTGGCCGTTATAATAAAAATTGGAATAAAGAAGAGCCAAGAAATTTTACGCATTGTGATTTTATTTTAATAATTCAAATGTATCATATTCTGAACTCTATAACGAATCGTTATTGGCTTTTATTATGAACATTTTTTTTAACACCGTAGAATTCACCTTTACAGGCCCTACTATTCAACGCTGTAAATGCCGCTACTTTCCCCTATTATTTATAATTATCAGAATTCTATCTAATTGAATAGAATTTATTTTGAATAGAACCGTTATCTTATTACTTTTACCCAATAAACAAATGCAAATTATGTCACAATCCGTACTGTCTTTAAAAAATGTAAATATTTATCAAGAAGGAAAATCTATTTTAACAGAGGTGAACTTGGAGGTAAAACATGGTGAATTCCTATACATCATTGGAAAAACAGGTTCCGGAAAAAGTAGTTTGATGAAAACCTTATATGCTGATTTACCTTTAACAGAAGGAGAAGGAAACATTGTAGATTTTGATTTAGCCACTTTAAAAGAAGATGACATTCCGTTTTTGAGAAGAAAGATTGGAATCGTTTTTCAAGATTTCAAATTATTGCCAGACAGAACTGTAAAAGACAATATGTTATTTGTTCTAAAAGCTACAGGCTGGATTGACAACGTAGAAATGCAGAATAAAATGGATGAAGTTTTAGACAAAGTGGGTATGAAAGAATTTGGCAATAAAATGCCACATCAACTTTCAGGCGGTGAACAGCAGCGTGTTGCCATAGCCAGAGCTTTACTGAACGACCCCGAATTAATCCTGGCTGATGAACCAACTGGGAACCTTGATCCACAAACAAGTGCCGAAGTATTGGAAGTCTTAAAGAAGATCAATGCTAACGGAAAAACCATCATTATGGCGACACACGATTATGCATTATTGATGAAATTCCCTTCGAAAACATTGAAATGCGAAGATGCAAAAATCTTTGAAGTAGTTCAGAGAACGGCATAATGCTTTCCATTCTTGTTCCAATATACAATTACAATGTTTATCCTCTTGTTTTAGAGTTACACAAACAATGTATGGATTGCGGAATAGATTTTGAAATTCTATGTCAAGACGATGCTTCAAAATCAAGTTTAAATGCATGTAATGAAAATGTAAACGCAGTATCAAATTGCAGTTTTGTATCCTTAAAAGAAAATCTAGCGCATCGAGAAAACAGAAATTCACTCGCTGAGCAAGCAAAATTTGATTATTTGCTTTTTATCGACGGAGACTCTATAATTATTCATGATCATTACATAAAAAAATACATTGACAATCTTCATGATTTTGATGTTGTTTATGGCGGCAGGTTGCATCCTGAAAAATGTCCTTCCGACAACCAAAAACTACGTTGGGAATATGGAAGATGTATTGAGGATAAATCTGCGGTACACCGAAAGAAAAAACCGTATCAATCGTTACTTTTTAATAATACCGTGATTAAAAAAGACTGTTTTGATAAAGTAAAATTTGATGCCAACAAGAAAAAATACGGTCATGATGACACCCAACTTTCATATCAGTTGAGTCTGTTAAAAGTTAAAGTAAATCAGATTGAAAATCCTGTTGAACACGGCGAAATTGACACAAACTTGGTTTATATGAACAAAACCAAAGAGTCCTTAGAAAATTTGATTTCGCTGTACAAAGAAGAAAAAATTGCTGTTGAGTTTGTAAAGCTTATTCAATTGTATCATTTTTTGAAACAAACAAAATGCACTTTTATCATTTCAAAAATACATTCGGTTTTTGAAAAATATCAGCTGCGAAATTTAACCGGTAAAAATCCTAATTTATTCCTTTTTAATTGGTTTCGGATAGGTTATTTATGCTCGATAAATGATAAAAAATTAATTCTTTTTCATTCCAATAAATAATTGATTCCAGGTTTCCATAATAGCATCGATATGGTATTTTTCGCTAGATAACTTTGCCTTTTTACCCATTTCTCTTCTTAATGTCGCATTTTCGATTAAAGTCTCAATTGCTTTTACATAATCTGATTCGCTACCGTTTTCGATCAAAAAACCATCTTCATTTTGAGATAAAATTCCTCTTGGTCCACACGGACAATCATAAGCAATACAAGGCAATCCAGAAGCCATTGCCTCAATTAAGACCATTCCAAAACCTTCAAATCGAGACGTCATCAGATAAAATGAAGCCTCTAAATATTTCTCGTTAATATTCTGAACCGGTTCATAAAAAATAATATTGTCCGAAATGTTCAGATTTTCAGCTAACAATCGTAAATTACTATTTTCAGATGATTTCCCATAAATTTCCAATATCCATTCTGGGTGTTTCTCAACCACTTTTTTCCAGATTTGTACCATTCTGTCAAATCCTTTTTCATACGTATGCCGACCAACTGCAATACCTTTTTTATTTTCTAAAGTACTTGATTTTTCGGAAATAAACCATAAAGGATTTGGAATGACAATTGCATTATTTATTTCCCATTCTGCAATGCTTTCGCTCGTTTCCACAACAAATCGATTGTATTTCTTTATCCCGATTTTTTTTAAAAGAGAAATATAATTAGACGCAACTTTAGTCAAAATATTTTTATCTGATTCTCTTTCTTCAATAAACTTGGAACTGTGCATTTCTAACACAAGAGGAACTTTATTTTTTAAAATAAAAGGTATCAAATACGCTTTTAGGCCATTGTCACAAACAATAATAACATCTGGTTGAATTGCTTTAATTCTACTTTTTAACCCTTTCGCAAAAGAATTAAGAAACTGAAATAAGTTCCCTTTCAATAGCAAATCGTGAAAAATAATATTAGAATTAAAAGAATAAAACAAAGGAAAATGTCCGTCGTTCTGAGTCAGAATATGAACTTCATATCCCAATTTTTCAATGAGATAATTGGCTTTTACAGAAAGCACTCGGGCTACACCGCCTTCGTTATTTATGTTGGGAACAAGGTATAAAAGTTTCATTTTTTAGAAATCAAAAATTCATCAAAATCCCGAATATAATCTTCTTCATCGAATACATCAGATGCCAAAACCAAACAAACTGCTCCAGAAGAAAAATTTTCTAATTCCCTCCAAATGTGATTTTCTATAAATAATCCTTTATCAGGTTTATTCAATGTAATTGTTTTGACTGAACTTCCGTTCTTTAAAACCACATCAAAACTTCCTGAAATGGCTATCAATATTTGTTGGAGATTTTTATGGGAATGTCCGCCTCGTTTTGAAGAACTTGGAATATCGTATAGATAATAAACTCTTTTTATATCGAAAGGAATGGAACCGTTTTCCATTACTGCAATGTTTCCTAAGGCATTTTCTATTTTTGGAATGTCAATTATTCTTACATTCATAATTTTAATTTTGTTGTATTAAAAGAACCTTCCATTTTCATCAGTTCTAACCATTGCTGACCAATTGTTTCCAGTAAAAAAGGCTTTATGCTTTCTAAAGCATTTTTCTTGCAATGCAGATATAAAGATTCATCTGACTCTAATAAATTCATTGCTTCTGTAAGTTTTTGCAAGTTTTGATTTTCTACTAAAATCCCATTTATTTTATCCTTAATAATTACACTTGGTCCACAGGGACAATCAAATGCTATAACGGGAGTTTCACATGCTAAAGCTTCTAACAGAACATTGGCAAATCCTTCGTTTTTACTCGATAATACGAGAAATTTAGCTTTAGAAATATACTTAAAAGGATTGTTTTGGTATCCTAAAAAATGTACATATTCTAAAACTCCATTTGCTTCTGCTATACTTTTCAATGGGCTTTTATTGCCTTTTCCCAGTATTATAAGATGAATATTTTTTTTAGGTAAAATTGAATTTACATAACTCAATATTAACTTATCAAACTGCTTTATTGTACTCTCATATTGACCTATCGCTATGATATAATCAAATTCAATGTCAATAGATTCCGTGCACTTTTCGTTAACTTCCTCTAGATTTACCGGATTAGAAATAGTAACTACGTTTTTTAAATTATGTTTTTGCTCCATCAACTCCTTCATTTCTGCCACAATAGCGACATTCGCATAACAATGATTGTACATAAACCTAGTTAACAAAGAGTTGTTGGGCATATAATGATCTATCAAAAAACTATGAACTGTAAATATCGTTTTTGTATTATAAATCAATCGTGACAAAATTAATTCCTGAATAGGTTTAATTCTAAAACGAAAATCTATTATATAATCAAAATTATTTGCATTTAAACAATTTCGCAATGCAGTCAATCGCTTGTATTTATTGATAAATCCATTTTTATTGTCTTTCAACAACCCTAAATTGACAAGCCTCCCAGAATACGGATACGATACTTCATCTAAAATAATGATGTTACAAACGTCTATTCCCATTTTATCAAAAAAAATCGACAACGTAGCCATAACTTTTTCGCTTCCTCCTCCACTTAACCGATACCCAATTAAAGCAATTTTATACTTAAAGTTTTGTTTTATCATTGCTGATTGCATATTTTCGTTACAAATATACTATTCATGCGAATTTTACTTATCGGAGAATATAGTCTTTTACACAATTCTTTGAAGGAAGGGTTAGTTCAACTTGGACATGAAGTAATTTTAGCAGCAAATAGTGATGGTTTCAAAAACTATCCCGTTGATTTAGATTTTGAAGCCAAATGGAGTAAATTTAAGTTAATTAATATAGTTAGACAAATTATTTATCGCCTTTTTAATTATGACTTTGCGACTTTAGAATATGGAATTCGGTTTTATTTTTTGCTTCCAAAATTTAAAAATTTCGACGTAATTCAGTTCATTAATGAAGCGCCTATAAAAACAACAAAGAAATTAGAACTTTTCTTGATTAAGAGAATTTTCGAATTAAATAAAAGAGTTTTTATTTTGTCCTGCGGCGCTGATTATTTGAACATGAAATTCGATATAGAAAACAAAACCAAAAAATCGATTTTACAACCCTTTTTTCTTAATCCAAAACTAACCAAAGAGTTTGATCCATTATTTGAATATTTAAAAGAAAATCATAAAAAAATACACGATTTTATTTTGGAAAAATGCAGTGGAATAATCGCCACCGATTTTGATTATGTTGCTGCCGTAAATAAAAGTTCGAAATATTCCGGTTTTATTCCATACCCAATTAATCATACTAAATTAATGTTTCAGCAATTGAACATTGAAAATAAAATCGTAATTTTTCTTGGCATAAATGAATGGAGCTACAATCAAAAAGGCATTCCTTATTTTGAAAAAGCACTTGAAATTATAAAAATAAAATACGGAAACAGAGTTGAAATAATTAGCACAAAAACAGTTCCGTATCCCATTTATATCGATTTATACAACAAAGCACATATTTTATTAGACCAAAATTTTAGTTGCGACCAAGGATATAATGCACTGGAAGCCATGGCAAAAGGAAAAGTTGTATTCACTGGTGCCGAAACAGAGTTTGTACAACATTATAATATATCCGAACGAGTGGCTGTAAATGCTTTGCCGGATGTGAATTATTTAGTGACAGAATTGTCATTTTTGATTGAAAATCCTGAAGAAATTAGAGCAATTGGCAAACGGGCAAGAGCATTTGTGGAGCAAGAACATGATTATATAAAAATTGCTAATCATTACTTAGAAACTTGGAATAAAGCTTAATTTTTTATCTAAAAAACTAAAACAAACTCTTCCTGAAATAAACAACCAACACTAACAAATAAATAAAATTATCAAAAGCTTGAGCCATTACAACTCCTTGAATTCCATGTAAATCAACTAAATAAATACTTAAAAAATATAAAACGAGAAGTGAAAACAACTCTGAAACTATAAATGCTACAGTTAATTTTTTTGCAAAAAACTGATACCCTAAAATCAAAGACGCTACTTTTAGAACATCCCCTGCCAACTGCCAAAAAAACAAAGTCGTTACCGGTAGAAAAGCATGGGTAAAAAGTAGATTAACGATAAAAAATCGTAAAAAGTAAAGCACCGCTAATACTATTATGAAAACAGGTACAATATTTTTGAAATAACTCCAAAAAACACGTTTTGTCTCCAGATTGTTTTTGGCGACAGCCAATTTCGGCAAAAAATAAACAGTCAAAATTGTAGTAACAAACAACATATAATACGTCGAAATGCGTGTCATTGTTTCCCAAAAACCGGCTTGTTCCAGTCCAATATTCTGGATAACATGATTTCGGATTAATAAATACACCAAAGGTCCTAAAACTGTTGAAACCAAAGCCATTAAAGAATAAGACGATAGGTTTTTTACCACTTGATAATCAAACTGATACATCCGAATTGTTTTAAAAAAGTTGATTTCCTTGTTTACGTAATAAAATGTCACAAAAAACAATAAAGCAGGAGATAGTACTAATGACAGTAATGCTCCTAAAGTTTGATAGTTGAAAATCATACCAATAGAGACCAATAAACCAATGGCATTCCCTATTATATTGACCCAAATAACTCTTTTGAATTGCCCTAAACCATTAAGTACAGACAACAAAAAAACAGAAATCGCGTACCAAGGCAAAGCCAAAGCCAATGCTTTGAAAACAATCGCATACTCAAAATTATTTCCAAATATTTGACGGTTCCAATAAGACGCAAAAAAGTATAAGACGCCACTTAAAACAGTCGCAATACATACCAAACTAATAAAAACTGTGGTAATTATTTTTTTAAGCTGATTCTCATTTTTATCGTTTTCAGCAACATATTTTATAATTCCGTTTTGAAAACCTAAAGTCGAAATGCCTTCTAAGGAAGTTAAAAAATTCCTCAAATTACCAACTAAAGCCATTCCGCTTGGACCTACAAAAACAGCCAATAATTTTGAAGTGATTAACCCAATTCCAATTTTTAAAATAACACTTAAACTATTTAAAGACGTAATCTTAAACAACTGTGTCTGTGCTATTTTTTTAATAAATTCCAATTTAGTATTTATTTAAAACTGCAACAATAAAACTCACCTCATCCATTGTCAAGACTGGGCTTATAGGCAAACTCAACACTTCATCATGAATTTTTTGGGTTATTGGAAAAGACAAATGATTCCATAATGATAACGCTTTTTGATTGTGAGGCGCAACGGGATAATGTATTACCGTTTGAATATTATTCTGATGTAAATAGTTTTGCAACTCTATTCTGTTTTGGGTTCGAATGACAAACAAATGAAAAACATGATTATTTGATAAATCCCAATTTGGCAATCGTATTTTATCATTTTTAATTTCAGACAAATAGCGTTTTGCAATTACTCTACGTCGTTGATTTTCAATATCTAAATGGGGCAATTTTACATTAAGGAAAGCCGCTTGCAGTTCATCTAATCTTGAATTTATACCTACATAATCATTATAATATTTGGTTTCAGAACCGTAATTACGCAACGATTGAATGACCTTAGCCAACTCCGAATCACTTGTAGTAACTGCTCCTCCATCGCCCAATGCACCTAGATTTTTCCCAGGATAAAAACTAAAAGCCGCCGCATTCCCAAGGTTTCCGGCTCTCAAAAAAAGTCCTTTTACTGCGCTCGGGATGACATCTTCAAGACTACGATCTATTGACTGAACACTGAGCCCTGAACACTGAACACTACCATGAGCCTGAGCCGCATCTTCGACAACCAATAAATTATTTGCAACAGCAATTTCATGTATCGCATCCATTTCTGCCAATTGTCCATAAAGATGAACTACTAGAATTGCTTTGGTTTTTGAAGTAATCTTTTGTAAAATTAAATCAGGATTGATGTTGTAGGTTTCTAATTTTGGCTCGACCAAAACAGGAATTAAATCCGCTTGTAAAACAGCCAGAATACTCGCAATATAAGTATTTGCAGGAACAATAACTTCATCCCCTTTTTGCAATTTTCCAAGTTGAATATACCCCTTAAAAATCAAGACTAAAGCATCTAACCCATTTCCAGTCCCGATGCAATATTTGGCACCACAATACTTGGCAAAACTCGCTTCAAATTCCTTGACTTCATTTCCTAAAACATACAAACCATTAGCTAAAACGGCTTTCAGTTTTCCTTGAAAAGCGGTTTCATACGGTTCGTTTATTTTTTTTAAATCAAGAAATGGAATCATTCGGTCAGTCTGTTTTTTGATTTAGTAAAAAAGGAATCTAGCTTTACATAATTTGCCGTTTCAATTTCATAAAAATCATGAACTATGGTACTGGCTCCGAAACTTTCTTTCCAATAAGACAACCCATCATTCAATAATTTTCCTTGCGCTTCATTGGAAATTCCAAAATCAAAAAATCGTTTGTCAGCAAAAGCTTCTTTAATCAAAAAATGATATAAAAAATCTAAACTTCCTAAATTTTCATCTTTTTCATATTTAGAAATGTATTGACAATGCGCAACCGTTTCACTTTCGAAAACAGTCGTTCCAGCCACAATTTTATTGTTATAATACACATTAAACTGCCTGATATTTTTAGGGAAAAGACTTTTCAAAAGGTTCATTTCTGCAATGGAATGAATCGGTTTTGCTCTATGTCTTTCATTCAAGTTTGGAATCAATATCTCATTCCAAAACAGTTCAAAAACCTCTTCTTCTTTGATAACCAAACCCTTTGCAACTCCTTTTTGAATGCCTCTTTTTCTGATTTTTGAAAAATTATTTATCTGTAATAAATCAATCACAGACAAACTATCTCGTCTTACCAATTTGGCTTCAGCCAAAAATAAAGCATACTCAATTTCTTCGGCAGGTTTAGTATGATAAATAGATGGAATCGTTTTCAGATGCAGTTTCTCTATTTTATTGTCATTTAGAAACAACAAAACACACCTAAAAGCATTAATTACAGTTGTCAATTTTGACTTATCACTGTAAACCAAGCCACCATAAGTCAATCCTTGATGCGAAAAAATTTCATTCCTAACTTTATTCGCTGGTACAACTCCAATCCATTTATCCTTATAAAAAACAATCAAGGAATTGTCCTCAAACCGATCTTTGTGGTATTCCATAAAATCACGGTGAAATAAAAAGGTAGCGTTTTTGGCTTGACCAATAAAGGTATTCCAATTTGCATACTCGCTTTCCTGGTATTGTTTGACAGAATAATTTTTCACTATTTGATTTTAGACTTCGTGAAATTAAGCATTTTTTATTTATTCTCTAAAGGTGATAAATACCATTTGAATTTCACCGCCATCAGACGAACCGAAATGATAACTAAGGATGTCACTAAGTATAAAACATCACTTTCTAAATTAAATTCCCGAAGAATAAAGAAAACAATTCCACCAAGAATACAAATTGTTGCATAAATTTCCCTTCTAAAAATAACGGGAATTTCAGTACATAAAATATCTCGAATAACGCCTCCAAAACAAGCTGTCATAGTTCCTAAAGCGACGCAAATGACTGGATGAAGTCCAATATTTATTCCTTTTTCGAGACCTATTAACGTAAAAACACCCAATCCAATAGTATCAAATAAAAATAAAGAAGTGCGCAATCGATCGAATTTTTTCCTAAAAATAATGGCCAATACAAATCCGATGATTATCACATACACATACTTTAAATCCAGCATCCATCCCACAGGAGTTCGCCCAATCATAATGTCCCGCAACGTTCCGCCACCCACGGCAGTTACAAATGCAATAATAAATACACCAAAAGGGTCCATTTTTTTATTCATTGCCGTCAAAGCACCAGACATGGCAAAAGCCATCGTACCGATGATGTCTAATAAATGGAACATGCTATTTTTTTTTGGATTTAAAAATGGATACTAAGATGCTGTTTATTGAATATATTTCAGACAAAATTAAAGAAAATACTCGTGTAACCAACTCCTATTGGCTACATTTAATCCACGCCCATATCAGTAGATAAATATTCGAATCCAAATATAGAAAACTGAATTTTCTCTATGTATCTTTGTTTCCTATAAATTAAATAGTTGTACCTCTTGAAACAAATCACTTCGATACAAAATCCATACATAAAATCTTTAGTGCAATTGCAGGAAAAAGCAAAAGCGCGTAAACAATCCGGAACCTTTTTAATTGAGGGAAAACGTGAAATTTCTATTGCCATTAAAGGCGGTTACGAAATGGAAACGCTGTTGTTTTTACCTGAAATTTGTTCCGAATCCGAAGCCAGTCAATTATCTAAAAATGCCGAACTGATAGAAATCAATAAAGAAGTCTATCAAAAACTAGCGTACAGAGATACCACCGAAGGCATTTTGGCTGTAGCCAAAACCAAATCGTTGCAATTATCTGATTTGAAATTATCCGAAAATCCATTGATTCTTATTGCCGAAGCACCGGAAAAGCCCGGAAACATTGGAGCTTTACTTCGTACCGCCGATGCTGCAAATCTTGACGCGGTACTAATTGCCAATCCAAAAAGTGATTTATACAATCCAAACATTGTGCGTTCCAGCGTAGGGTGTTTGTTTACCAACCAAATTGCAACCGGAACAACGTCAGAAATTATTGCTTTTTTAAAAGAACGAAAAATCAATTTTTATTGTGCGACTTTACAAAACTCGACTTCGTATCACACACAAGATTACACCACCCCAACGGCTTTGGTTGTAGGAACGGAAGCCACCGGATTGACCGAGGAATGGCGAAAACAAGCGACCCAAAATATTATTATTCCAATGCAAGGCGAGATCGATTCCATGAATGTTTCGGTTGCAGCAGCAATCTTGATTTTTGAAGCCAAAAGACAGAGAGGATTTTAGATTTTGGACAGCAAATTTAAAGACAAATCCAAGTTTCTTTCGTTTAAAATTCAAAGATACATTTGCATATCTCCCAACTTATTCTTATTTTTAGGAAATGAACAATGCCGTTATGACAGAAATAGATTTAGAAAAAGAAAACAAGGCGATTGCCCAAGAATATAAAGAATTGCTTCGCATAAGTTACCAAACTTTAACACCAGAAGACAAAAAATTAATCCGGAAAGCATTTGATGTTTCCGTAGAAGCTCATAAAGAGCAACGCAGAAAATCAGGTGAAGCCTACATCTTCCATCCCATTGCTGTGGCAAAAATTGTGGCTTCCGAAATAGGTTTGGGAGCTACATCCATCGCTGCCGCATTATTGCATGATGTTGTTGAAGACACGCCAACTACTATTCAAGATATCGAACGTTTGTTTAATCCTAAAGTGGCTCAAATCGTCGAGGGATTAACCAAAATATCCATGGTTCAAAAGGATTTGAATGCATCATTACAAGCCGAGAATTTCAGGAAAATGATTCTTACACTAAACGATGACGTTCGAGTAATTCTGATCAAACTAGCCGATCGTTTGCACAATATGCAAACTATGGAATCGATGCAGGAAGACAAACAAACTAAAATTGCATCAGAGACTTTGTATATTTACGCTCCTTTAGCACATCGATTGGGTTTATACAACATCAAAACGAAGCTTGAAGATTTAGGGTTAAAATATACTGAACCAGCAGTATACAATGATATTTTAAGTAAAATAAAAGAAACCAAAGAAGAGCAAGATGCTTACATTGCTGATATTACTACGGTTCTAAAAACAGCTTTGGATGAAGAAGGAGTCGAGTACATTATAAAAGGCCGTCCAAAATCCATCTATTCTATTCGTCGAAAAATGAAAGCGCAAAACGTAAGCTTCGACGAAGTATATGATAAGTTTGCTTTGCGCATCGTTTACAAATCAAATCCCCACGACGAAAAATTTCTTGCCTGGAAAATCTATTCTATTGTAACAGATCATTACAGACCTAGTCCAAGTCGATTGCGCGACTGGATTTCGTCACCCAAATCAACAGGTTATGAAGCATTGCATATTACTGTAATGGGACCAAAGGGCCGCTGGGTTGAAGTTCAGGTTCGAAGTGAACGCATGGATGAAATTGCCGAAAAAGGCTATGCTGCACATTACAAATATAAAAATGGCGCTACCGAAGAAAGTGGTCTGGATGTTTGGCTAAATTTACTAAAAGAAGCTTTAGAAAATTCAGAGACGAATGCAGTAGATTTTGTGGAAGATTTCAAAATGAATCTATATTCCAAAGAAATCTTTGTGTTTACCCCAAAAGGAGAAATAAAATCATTGCCAAAAGGTGCCACTTCACTTGATTTTGCTTTCAGCATTCACTCTGAAATAGGAATCAGAACAAGAGGGACACGCGTCAATGGGAAACTAGTTCCTTTGAATTTCGAATTAAAAAGTGGCGATCAGATTGAAGTCATTACCTCCCAACATCAAAAACCTACAATTAACTGGCTGGATTACGTAACTACTTCCAGAGCCAAAACAAAAATAAAAAACGTTTTAAACGAGAATACCAAGAAAATTGGTGAGGAAGGAAAAGAACTCCTTACTCGAAAATTAAAACATTTAAAAATAACGTTAAACGAATCAGTGGTTAATGAATTGGTCAACTTTTTTAAACTAAAAACCAGTTTAGATTTATTTTACAGAGTGGGAATCGGTGCTATTGAAAACCAACAACTCAAAGATTACGCAGCGCAAAAAAGCAATACGTTCATTAATTTTTTCAAAAACAAAATGAAACGTTCGCCAAGTACTGCTAATGAAGACATCCATAAACCAATCATAAGCAGTAATTACGACATGCTGGTTTTTGGAAAAGAACACGACAAACTGGATTATAAATTATCGCCTTGCTGCAACCCAATTCCTGGTGATGATGTATTTGGTTTTGTAACGATCAACGAAGGAATAAAAGTACACAAAAAAGATTGTCCAAACGCCATTGGGATGCAATCCAACTATGCCTACCGAATAATGACAGCCAAATGGATTGACTCTTCACAAGAAGAATTCAAAGCCATCATCAACATAACCGGAATGGATGTTTTAGGACTCACAAACCAATTGACAAAGGTAATTTCGAACAATATGCACGTTAATATTCAGAGTATTTCTTTGAGTACCGATGCAGGAATTTTTCATGGTCAAGTTGCGGTAATTGTTCAAAACAATACCATTTTGAAAAAAATGATCAACAACATCAAAAAAATTGACGGAATTGATAAAGTAACAAGGGTTTATAAAACATAGAAAAAAATCCAGTTTTTAGTTTTAAATCTCAATTTGTTCCACTTGAAACTAAAAAACTTAAAACTAAACAAACCTTAAACTTTATACTTTAAACTAAAAAATTTATCTTTGCTCGCATATGACACTCATTTCCACAGATAACACCAAAAACCAAGAAATTGTAAAAAATGTTTTTACAATGTATCTTGAAAAAAAAGGGCATCGCAAAACTCCTGAACGTTATGCTATCCTTCAGGAAATTTACGATAGCGAAGAACATTTTGATGTAGAGAACCTTTATATTAAAATGAAAAATAAAAACTATCGTGTAAGTAGAGCAACTCTTTACAACACGATTGAATTGCTATTGGACTGTGCTTTAGTGCGTAAACACCAATTTGGGCAAAATCAGGCGCATTATGAAAAATCATATTTTGATAAGCAGCATGATCATATTATAATGACTGATACTGGCGAAGTAATTGAGTTTTGCGATCCAAGAATTCAAAGTATCAAAAAAACAATCGAAGAAATATTCGACATCGAGATTACCAACCATTCCTTATATTTATATGGAATAAAAAAACAAAAATAGTACGGATAACTGACTAGTTGTCCCTTCAATATATCACTAACTACAAATAACAGATAGAATGACCGTAGATTTATTACTAGGATTACAATGGGGAGATGAAGGAAAAGGAAAAATTGTTGATGTTCTGACTTCAAATTATGATATTATCGCTCGTTTTCAAGGAGGTCCAAATGCAGGACATACTTTGGAATTTGACGGAATAAAACATGTTCTTAGAACTATTCCTTCTGGTATTTTTCATAAAACTGCTGTAAACATCATTGGAAACGGAGTAGTAATTGATCCTGTAGTTTTTCAAAAAGAAATTGAAGGTCTTGAGAAATTTAATTTAGACATCAAAAATAAATTAATCATTTCAAGAAAAGCACATTTAATTTTACCAACGCACCGTTTATTAGACGCTGCTTCTGAGGCTTCAAAAGGAAAAGCAAAAATTGGTTCTACATTAAAAGGAATTGGACCTACTTATATGGATAAAACCGGAAGAAACGGTATTCGTGTGGGTGATATCGAATTAGAAGATTTTGCAGATCGTTACAGAGCTTTGGCTGACAAGCATGAAGCAATGATAAAATTCTACGATGTTGCTATCCAATATAATTTAGAAGAATTAGAAAAAGAATTTTTTGAAGCTATCGAAGAACTAAAAAAATTAGATTTCATTGATAGTGAAGAATATTTACACCAAGCTCAAAAAGCTGGTAAATCAATATTATGTGAAGGTGCTCAAGGTTCCTTATTGGACGTTGATTTTGGAACGTATCCATTTGTAACTTCATCAAATACTACTGCTGCCGGTGCCTGTACCGGTTTAGGGATTGCTCCAAATAAAATCAAGGAAGTATACGGAATTTTTAAAGCGTATGTAACACGCGTAGGAAGTGGTCCATTCCCTACTGAACTTTTTGACGAAGATGGTGCAACTATGGCACGTGTAGGAAATGAATTTGGATCCGTAACCGGAAGACAAAGACGTTGCGGCTGGTTAGACTTAGTAGCACTTAAATATGCAGTTCAGGTTAATGGTGTAACGCAACTGATGATGATGAAAGGTGATGTACTTTCAGGATTTGAAACATTGAAAGTATGTACCGAATACAATTATAAAGGAGAGAACATTTCTCATTTCCCTTATAACATCGAGCCAGAAAACGTAACTCCGGTATATCAGGATTTCAAAGGTTGGAAACAAGATTTGACTGGTATGACTACGTATGATGAATTACCGACAGAATTAAAAGAATATATTGCATTCATTGAAAAAGAAGTGGAAGTTCCTATCAAAATAGTTTCTGTAGGTCCAGACAGAAAGCAAACTATTCTGAAATAAGATTACGAAACGCTCTGAAAATTCAGAGCGTTTTTTTTTTAGTTTAAAAAACCAATCCAAGCGAATGAAAAATCCAAGTATCAAAATACAAAAAACTGAATTGCTCTCCGACAACTGGTATCTCTTAAACAAGGTAACTTTTGACTATCAAAAAAAAGACGACTCTTGGATTACCCAAAAAAGAGAAGTCTATGATAGAGGAAACGGCTCCGCTATTTTGCTTTATAACGCACAACAAAAAACAGTTATTTTAACACGTCAGTTTCGCTTGCCGACGTACCTTAACGGAAATGAAACCGGAATGATGATTGAGGTTTGTGCCGGACTTCTGGACCAAGATAATCCAGAGGAATGCATCATTAGAGAAACTGAAGAAGAAACAGGTTACCGCATTTCTAAAGTAAAAAAGGTAATGGAAACCTATATGTCTCCCGGAGCCGTAACTGAAATATTATATCTATTTGTTGCTGAATACGATGAATCCATGAAAGTGAGTGATGGTGGAGGAGTAGCACATGAAGAAGAAAATATAGATGTTATGGAAATGTCTTTTGACGAAGCGTATGCTATGATTGAATCCGGTCACATGCAGGATGCAAAAACCATTATGTTACTACAATATGCCAAAATAAACAATCTTATTTAATGAACAACACCACTAAAGGAGTTTCATTTGCCTTATTCGCAACCATACTTTGGTCCGTAAATATGGTAATTGCCAGTGGGATAAAAGGTCATATTCCTCCTATTGGATTGGCTTTTTGGCGCTGGACAGTTGCTTGTATTGTTTTGGCTCCATTTGCTATAAAAAGTACTTATGAAAATTTAAAAATTGTAAAGAAACACATTCGGTATCTTACGCTTACAGCAGTACTGGGCATCACTATTTTTAATACACTAATTTATTTTGCAGGAAAAACAACAAGCGCAGTCAATCTATCGTTAATTGCCATTTCGATTCCATTATTTATTGTTGTCCTCTCCAGAATTATTTTTAAAGAGAAAGTATCCAATATAAAAATAGTGGGAATTGCAACTATAATCACGGGAGTTTTAGTGCTTATTTCCAAAGGTTCCTTACAAGCATTACTCCATATTAACTTCACCATTGGGGATTTATTGATGTTTGTGGCTTGCTTCTTTTTTGCTTATTATACAATACTAGTACGAAAAAAACCAGGTGAATTAACACCAAAAGTGTTTTTGTTTAGTGTATTTGTAATTGGTACCATTTTACTGTTCCCTTTTTATATGTATGAACACATTTATTATAAAAAAGTAATTTTTGATACTAAAACAGTCTTGGTAACAACATACGTTGGCGTTGGCGCTTCCTTAATTTCATTTTATTTATGGAACGAAGCCATACGACTAATTGGGACCTCAAAAACAGCTTTAATTTATTATTTGATTCCGGTATTCAGTGGGATTCTGGCATATTTTTTTCTAAACCAAGCTATTTTATTGACTCAAATCATAAGTATGGGAATCATTATTTCCGGGTTATTAATTACCAATAAAAAGTAACTATTCCGATTTTTTTACTACTAAATTAATTAGTAATTCTAACAATGAGATTTAGAGGTAAAGAGAGCATTTAAAGACATTATTTACTGTATTAAAAATTTAAATTCCTAACCGTCTGATGAATGTGCTAAATAAAAAAGCAGAATGAATTTATCTTCATTCTGCTTTTTTATTTAAAAGCTGTATCGAAAATTACTATTTATTAGGCTGCGGTGTCATTCTTAAATATGGTTTTACTCTTTCGTAGCCTTTTGGAAATTTAGCAGCAATATCTTCGTCCTTAACTGCTGTTGATATTACCACCTTATCACCATCTTTCCAGTTTGCAGGGGTTGCTACGCTGTATTTAGCTGTCAATTGCAAACTATCAATTACACGTAATAATTCATCAAAATTTCTACCGGTTGATGCGGGATACGTCAACGTCAATTTTATTTTCTTGTCTGGTCCAATTATAAAAACCGAGCGAACTGTAAAACTCTCATTTGCATTGGGATGAATCATATCGTACAATTCAGCAACATGCTTGTCTTCATCGGCAATTATAGGAAAATTTACAGTTGTATTTTGAGTTTCATTGATATCTTTAATCCACTCCATGTGTGAATCAACACCATCTACACTCAATGCAATTACTTTTACATTTCGTTTTTCAAATTCAGGATAATAATTTGCAACTGTTCCTAACTCCGTGGTACAAACAGGTGTAAAATCAGCTGGATGAGAGAATAGAACTCCCCAAGAATCTCCTAACCATTCATGAAATTTTATTTTTCCTTGTGACGTTTCTGCTTCAAAATCAGGAGCAATATCGCCTAATCGTAATGTTGCCATAGTCATTTATTTAATTGATTAGTAACACTGTAAGTTATTGAAATAAAAGCAATAAAGGAGAAAACTAATCTTAAAATTGTACTAAATTTTTATAAAAACCAGAAAGCAAAACTTTAAAAATAATGCTATTAAGAAACCAAATGCCCTAGCCCTGATCGCAACGGCATCTCCCGATATAGAAAAACAAGGCTTTTTCAGCCGTAGTTTTTATTAATCGGGATATAGTGTAGAGCAGGAAAAAGCTCCTGAAAAGAGGTGTTATTTTTTCTTTAAATTAGGCAGAAAGAGCGCTATTATTCCTATCAAAGGCAAATAAGCACACAGATAATACACATAGGTAATGCTGGTGTGATCGGCAAGATTCCCCAATAAAGCGGAACCCAAACCGCCCATTCCAAAGGCAAAACCATAGAAAAGACCGGAAACCATTCCGAGTTTTTTAGGCAATAATTCTTGCGCATAAACTAAGATTGCCGGAAATGCAGAGGAGATTATGATTCCAATTAAGACTGACAAAACGCCTGTCCAAAACAAATCAACATACGGCAACAATAAAGTAAAAGGTGCTGCTCCCAAAACCGAAAACCAAATGACATATTTTCTTCCGAATTTATCACCTAACGGTCCGCCAATTAAGGTTCCAATGGCACAAGAAGCCAAAAACAAAACCAAATGAAATTGCGCTTCCTGCACTGATAATCCAAATTTTTCGATTAAGTAAAACGTAAAATAGCTGGACATGCTGGCCATGTAAAAGAATTTTGAAAATATCAAAACCAATAAAATTCCCACTGAAGTAACTATCGTTTTTTGGGATAAATTAGGCAAATCGATTACGGCTTTTTTTGCACTTCTTAAACTTAAATGATTTTGATACCACAACGCAATTCTACTCAAAACAATCAATCCGAGAATGGCAACAATCACAAACCAAATGATGTAATATTGTGAATTAGGAACCACAATCAAAGCGACTAACAAAGGGCCTATTGCTGTTCCGGCATTGCCTCCCAGCTGGAAAATGGACTGTGCCAAACCACGCTTTCCTCCAGATGCCAAAAAGGAGATTCGGGACGCTTCAGGATGAAAAATCGAAGAACCAATCCCCACCAAAACAACCGAAATTATAATCATCGAAAAACTGGAAGCATACGATAAAAACACGATTCCGGATAAAGTGAATAGCATTCCGAAAATTTGAGAAAAAGGCTTTGGTTTTTTGTCCGTATACAAACCAACTAAAGGCTGCAATATAGAAGCTGCCAACTGATACGCCAAGGTGATTAATCCGATTTGTGTAAACGTTAAATTGAAATTTTCTTTTAAAATAGGATATGATGCAGGAATCACGGCTTGTAATAAATCATTCAATAAATGGGCGAATGCAATGGCAAATAATATCGGATAAACGGTTTGCTGTGCAATGGGAGCTGTATCTATTTTTGATACAGTATCAGGAGATGAATTCATATTTTTAAATAAAACTATATTACTAATTATTGGTTCCGATTCGTTTTATAAAATTTAAAGAAACTGAACCACAAAATACCAAAACAACAAGGTAATAAACGATAATGGGATTCCAAAACCAATCATCATGCTGCTTAAACGCGGTTTTAAACCGTGAGTAGAAGCTAAAATACAAGCGGTAATCATAGGTGCCATCGCTGACTCCAATATAGCAACTTGAATAATTTTAGAATGCTGTTGCAAAATTACGACATACAACACGTAAATGAGAGCCGGGGTCAATATTAATTTATACAAAAGTCCCAGTCCCAAAAACTTCCAATGCTGGCTTTTTCGGTCAAAACGCATTTGTAAACCAACCGAAAGTAAAGCCAAAGGTGTTACTCCGCTACCCAGTTTTTGTAATAAAAGCTGAACATAATCCTGGAAATCAAAATTAAAAACATTCATCAAACAGGCTATCAAAAAAGTGATAAATGGTGGAAAAAGAAGAATTTTTTTGGCGATTTGAAAACCGCTTGGGTTCCCACTGGAATATAAAGTTGCCACGAGAATTCCTAATGTAGAAAGCACCACAAAAGAACCGGGTTGATCGACTAGAATAGCCGTTTTTAAACCGTCTTCCCCGTATAATGCTTCAATTATTGGGTAACCTAAAAAGGAAGTATTACCCAAACCGGCCGTTAAAATTAAACAACCAATAAGTTTCTTAGACCAGCCGAATTTACTGCCTAGAAAACTAAAAAATAAATAGGATACAATAAATCCAATCCAAGCAACTCCAATTGGGAATAACAATTCAGTGCTCCATTTTATTTTTGGAATATAATACAAAGCGAGCGCTGGAAGACAGATATAAATAACAATCTCGTTTAATAGCTTGTAAATAGTTACGGGAAATCCTTTTATATTTTGGAATACAATACCTAGGAATAAAAAAACAAAAATTAGGATGAAATTAGTCATAATACAGCAAAGATATTGCTAATGATTTACAAAATGAATTCAAAAAAATAAAATTTGTAAAATATCCTCTATAAAAAATGAACCCTCAAAATGAAATTACATTTTAAGAGAATGGCCTTCTATTCAAGATAGTTTTATTATTTTTACTATTCTAAAAAATAGTTTTGTCAAATAAAAAACACCATCCAAGCGCCTTAAACGAAAAACCCGGAATTTCTCCACCAGAAATTATCAGCACCGTTGCTGTTAAGCATATTCAGCAATTTAGAAAAATACAACCTTCTAAAAAAGAACTCGTTGAAGGTATTTTAGGCGAAAATATTACTGCACTGAGTCGCGCCATTACTTTAGTAGAAAGTACGAATGTCAATCATTTGGCGAAAGCCAACGAAGTAATAAATGCCTGTTTGCCTCATGCTAACAAATCCATCAGAATAGGGATTACTGGAGTTCCAGGCGTTGGAAAAAGCACCTTCATAGAAGCTTTTGGAAAATATTTGACTGGTTTAGGGAAAAAAGTAGCGGTACTTGCCGTTGACCCCAGCAGCACGATTTCACATGGAAGCATTTTAGGTGATAAAACCCGAATGGAAGAATTAGTTAAAGATAAAAATGCTTTTATACGACCCTCCGCTTCGGGGGAAACATTAGGTGGTGTAGCTCGAAAAACCCGCGAAACCATTACGCTTTGTGAGGCTGCCGGTTTTGACACTATCATCATAGAAACCGTTGGCGTAGGCCAAAGTGAAACTGCCGTTCACAGCATGGTTGATTTTTTTCTGCTATTAAAAATTTCTGGTGCGGGCGATGAATTGCAGGGTATCAAACGTGGCATCATGGAAATGGCAGATGCTATCGTCATCAATAAAGCCGATGGTGACAATATCAAAAGAGCGCATCTTGCTAAACTGGAATTCAATAGAGCGTTGCATCTTTTTCCTGCTAAAAAATCAGGTTGGACACCCACAACTGCAGCCTGTAGCGCCATTACCCATGAAGGAATATCCGATGTTTGGGAAACCATTCAAAAATTTCTGGAACTGACAAAAGGCAATAACTATTTCTTTGAAAAGCGAAAAGAACAAAACCAATATTGGATGCTGGAGACCATCAACGAGCAATTGAAAACCAATTTTTACAGCAATCCTGAAATTCAAAAATCATTGGATTCAACTAAAAAAGCGGTGCAAAATGATGAAATCTCACCCTTTGCAGCCGCTCAAAAATTATTGAAAAAGTATTTTGAAAAAGACTAAAATATTATTTTACGATCTTTCTCTTTAAATAGGCTTCGTAACCGTAATTTATGATCATTAAGCCTAAGGCAATCTCAGCAAATTTCCCTATAACATATCCTATTGTATGTCCATAATTATAGGCATCACTAGAGTTTTCATTTGAACGAATTTCAAAAGGAAAAAAATTAAAAACCCCCTTAATTACGAGTAATGCGCCAAAAACAAACAGGGAATACATAAATATATTTTTCATTTGAATATCAATTAGGTAAAAAAAAACCAACTATTCTTCGTAAAGTTTAATTTCTCGGTCATAAAACTCATTGGCAAGAACGATTAATCCTTCCATTTCTGCATTTAATTCTGCTTCGTCAAGATCTTCAGCTTCTTCCATAAATTCTACCTCATCATCTTTCAGATTAATTATAAATCTAGGGTAATCAAGATGTATGATGAAAATATCCTCGGGAAAATCAGTGTTATCGCCCAGTAAAAATTTTGGTAATTCCATGAATTTAATAGTTAAGTAATTTATTATTTTATTTGTTCTCGTTTTGCACCACCAACTTTCTTGTCAATCTCGCAAAGCGAATATACAAAAATAAAGCGGCTGCGGTTAACCCTGCCAGAAGCCCGATCCAAATTCCAACGGCTTTGAGCTCCGTATATTTTCCTAAATAATACGAAATAGGAAAACCTATTACCCAATACGCCACAAAGGTTATGTACATGGGAATTTTTACATCTTGTAAACCCCGTAACGCTCCCAAAACAACGACTTGAATTCCATCCGAGATTTGGAAAATGGCTGCAATCAATAGTAATTTTGAAGTGATTAGGATGATTTCTTCGTTATCCAGCATCTGAGCTGAATCCGTCATATTCAAGAATAAATGCGGTAAAAAATTATGAAATACCACAAAGATTATTGCAAAAAAAGTTTCCAGTATAATTGCCAATAGGAAAATAGATCGCGCTACAACAATCAACTTCTTATAATCGTTCATTCCTTTAGTATGGCTCACTCGGATCATTGCAGTAACGCTTAAACCCATAGCAACCATAAAAGTTGAGGACGCTAAAATAAGTGCAATCTGATTGGCAGCCTGACTATTTTTTCCCAAAGAACCAGAAAGCCAAATCGCAGCGGTAAACAAAGTCACTTCAAACAACATTTGCATCGCTGAAGGCAAACCAAGATTGATGATTTTTTTCAATATTGATTTTCTAATTTCTTTGAAACTGAAATTTTTAAAATATTTTCTCAACGCTGAATTTCTTTTCATCAGATAATGCATGAAAACGACCATCATAATCCTTGATAATACCGTTCCCAGTGCAGCACCCAGAATTCCTAATTTTGGAAAAATCCAAATTCCATAAATGAGTACGTAATTAAAAAAAATATGTACTACGTTAGCCATGAAAATAGCATACATCGAATATTTTGTTTTGGCTAAACCATCTGCAAATTGTTTGTATCCCTGATAGATAATCACTGGAATCAAAGAAAATGCAACCCAATCAATATATGGAGCAGCCATATCAGCTACTTCTTTGGGTTGGTGCATCAAATACATAATTTGTTTAGAGAGCACCGTCAAAATAAATAATGCAACTCCTAAAACCGTACACAAAAGCAATCCATGATGAAAAGTCGAACGGATTTTTTGATCATCTTTTTCAGCATCAGCCTCAGCCACTAAAGGAGTAATTGCAGTAGAAAACCCGATTCCTAAAGACAAAGCAATGAATATAAAGCTATTACCCAATGAAACGGCAGCCAACTCTGTAGAGCCCAATTTGCCTACCATGAAATTATCAACGATACCGATTAATGTATGTCCTAACATTCCTAAAACTACAGGATATGCTAATTTAATATTATAAGAAAACTCTTTAAAGTATTGAGATGAATTCACTTTTTGCTTTTTTTGATGGCAAAGATAATTAGAAGGTTTCAATTCTTTCAATACAATTGATAATAAAACACTCCTCAGTGATAGCTTATTTGAATAAAACAAGTAATTCTATAACAAAATCAAACAATTCTATAACAAACTACGTCTGTTAGCAGTGTAATTTTGCAATGTTGCCAACGGGTAATTAAATCTAATTAGCAACAATAAAACAATAAATAAAAAATTATAATTATGAAAATGACAGGAAAAATCAAAATGTTATTTGTATTTGCAATAGCAATGATGTTTGCTAGCAATGTACAAGCACAAGAAACAAAAGAAGTTAATGAGACTACAAATTACGATCAAGGTTTCCGTTTAGGTGTTGGTTTAAATGCTGGATATTCTACTAATGATCCTTATAAATTATCACTTGGTGCAGATGTAAGAGGACAATATGATTTATCTCAAAGATACTCTTTGACGTTGACTACTGGTTACACTAATTTATTTGTAAGCAAAGCTGATGCGTTTCCTGGTCAAACAGAAGGAAAAGATTTAGGTATTATTCCAGCTAAAGCGGGTTTCAAAGCTTTTATTTGGGAAGATCAATTTTACGTTATGGGAGAAGCTGGTGCAGCATTTGCAGTAAGTAATGTAGACAATACTAGAGACAAAACTTCTTTATTGTTATCTCCAAGTATAGGTTATGCTACGAAATACATCGATATTTCTTTGAACTATACTCACTACAATCATTTTGATCGTTTAAACACTAACGGTTCTCTTGGTAGAGGTGTTGGACAAGTAGGTGTACGTTTAGCTTATGGTTTTCAATTGTAAAAAATTTTGAGTTAGTTAATAAAAATGCGCTGAATTTCAGCGCATTTTTTGTTTACTATCAGTAGTACTTCTTATCCGTCAATGTTTTCATAAAAGCTATAAGCTGTTTTTTTTCCAAGTCCGTAAGATTCAGTTTGTCTTCGGGTAACGTTTGATTTTGTATGTTAAAACCCAATCCGTTTCCACCGCCGTCATTGTAAAAATCAATTACTTCTTCCATCGTTTTAAAAACACCATTGTGCATGTAAGGTGCGGTCAATTCTACATTTCTTATGGTTGGTGTTTTAAAAGAATTACGATGAATTTCGGCTTTCGTTACTTCAAATTTACCCAAATCAGGATCTAATTTTTTATATTTATCAGGAACGCCCAACACTTCACTTTCTGATTTCACAAAACTTGGTGGTACCGTTCCGTTTGTCAATGGAATAAAATGACACGTAGCGCATTTTGCCTTTCCAGCGAATAAATTAAACCCGGCAATTTCATCCAAATCAAATTTTTCTGCTCCTCGCATAAATCCATCAAACTTTGAATCATAAATACTCAATGATCTTATGTAGGATCCTAATGCATTTTTTATGCCAAATTCATCTATCTCTTTTTTAGGAAATGCCTTTTGGAACTTGGCAACATAACTCGCTTCTTTTTTTAAAGCTGCAACTGATTTTGCCAATGAACCGTGCATTTCATTTTCATTTGTAATGACCGCTACAGCCTGATCTTCTAAATAATTGACTCTGGAATCTGAGAAGAAAGCACGCTGAAATGCAATATGAGTAAGGGTAGGCGTATTTCTTTTTACCAAAGATTTACCGTCTAATGAAATGGATTTCTCCAAACCATCCGTGAATGCTTTATCTGAATGGTGACAGGAAGCACAAGAACGAGAATTATCTCCGGATAAAACAGGATCATTGAACAATAATTTCCCTAATTCTATTTTTTCAGGCGTTGTTTCATAATCTGGAAATGCGGAGAAAGCTTCGGCATCAAAAGCGTTTTTATCAAAAAGTGTCTGCGCAGTTGTTTTTAATCCTCTTGTTTCTTTTATAAAAGGAATTTTCAAGCTGACTTGCGTTTTATGCAAACCAATACTTAACGGATTGGCGATTTCTCGAATAAAAAAAGCGCGGTCAAATGTATTAAAGTTGGTATTCGTTTTTAAATACTCCTTTCCTTTTTTAATCGCTTTTAAAACGCTCTGAAAAGATTCATCGGCTGAATTATCCGCATAAATTTTATAATATTTCTCGATGCTTTCTAATGCTGATGCTGCTTCCGGAATGGATTTTTGAGCAATCGGGGAATCAAATCCGGTTATTCCCAAGGTTATAATTCTAAAGACTTCCAAACGCATCGCATCAAAAACATGGGAATCTGTCAATTCATTCGTTTGTGACACTTTGTCCAATCGATTTAAATTAGCCGATAAAATACCCATTTCTTCCAACAACTCTGCTTTTGATTTTGGATTATATGCCGGAAAAATAAATTCTTCAATCACTTGAAACCCTTCGGGAGGCAAAGTCTTTCCATCATTTTCTTCAAATTCTGCCAAAGCTGGACCATTTATAGCTTTAGAAACAACCGGGAAATAATATTCACTCATCGTTTCCACTTGTTTGTAACTGCTGTGCGCCTTTAGAAACTGTTGCTGCAGCTGAACTGTTGAGGAATTTAACTGTATTAAATGCTCCAGTTTAGAAACCGCATCTATGACTTTTAGAATATCTGATTTGAATATATTATTTACCGTTTCATGCTTAGGAATAGCATTTTGGCAAGAGACCATTACAATTAGAACCAATAAAATGAAACTGTTTTTCATGATAAATGCGAGTAACTTTAAAAAATTGTAAAAAACAAAAACCACGGTTCCAAATGAGAAACCGTGGATATTTGTAACTATTTGGTTGGGTTAATTATCGTGCTAATCCTTTGATTAAAACAATTTGACTTGCCTGATCTTCATTTGGACGATTCGTTCCTCCATCGACACCTTTATATTTTGTCCCTCTCCAAGTATGAGGCTGAACACTCAATAAAAAGGTATCATCAATCCCTAATTGTTCTGAAACATCAATCATGGCTCCGTATTCCCAATCCCCCAATTTACTTGTTCCTCCTACATTATATTTTGTAGCATCTGTAGCCGTACGACGGTGGTCTAACTCAACAACCACTTTCATTTGTTTTGTCGCCATGTTGTATTGGTAAATGTAAGCATCGTGGGTTTCATCACCATATCCATTGGCATCTTCCTGAACATAAACGTAGTTTTTTGTCACACAGATATTATCCGGATTTTGGAATTTTCCAGCAATTCCAGTACGGTCATCGCCATCAAGAATTACTTCAAGAGTACCAGCCAAAGGGTTATTTGCATCCAAATTTAATTTGTAAACTCGACCATATTTTGTTCTTGAAGCATCTGCATTTGCTCCGGTTGTATTTTGTCCTGTAACATTAAAATAAATTTCTCTTGCTCCGGCATCTGTACCTTTTTTATAATCCAAATCCTCTACTCTTCCAAATTTGATTCCTTTCAATGTATTTACAGATGCATTTATAGCCGCTCCGGTCATTGTAGTATGGTTCTCAATTTTCACAAAAGAAACACCGTACGATTGGTTCACAACCATATCTTTCTCTCTCTGATTGTTATCCGTTCTTTTCATCATGTACAAAGAACCGTTCGCTAAATCACCAACCGTGTTTGAAACATACATAAACACTTGGCCGCCATACGTTCCTGAATCATCATCTCCTATTACTACCACTGTTTTTCCTGCAAACGCAGATGCTTTTAACGGCAAAGCATTTTCAGCACTTATTCTTCCCAAAGCAGGTAATTCTTTAGAAACTGAAGCAGAAGCAACATCTCCAAAAGGATTTATGGCATGAGTACGCGATTCTTCACCAGATTCTCCACAAGTCAAATACAATGGACCAAAACCATGTTCAGCAACCGTTGCCATTGTAGCTCCACACAACCTCCAAGTTCCACCATTAGAATTCAATAAATATTCTCCTTTTGTAGGTTTGAATGTTTTGTCGAATGTGACTCTTGATACCGCAAAATTGTCTTCGTGATTAACCAAAAAAGTAAAAGTACCATCCGTATTTTTCAATAATCCTGATCCATCCGCAGAACCTCCAAAAACAAAATTTGGACTTCCTGCCAAAACATCATCAGAAGCTATCAATGAAAAAAGCTCTAAGCTTTCAAAGCCCGCTTGCTTTTTCAATAACACTGGAGTCAAAGATTGATTCATTAAAATAACACTAGTTGCTGCATCCGAAGATTTAGAATCATTCTCACATGAGATTAATGATGCTAAAAATAACATTGGTAAAATAATTCTTTTCATTTTGGTCGATTGTTTAAATTTTTAGCAAAGTAATGCCGTGAATTTAAACTCTGAATGAATTAAATATTAATAAAAAGCCAAGAGTTGGCTGAATTTTAAAGCGATAAAAACAATAATTTTACATACTAACCATATCGTAATACAATGATAAACTTCAAATAACTTTCGTAAGAAAACTAATGCTCTTTCTTCAACATCTCTTTATACATTTCGATATTTTCCCTAACTTTCTCCTCCATTTTAGGCTCTTGAATATCAGTGTGTTTTTGCATTTCTTCCCAAATAATTTTGGCCACGATATACCGCGCCATTTCCTTATCATCAGCTGGAATGACATACCAAGGTGCATATTCTGAACTTGTATTGTTAATTGCTTCCTCGTAATAATGCAAGTAATCATCCCAATGATCCCTTTCTTTCAAATCGCCTGTCGAGAATTTCCAATTGTGTTTTTGCTCTTCTAGTCGGCGTAACAAGCGTTGTCTTTGTTCTTCTTTACTCATGTGCAAAAAGAATTTCAACATAATCGTTCCGTTTTGGGTAATGTGCTTTTCAAAATTATTGATTTGCTCCATTCTATTTTCCCAAAACTGCGCCGTAATATCAGCAACAGTTTCAATACCAGGCAAATTTTCATTCACAATATATTCAGGATGCACTCTGGTGACCAAAACATTCTCATAATGTGACCTGTTAAAAACCGTAAACTTCCCTTTTTCAGGCAAAACCAAATAATGTCTCCACAAATAATCGTGTTCCAGTTCAGTTGAATTCGGCGTTTTAAAACTATGCACCACCACACCACGGGAATTAAACTCTTTGAAAACTTCCCGAATCATACTATCCTTCCCCGAAGTATCCATACCTTGCAAACAAATCAAAACGCCATAGCGATTGTGCGCATACATCACATCCTGTATTTCACTCAATTTGACCTGCACTTTATCTAATTTATCTTCCTTTTCATCATCACTATTTCCATTAAAAAGGTTCGTAGGAATACGGGACAAATCAATTTTGCCAATCACTTTAAAATCGTCGGGGTTTATAGACTTCATATGAAATATTTTATCTTTGCAAACTCAAATATAACAAATTATAAGGATTAATCCTGATGAATTTCAGGAGCTTTTTCCAGCTATTCGTTGCAATCTTTTATTATTTTAAAAAAAATAATAAAAGGATTTTCACTACTATCTGGGCTAGGCACTCCTTTTCAAAACAAATACAATGGAAAAATTTACACTCGAATTATTATTTCAAATCATCGGCATTGGTTCCGCATCAGGACTTATATATAAAGACAATTCACTATTGATTATAGGTGACAACAGCGGTTTTCTTTATGAATATCACATCAATTCTCAGGATTTAAAACGCCATCCATTACTGGAAAACCCCACCGAAAATACGCTAAAAAAAGACAAAGCTGATTTTGAAGCCATAACTCATTTTGGTGATAGTTTATATATTTTTGGCTCTGGATCCACCCAAAAAAGAAACAATATGATACAAGTCAACTCCGGCGATAAAAAAGTAGTTGCGACAAATGACATCGCCGATTTGTATGCCGTGATGCAAAATTTCGGAGCAATAAAACCCGAAGATTTCAATATTGAAGGCGCCATCTATACTGGCGAAAGTTGGTTTTTATTAAATCGTGGCAACGGAAGTTCCAATAAAAATGTTCTTTTCACCATCGAAGGAAAAAACCTGACCAACGATTTCACTATACTTTCTAACGCCTACAAACTCCCAAAAATAAAAGGAGTGCGCAGTAGTTTTACCGATGCCATTTTAGTCGACAACAGCATTTATTTTTTGGCTACAGCCGAAGATACCGAATCAACTTATGATGATGGCGAAGTTTTAGGAAGTCTTATAGGGAGAATCAACCTGAAAACCATGAAAATCGATTTCACTCAAAAAATCAGTAACACCCATAAATTCGAAGGATTGACTTTATACACCAATTCAAAAGAAAAAATCGAGTTCCTGCTTTGTGAAGACAAAGACACCGAAGTTTTAGAAACGGATATTTACAAATTGACTTTGGACAAAAATGAAATCAACTTCAATTAAAAAATGTGTCTTTTAGTCAAAATATATAGAACGTTAAATTTAGATTAAATAGAAAATCAAAATAGATTTCAAGTCTAAAACGCACTACTTTTACAGTAAACTTAGCCTTTTATTGGCCTCAAATAATTCATAAAATGACAGACTTAAAAAATAAAAATGCCCTGATCACCGGCGCAGGAAAAGGAATTGGAAAAGCAATCGCTTTGGCCTTAGCCAAAGAAGGCGTAAATGTAATTTTGGTAGCCAGAACACAGGAAGAAATAGACAGTGTAGCTGCAAAAGCACGTTCGTTAAGAGTCAAAGCGCTGGCAATAACCGCTGATGTTGCCGATATTAATTCGGTAAACGCTGCCGTTACCAAAGCATTGGCTGAATTTGGAACTATTGATATTTTAATCAATAATGCCGGAATTGCTGCTTTTGGAAAATTCTTAGAATTAGAACCTACGGATTGGGAACGCATTATTCAGGTAAACTTAATGGGAACGTATTATGTGACCCGCGCCGTGCTACCTAATATGATTGAAAGACAAATTGGCGATATTATCAATATTTCTTCGACAGCAGGATTAAGCGGAAATGCTTTAACTAGTGCCTACAGTGCTTCAAAATTTGCTGTTTTAGGATTGACGGAATCGCTGATGCAAGAAGTGCGCAAGCATAATATTCGCGTGACGGCAGTAACACCAAGCACTGTTGCCACTGAAATGGCCAAAGATTTAAAACTGACCGATGGAAATCCGGAAAAAGTCATGCAAGCTGAAGATATGGCCGAATTAATCATCGCACAACTCAAACTAAACCGACGCGTTTTTATAAAAAACAGTAGTATTTGGTCTACGAATCCTTAAAAGTAGTCGAAAGTCAAAAGTCTTAAAGTCGAATGAACGACTGGCACTATAAAAATCATTAAGGGATTAAGAAAATTAAGCGTAGACTTAATGAACTTAATCCCTTAATAGTTTTTTTTTAAAAAAATCTTTAACTTATATGACTTATATGGTTGAAAAATAATTTAAACTTACACCAAAGCCGAAGCAAATTCCATTCGTACACTTCCGTCTTCATCAATTTTAGTCAAATTGATTTCATGTAAGGTATTGACTAATTCTGGATTCCAAGGCGTCTTTACTTTGACGTAGTTTTCAGTAAAACCATGAATATACCCTTCTTTATTTTCGCTTTCGAACAAAACAATTCTGTTTGTTCCCAACTGGCTTTCATAAAAAGCACGACGCTTTTTAACGGATAAGCCACGCATCATTTTGCTGCGTTTTGCCCGAACATTTCCAGGAACAACACCTTCCATTACTGCCGCTTCAGTATTATCACGTTCTGAATACGTGAAAACATGCAAATACGAAATATCCATATCATTCAAGAAATGATAGGTTTCTAAGAAATGCTCATCAGTTTCACCCGGAAAACCAACAATCACATCCACACCAATACAAGCGTGAGGCATGACTTCCCGAATCTTATTCACTCTTTCGGTATAAATTTCACGTTGGTACCGACGCTTCATCAACTTTAGAATATCGTTACTTCCGGATTGCAACGGAATATGAAAATGCGGTACAAAAGTCCTGCTTTTCGATACAAATTCGATCGTTTCATTTTTCAATAAATTCGGTTCAATTGACGAAATTCGCAATCGTTCGATTCCTTCCACTTTGTCTAATTCCTGAACTAATTCTAAGAAAGTATGTTCGTGTTTTTTATTTCCAAATTCCCCTTTTCCGTAATCCCCAATATTTACACCGGTAAGCACAATTTCTTTTATGTTTTGTTTCGAAATTTCTGAAGCATTTTTCAATACATTTTCCAGTTCATCACTTCTCGAAATTCCTCTAGCTAATGGAATCGTGCAATAGGTACATTTATAATCGCAACCATCTTGTACTTTTAAGAAAGCACGGGTTCTGTCTCCTATCGAATAACTTCCCACATAGAAATCAGCTTCGGCAATTTCGCAGGAATGCACTTCTCCAAAATCATTTTTAGACAAATCATTGATATAATCTGCCAATTTAAATTTTTCTGTAGCACCAAGAACTAAATCCACTCCATCTACACTCGCTAATTCTTCCGGTTTCAATTGCGCATAACATCCTACTGCAGCTACAAATGCTTTATTATTCAATTTCATTGCTTTACGCACCACTTGCTTGAACTGCTTATCTGCATTTTCAGTAACGGAACATGTATTAATTACGTACATATCAGCTACTTCCTCAAAATCAACGCGATCAAAACCTTCGTCCTGTAAATTACGTGCAATCGTAGAGGTTTCTGAAAAATTCAGTTTGCAACCCAGCGTATAAAAAGCAACTTTTTTTCTATTTTTCATAAGATAACTCAATTAATGAAATCGTTGTCAAAAAATTGAGTGTGCAAATTTACATATAAATTGCAAGATTTAAAATTGGATTATCATTATATTTGAAAATGGATTCTAAAAATTAAAATCATGCAATCAACTAATTTACAAAAAGATAAACTAGAGTTAATTGAAAAAATTATTCATTTAGAAGACAAAAATACATTGGACTACATAAAAAGTATCTTGAATGACGAAACTTCTGAATATGAATTAACTAATGAACAAAAATTAGTTTTAGAAGAAGCGATACAAAAATACTATTCTGGAGAAGAACCTACATTCACTTGGAAAGAGATAAAAATCAATGCCAGAAAAGCTATAATGAAAAGAAATCTTAAATTTACTTTTCGAGCTAATATTGATACAATCGTTGCTTATGAATTTTATAAATCTAGATGCAAAAATTTAGGAGAACGATTTCTTGACGAATTAGAAAACTGCTACAAATCAATCGTTTTAAATTACACCACATACAAAGTTGTTCATAAATATACAGGCAGGCAGTCGTAAAAAAATTCCCTTTTATTATTTTATATAGTACTGACGATAAATACATTATCATAACATCCGTTTTTAGCACTAGTGAAAACCCAAGTAAAAAATTCAAATAGTTCCTTTTTTAGGATACTATTTAGATTTCAGAAAACATACTTTTTCTTTTCTTAAAAATATTTTTTTTAACAGTAGTACAAATCCCTCTTAAACATAGTTTATCCATTTCTCCATAAAACAGCAGACAAATATTTCTTTCTTCTTACCATACAACAAAGACAAGAACTGTTATTAAAATATCCGATAATTTACATAGCGCACCATGTAAATTATCGGATATTTTAATAATAGACAAATCGAATATTTGTCTTATGCTTCACTTAAAAATCTTAATTCAAGATAAATCGTCTCACCACTTCTGCCACACCATGATCATTATTTGACGCAACAATAACATCGCCTTTATCTCTCAATTCTGGATCTACATTATCTACCCAAACCCCCAATCCGGCATATTCAATCATGGTTAAATCATTTCCTGCGTTTCCTACGGCTATGATTTCACTTTGATGAATATTCAGTTTTTCAGCTAAAAATTTAATACTAGCTCCTTTATCAATTCCGTTTTGTGCTACTTCAAGAAAGAAAGGCTTTGACATGCTGACACTAAGATGTGGCATAGTCGCTTTCAAATCTTTTTCTACTTCTTTTAAATAACTTGGCTCTTCTAATAAGATACATTTTACAGCGGAAGATTGAACCTCCTCTTTAAAACTAAGAACTTTATTGTGCTTTAAACCGGTGATGTTTTTTTCGATCTCAATGTATTCAGAATCTGTCTCACTCACAATTTTTCCATCAACATAAGTAATAATATGTGTCTTACTTTTTAAACTGTAATCATACAATTCATGGATTTGTTCTTGGGTCAACGTCTGTTCAAAAATGACTTTATCTTCCTTTAAATCCGTAATTACAGCTCCGTTATAGGATATCATATACGAATTATCCAATTGCAATTCTTTGGCGTAAGCTGTCATTGCAGGCGTAGGCCTTCCGGAAGCCAAAATAACATAAACACCCAATTCCTGTGCCTTAAACAACATTGCTTTATTCTCGTCTGAAATGATATGGTCATCGGTTAACAAAGTGTCATCCATGTCCAAAACTAACATTTTATATTTCATTCTGCTTTTTATTATGAATGCGGTTAAATACTCATCCTAAATTCTTCAATAACTGGATTCGCTTTAGAAAACTCCGTTTCTTGGATAAACAATTCCACCGCTTGACCTAGTTCTCCAAAACCTCCCAATCGAGCTGATTGTATGTTATTTTTCAAAACGGTTTCAACGCCTATTGCTTCAATTCTTTGTTGTAACGCTAAAGCTAAAATTTCACTTCCCGAAAACACTTTCATTAATCCCATCTTGTTCTTTATTTAATTATTTAGTACCCTTTTCTTCATCACCTTCTAGCTCCTCAAAGTCATCTTGTGTTTCAGGTTCGAAATCTTCATCCTCCTCTTCGTCTTGACCATCAAAATCGAATTCAAAAGGCTCCTCCAGCATTTTTTCAGCAAGAACTTCTATTCGTTCCGTGAATTGTTCCGAAAAAATAATGCGCTGCGTTCTGACAATACTGTTCGAAATACGCATAATTTTAGTTTCATGACGCAATCTCAAAATTGGGTCTGCATCATCCAAAATAAACATTTTCAATCGGTTTACATTAAATCCAGCCGTGGTAAACATTTCGCTTAACTTGTTTGGAGTCCCAATCAATACATCAACTCCGCTGGAAATATAATTTTTATCATATTCCATATCTCCTTTATCATGAACACCGTAAACTTCTAAATCAGAATACTTTCCGTATTTTTCAAAAAGCGATTCCATTTCCAATACTTTCGCTTTGTCTTCAACTATAATCAAAGCCCTAGGTGATTCTTCGGTTGCACCTGCCAATTTCTGAATTACATTCAGCACAATTGTTGTTGATTTTCCGCTTCCTTTTGGTGCAATAATAATACAATCCGAACCACTTTTCAATGTCGAAAATGTTTCTTTTTGCATCGCATTGGCCTCAGTTAAACCGTTTTCAATTAAGGCTTGTTGTAACTCTTCGTTTATTTTTTTTAGTTTCATTTATTTTATATTGAAAGATTTAATTATTTAAAAATTAAAAGATTACCTCCCTAATTTTTAAATTATTCAATCTTTAAATTATTTAATTATTTAGATGCAAATAACTTCACATCATTTTCGGAAATTTCGCTTCCCCCAAGGATAATCAAGCGTTCCACTACATTTCGCAATTCACGGATATTTCCTGTCCAATCGTATTCCTTTAACAAATTAATCGCTGGGGAGGAGAATTTTTTTACTGCATTTCCTTGCTCTGAAGCAATTTTATCTGCAAAATGTGAAATTAACATCGGGATGTCTTCTCGCCTATCATTCAATGATGGAACTTTAATCAAAATTACAGCCAAACGATGGTATAAATCTTCCCGGAAACGCCCTTCTGCAATTTCTTTATTTAAATCTTTATTAGTAGCCGCAACCACTCGAACATCAACTTTGATGTCCTTATCCGCTCCCACTCTGGTAATCATACTTTCTTGTAAAGCACGCAATACTTTGGCTTGTGCCGAAAGACTCATATCCCCAATTTCATCCAAGAAAATAGTTCCTTTATCAGCGGCTTCAAATTTTCCTGCACGGTCTTTCACCGCCGAAGTAAACGCTCCTTTTACATGACCAAATAATTCGCTTTCTATCAGCTCAGACGGAATAGCAGCACAATTCACTTCGATTAAAGGGAAATTAGCTCTTTCACTTTTTTCATGTAATTGGTGCGCAACCAATTCTTTTCCGGTTCCGTTTGGTCCGGTAATTAAAACTCTGGCTTCGGTTTGTGCTACTTTTTCAATCATCACTTTGATGTGATTGATCGCTTCGCTTTCGCCAATCATTTCGTAGTTTTTACTGACTTTTTTCTTCAGAATTTTATTCTCTACTACGAGTTGTTTTTTGTCTAAAGCATTGCGAACCGTATTCAATAATCGGTTTAAATCCGGTGGTTTTGAGATGTAATCAAACGCTCCCAAACGCATCGTATTGATTGCCGTTTCCATGTCGCCATGACCGGAAATCATCACCATAGGGATTTCAGGTTTAATTTTTTTGACGGCTTCCAAAACTTCGACACCGTCCATTTTTGGCATTTTAATATCGCACAAAACCAAATCGTAATCGTTGTTTTTTATTTTTTCAAATCCTGCAGCACCATCTTCAGCTTCTTCCACTTGATAGGTGTCGTTTTCTTCGGTGAGTATTTTTGTAAGTACTCTTCGAATTGCGGCTTCGTCTTCTATGATTAGTATTTTGCTCATTTTTGATAATTTGTTAATTTGTTAATTCGGCTATCTGTTTAATCGATTAAACGAATAATCAAATAACCGAATCAACCTTTATTTAATATTTCAACCAACGATACATTTCACTCCACGTTGGTTTTTTGCCATACATGAGTATTCCTATTCGGTATATTTTTGCGGCGAACCAGACTACAAAAAAGAAGCTTCCAAATAATAATGTTACTGATATTGCAATTTGCCACAAAGGTACGCCAAACGGAATTCGCATCAGCATAACGATCGGTGAGGTGAGTGGAATCATTGAAAAAACGACTGCAATTGTCCCGTGTGGATCATTGATAACAGTAAAAAAACCGACGTAAACGCTCAACATTAATGGCATGATGATAGGCAAAAGAAACTGCTGTGAATCCGTTTGATTATCCACTGCAGCTCCAATTGCCGCGTAAAATGAACTGTATAGAAAATAACCGCCAATGAAATAAATCACAAATCCAACAAGGATACTTGCAATGGGTAAATTCCATAATTCCTTGATATATATTTGGGCAGTTCCAGTCATTTCTTGCTGAGCAGCATGCATCAATTCAGGAGAAACGCTGGCTGTTGGTCCCACATTTACGCCAAAAAATACGGAGGCTGCAAACATTAATGACATTCCGATTATTGCCCAAATAAAGAATTGCAGTAATCCTGCTAATGAAGTTCCTATGATTTTCCCCATCATCAATTGAAATGGTTTGACCGAGGAAATTATAATTTCTACTATTCGGCTGGTTTTTTCTTCGATGACACTTCGCATCACCATGTTTCCGTAGATGATGATGAACATCATTATAAGATATCCAAATGCACCACCAATCCCAATTTTAATTTCGTTAAGTCCTTTGACGCTTTCTTCACCAGATGCTTTTGTCAAGCTGATATTCACTTTTGACTGGGCATTTTTAATAGCCAGTGTATCTAAATGTGCTTTTTCTAAATTATTCTTAGTCAGTTTATTGGCAATTACATCCTGAACATTTTCAATGAATGAAATACTGGGACTACTGTTTGAAATAAATTGGATTTTACTTTCGAAATCCTTGGAATTACTCGCTTTTGGAATGTACAACAATCCTTCATAGCTTTCATTTGTGATACTGTCTTTGAGAAATTTTAAATCTATTACAGACAAATCAAGGTATTTGTACGCTTTATCTTTATTGTTTTGTGATGTAAATTCCTTTACAAACATACCCGATTCGTCATGAATAGCAATTCGTTTGGTATCTGCTTTCATGGAACTTAAATACGCTACAAAAACGGCTATTCCCACAAATAGTAACGGACTTAAAAAAGTCATAACAATAAAAGATTTATTGCGCACTTTGGCAATAAACTCTCTTTTTATAATTAATGATACTATAGACATTTTAGATTGTTGGATAGTTAGACTTCTTAGACTTTTAGACTTCTTAGATTTTTAGATTCGATCTAAAAATCTATTGTGTTACTGTTTGTATAAAAATATCATTGACACTTGGTATTTTTTCTACAAAGTGCGTTACCTGACCGCATTGAGTGAGGATATTCAACAATTCATTTGGCGTGGCGTTCCCGAGTTGAATTTCCAGTTTTAATTCGTTGTTCAGTGATTTAAAATGAGCTGGACCAACGGTAAATTTCTGCGTAATTGCGTACATCAATCCTTCTACATTCTCCGACAAAATGCCCACTTCAAAACTATTCGTTTTAAATTGTCTTTTTACATCATCCAGTTTTCCTTCAATAAGTTTATTGGATTTATGAATCAAGGCGATATGATCACATAATTCCTCCACACTTTCCATGCGGTGGGTAGAGAAAATTATGGTAGCTCCTTCTTCTCGCAATGCCAGAATTTCATCTTTGATGATATTGGCGTTTACGGGATCAAAACCAGAAAAAGGTTCGTCAAAAATCAACAGTTTTGGTTTGTGCAAAACACATACTACAAACTGAATTTTCTGCGCCATTCCTTTAGAAAGCTCTTGGATTTTCTTGTTCCACCAACCTTGAATTTCTAATCTTTCGAACCAATACTCCAGTTGTTTTTTAGCTTCAGCCTTAGAAAGTCCTTTCATTTGAGCCAAATACAAGCATTGTTCCCCCACTTTCATCGTGTTGTACAATCCTCTTTCTTCGGGTAAATACCCTATATATTGAACGTGTTTGGGTTGCAGTTTTTCACCATCCAAAATAATTTCGCCACTGTCAGGCAATGTAATTTGATTTATAATTCGGATAAGTGATGTTTTTCCGGCTCCATTTGGACCTAAAAGCCCGTAGATACTTCCCTTTGGAACCATTAATGAAACCTCGTTAAGCGCCACATAATCTCCGTATTGCTTGACAACTTTATTCACTTCAAGAATGTTACTCATGCTTATTTTTTAATTGGTGTAAAAGTAAATAATTAGTACCGAAATACTTAGAATAGTTACATAAAAAACCCATCCTTATTTTAAGAAGGATGGGGAATATATTTTTTAAAAAGACACACGATAGTTGTGACGTATTTATTTTAGATCAGACGCGACAACCCGCTCTCTAAACGTTTTATTATTATTATTATTATTATTATTATTATTATGAAAACATGTCTTTCACTTTCTCAAAAAATGATTTGTCAGATTTTTCAGGATTTGGAATAAAATTCTCATCGGTAAGATTTTTTTCAAAAAACTGTTTTTGATCTTTGTTTAGCGTTTTTGGTGTCCAAACATTTACATGCACCAATAAATCTCCGTTTCCGTACCCATTGATACTAGGAATTCCTTTTCCTTTTAATCTCAGAATTTTACCAGATTGAATACCTTCTTCCAGTTTGATTCTCACTTTTCCGTTTATAGCTTCGATGTCTTTGGAAATTCCAAGAACAGCTTCAGCAAAACTGATGTATAAATCGTAGTGTAAATTCTCTCCTTCACGTTTCAAGAACTCATGCTCCAATTCTTCAATAGCAACAATCAAATCTCCCGGAATACTATTTCCCGGAGCATCGTTTCCTTTATTAGAAACTTTCAGTTGCATTCCGTCTACTACACCCGCAGGTATTTTTATTGAAACAGTTTCATCTTCAAGAATCATTCCTTGTGAATCCGCTTCGGATGGTTTTCTATCTAAAATTTGACCTGAACCACTACATGTTGGACATGTAGAAGCCGATTGCATTCTACCCAAAATGGTATTCGTAACGCGCATCACTTGCCCTTGACCGTTACAAGTAGAACATGTTTTATAGCTAACTCCGGGTGCTTGAACTTTACGTTTTACTTTTACTTTTTTCTCAACGCCATTGGCAATTTCTTCCAATGTCAATTTTACTTTGATACGAAGGTTGCTTCCTTTAGCTCGACGAACACCGCCGCCTCCACCGCCTCCGAAACCACCAAAACCGCCTCCGAAAATATCACCAAACTGACTAAAAATGTCATCCATATTCATTCCGCCATGACCTCCTCCGCCAAAACCACCTGAACCATCAAAAGCTTGATGACCATATTGATCGTATTTTGCTTTTTTCTGAGGATCGCTTAATATTTCGTAAGCTTCAGCAGCCAATTTAAATTTATCTTCTGCCGATTTGTCTCCAGGATTTTTGTCAGGATGAAATTGTAGCGCGTTTTTTCGGTATGCCTTTTTAATTTCAGCAGCATCAGCATTTTTTGAAATGCCTAATATTTCGTAAAAATCTTTTTTCATTTTTATTTTTTCTTTTATAGAGACACACCGCAGTGGGCTTCTACGCGTGATATAAATACGCGATTAATCACGAATCTACTACTGTCCTAAAACAACTTTTGGGAAACGAATGATCTTGTCTCCTAATTTATATCCTTTTTCAAGAACGTCGACAATTTTACCTTTCATTTTTTCTGAAGGTGCAGGAATTTGAGTGATTGCTTCAGCAAAATCAGCATCAAAAGCGTCTCCGGCTTTAACATCAACTTGCTCTAATCCTTTAGAAACTAAAGTGTTTTTTAATTTTTCATGAATTAGCTCCACTCCTTTTAGTAGCAATTCATCTTCTGATTTGCTTATTTCGGTGATTGCTCTGTCAAAATCATCTAAAACAGGTAACATGGCAAGTAAAACTTCTTGGTTAGCCGTTTTAAACAACTCGATACGCTCTTTAGTAGTTCTGCGTTTGTAATTTTCAAATTCAGCAAATAATCGTAAATACTTGTCTTTCTCTTTGGCTAAGTCTTGAGTCAATTGCTCTTCCAGACTTAATTCCTCAATAATGATTTGCTCTCCATTTGCATTATTTTCTAATGTCACATCATCTATTTCTTGATCAATTTCTGTATTTTCAGTAGTCATATTACTTGTATTTTTAAAAATATTCTTAAACTTCATTTTTATTCTTTTTTTTGGATTGCAAAAGTACTGCCAATTCTTTTAAAATGTCAAATTGTCACCTTTTTATCGAATTTATAATTCTTTTTAAATTCTACACTCTTTAAAAACAAATTTTACGCACTTAAAATTTTAATATAATTTTAAGACTATCTCGATATAGATTATTTAGCTTTGTTCAGGTTAAAAAAAATTATCTCATAAAATTATTAATTCACCATTGACTTATATTAAAAAAAGCTTCGTTTTACAAAACGAAGCTTTTTTTATGCTTTTCAACTAAAACTATAATAATGCGTTTTTCAGACCTTCAAAATCCACTGTAATCTGCTCTCCGTTCACTAAATTTTTAAGCGAAAAAGAATTGGAAACCATCTCCTGTTCCCCTGCGATTACAGCAAAAGGAATTCCTCTTTTATCAGCATGTTGAAACTGCTTCGCCACTTTCGCGTTATCCGGATACAATTCTACTTTTACACCTGAATTCCTTAATTCTTTTATCGCTTTCATTGCATAAAAAGCTTCTGTGTCACCATAATTAATGAACAACGCTTTAGAAGTTGCTGTAACAGTTTCAGGAAATAAATTCAATTCTTCAACAACCAAATAAATTCGATCCAATCCAAAAGAAATTCCCACGCCACTCATATTTTTCAATCCGAAAATTCCGGTCAAATCATCATATCGTCCGCCACCGCCAATGGATCCCATAGCAACTGATTTTGGCGGAGCCACTTCAAAAATAGCACCCGTGTAATAATTTAGGCCTCTGGCCAAAGTCACATCCAAATCTAAAACTGCTGTTGTCAATCCCAATTCAGTGACATTATCACAAATAAAACGCAACTCTTCAACTCCCTTCATTCCTTCATTGGACTCCGCAAGCAAAACAGAAAGTTGGTTTATTTTCTCAGAAATAGTTCCTGTAAAATTAAATAACGGCTGCACTTTCAGAATTGCTTCCTCCGAAATTCCTTTCTCCATCATTTCTTTTTTCACGCCATCCTCGCCTATTTTATCGAGTTTGTCTAATGCTACCGTGAAATCTATTAATTTATCTGATGCACCGATCACTTCCGCAATTCCGGATAATATTTTTCTATTATTGATTTTGATGGTTACCCCTTCTAAACCTAAAGCGGTAAAAACAGTGTCATACAATTGAACCAATTCTACTTCTTGCCACAATGATTTAGAACCTACTACATCCGCATCACATTGAAAAAACTCCCTGAAACGTCCTTTTTGCGGACGATCTGCTCTCCAGACGGGTTGAATCTGGTATCTTTTGAATGGGAATTCTATCTCGTTTTGATGTTGTACCACATAACGGGCAAACGGAACGGTTAAATCATAACGCAGGGCTTTCTCGGAAATACTTGCCGTTAATTTTGTACTGTCTTTATTTTCTAAATGTGTCGCATTGGCTTTCGCCAAATAATCTCCTGAATTTAATATTTTAAAAATTAAACGATCGCCTTCTTCTCCGTATTTCCCCATCAGGGTTTCAGAGTTTTCAAACGAAGGCGTTTCTATCGGTTGAAAACCAAACTTCTCGAAATTACTTTTTATAATCTGAATGATATAGTGACGTTTTGCCACCTCAGTTGGTGAAAAATCTCTGGTTCCTTTTGGAATGCTCGGTTTTGATGCCATTGTGTATACTTCTTAAATAAGACTGCAAATATCTTATTTTTAAAATAAATAATGCTTCTTCTAAAACAAACTTGTAACAAAAATTGTATTTTCGTGTCAAATTGCTATGATGTTAAAATTATTCAAAGAAAATATTCGAATTGCATTCGGTTCCATCAGGACACAATTGTTAAGAACCGTTCTTACTGTGTTGATTATCGCTATTGGAATCACAGCTTTAGTTAGTATCCTTACTGTTGTTTCTGCTTTAGAAAACACTATTTCCTCTGATTTTGCATCGATGGGAGCCAATACTTTTAACATCAATCAATACGAAAACACTACTCGAAATCGGGGTGGTGGCGAAAGAGAAATCATAAATCCAATCATTTCTTACCCTGAAGCGGTTGCTTTCAAAAACAAATACAAATATCCTTTTACCGAAACTTCGCTTTCTTTTACGGCAACTTCTGTTGCTGAAGTAAAATATGAATCTGATAAAACGGATCCCGAAAATACGGTTGTTGGTGTCGATGAATTTTTCATTACTAACTCCGGATTAGAAACCAGTTCCGGACGTAATTTTACCAAATTTGACATCGATAACAATGCGTATGTGTGTATTGTAGGTTCTGATTTTGAGAAAGGATTATTAAAAGACGTAAATCCTATTGATAAACTAATCTCGATTCGAGGAGCTAAATTTAAAGTTATTGGAGTATTAAAAGAGAAAGGATCAACCTTTGGGAACAGTCAGGATTTAAGGATTTTAATCCCTATTCAAGTGGCCCGTTCCATGTTTACAGCACCACGCATAAATTACACCATGAGCGTCATGGTTTCTAAGAAAGAATTATTAAACGAAGCTATTGACAATGCGACAAGCACTATGCGCCGCGTTCGCAAATTAAGTCCGGTAAAAGACAATAATTTTGGAGTCGTTCGCAGTGATGACCTTATCAACAGAATCCTTGGAATCACAAAATATCTTGGACTTGCCTCTTGGCTTATCGGTATCATTACCGTTCTTGGATCTTCGATTGCTTTAATGAATATTATGATTGTTTCGGTAACGGAACGCACACGGGAAATAGGCGTCCGAAAAGCCTTGGGAGCCAAAAAAACAACGATTGCCTTTCAGTTTTTCATAGAAACGTTACTTATTGGGCAATTGGGCGGATTGGTAGGAATAATTTTCGGGATCTTAATTGGTTTTGGTATTGCAACTGCCATGAATTTTGCATTCGTAATTCCGTGGAGCGCAATTATGGCGGCATTCATAACCAGTTTTATGGTTGCCATCGCTTCCGGATTGTATCCTGCCATAAAAGCAGCTATGCTGGACCCAATTGAAGCATTGCGATACGAGTAGTTTTCCGTAATCAACTTCATTGCGAGCAACGTAGCAATCACATTTAATATTTTTCAAAACAATTTGGGCGTGACCACATTAAAAAAGGGGCTAACTAATCTTAACGTGCTAGTTGCCCCTTTTTTTAATGCGGTCGGGTCATCCGCGTTACAAGGTAACTTGCTCCTACCCCTCACGCAAACCCCGTAAAACCGGGACTTTTGCATAAACAACAACCAAAGTTAGATGCGATGGCTTCGTTCCTCGCAATGACAACTAAGCATTCTGTCGTTTCCGTAAATATCTTTTCGTAATTCGATGGTTGCGAAATTCATTTTTTCAAGTAAATCAACCATTTCTTTGCCTAGATATTGATTGATTTCAAAATACAATTGTCCGTTTTCAGACAGGTTTTTCTGAGCCAATTCGGCTATTTTTTTATAAAAAATCAACGCATCATTATCTTGTACAAAAAGTGCCAAATGCGGTTCATTGTCTAAAACATTTTTCTTAATTTCCTCTTTTTCCAGATTCCGAACATACGGCGGATTAGAAACAATAATATCAAATTGTTGCCTTAAATCTTCTGTTTCAAGAATGTTTTGATTGATAAAAGTTACGTTTACAGAATTATTTTCTGCATTTTTTTTGGCTGTAGCCAAAGCTTTTTCAGAAACATCAATGGCAAAAACTGTGGCATTGGGAAGGTTTTTTGCTAAGGAAACGGCAATACAACCGCTTCCGGTTCCAATATCGAGAATCTTTAGATTTTTAGACTTTTGGATTATTAGATTATTAGATAAAATCCATTCGACTAATTCTTCCGTTTCAGGTCTTGGAATTAAAACATTCTCATTGACTTCAAAATCCAACCCATAAAAACTCGTTTTTCCTAAAAGATATTGTACTGGAATTTCCTGTTTCAATTGTTCCAAAATCGAATTCCAAACTACAATTTCTGCTTCCGAAAAAAACAAATCAGGATGCAACGCCAAATCTATTCTTTTCAATTGATGCTTATCTTCTAAAATTAAATAGAAAAAACTCTCTGCTTCACCCACATCATAAATTAGTGTCAGTTCTTGAATAAATTGGGTTCTGTATTCTTTAATTTTCATTTTATTGGGTTATTGCTTTTATGAATTAATATTCTCAATTCAAAATTTATAACTCTTTCAGCATCCAAATAGGACAACTGGTATGCCCTGTACTTCCCATAGGAGAACAAATGTATTCAAAACCTACTTTCTTGTAGAGTTTTTGAGCATCAAGCATAAAAGGCATGGTTTCTAAATAGCATTTTTCAAAACCAAAATCTTTGGCACTTTCTAAACATTGAGCCATCATTTGGCTTCCTATTCCAAGACCTCTGGTTTCCGGTAGAAAATACATTTTTTGAAGTTCACAGATGGTTTCTGCTTCATTTTCAAGTGGCGCAACACCAGCAGAACCAATGATTTTCCCATCCTTTTCTAAAACATAATAAACTGATTTTGGCTTACTGTATTCCTCAAACATTAAATCCAAATACGGATCTTCGTAGGCTGTTCCTACTTTTGGAATATTTAATTCGTCAAAAACTGCTCTTATCAATGCCGCAACTGCTTGATTGTCCTCTTTTTTTATTTTTCTAATGCTGTAATTTTCCATTTTTTTAAAAAAGTAATTTTAGATGCAAAAATAGAAATTGTTTAGTGTTATTCTAGAAAGTTTCAAAACTAATCTTGAAGTTTCGGGGCTAAACCCAAAATAACTACTTTTGTGTTGTGAAAATACATGAAAAATACATTCGACGCTGCATCGAAGTAGCCAGAAATGGTCTGGGGACAACCTATCCAAATCCTTTGGTAGGCAGTGTTATTGTTTATGACGACAAAATCATTGGCGAAGGCTGGCATAAAAAATCGGGAGAACCACACGCAGAGGTAAACGCTGTGAATTCCGTAAAAGACAAATCGTTATTGAAAAAAGCGACTATTTATGTGAGTTTAGAACCGTGTAGTCATTTTGGCAAAACACCGCCTTGTTGTGATTTGATTATCCAAAATAAAATTCCAAATGTAGTTGTTGGAACTGTTGACCCCAATATAAAAGTGGCAGGAAACGGAATCAAAAAACTAATAGAAGCCGGAATACAAGTTACTATAGGAATTCTTGAAGAAGAATGCCATGAACTTAATAAAAGGTTCTTTACATTTCATGAAAAGAAAAGGCCTTATATTATTTTGAAATGGGCCGAAAGTCAAGATGGTTTTATTGCGCCAAAAGAAAAATCAGAAAAAAAACCAGTCTGGATTACCAACTCCTATTCGAGACAATTGGTACACAAATGGAGAACAGAGGAACAAGCTATTCTGGTAGGAACTCAAACCGCCATTGATGACAATCCAAAATTAAACGCACGGGATTGGTACGGAAACAATCCGATTAGAGTTGTTTTAGACCAAAACAATCGCATTCCAATAGAGAATCATGTGTTTGACAATCAAGTTAAAACAATCCTATTTTCTAAATCGAAACAATCTATTGAGAAAGAAAACTGTATCTTTGAGTATATTGATTTTGAACAAAATATAGCAACTCAAATAATACAATCGCTATATAAGCACCAAATTCAATCCATTATAATTGAAGGCGGGCGGCAAACGTTACAGACATTTATTGATGCCAATCTTTGGGACGAAGCTAGAGTATTTGTTGGAAGTGTCGCATTTAAGCAAGGAACTAAGGCTCCAAACCTTGCTAAAAACCAGTTCAAAAAACAATCTATTGGTAATGATCAATTAATATTATCTAGAAACTATGATTAATACTATAATTTTTGATTTTGGAGATATTTTTATCAACTTAGACAAAGAAGCTCCTGTTGTTGCCTTTACTAAATTAGGCTTAAAAGAATGGACTGAGGATTTAGATGAACTCAATCTATCATTTGAAAAAGGAAAAATTTCTGAGCTTCAATTCATTGAAGGCTTCCAGAAACAAATGCCTAATGCTTCAATAGACGAGATTAGAAGCGCTTGGAATACCATTATATTGGACTTCCCATTGTACAGACTTGAATTTTTACAAATGCTTTCGCAAAAATACCGTTTGTTCTTACTCAGTAATACAGATGCAATTCATATCGATAAATTTCAGCACACAGCCGGAATAACTTTTTACAGAGAATTTTATCAATGTTTTGAAAGAGTTTATTTTTCTTTTGAGCTAGGCATGCGAAAACCCGACGCCGAAATTTTCAATTACTTGGTAAAAAAACATGAATTAACGCCAAAACGCACTTTGTTTATTGATGACAAAAAAGAAAATACTGACGCCGCACTTGCATTAGGATTTCAAGTATGGAATTTACAAGTAGGAAAAGAAGATGTTGTTCATTTATTTGACAAAAAAATAATTTAGAAAAGTAGCTTTTGGAATTTAAAGACACCTACAACACTATTGATTTTCCCTCTTCAGCAGTATTATTCAAAGAAAAAAACAGTAAATTTTTTGGTTATGCCTTTCCAATTCAATCAGAGGAAGACGTAAAACCACTCATCGAAACCTTACGAAAACAACACCCCAATGCAGGACATTTTTGTTATGCCTATCAAATAGGTACTGACATTGTAACCTACAGAGCAAATGATGATGGCGAACCCAGCAATAGTGCTGGAATGCCAATTTATGGACAAATTCAGTCTTTTTCAGTAACCAATGTGCTTATTGTTGTCGTTCGAATATTTGGCGGCGTAAAATTAGGCGTTGGAGGATTAATCTCTGCTTATAAAACAACCGCACAAATGGTTCTGGAAACCTGTGAAATTGTCGAAAAAACGATAGATATTCATTTTATAATCACATTTGATTATAAGAATATGAATAAAGTAATGCGGGTAATCAAGGAAAAAAAGCTTGAAATAGTAAATCAAGAAATGGAAATAAATGAAGATTCAGAACTTCCAATAGGCAAAATTGAAATAAAAACCAGAAAAAAAAATGCCGAAATGGTATTCGACATTTTTAATTCAATGTTTGAAATCGATATAAAACGACTCTAATTTCTGCTCAAAATTTCTTTTTTTATAATTTATTCTATTGTTTTTAAGAGTTCTAAAATATAATCCGGCGGAGCGGTAGGACGTCCTGTTTTTAAGGACACAAAAACAAGGATAAATTGGGCAGTTGTTAATAACTCATCAGACTCATTATAAATAGCGCAATCAAATTCTATCTTCACAGAACTCTGACTTTTGAAAATCGTGTGAACGGTAAGCAACTCATCATAGCGAGCTGATTTTTTATAATTTACATTCATGGAAACTATCGGAAGCGCAATTCCACTTTCCTCCATGCTTTTATACGAAACCCCTTTATTTCTGAGCCATTCCACTCTTCCTATCTCAAAATAAGGGATGTAATTTCCATGATAAACAACGCCCATTTGATCCGTTTCAGAGTAACGTACCCTAACCTGTATTTGATGATCTTTCATTAATAATGTATTAAAAATTTTAAATTTAAAAAGCTCCTTACAACAATAATTCGGAAAATTATTGTCCAATATATTTTTTTTTATAGAAATTTGTTCACATATTTGTTACCCCGATAAATAATAAAAAAACATCTTTTTTTTTGTAAGATAATAATTACCAATTAAAAATAATTTAACAGAATATATGAACAAAACTGCTCAATCAGTATGGGAAAACTGTTTGTCTTTTATAAAAGACAACATTCAGGATCAAGCTTACAAAACTTGGTTCGAACCAATCAAATCAGTTGAACTTACCGATAACGCATTATATATTCAAGTTCCAAGTAAATTTTTCTACGAATGGCTAGAAGAACACTACGTGAAATTATTAAAAGTGGCGCTTACCAAAGAACTGGGTAAAAACGCAAAGTTACTCTATAAAATCAGAATGGAAAACACTTATGGCAGTAAACAACCGTTTACGGAGCAATTGCCAAGTGCTAATAGAGTTCCTATGAAGCCTCAAGAAGTTGATGCGCCATTCAAAAACTTAAACCCAGAATTAAAAAATCCTTTTGTAATCCCGGGAATCAGAAATTTAAAAATTGAATCGCAACTGAATGCCAATTACAGTTTTGATAATTTTTTAGAAGGAGATTCTAATAGATTAGCGCGTTCAGCGGGTATGGCTGTTGCCAATAAACCTGGGGGAACTTCGTTTAATCCGCTATTGATTTTTGGAGGAGTGGGACTAGGAAAAACACACTTAGCACATGCTATTGGTGTGGAAATAAAAGACAAATACCCGGAAAAAACCGTTTTATACATATCAGCTGAGATTTTTACACAACAATATATTGACTCGGTAAAGAAAAACAACCGAAATGATTTCATCCATTTCTATCAATTAATTGACGTTTTAATTATTGATGATGTCCAGTTCCTTTCCGGAAAATCTGGAACTCAGGATGTTTTCTTCCATATTTTCAATTATTTACATCAAAACGGCAAACAGGTAATCTTGACATCTGACAAGGCGCCAGTGGATATGCAAGATATTGAACAACGATTATTATCTCGTTTCAAATGGGGATTGTCTGCTGAATTGCACCAACCCGATTATGAAACCAGAATTTCTATCCTAAAAAATATATTGTACAGAGATGGTGTTGAAATACCTGAAGAAATAATAGAATATGTTGCCCGTAACATCAAATCGAATGTAAGAGAACTAGAAGGAGCCATCATTTCCTTAATTGCACAATCTTCATTCAATAAAAAAGAAGTTACACTTGAACTTGCTAAAAGCGTTGTTGAAAAATTTGTGAAAAATGTAAAACGAGAAATTTCTATCGATTACATTCAAAAAATTGTTTCGGATTATTTCCAATTGGATTTAGAAACATTACAATCAAAAACGAGAAAAAGACACGTTGTTCAAGCCCGACAACTGGCAATGTTTTTTGCAAAAAAATTCACAAAAGCATCTTTAGCAAATATTGGTTCTCAAATTGGGGACAGAGATCACGCTACCGTATTACACGCTTGTAAAACTGTTGATAATTTAGTTGCAACCGACAAGCAATTTAAGAAGTTTGTTGAAGATATCAATAAAAAATTAACGCTGTAAACACATCATGTCCGTGAAAATTTTAATGGTTTGTTTAGGCAATATTTGCCGATCCCCTTTAGCGGAAGGCATATTGGCCTCAAAACTCCCAAAAAATAAATTCAAAGTTGATTCAGCAGGAACAGGTTCTTGGCATGTTGGCCACAAACCTGATGACCGATCCGTTGCTGTAGCAAAAAAAAATAAAATAAATATTTCAGATCAAAAAGGAAGACAATTTAGTAAATCTGATTTCGATTCATTTGACTATATCTATGTAATGGATAATTCTAATTACAACGATGTTATTGAACTTGCAGAAAGTCAAGAACAAAAACAGAAAGTTCAACTAATTTTGGATGAATTATTTCCAAACGAAAAAGTAGATGTTCCAGATCCTTATTTTGGTTTACCTAATGGATTTGAAATAGTGTATAATATGCTTGATGAAGTTTGCGATGTTATTGCAAAAAAATTAATGGACAAACATCCATAATCTTTGGATTTAAAATTTTCAGAAGGAATCAAAATAAAATTTACTTTAGAAACGTAAAACTACAGCAATGCAAACAACTACTTTATTAGGAAAATTATACTTAATCCCTACTACAATGGGCGATTGCGATCCAATGGATGTGTTGCCTCAAACTGTAAAAAGAAGTATTGATTTCATTGATTATTATATTGTTGAAAACGAAAAAACAGCCCGAAAATCTATTAAAGGAGTACATCCTGAAAAGAAACAATCGGAGCTAAAACTTTTTGTATTAAACAAACATACCGAAACCAAAGAGCATTTAGATTTCATTAAACCTTTACTAGAAGGAAAAAACATGGGATTAATGAGTGAAGCAGGTTGCCCTGGTGTAGCTGATCCTGGTGCTGTTATTGTAAAATTAGCACATGAAAAAGGGATTCAAGTTGTACCATTAGTTGGACCTTCTTCTATTCTTTTGGCTATGATGGCTTCCGGAATGAATGGCCAAAGTTTTACGTTTAATGGCTATTTACCAATCGAAAAAGGAGAGAAAAAGACAGCTCTGAAAAATTTGGAAAAATTATCTCAGGAGAAAAACCAATCTCAAATTTTCATAGAAACTCCGTATCGAAATAATAAAATGCTGGAGGATATTTTACAGGCTATTAATCCCGCAACTCATCTTTGTGTTGCTACTGACATTACTTTACCAACAGAATACATCAAAACCTTTCGAGCTTCTGATTGGAAAAAAGTACAAGTAGATTTACACAACCGCCCTACCATTTTTATCATTCACAAAATGTAATATTTTTTATTTTGGAATTTAAAATCGGTTTTTAAATCTCATTTAAAGACCAATTGCTTTCAAAAGAATACAAAAACACCTCTTTTTTAGTGCTTTAATTTCGTTTCAAAATTAAATATTTTGAAAGGTTCTCTCCTGTCAATTAGACAACCTAAAAAATTACTTACTAAAAAGTTCTTTTCTATTTTTAATTAGCTAATTCTCCTTTATTTCATCGGTATTACAAATGGATTTTCCTGCTAAAAAAGGCAAATAAAACCTCTATTTATATTAACATCTTTTACAAAAAAATTAACCTGTACACCAATGAAAAAAAGCTAATTTTACTAATGCCCACAGTCACTTTTTGATTCAAAATTCAAAAAATAAAACTACTGATGTTATGAATTATAATGATTTAAATAAATTACAAACAACAAAAAGGGGAAGAAATAAATTAAGCCTTACTAATTATTTCTATCATTAATGTATTATGTATTAGTTCATTAATTCAAAAATAAGCATCATGAAATCATATCTAATTGTTTTGTTTTTTTTAAGCATAAACACACTATCTTATTCTCAAGATAAAGAAGTTAATTCAGGGCAAGGAAATATTAAAATGGAAAATTTACCTGGAGTGGTAATTAAAAGTGCCGGTAAAGATTTTTCCATTTACTTGCCTGATAGAAACCCAGATAAAAGCGTAAGAGCACTTGAAGAGAAATTCATTGCCTATGATTTAGGGAGAGATTATGAAGGATTTGAAAATTATTTGGTAATTATGGAAACCAGTAAAGGCACATTGACTGCAACGTATAATGAAAATGGTAAATTGACTAGTGTAATCGAAAATTATAAAAACATAAAACTTCCCAATAGTGTTATTTATTCCATTTACAAAACATATCCCGGTTGGCAGATTATAAATGACAAGTATTTGTATTCTCAAAAAGAAGGTGATATTATTAAAAAAGAGTACAATCTTAAAATAAAAAAAGGAACTGAAGTTCAAAAATTAATTGTCAAACCAGATGGTGAAATTGTTAAAGAAAATTAAACTGACAATAACCCTACAAAAAGCTACCGAATTGGTGGCTTTTTTTAGCATACGATTTGGCAAATAAATACAAAACGCAATAAATCAAATTTTTGATAATTATTAGTTCCCAAAAAATTAAAATTAGGATTAAACTACTACTTTTATAAAGTAATCAATGTTGTTTTTTTATGAGTAAACTACCAAATATCAGCACGAGTATTTTTACGGTTATGTCAAAAATGGCTGCTGAACATAACGCTATCAATCTTTCACAAGGTTTTCCAAATTTTCCTGTTGACGAAAGATTAACTGATATTGTTGCTAAACTGGCGAAAGAAAATGTGCATCAATACACTCCGATGTCAGGCTATGCGCCACTATTATCAAAAATAGCGGCACTAATCAATACCTCCTACAGAAGAACTGTTCATCCAGAAACAGAATTGCTGGTTACTGCCGGAGCAACCCAAGCTATTTTTACCACGATAACAGCTTTGGTAAAAAATAATGATGAAGTGATTATCTTAGATCCAAGCTATGATTGCTATGAAGCACCCGTATTATTGTGCAACGCAAATCCAGTTCGGGTAGCGCTGAATGATGATTATACTCCAAATTGGGAAATTATCGAGAAAGCGTGTACATCCAAAACTAAAATGATTGTCATTAATAATCCGCACAATCCAACGGGGAAAATCTTGACAGAGTCCGATTTTGAAGCTTTAGAAATCCTGATGGAAAAATATCCGGATATCCTGCTTCTTTCTGATGAAGTGTATGAATACATTACTTTCGAAGAAAAACATATTTCGGCACATACACGTAAGAAACTATTAAATCGTTGTGTGATGGTTTCCTCTTTTGGAAAATCATTTCATGTTACAGGATGGAAAGTGGGTTATTTAGTAGCTCCTGAATACTTAATGAAGGAAATCAAAAAAGTACATCAGTTTTTAGTTTTTAGCGTAAACAGCGTTTGTCAAGTTGCCATTAGCGAGTATTTAGACATCGTTTCTATTGCTGAAATCAAGAAATTATATCAAGAAAAACGGGATTACTTTAGACAATTATTAAAAAACAGTCGCTTCAAACTCATGCCTTGTGAAGGAACTTATTTTCAGGTCGCTTCGTATGCAGCTGTATCAAATGAGAGCGATGTTGATTTTTGCAAACACCTCATTATGGAACATGGCGTGGCTGCAATTCCTATTTCTACTTTTTATGCCGATGGAAAAGACCTGAAATTAATACGTTTCTGTTTTGCCAAAGACAATACAACACTGGAAGAAGCTGCTAAAAGATTGTGTGCTATTTAGCAGAAACGATTTTGTTTTTTTATTATGCACGCATACTATTTAATTTATTATATTTACAATAAAAAAACATCAAAATATGAGTTATACAGATAAAATGTTACGTGACGATGCCCTGAAAGGCAAAGTGATTGTCGTAACCGGAGGTGGAAGCGGTTTAGGAAAAGCAATGACTAAATATTTCTTGGAATTAGGTGCACAAGTAGCCATCACCTCCAGAGATTTAGAAAAACTAAAAAATACAGCAGCAGAACTGGAAACGGAAACAGGCGGAACTTGCCTACCAATTCAATGTGATGTGCGTCATTATGAAGAAGTGGAAAACATGCTCCAAGAAGTTTTGAAAGCTTTTGGAAAAGTAGATGTTTTGCTGAATAATGCTGCCGGAAACTTTATTTCTCCAACCGAAAGATTATCTGCAAATGCATTTGATACCGTTATTGATATTGTTTTAAAAGGAACCAAAAACTGCACCCTTGCTTTTGGAAAACATTGGATTGATACCAAACAAAAAACATCTACCATTTTAAATATCGTTACGACATACGCTTGGACTGGCTCTGCTTATGTAGTGCCAAGTGCTACTGCAAAAGCCGGAGTTTTGGCCATGACACGAAGTCTTGCGGTAGAATGGGCAAAATACGGAATTCGTTCCAATGCAATTGCTCCAGGACCATTTCCTACTAAAGGAGCGTGGGACCGATTATTACCAGGAGATTTAGCCGAAAAATTTGATATGGCAAAGAAAGTACCTTTGAAACGTGTAGGAGATCATCAGGAATTAGCCAATTTAGCGGCTTATTTAGTTTCTGATTTTTCAGCGTACGTAAATGGTGAAGTCGTTGTTATTGATGGCGGCGAATGGTTGAAAGGTGCCGGACAATTCAATATTCTGGAAGCTATTCCTGAAGAGCTTTGGGATCAGTTGGAAATGATGATTAAAGCAAAAAAGAATAAATAATAGTTTTAAAAAATTGAACCATTAAGAAATTAAGAACCGTGCTTAATAAAATTTATTTCTTAATGGTTTAATTTTTATTTTAATCCAAGGCAAGTAGAATTTCACTTTTCAGTAAACCACTGCCACCACCGTAATGCTGTACAATAACTATATTTGGGTTTTGATTTTTAAAAAAAGCACACAATTCAGTTTCACTTTCTTCCTGAATTCCAGAACCCAATAATACAAGGGAAAAATCTTTTTTTAAAAAAATATCCTTTGCCTCCTCATCACTCAAAACACCTACTCCATTCCAATTTTCATTAGAATTAATGAGTCGGACTACAGTTGCCAAAATTTCCAGATGTCTTCCTATGTATAAAATATTTATGGTTTCCATCATTTCAATTTTTAAAAAACACAAACCCAAAAAAGAATAATCATTTAAGATTTGTGTTTATTTATTTTAAAATTATTGTTGCAAAAATTGCAATTCGATATTCAAACGAACTTCTTCGCTTACTAAAACACCACCCGTTTCAAGAGCGGAATTCCAGTTTAATCCCCAATCTTTTCTGTTGATTTTTCCTTCTAACGAAAGTGCCATTTTAGTATTCCCCCATGGATCTTTCATTAATCCTCCATATTCTGTAGCTATTTTCACTGATTTTGTAACACCGTGTAAGGTTAAATCACCAACCAATTCATATTCACCTTCATTTATTTTGGTAAAAGAAGTAGCGCTAAATTTAATTTCTGGAAACTGAGCAGCATCAAAAAAATCTGGGCTCAATAAATGAGTATCTCTATCTGTATTTCCTGTTGTTACGGAATCAATTGCTCCAGTGAATTCAATTTTTGCATTTTCAAAATCGTTATCTTCTGATTCAATCGTTGCATCAAATTTTGAAAATTTACCTGAAACATTCGTGAACATCATGTGTTTCACTTTAAAACCAATTTCGGAGTGTGTTGGGTCAATTACCCATTTAGTTGTTGACATAGTATTATTATTTATTAGTTATTTCTATTATTTATTTACAATTTCATCGGTACTTCCATCAATAAGATTTCGGCATTGACGGAATTAGCGGTAATTTTAATAGCATTCATATCCCAAATTCCTAATCCATCACGTTCATTTAAAGCAATGTTTCCTATCGTGAAATCCCCTTTTAAAACAAAAGCATAAATTCCATTTCCTGGTTTTTTCAATTCATACGAAGTAGAAAAATCATTGTCAAACTTCCCAATATGAAACCAAGCATCCTGATGAATCCAAACGCCTTCGTCTTCTGGATTTGGGGATAAAATTTGCTGTAATTTATTGTGACGATCCTTTAAGTCTAAAGTAACTTGATCATAACGAGGGGTTACATTTTTTTGATTTGGATAAATCCAAATCTGCAAAAACTTAACCAACTGGTCTTTGTTTTTATTGTATTCACTGTGAAAAATTCCGGTACCGGCACTCATCGCTTGAATATCACCTTCCTTGATTACAGTAGTATTCCCCATACTATCTTGGTGTTCTAAATCCCCTTCGAGCGGAATAGAAATAATTTCCATATTGTCATGCGGATGTTTTCCAAAACCCATTCCCTGATTGACTCTGTCATCATTCAAAACGCGCAGCACTCCAAAATTCATTCGTTCTGGATTGTGGTAATTTGCAAAACTAAAAGTATGAGAGGATTCTAACCAACCATGATTAGCATGACCGCGAGTATCTGCTTTGTGCAAAACATGAGGTATAATTGTAGCGTCTATAATGTTATCTGAATTTTCCATTTTCGTGTTCTTTAATAGTATGGTACAAAGTTGCGTCAAAAAAAAAGCGCAAGCATTGAACTAGGACAAGAAATGAAAAATAACGAAAATTTAGTGTTTAGCGATTTTAGTTCTTATTTTACTTAGAAACTCAGCCGAAATACCCAAATAAGAAGCAATGTAATGCTGGGCAACGCGCTGTGAAAGTAAGGGATAATGGTCGAGAAACTCTACATATTTCTCGGTGGCAGTTTTAGAAATAGTATTAAATAAACGGTCTTGAGTAACCGCAAGACTCCTTTGCATTAGGATACGGAAGGCACGTTCAAACTTTGGTGCGCTAGCGAATAACTCTTCTTTTGTGTCTGGGCTGAACATAAAAAATTCACAATCTTCCAATGTTTCGATATATACCCGACTCGGTTTTTCTTCATAAATACTAAAAGAAATATCGCTCACCCAAGCATTTTCGATGGCAAATTGTAAAATGACTTCAAAACCATTGGCATCAATATAATATTTCCGGACACAGCCTTTGATTACAAAAGCTTCAAAATTACACATCTCACCTTCATGAAGTAAAATCGTTTTCTTGGGAACTGTTTTATATTCCAATAAAGAATTAAAAATTTCTAATTCTTGTGGTTCAAAAGTGACATAGCGGCTTATGTTTTTATTGATTTGTGAATACAAAATAGTCTGTTTTAGAAACTAAAGATAGAAAAAAATGTCAATTAACAACCCCCAATAAATATATTAAATTAGCAAGATTTCCTCAAAAAATAAAATCCACTCCCAATTAAATTCCTATTTTTGTCCCGATAAAATACATAACAAAAAAATTATGCTCATTATAGGAATTGCAGGTGGTACAGGAAGCGGAAAAACAACCGTTGTACATCAAATCATGAATGAATTACCAGAAACCGAAGTAGGAATTATTTCGCAAGACTCGTATTATAAAGAAAATCACGGACTGTCATTTGATGAAAGAGCATTAATTAATTTTGATCATCCGCGTGCCATTGATTTCGAATTATTGGTAACTCACCTCAAAGAATTAAAAGAAGGAAACAACATTCATCAACCCGTTTATTCGTTTGTAACCCACAATAGAACGGACGATACCGTTTTTACTCATCCTCGAAAAGTGATGATTGTGGAAGGAATCTTAATTTTGGCAAATCCAGAATTAAGGGAATTATTTGACGTAAAAATATACGTTCATGCTGATTCTGACGAAAGATTAATCCGCCGTATGAAACGAGATATCACTGAACGTGGCCGAGACATGCATGAAGTAATCAACAGATACCAAACAACATTGAAGCCAATGCACGAACAGTTTATAGAACCAACCAAAGCATTTGCAGACATTATTATACCAAACGACAAATACAACACAGTCGCCATTGATGTAGTTCGTGCGGTAATAAATCAAAAAATTCTATAATTTAGTTGTAATTTTAGTGTAATAATTATTAGGAGCTATTTCCCGCTTTCCGTTGCAATCTTTTAGGATGTGAATCTTCCTTCGTCATCATCACATCCTAAAAGGATTTTCACTGTAATCGGGGCTAAAAAAAATAAAAAATGACAAATCCGCATAAAGACAAACCTTGGTTTAAATTTTTAAGTAACAAATATGTCTGGGTCTTGTTATTTTTTATTACTTGGATGCTTTTTCTAGACAACTATTCCTATTTCGGACATCGTGTTTTAGACAAACAAATCAACGAATTGGAAGACAATGCCAATTATTATAAGGAAGAAATAAAAAAGGACCAAGAGAACATCAAGCAATTAAAAAATTCAGAACAGATAGAAAAATATGCCCGAGAGAAATACTATATGAAAAAAGATAGTGAAGATATTTATATTATTGAATTCGAAGGCGACACGATTGAAAAATAAAATCCCATCCCCAACCCTTCCCAAAAGGAAGGGAGTGTAAACTTATAGTAATTATTGAAAACACAACACCTAGTCAGCTCATTTTCCTTTGGAAAAGGTTGGGATTAGGAAAACCATAAACAAAATGACAACAAATCTTTTCGATGATTTCAATCCTATTTCCTCCAAACAATGGAAACAAAAAATTCAGTTTGAACTCAATGGAGCTGATTATAATGAAACGGTAGTTTGGAATTCTCCCGAAGACATCCAAGTGAAACCCTTTTATCACAAAGATGAGTTCTCAAAAGTTTTTTCGGTAACTACAAAAGCGACAAATTTCAGAATTTGCCAAAACATATTTGTTTACGACATTGATAAATCAATCGAAAGAGCGTTAGATTCCTTGAGTCGCGGTGCAGAGAGCCTTCGTTTTACAATAGAAAATGATTCGATTGATGTTACCAATCTATTGGAGAAATTACCTTTAGAAAAAATTACGATTTACTTTCTTTTGGGTTTTATCTCAATCGATTTCGTCAAAAAAATTGATGCTTTTGCAAAGAAAAACAATACTACTGTTTTCTGCAATCTGGATCCAATTGGGCAATTAGCCAAAGATGGAAACTGGTTTACAACTAAAGAAAAAAGCAATTTTGACACCCTGAATTTACTTTCGGCAACAACAACATCTGTATCTTTAATAAGCATCAATGCGTCATTGTATCAAAATGCCGGAGCAAACATGGTGCAACAAATCGCTTATAGTTTAGGACACGCCAATGAATATTTCAATAGAATTGAAGCCATAAATAAACCCATTGTTTTTGAAGTTGCCGTTGGGACAAATTACTTTTTTGAAATTGCAAAACTGCGTGCTTTACGATTACTTTTCCATGTGATTGCCAAAGAATACAACCACAACTTAGATTGCAACATCATCGTTTCCCCTACAAAACGAAACAAAACATTATACGATTATAACGTAAATATGTTGCGTACCACAACCGAATGTATGAGTGCAATTATTGGTGGAGCAGATGCTATTGCTAATTTGCCTTACGACGCGTTGTACCACAAAGACAATGAATTTGGAGATAGAATTGCGAGAAATCAATTGTTGATTCTTAAAAACGAAAGTTACTTTGACAAAGTTAATAATCCAGCTGACGGTAGTTATTATATCGAAAATCTTACCAATCAATTAGTTGAAAAATCGTTAGCTTTATTCAAAGATATCGAGGCAAATGGCGGTTTCTTGAAACAACTTAATGATGGAATCATCAAAAGAAAAATTCAGGAAAGTGCAGATACTGCTCAAGCATTATTTGACAATGGTAAAGAAATTTTATTGGGAACTAACAAACATCCCAACAAAGCCGATAAAATGAAACACGATTTAGAACTGTTCCCGTTTGTAAAAGTCAAACCAAGAAAAACATTGATTACACCAATAATCGAAAAACGTCTGGCAGAAAAAATAGAGCAAGAGCGATTGGAACTTGAATAGTCAGTCAGAATTTGTTATTTGATTTAATACCATTGGAAAAGAGTATATTTACTTTATTAAAAAACAAAATTATGCAAGCCATAAGACAAATCGTTAAGGTAAAAAATCACAAAATAAACATCACATTGCCTGATGATTTTAATGCTGAAGAAGTTGAGGTGATTATTCTTCCTAAATCAAATACTGTAGAAATTCCTCAATGGCAAATTGACCAAGTTAAAGAAAGAACGGAGAAATATCTTAAAAATCCCTCTTCAGCTCAAGACATTGATGATTTTTTAAAAGAAATTGACAGTGAATTATAAGACTGTAATTTTAGAAGAAGCTAAACATGATTTTAAAGAAACTTTTGAATGGTATAAAAGTATTCAACCTAAATTAGGAGAAAGATATAAAAGCTCTTTTAAAGAAAGTTTAAAAATAATTAAGTCAAATCCGCTTCTATTTCAAATAAGATATGACGACAATAGAGAAGCTTTAATTGAAAATTTTCCATACCTAATTCATTTCAACATTCACGATAACAAAATTGTAATTAAAGCTATTTTCCATACTTCAAGAAATGCTGAAATATGGATTGAAAGGAATTAGAAAACTTCAAAACCCATAACCTTTGTGGTAAACAAATGAAAAGAAAAGATTTACAACATATAAAATTAGAAAGTTCGACGTTGAAAGTAGAGAATGAAAATTCTTTGACTGATGCATTTCTCACTGCAGAAGGAATCGAACTAAAACCAACGTATTCGGAACAAGATATTGAGAATCTTACCCATCTTGATTTTGGCGCTGGTTTTGCACCAAATTTACGCGGACCTTACGCAACAATGTACGTCCGCAGACCTTGGACAGTACGCCAATATGCCGGATTTTCAACTGCCGAAGAAAGCAATGCTTTTTACAGAAGAAACCTAGCAGCGGGTCAAAAAGGACTTTCAATCGCTTTTGATTTACCTACGCATCGCGGCTATGATTCTGATCACGAACGTGTAGTAGGCGATGTTGGAAAAGCGGGGGTTGCGATTGATTCCGTGGAAGATATGAAAGTATTATTCGACCAAATTCCGCTGGAAGAAATGTCAGTTTCCATGACCATGAATGGCGCCGTTTTGCCCATTATGGCTTTCTATATTGTCGCTGCCGAGGAACAAGGCGTTAAACCCGAATTACTTTCCGGAACGATACAAAATGACATTCTGAAAGAGTTTATGGTGCGTAATACCTATATCTATCCGCCAACACCTTCGATGAAAATCATTGCTGATATTTTTGAATTCACCAGCAAAAAAATGCCCAAGTTCAACTCGATTTCTATTTCAGGATACCACATGCAAGAAGCGGGAGCCACTGCTGATATTGAATTGGCTTACACGTTGGCTGATGGATTGGAATACATAAGAACTGGATTAGCAACCGGAATGAAAATTGATGAATTTGCTCCAAGATTATCCTTTTTCTGGGCGATTGGTATGAACCATTTTATGGAAATTGCCAAAATGCGTGCGGGAAGAATGATATGGGCAAAACTGGTAAAACAATTTGAACCAAAAGACGATAAATCATTAGCCTTGAGAACCCATTGCCAAACTTCGGGTTGGAGTTTAACAGAGCAAGATCCGTTTAACAATGTGGCTCGAACCTGTATTGAAGCTGCAGCAGCCGCTTTTGGAGGAACACAATCCTTACATACCAATGCTTTGGATGAAGCCATAGCTTTACCAACGGATTTCTCGGCAAGAATTGCCAGAAACACGCAACTCTATTTACAAGAAGAAACAAAAATCACCAAAACCGTTGATCCTTGGGCCGGAAGTTATTACGTAGAAAGTTTGACGAATGAAATTGCCGAAAATGCTTGGAAACTTATTCACGAAGTGGAAGAACTCGGCGGAATGACCAAAGCCATTGAATCTGGAATTCCAAAACTTAGAATCGAAGAAGCAGCGGCCAGAAAACAAGCCAGAATAGACAGCGGCCAGGATATTATTGTGGGCGTAAATCAATACCGATTAGAAAAAGAAGATCCTTTACAGATTTTGGATGTGGACAACCAAATGGTTCGCAAGCAACAATTGGAACAATTAGACCGAATCAAAGCGACTAGAGATACTGAAAAAGTCCAAAATTCATTAAAAAAACTAACCCTTTGTGCGCAAACGGGAGAAGGTAATTTATTGGAAATTGCCATTGAAGCCGCCAGAAACCGAACAACATTAGGAGAAATCAGTGATGCATTGGAAGCAGTTTTTGGAAGATATAAAGCACAAATTAAATCCTTTAGCGGTGTGTATAGTAAAGAAATAAAAGACGACAAAAGTTTTGAACAAGCAAAACAATTAGCAGATGAATTTGCTAGAAAAGAAGGACGTCGTCCTCGAATAATGATTGCCAAAATGGGACAAGACGGACACGATCGTGGTGCAAAAGTTGTGGCTACCGGTTATGCTGATGTTGGTTTTGATGTAGACATTGGCCCACTTTTTCAAACACCAGCGGAGGCTGCCAAGCAAGCGGTAGAAAATGACGTGCATATTTTAGGGGTTTCTTCTCTAGCAGCCGGACACAAAACACTTGTACCGCAAGTAATTGAAGAACTAAAAAAATACGGCCGCGAAGATATTATGGTGGTTGTAGGCGGAGTAATTCCTGCCCAAGATTATCAATTTTTATTTGATTCGGGTGCGGTTGCCGTGTTTGGTCCAGGAACAAAAATTAGTGAAGCCGCCATTAAAATATTAGAAATTTTAATGGACAGTTTCGAATAAAAAAGAACACTATAATTTTCAATTTTATCTAAAGCACCAATCAAAAAATTGGTGCTTTTTTTATTAAAACTAAAAACATACTATTCCTATTAAAAAAGAAATTATTTCCCTGATTTTCTTAACATAAGTTATGGTATACATTAACGTAAAAACCTAAATTAAAAAGCTAAATTTACATAAGCATATTTATTTTTGTTGAAAATTTAAATTTTTAAAATACTGATATATAGATAATTACATGAATTTAAAAAGGGGAAGTAAAACAGCAAGCCTTAAGATTTATTAGTCTATTGAATTACGAAAAAATCAATCATTAATTTAAAACTGAAATATTATGAAAGCACTTATTATTATACTTTTTTTAAGCGTTACTATAGCATCCTATTCACAAGAAACTCCAAAAGGTAAAATTAAAATCGAAGAATTACCTGGCGTAGTCATTAAAAGAGTTGGCTCAGATTTTTCTGTTTATATTCCTGACAATAATCCAGACCAAAGAGTACGAACTGTAGAAGAAAAATTTATTGCCTTTGATTTAGGTAAAGATGCTGAAGGGTTTGAAGAATACCTTGTAGTAATGGAAGTAAAAAATGGATCTTTGACCGCAACTTACAATGAAAACGGAAAATTAATACGCGTTGTGGAAGAATTCAAAAACGTTAAACTTCCCAGTGAGGTGATCTATTCTATTTACCGAGCATATCCCGGTTGGTCCATTGTTAATGACAGTTTCCTTTATTCACAGTCAGAAGGGGATATTATCAAAAAACAATATAACATTAAAATTAAAAAAGATAAAGAAACCGTGAAATTAGTGGTGCGTCCCAATGGGGAAATTCTTAAAGCGAAATAATTTGATTTAGAATCAAAAAAGGCTGTCAAAAGCAATTCAGACAGCCTTTTATATTTTGTCTAAACTATTTAAATTTGCATGTTTTTTACGTTTGCATTGCTATCAGCAACAATAAAAGAAGTATCATAACCCCCAAATAGTTTCATATAAGTTCTTATAGAAGTTCCGTAAGCATCTCTGAAATAGCGCTTACCCTTATTTTTAAAATACTTTTTTACTGATCCTGCACCTCCAAGATGAGCCGCAGCTAAAATTCCAGATTCAGTAACCTGTATTCCGTTGAGTATTGTTCCTTCGTATTTTTCAATCTCCTTTTTCAGTTCCCATTTATTTTTAGCCAAAAGTGCGATAAATGCTTTTTCTTGTAATTCAGGACTATTTAAAAAAGTAGAACTATTCCGAACTCCAACAGACTTTAAAGTCTCAATACCAAATTGATATTTGCCTAAATATCCTAAAGAATTGATTTTTTTATATTTACTTTCAGATTCTCTGTATCCGATTGCTTCCTTAAAGCCAACGAAAAAATTTCCAGTAAAAGGGATATTCGAATTAATGTAATCTTCTTGCTTTTCAGAAGGAAATAAGTAGTGTGTTCCTTCTTCTTCATTGATAAGAAACCAAGGGCTGGTTTCTAAGTTAAACGGTTTAAAACCTGAGCTTAAAAAAACTGTAATTACAGTCAGACTAGTGTAAAAATACCACTTCTTTATCATAAATTGTTTTTCTTCAAAACGCTGTCCCGTTAAGAAATTTCTATGTGCAAAGATACAACAAAAATAATTATACTGATAATCAGGTAGTTAAACTTTTCTAAAAATAGATGAAGTGGTATTTTATATCGTTAAAACGCACAAATTCGATTGTAGGTGCAGGAATTTTAACGGTATTAAAAACAGAGAAAACGGTCTTTAAAAAATGGGATTTGGTCTTAATTTTTGTTAAATCAACATCCAAACTAAGGTAAAATTGTCTGAATCTTTGTGGATTCAAAGTTAAAACTGGGGATATATCTTCTTTGTTTCCGGTTATCATACCATCAGCCCCATAACCCATGGCCAAGTTGAGCCATTTTGGTATTTTTGAGCCTTTAGCGAAAGAATGCAAATTTACCGAAAGCCAATAGGTTTGTCCATTATAGTCTTTTAGAATTTGCTCCGTAAATGAACTTCCTAAAACCTCAGGTCTGTAATTGGCATATTTTGTAGTATGAAAAGAAAATTTAGGCGTAATACGTTGTTCCCTCCAGATTAATTCTTGTGAAACATATAAAGCAGTACCGGAAGCATTTGCCACAACATCACCTAATGAAGCGCCCCATTCAGAGGAATACCCATCTAAAACCTCAACTGCAGTTAAAAATGCAAAGCCTAAGCCCGCTCCATACAGCATTTGATTTTTTTTATTGGCACCACTCCATTCTAGCATTTCAGCATCAAATCGTCCCAAATGATACGATGAAAATACATGACCGGCTTTATCCATTTGAAGCCACTCTGAATTGTCATTTATAAAATGAAAATCAGATTTGGGATACTCAGCATACCAAGCTTGATTCAAAGCTATTAAAGTTCCCGTAGCCAAAATAGCTTCCGAAATGATAACCGCATTTTGTCTCTTTATATCTAAAGAATCGGATGGTTTAAAGAAACTATCCGCTGTATCTTGAGCAAAAGCAGTTTGAAAAATCATCCAAAACAGCAACAAAAAGACAACTTTTTTATTCCACCCCAAAACTATCTTTTTACGCCTTGGCTGTTGATCCAATCCGAATATTTTTTGGCGTTTTTATTGTGTTCTTCTAAAGTAGCGGCAAACTCGTGGTATCCAAAGCGCTCCACACTGGCACAGAAGTAAATGAAATCATTTTTCTCAGGATCTAAAACAGCTTCTAATGCTGTAATATCAGGCATAGCGATAGGTCCCGGTGGAAGTCCCACATTCATATACGTATTGTAAGGATGGCTCATTGTCAAATCATTGTAAAAAACCCTTTTGATGACTTGGTTAAAATCATTCGATTTCTTTTTCATCGCAAAAATAACAGTTGGATCAGCCTGCAATGGCATTCCAGCTCTTAAACGATTCAAATACACGCCTGCAATTCTTGGTCTTTCGTCTTTTTTAACGGATTCTTTGTGCACTATTGAAGCCAGAATAGTCGCTTCAATAGGAGTTAATCCTTGTTTTTGTGCTTTAGCAACTCTTTCTTTATTCCAAAAATTACGGTATTCCTTGATCATTTTATCTCGGAATTTTTCTGCCGTCGTGTTCCAATAAATCTCATACGTATTCGGAATGAATAGCACCAAAACATTTTCTTCGTTGAACCCGTTTTCTTTTAAGAAAATAGAATCTTTGAAGGAATTTAATAATGACAGACTGTCGGCTTCTATTTGAGAACCTACACGTCCGGCTAAATTCTCTACTCGTTCCTGATTATTGAAAGCCAATTTTACAGGCGAATTACGTCTTAATGTTTTTACCAATTCATAACTGTTCATTCCTTTTGTGAATAGAAAACGACCCGGAATAACATTGTCAGAATAGCCTCTTTTATTGGCCACCATTTCAAAACGATCCATATTCTCTATATAGGGTGTAATAATCTTCTTCACTTCTTCGTATTTAGAATCCGTCGGAACGTAGATATACACTTCTTTATCTGTAAATTTTGTGTTGCCAGAAAAAATCTGTTTCAATAATATTAATCCATAAATCATTAATATTGATATTAAAACAATGGAAGCAATGGTGATAATTTTCTTAATATTCATAGGTGATCTTATTTTTTTATGGAATTACAACCGGGTCATTCTTCCTATTTATTTGATTTTGAAATGGTACTAATTCAAAACTAAAAAATTTAAAATTTAGTATTGATTAATTGAAAAACAGCTTCGTCTTTATAAACGCCCTTTACAAAGGTCCAGTCTCTCTTCACGCCTATCATTTCGAATCCAAATTTAGTAAAAAGTGCCTTACTAGCTTCATTTTCGGTTCCTATATTTGCATATAATTGGTGTAAATTAAGATTGCAAAAAGCATATTCGATTAATAACCCTAAAGCTTCTGAGCCAATATTCTGTTTTCGGTTTTCGTTGTCTTGGATTACGATACCAACTCCTGCCCTGTTGTTTTTTGGATCAAAATCAAATACATCGATTAAACCCAAGGCTGGAAAATCCTGATCCTGACAAATAGCCAATCGCAATTGCTTGGCTTCATATATATCCTGATGAGCATTTTCTAAATATTGTTTGACTAAAAACCGGCTGTATGGCGTATGCGTATTACTGACTTCCCAAATGCTCTGGTCGTTTTCTATGGCATAAACAAACTCCAAATCATTGGGTTCTAATGCACGAATATAGATGTTATTCCCTTTTAATGTTTTCATTTAGGTATTTAGTTCTTGGTTTTGGGTTTTAGTTATATCTCAATCGTGCCTTTAAATACAAAATCAGCTGGTCCTTTGAGAAAAACATGGGTAAATTGACCCTCATTTTTATCAAAAGAAACGACTAATTTGCCGCCTTCTACATTCAAATCAATTGAAGAGGCATCCGTTTTTCCTAAAACGTTCATTGCAATTGCAACAGCTGTAGCGCCTGTTCCGCAAGAAAGGGTTTCATCCTCTACACCTCTTTCGTAGGTTCGTAACGAAAAAGTAGTCTCGTCAATTTGTTTTACAAAATTGATGTTGCTTCCAGCTTTTCCATACAAATCACCGTAGCGAATGGCGGCTCCGTTTTCCTTTGTATTGTAATTTTCTAAATCGTCTACGAGCTGCACATGGTGTGGCGAACCCGTATTCAAAAACACATGATCCGAACTCACTTTTACCTCAGCAACATCTATCATTTGTAGCGAAACCAATCCGTCATCCCCAATTGTTGCGTGATGCAAACCATCTGTTGCTATGAAAGTAGTTTCATTCTCGATTACGTTCAGCTTTTTGGCGAAAGCCACTAAACACCTCCCACCATTACCGCACATAGAGCTTTGGTTTCCATCAGAGTTGTAATAGACCATTTTGAAATCAGTGGTCGTTGCGAGGTCCGAAGTAATCGAGTCGTTTTCCAATAAAATAAGACCATCGCCACCTATTCCAAAACGTCTGTCGCACAAGTGCGCAATGAGTTGTATATTCTCTTTTGGGAAAAAATTTGAACGATTATCAATCATGACAAAATCATTTCCAGTTCCTTGGTATTTATAAAATTCTAGTTGCATTTTAATTGAATTGAGTGATACAAAAGTACGAACTATTAATGAAATGTTAATCATTGTTAAAGAGCGTTAAACTGTATTTTACAAAGCTAAATTAGTTTTATTTTTACGGGGAAATATCTTAATAAACGAATTTAATTATGAAAAAATTTTCAACACTTTTTATGGTTTCACTGTTGAGCGGAGTAGTAACACTAGGTTCATACAAATTATTATTTGACACTAATGGGTATTTTTCCAGTAAAAAAAATTCAGGCGTCACAACGGCATCGGATTCTTACGGAAAAAAAGTAGGATTATCATCGGATGTACTTGATTTTACTGAAGCTGCAGAAAAAACCATCCATACGGTTGTACACGTAAAAAACGTATCCCGCAGAACAATTACGAATCCTATTTTAGAATATTTTTATGGGTATAAAGGAGGACAATCCCAGGAACAAGTAGGAACGGGTTCTGGCGTAATCATTTCTGAGGACGGATACATCGTAACCAATAATCACGTGATTAAAGGTGCATCAGAGATTGAAATTACCCTAAACAACAAAAAATCATACGTGGCAAAACTCATTGGAACCGATTCTAAAATGGATATTGCCTTATTGAAAATTGACGTAGAGGAGAAATTACCGTATACCGTTTTTGCCAATTCTGATTCGGTTAAAGTGGGCGAATGGGTTTTGGCTGTCGGTAATCCGTATAATTTAACGTCCACGGTAACCGCCGGAATTGTTTCGGCGAAAGCCAGAGATTTAGACACCAGCGGAATCCAATCTTTCATACAAACAGATGCTGCGGTAAATCCCGGAAACAGTGGAGGTGCTTTAGTCAACACACGTGGTGAACTCATAGGAATCAACACGATGATTTCCTCCATGACTGGTTCATACGTAGGCTATTCGTTTGCGGTTCCTTCAAATATTGCCCGAAAAATCATTGAGGATCTTATGGAATTTGGGAATGTACAACGTGGAATTCTTGGTGTTGAAGGAGGCGAATTGAACAGTATTAGTTCTAAAGAATTAGGAATAACGCAAACGCAAGGATTCTATATTAATAAAGTAACCAAAAATTCCGGCGCCGAAAAATCTGGACTTGGAAAAGGCGATGTCATCATCAAATTAGACGAGCAAAACGTGGCTACTTTCGCTGATCTCTCCGGATACATCAATACGAAAAGGCCGAATGACAAAGTACAGGTTACGTATATCAGAGAGGGGAAAACCAGAGTGGTTCCCGTAATTTTGAGTAAAAATGAGTTTTTCAATGCAGAGTTTAAGGGCATCGAATTAGAAAATATTGAAGCCGCTGATAAGAAAAAATTTAAAATTGATTACGGTGTACGAATCAAATCCATAAATAGCCAAACCTTGAAACAATACGAAGATGAGTTGATAGGAAATATTATTTTGAGTATTGACAATGTAAAAGCAACGGATGTGGAAACGGTATCTAAACTTTTAAGTAAAAAAGAGGAAAATCAGACGGTACGAATCGAAATGATTAATAAAAATGGAGAAGTACTGCGCGTGATACTCTAAAACATTTGAATTTTAAAAAACCAAAGCCATCTTGAAAAACAAGGTGGCTTTTTTTATTTTACAAATAAATCATAAAACACGTTACGAAATCGATTGAAATGGGTACTTTTGCGCAAATTTTAAAAAATACAATTCCTTATTTTTCATTAAATTTTCAACATGGCAACCACAACTTTATACGAAAAGGAAGTTACTTTTCAAGCCGACAGGCGACGTGCAGCAGTAAAACTGATCAAAATCATCAGCGATTTATGGTATGATAAATCCATAGAAATGGTCTTATTCAGGAATCAATTAATTGATAGAAATGTCAGTGACATTATCAACCTGCATGAATATGCGGCCGAATTTGTTGACAAACCCATTTCAGTATTTGATTCGGTTAAAATTGCAAAGGCTATTTTAGATTTAAATTTACCCCCTGCAAAATTGGACATTGGTAAACTGACGTATGAATATGGTTTAGAAGAAGATAAATATCCGGATGCCAAGTATTTTGTGATTGATAAATTAAAAAATGCCAAAAACTCTGAGGACATACACCCCAAAGATGTTGTACTGTATGGTTTTGGCCGAATTGGTCGTTTATTGGCCAGAGAATTAATGTCTAAAACCGGAAAAGGAAGTCAAATGCGATTGCGCGCTATCGTGACACGTGATAAAAATGACGCCACTTCGCTTGAAAAAAGAGCTTCTTTATTGCGATACGATTCGATTCACGGTGATTTTCAAGGCTCCGTAACTGCTGATATTGAAAACAATGCTTTGATTATCAACGGAACCACCGTTCACATTATTACTGCAAACGGACCTGAAGAGATTGATTACACACTTTTTGGAATTGACAATGCATTGGTAATTGACAACACAGGCGCTTTTACAACCCACGAAGCATTAAGCCGACATTTGGTTTCCAAAGGTGTGGATAAAGTATTGCTTACCGCTCCTGGAAAAGGAGTTCCTAATATTGTTCATGGTGTAAACCAAAATGAATACAATCCAGACGAAATTAACATCTTTTCGGCAGCATCCTGCACAACCAATGCAATCACACCAATCCTGAAAGTTGTTGAAGATACTTTAGGAGTTGTCAAAGGACATCTTGAAACCATCCATGCCTACACGAACGACCAAAATCTTGTGGATAATATGCACAAAAAATACCGTCGTGGAAGAGCAGCAGCCTTAAATATGGTCATTACCGAAACAGGTGCCGGAAGTGCTGTTGCAAAAGCATTGCCAAGCCTTGCCGGAAAATTAACGTCAAATGCGATTCGGGTGCCGGTTCCTAACGGTTCATTGGTAGTCTTGAATCTTGAAGTGTCCAGAGAAACATCGCTGTTAGAAATCAATGCTATCATGAAAAAATATGCCTTGGAAGGCGATCTGGTAGAGCAAATCAAATATTCTTTGAATAACGAATTGGTTTCTTCGGATATCGTGGGAACATCGGCTCCTGCCATTTATGACAGTAACGCTACAATCGTTTCTGCCGATGGAAGAAACATTGTGTTATACATTTGGTACGATAACGAATACGGCTACAGCCACCAGGTTATTCGATTAGCAAAATACATTGCCAAAGTTAGACGCTTTACGTATTACTAGCCTATAGATTACAGGTTGATGGTTGCAGATTGTAATTTTTAGTTTTTTAGTTTTTAGATTTAGATTGAAGAAAGCAGCAACCCAGCCTGAATTAAATAGAAAATCCGTCGCGTTATCAAACGAGACGGATTTTTTTATTTGCATTTATACGGTATTGTTGTGCCGAATTTAACCACAGATGAAACGGATTAAACGGATTTTTTGTAAAGTAAAACTGTCATTATTGTACCGAATGGGACACGGATTAAACGGATTTTTACTGATTTCCAAAAAAGTTACATTTGAAAATTCGATTTAAAATCCACAAATTCACACTTCACAATTCATAATTAATAATTAAAAAAAACTACTCCTTAGCTTTTGTCAAATAATACACCGGAATACCAATAAGCATAATCAAAACACCCCAACCACTGGTACTCGTTTTAGTATACAACAAAGCAATACAAATAGCCGTAGCGATAATAAGGTACAATCCTGGCAAAAATGGATATCCAAAAGCTTTATACGGTCTTTCGGCATTTGGCATTTTCTTGCGCAGAATAAATATTCCTAGGATAGTCAAGATGTAAAATATCAAAACGATAATAACCACAAAATCCAATAAATCACCATATTTCCCCGTGAGACACAACGCAGAAGCCCAGATACACTGCGCCCAGATAGACCAAGCCGGAACACTTGCGTGATTCAATTCAGCCGCCTTCTTGAAGAAAACACCGTCTTGCGCCATCGTATAATACACTCTGGCACCCGCCATAATTAATCCGTTATTACAGGCAAAAGTCGAAATCATAATCATCACAGCGATAATTAATGTTCCCACTGATCCAAAAATACTTTGCGAAGCCACAACAGCCACACGATCCGATTCTGCTGTAGCAATTTCATATAAAGGTACTACTGCCAAGTACATGATATTAGCCAAAATATAAATCACACTCACGATTAAGGTTCCTAAAAACAAACTCAATCCCACATTGCGTTTTGGATTTTTTATTTCTCCGGCGATAAAAGTGACTCCTTCCCAAGCCACACTGGAGAACATAGAACCTACTAAGGCTGCCGAAATCCCAGATATCAAAGCCGTTCCGCTAATAGGCAACCACGAACCCGTTGCTATATTTAGTGTTTGTGAAGTCCACGCATTCGTCCAGTTCGCATCCCAAACTTCTGCTTTGGCAGCCATAAAACCAAAAATAATCAAACCTGCCAACGATAAAATTTTGATAACCGTCAGAACTGTTTGTAGAATCTTAGAGTTTTTCACCCCACGACTGTTGATGTAACTCAGCAAAATAATCGTGAAAATAGAAACAATCTGAGCCGCATTGAGTTTGAAGTCTCCTATTTCATATAAAATATTCTTATCACTTAAAGGCGCATACAAGTAAGCGGCAAATTTAGCAAAAGCCACTCCCACGGCAGCAATTGTACCGGTTTGAATCACGGCAAAGAAACTCCAACCGTACAAGAAACCCACCAGTTTCCCATAGGCTTCCTTGATGTACACATATTGTCCACCCGCTTTAGGAAACATCGCGCTCAACTCGCCATAACTCACAGCGGCAATCACCGTAATAGTACCCGTAAGCACCCACATAGCAATTAACCAACCGGCAGATCCCAACTGGCGCACCATATCGGAGCTTACAATAAATATCCCGGAACCTATCATAGAACCCACCACAAGCATGGTTCCGTCGAGTAATCCTAATTCTCTTTTAAAATCGTCTGGTTTTTGGTCTTCCATAAAGTGACTTTTTGGTTTTTAGTTGGCTAAAGATATACTTTTTTTAGAAATTTCATAAAAGGGAGGAGAAAAGTGAGAAGTTTAGAGTGACGAATATAGAGGCAAGAGACAAGAACAAAGAGTGAGAATTAACTAACCAATTATTCCTTTGGGCGTGACCCTGCAGTAGCTTTGTCGTTCCTCCTCGCCACTTTGGGTCGGGCGGTACGCTGTATCTTTATTTTCTTAAATAAAGAAAATAAAGGATGCCGCTTCCCTCCCTCACGCAAACCGCAATAACTATAACGTTTATTCTTTTCAAGAAAAATTGTAAGAAAAATTGAGTATATTTGAGAAAATATAAAGCGAAAGAAAAATTCGCCAAACATCCCGTATTTTGGTGCTTTTAAGAAAGTTTGTTTCGCCTATATACTAGTTGGCAGTAAGTCTACGAGAAACCACACAAATAACTATGGACAAACCCGAATTTGAACCAATTTTTCCACCAGGATTTCATACAATTGATTTAAATCAATTAGATGATTTGTTTGTTACAAATTTTGAAAGCAACTCAAAAAGACAAATTCTAGTAAATCAATTAAGGAATTTTTTGGACGAGTTATCTAAATTAAACACTAATTTTGAAATATGGCTCGACGGATCTTTTACAACATTAAAAGATGAACCTGAAGACATAGATATTTTAATTGTTTACAATATTGTTTCATTAAATGCATTGTCAGACGAGAAAAAATCGATCGCTAACATCCTGTTTAATAGACAATTAACTAAAATAAGATATAATATTGACATTTTACTTTGTCCAGATGATGATGTAAATAATAGAAGTTATTGGCGCGGTTGGTTTGGATATTCGCGAAGTGAACAACCAAAGGGAATAGCAAAATTTAATTATGGCAACAATTAGTAATTTACAAGAAAACATAATCTATCTTCGATCCCAAATCGAAGAACTTAGTTCGTTACTTTCAAGCGAACCACAAAATTTTGCCGTAAAAATCCAAATAGAAAATTACAAATCCGAAATAACAAATCTACAAAGTTATCTTTATACTGAAAATTTAAAACGTAACAAAGAAATAATAGCATTACGGTTAATTGGGAATATTGCAAAAAACGGAACTTTTCCATTAGGTTCTGTTGGAGGTATTACAAATTCATTTTCAAATGCTCTTTATAAGACTTCCCAATTTCTACAATTCGGCAAAAAAGGTGGTAAAAAAATAGAAACTTTAATGAAAAATTCATTAGACATTCGTTTAGAAGGTTTAGGAGTAGGTTCTACAATATTCTATGTTTCAGCAAAAACAAGTCCAGATATTTTCGGGAATAGTATTGTTCAAAATTCGCTTGAAAACACTTTTGAATTATTTTCTTCCAATGATGAATCTGAATTAATGGAAAATATTGAAAAAGTTGGTACTAAAAATTCTAAATATTTTTCAGCATTTTTAGAAGAATTAATTCACGATAATTTAGAAGTTGAAATTACTTGGGAAAGCCCAAATTACGAAACGAAAAAATGGTTTGGAACCTCTGAAAAAATTTCAATGTTCTATAATACTTTTAAAAGTATAGAAATCTTAGAACCCGAAACACTAAGTTTTGAATCTGAAATAATTACTTTAAGTTTAAAAAATAAAATTGAAGTATTTGATAGAAGTAATAATCAAACTTATACAGTAAAATATCCAAATTCTATAATGACTTTAATTAAAGAATTGCACGTTGGAGAAGTTTGTAACATAGTAATCACAAAAACAACTATTATAAATACTCTCTCACAAAAAGAAAAATTTGAATACAATCTAGTCGAAATAAACTAGAAAACAGCTACTACAACGGATTTGGGCATTTGGCGTAATGGAAAAATGGGTTTCTATCTGGAATGATTTGGCAAATCCGAATAATGGGCTTAATTTAGTCCCAAACTGCTTGTAGCGCCAGAACGTTACAAAAAAACTCAAAACAAAAATGAAATACGCCGAATTTAACATTGACTCGAATAAAATAGAATTCTTAAACTCTGTTTTTGGAATGGAAAGCGTTTTATTGAATGGGAAAATAATTTCTAAAAAGTTTTCTTTTTCTGGAATTACCCACGAAATAAAACTACCCGCCAGAGATTTAATATTGGAATCTAAATACAAACAATTCGACAAAAAAGAAATCAAACTTGAATTGAAAGAAAATGGCGTAGTACTCAAGCAACAATTTGTAAAAATAGACAAAAAGCAAAGATTTTTTTGGTTCCTAATTGGAGTAGGCTTGGGTTTTGCACTCTTTAGACTTCTAAATTTACTTTAGGAATACCTGAATTTATAAAACCCGTTCGCTTGGATGTTTATAATCCGTTCCACTCGCAGTTTTATGTTTCTTTCCCAGAAATTAAACGTACTTTAGTGTCGTTTTCCTGATGTTAGTATAGCTTTTAACACCAAAACAGGAAACGTATCATTTAGCACTAAAAACTATGAATACATTAAAATTAGGATGGACAGGCCTTGGCAACATGGGAAATCCAATGGTTATGAACCTACTCAAAGCAGGTTTTGAAGTGTCGGTTTTCAATCGCACTAAAGATAAAGAAGCGCCATTACTAGCTGCAGGAGCAAAATCAGCAAGCAGTTTACACGAATTAATGGAAACTTGTGACGTCGTTTTGACGATGTTATCCAATGACGCAGCTGTCAAAGAAGTTTTTGAAGGACAAACGGGTTTATTGTCTAAAACCAATCCTGGCAAAACCATCATCAATATGAGTACGGTTGCTCCAGAAACCTCGCGTTATTTAAACACCATTTGTAACCAACATCAAATACATTTTATAGATGCTCCCGTTTCTGGAAGTGTAAAGCCAGCACAAGACGGAACTTTGGTTATTCTTGTGGGCGCTTCGAATAAAGATTACGAAGTAGCCAAACCCATATTTGACGTTTTGGGTAAAATTGCGATTCATGTAGGAGAACCTGGCGTGGCAAGTTCGGCAAAATTAGCCATCAATTACCTATTAGGATTGAATCTTCAAGGAATAGCTGAAACAGTTTTATTTGCCGAGAAGAATGGTGTAAGCAAGGAAGATATGCTTAACATCATCAATCAAGGCGCTTGCGGCAACGGAATTACGAATATCAAAACACCTTCTATTCTGAACGATTCTTATCCGGCAGCATTTGCGTTAAAACATTTGGTCAAAGATTTAAGACTGGCCAAAGAGGCCGGACTTGATTCCCCGCTGATTCATCCTTTGTATGACAGTTATGCCGCTGCAGAACAAGAAGGACTGGGCGATCAAGATGTTATGGCGATTATCAGCAGTTTAAAGAGCATTGAGATCAATTTTCAGTAAAAGCACTTGATTTATCTCCTAATAAAATTTTATAAAAACGCGTATAAAACAAGAAAAGCTAAACCCATAAAGATTTAGCTTTTCTTGTTTAATCGAAACAGAAAATGATATTACTTCGTTTTTACTGGTGGCAAGTCAAATGCGGATGATTCATGCTCAAAACCATTGCGGTGGGAACCATCACAAAAAGGTTTGTTTACTGACAATCCACAACGGCAAAGTCCCAAAGCCGTTCTTCCCTCCAATCCGTATGTTTTTCCTTCACAGTCTGTTATTTCAAAATCGCCTTCTATTTTTATAGAACCATTGCGGTTGATTGTTAGTTTTGTCTTGCTCATAATGCTGTTTAATTTTTTAGAGTTCAAAGATTGCAAAATATTTCAGGACCTTTCTGCATTGCTGTGCTTTTTTATGATTCCAAAACGTAATTTACATTAATTCTATTTTATGCTACACGTAAATTCGGTGCAATTGCAAGCAACCGAAAGAAATTAGAAATTGGAAATTTTTGAATATCTCAAGATTTGGCACAATCAAAAAAGAGGACATTCTGCATTGAATTATCAAACTATTGAAGAACTAAACAATCAAATTACTTGCAAAAATGTAGCTTAATTTTATGTGCCATTTTTATTTGCATATCCAATCCTTAAGAATAAAGTATAATATAAGGAGCTACAAATATTATTAGCTTCTATATTGTATATTTGCCCGTTAGGTAACCCGTTTTGGGTGGTGTTATTTATTTTATGTTCTGTGAAAAAGGATAAAAACAGACCTTTTCAATTTTATATTTAAAAATGATTTCAATACTATATAATATTTTAAAAGCATGAGTATCTTAAAAAAAGTAAATGTATTCCGAAGAATTGTAACGCATAACCTAACTAAAAATATTGGGAATTCACAAAAGAATCAAATAATCGATTTATCTCAAAAAATCGAAATCAAAAGGGTTTTAATTTCCAGACCCAATCATAGACTGGGAAATTTGTTGCTCATTACACCACTGGTTCAAGATGTAATAGCTACTTTTCCTGATTGCAAGATTGATTTATTTGTAAAGGGCGGTTTGGCACCAATTGTTTTTCAAAACTACGAAAACATTAATTACATCATTGAACTTCCCAAAAAACCCTTTAAACACCTAATCGCTTATTTTCAGGTCTGGATAAAGATCAAAAAGCAGCACTATGACATCGTTATAAATGTTGATAAAAATTCTTCATCTGGACGATTATCGGCTCAGTTTGCAAATGCAAAATATAAGTTCTTCGGAGAAATAGACAACACAATCCAATTACAGCACACCGATTACGAGCACATTGCAAAGTATCCGGTGTATGAATTTAGGAGTTTTTTAACCAAATTAGGATTTCACGAAAAAGCAGACCCAGTTCCATCATTAGACCTTAAGTTAAGCCTTGCTGAACTTGCCGAAGGCAAAAAAACAGTTGACAAAATAGTTCCTGATAATAAAAAAACTATTTCTATTTTCACTTATGCAACGGATGACAAATGCTATTCAGAAACTTGGTGGGAGGATTTCTATGAGCAATTAAAAACAACATTCGAAGACTACAATATTATAGAGGTTTTACCAGTTGAAAACATTTCACAAATAGGATTTAAAGCACCTACTTTTTATAGCAAAGACATTCGGGAGATTGGTTCAGTAATTGCCAATACTGAAATTTTCATTGGTGCAGATAGTGGAATTATGCATTTAGCCAGTTCTGCATTAACACCAACAGCAGGACTATTTTCGCGTCCGAATATAAACACATACAAGCCTTACAACAACAATAGTGTCGCCATAAATACTAATATTGGCAACAAAGAAGATTGGATTAAAATAATAAACAGCATTCTTCGTGAAAATTAATTTTAAATATAAAACGAAAAATACTATTTTAGTAAAATGAAAATCAAATTACCCATGAAAAAAATAACCACATTCCTAATTGCATTTGTATTCACTGGAACACTTTGCGCCCAGAATACCAACTCCTTTGCTTTGAAGTTGGATCACATGGCACTTTCCGTAAAAGACTTGGATCGTTCCGTTGATTTCTATACTAACGTTTTGAAGCTTTCTGAAATTACTAATCTGACAAGAAAGGAAGGCATTCGTTGGGTCTCCTTGGGTGATGGAAAAGAATTACACTTAGTTTCCACTATTAAAGGACCTGTTACAATAAACAAAGCGGTACATCTTGCGTTTAAATCAGCTAATTTTGATGCGCTGATTCAAGCACTTAAAGCGTTACACATTACGTACTCTGACTGGCCGGGAAAACTGGATACTATAACTGTTAGAGCAGACGGAATCAAACAAATATACATACAGGATCCGGATGGCTATTGGATTGAAATAAATAGTGCGGAACAACACTAAACCGTAAAACTAATAAAAACAGAAACTCCTCAGTTGCCTGAGGAGTTTCTGTTTTTATTCCTTAATTATCGAATTACAATTACTGCAAAACTCGATTTATTTGGGTAAAGTTTCTTTCATAATATTTTTCTCTAGTAGAGGAAATAATAACCCCATTACTCACTGAAGCGTGAATGAATTTTATTTCTCCTTCACAAACTTCTACCACCATCCCTACATGATTAATTTGGCTTCTACCGTTTGTTTTAAAGAAAATTAAATCTCCTTTTTGAGCTTCTTCAGTATTTATTTTTGTCCCAATACCCGATTGTGCTCTTGATGTTCTTGGCAACTTTATGTCAAATGCACCAAAAGTAGTACACATCAAACCAGAACAGTCAAATCCTGCTTTTGAAGTTCCTCCAGTGCGGTATCTGGTTCCTATGTTTTCTGAAGCGCGTTCGATCAATTGATCTAGAAAATCATGACTAAAAGTGGGCTTCAATGCATTGTTAAAATCAATTTTAGCATTTTCAATAATAGTAGCATCATCGTTATCAGCGCTAACTACAACATTATTTTCTACAGGTACAGTATTCACCCGTATGTTTAATTTATTTCCTACGCGAAGTCGGTTTTTAATTTCTGGATTTTGTTTTTCTAATTCTTGAACCGTAATTCCATATTGTTTAGCAATACCATATTTAGTTTCTTTATGCAACACTTCGCGAACAATATTCCCTGTAGTTAAGCCTATTGCTTCACTTGGTTGAGAAACAGCTGTAACTTCTGATTTAGGTAAATCTATTTTTGGATTAGAAACTACTGTTTCTTCAGTTTTGGATGTATTTGTAACAGATTCTGAATTAACGATAGCTTCAGCAGTTGATAATTCTTTGTTTTGTTGTGGTATAATTGCTAGCTCAGTCACTGGTATTCCATTTCCTGGGATCGTTATTTTTTGGCCTACTCTGAGTGCTTTGGCTCCTAAAGCGGGATTGGCTTTGTCTAATTCTTTAACCGTAATTCCGTATTTTCTTGCGATAGAATATTTTGATTCTTTTGGCAGCACTTCTATCGTGGTTAGTTCCGTAATTGATTTTTTAGTTTCTATTGCTGGGGAAGTCCCTACTAATTCTGGTTTTTGAGAAACCTTTTTGGTTGGCGTAACAACAGCTACTTCAGTTGAAGATGGGTTTGCTGGGACTATAATTTTTTGACCTATTTTTAATCCTGTAGATTCTAATGTAGGATTGAGTTCGTTTAATTCCTTTAGAGAGATTCCGTATTGTTTTGCAATTCCATAAAGGGTTTCTTTGGTAAGTACTTCATGCTCTTTTGCGGAGAAATTTGTTGCAACCTTAGATTTAGCATTTGTTTTTTTTGTGGCTGCTACAGGAATTAGTAAAATGGAATTCAGTTTTAAGAGATTTTTTGCGTTTGGATTTAGTTTGAAAATAGCGCTTTGTTTCACGTCATATTTCTCAGCAATACTAGAAATTGTTTCTCCTTTTACTATGGTGTGTTTCCTGCTGTTTTCTTGAGAAAAAAGAACGATACTATTCAATAAAAACAATGTTACAATTAATCTTAAACTCATATTCATTTATTTCAAATTACTTACCCCATTTTATTCTACACAGCGATTTCGGGATATAATTATTAAATCTCGCTATGGTTTTCTTTTTTACTTTTCTATTAAAAAAAACATAAAAAAAATCCTTATCTCTTTCAAAAAAAGAGAGTCAAAATGTGTTCTTTTTAAATTCTAGTTGATTTTTTATTTCAATTGCTAAAGCCGCTGAAATAGTAACGCCGTACAAACCTATTGTATTGTTAGGCTGAAAATAAAAATTCTAAAGAAAGTTGATTAAAAACAATCAAAAAAGCTTCCTTGAAAAATTTAATTTTTCAAAAAGGCTAATATAAGAGATTTAATCAAAAAACACTTCCTTTTTTCAAATTTTAACGGTCAAAAAACAGAATTACGCCTTGTTTTTTGAATTTAGCTCTTATTTTAGACTTAAAGCGCTTTTCTTTTTCAAAAAAAATTTTGTCGCAAATCAATAAAACAGGAATTGAAATTCTGCTTTTTGATTTGTAGCCCTGATGAAAGTGGAAAGCCTTTTGAAGCGAAATTGCCTATTTTTCCTGAGAAAAAAGAGCGACTAAAAGAAGCTCCTTTTTTATCTTGGAAAAAAGCAATTGCGCAAAAAAGCTTGAAATGGTCAGCAGGAAACAGCTCCTGAAATAAATTAGAATGCATAAAAAAACTCCCAAGTTTCCTTGAGAGTTTTGAGTATAAAATATTTTAGTTTACTTATGCTTTTCCAGCAGCAGCAATCAAGTTTAATGCTGAACCAGCAACGAACCAACCAATTTGTCCTTGATTATAGGTATGGTTTGCCAAGATGATATCTTTGGTTCCATCAGCATGAACGAATTCTAGTGTTAATGGTTTTCCTGGAGCAAAATCAACTAAATCAGTGAAGTTGATGGTGTCATCTTCCTGTATTTTATCGTAATCAGCTTCAGTAGCAAATGTCAATCCTAAAAGACCTTGTTTTTTAAGGTTTGTTTCGTGGATACGCGCAAATGATTTTACCAATACTGCTTTTACACCTAAGAAACGAGGTTCCATAGCTGCATGCTCACGAGAAGATCCTTCTCCATAGTTATGATCTCCCACAACAATTGAAGCAACACCAGCTGCTTTATATGCACGCGCTACAGCAGGAACTGCATCGTATGTACCAGTCAATTGATTTTTAACTGTATTGGGTTTTTGGTTGTAAGCATTGATTGCCCCAATCAACATATTATTAGAAATATTATCTAAATGCCCACGGAAACGCAACCATGGTCCAGCCATAGAGATGTGATCTGTTGTACATTTTCCGAACGCTTTGATAAGCAATTTAGCACCTGTGATGTTTTTTCCATCCCAAGGTAAGAACGGAGCTAATAATTGTAGTCTTTCCGAAGTTTCGCTAACTGCGATTTGAACACCTGAACCATCTTCGGCTGGTGCTTGAAAACCTGGATCTTCAGCATCAAACCCTTTTGGAGGTAATTCGTTCCCGGTTGGAGCGTCTAATTTTACTTCTTCACCATTTTCATTGATTAAAGTATCAGTCAACGGATTGAAACCTAAATCCCCAGCAATAGCTAGAGCGGTTACTAATTCAGGGGAACCTACGAAAGCCAAAGTGTTTGGATTTCCATCGGCACGTTTGGAGAAGTTACGGTTGAAAGAGTGAACAATTGTATTGCGTTCTTCTTTTTCTGCACCTTCTCTATCCCACATTCCAATACATGGTCCGCAAGCATTTGCAAAAACAGTCGCTCCCATTTTATCAAAAATATCGATAAATCCGTCACGCTCTATAGTATAACGCACTACTTCAGAACCTGGAGTAATGGTAAATTGAGATTTTATTTTTAAATTTTTATCGGTAACTTGTTTCGCTAAAGAAGCTGCACGAGCGATATCTTCGTAAGAAGAGTTCGTACAAGAACCGATTAAACCTACTTCAATTTTCAAAGGCCAATTATTTTTGATTGCTTCCTCTTTCATTTTAGAAATTGGAGTAGCTAAATCCGGGGTATAAGGTCCATTTAAATGGGGCTCTAATTCGTCTAAGTTGATTTCAATTACTTGGTCAAAATACAACTCTGGATTAGCATAAACTTCAGCATCACCTGTTAAGTAAGGTGCAATTTTATCCGCTGCATCAGCAACATCCGCTCTATTCGTTGAACGTAAATAACGTCCCATTGACGCATCATATCCAAATGTAGAAGTAGTAGCACCAATTTCGGCACCCATATTACAGATAGTTCCTTTTCCAGTACAAGACATAGAAGTAGCACCTTCACCAAAATATTCAACGATAGCACCTGTTCCACCTTTTACAGTAAGAATTCCGGCTACTTTAAGAATAACGTCTTTTGGAGCTGTCCAACCGGAAAGTTTTCCAGTCAATTTTACTCCAATTAGTTTAGGAAATTTTAATTCCCAAGCCATTCCTGACATAACATCAACTGCATCAGCTCCACCAACACCTATAGCTACCATTCCTAAACCACCTGCATTTACAGTGTGAGAATCGGTACCAATCATCATTCCTCCTGGGAAAGCATAGTTTTCCAGAACTACTTGATGGATAATCCCTGCTCCTGGTTTCCAGAAACCGATTCCGTATTTATTAGATACTGAAGAAAGAAATTCAAATACTTCATTACTCTGTGTTTTTGCTCTGGCCAAATCGGTTACAGCATCAACTTTAGCTTGAATCAAGTGATCACAATGTACTGTTGTGGGAACAGCTACTTTAGATTTACCTGCATGCATGAATTGCAACAATGCCATTTGAGCGGTTGCATCTTGACAAGCAACTCTGTCTGGAGCAAAATCAACATAATCAGCACCTCTTGTAAAAGCGACAGATGGAGTTCCATCCCAAAGGTGATTGTACAAAATTTTCTCTGTCAAAGTAAGTGGGCGACCAACTATCTCACGTGCCTTATCAACACGAGTAGTCATGTTGTCGTACACTTTTTTAATCATTTCAATATCAAAAGCCATAGTATATAGGAATTGTTTGTTATATGTTATGCAAATTTAAGTATTAAAGATGAGAATTAAAAAGAATTTAATAAAAGTCGCCTTTTTAAAAATTATTATTGCAAAAAAAGAAACTACACTGCATTTAATTGACAAAATGACAGGTTTAAGCCCTAATATTAAACAATTCATAATTTAGAATCTATTTTTTGACAAAACCAAAATTTTACAATAAGAGGAAAGGTGCTATACTTCTTTTGAAACATAGCACCTTTAGAATTAAATGTGATAAAAAATTAAATCAGCTTTGAAATAATCATTTCTTCGGTAATTCCTTCGGCATCAGCTTTATAATTTTTTATAATTCTATGACGCAAAATTCCGGTAGCCACCGCTTTTACATCTTCAATATCTGGAGAAAATTTCCCATTGAAAGCAGCGTTGGCTTTGGCCGCCAAAATTAAATTTTGAGAAGCCCTAGGTCCCGCTCCCCAATCTAAATAATTTTTCACAAACTCGTTAGACAACGGATTATCTGGCCTTGTCTTGCTTACCAATGTCACTGCATATTCAATTACGTTATCAGCAACAGGAATTCTACGGATTAACTGCTGGAAATCAATTATTTCTTGAGCAGTAAACAAAGGATTTACAGTATTTTTTATATCAGAAGTAGTTTGTTTAACCACTTGAACTTCCTCTAAAAAAGAAGGATATTCCAGTTTTATGGCAAACATGAATCGGTCTAATTGCGCTTCTGGCAAAGGATACGTTCCTTCCTGCTCGATAGGGTTTTGAGTTGCCAAAACAAAATAAGGCAAATCTAATTTATAGTTTTCGCCCGCAATGGTAACAGAACGTTCCTGCATAGCTTCGAGCAAAGCAGCCTGAGTCTTTGGTGGCGTTCTGTTGATTTCGTCGGCCAGAACAATATTCGAAAAAATGGGCCCTTTTATAAATTTAAAATGACGATTTTCATCTAGAATTTCGCTCCCCAATATATCTGACGGCATCAAATCCGGTGTGAACTGAATTCTTTTGAAATCAAGCCCTAAAGCTTGCGCCAGCGTATTTACCATCAATGTTTTGGCCAGTCCAGGAACTCCTACCAATAATGCATGACCTCCAGAAAATATACAAAGCAAAATTTGATCTACCACATCATTTTGGCCTACAATGATTTTTGCTATCTCCGCTTTTAGCTCATTCCTTTTTTGAACCAAGTTATGTATTGCTGCTACGTCTGACATGTATTACGTTTTTAAAATTAAAAAGAGTTAGCGCTATGAAATCATAAAACTAACTCTTTTGATTTATTTATTGAAAAATTTTCATCCCTAATTCTAATCTGGTAAAGCAATAAGGAAACTATTTTTTAAGCCAATTGTTTGTAAAATCACAATCTCTGTATTCTCCAATGATTTTAATGTATGTTTCTTTAATCTTTTCATCAAACCATTTTCCTATAGTAGTAATTTGTTTGCTTTTTAGAGCCAAGTCTTTAATCTTGATGTAATCCTTAGCATAATCTGCCGCATGCTCATCAATTCTATTCGTAACGGTAATTAGTTTGAATGTTTTCTTTCCTTCTTCGCCTTGTTCTAATATTGGTGCAGAAACTTCGCCCTCTTTTAAATTAGAAACTTGAGTATAAAAGCTAGGATCCATTTTTGTCAACTCAAAACGAGTATCTTGTGTTTTTGGATTAATTAAAGCGCCACCATTAGCTCTGGTTTCTTTTTCATCAGATAATGTTCTGGCAGCATCTGCAAAAGTGATTTCTTTATCTTCGATTCTTTTTCTAATCAAAGTAACTTTCTCTTTGGCTTCATTCAAAGCCTCTTCAGTTACTGTTGGTGTCAATAATATATGACGCAATTCTATTTCTTGTCCTTTGATTTTTTCTACATAAATAATATGATACCCAAAATCTGTTTGAAAAGGAGCAGAAATTTCTCCTTCAGCAAGGCTAAAAGCAACCTCTTTAAACTCTTTTACAAATGGAGTTTTACGAGTCATTTTATAAAAACCGCCATTAGATCTTGAACCTGGATCTTGGGAATACAAGACCGCTTTAGTAGAAAAACTAGAACCTTCTTCTATTTCTTTTTTGAACCCATTCAGTCTATCAATTACTTTTTGTTTATCAGCATCCGAAACTTTAGGAGTAATCACAATTTGCGCTACTTCTAATTCTACTCCAAAAAAAGGAAGATCTGCGGTAGGTATTGTTTTAAAATAATTACGGACTTCTTCAGGAGTGATTTCTACACCATCAACAATTTTCTTTTGCATTTCTGAACTCAATTTCCCTTCCTTCAAAATATCAGAGAAGTAAGTTCTAAATTCTTCTTCAGAATCTTTTTTATAATATTTCACTACTTTCTCTAAAGATCCTATTTGTTCAATCATATAGTTCAATCGATCTTCCATCATACCTTTCACTTCAGCATCTGTCACTACGATACTATCTTGAATTGCTTGGTGAGCATATAATTTATCTTCCAATAATTTCCCCAACATTTGGCATCTTGTAATGTCTTTTACAGAACCTCCTCCAGCAGAAATCTCAAGATACGACTTGTCAATATCTGAATCTAATATAATGTAGTCTCCTACAGTGGCAATGACACCGTCAATTTTTTGCTTACCCGTAGATTGAATTTTTTTAACTGGACTAATGACACTATCCTTAATAATTTCTTGAGCATTTGCTACCACAGTGGAAAAAAGCAAAACAAAAAAAGTAAATGCAATTCTATTATTAATGGATCTCATTTTTATTTTATTTATTGGCATTATTATAATTTGTATTAATTGTAAAAACATCCTCATTCAATTGTCTCTAAACCTATTTATAAAGGCCCTAATAATTTTGGCAAATATACACTTTAAGAATCAGAAGCGAATTGAATTTATATTACAATTTCTTACTATTCTTAAAATTTAAAACGAACAAAAATAACAATTCAATTACATAATACAAGTTTCCTCTGTACTATTAACAAAAAATTATAAACGCATTTATTTATTGCGATATTTAGCTTCTAAATCATACAGAAACTGAACTTTAGAACTATAAAAATTAAAATCTTCATTGTAGATTCTTGAATCACAACAGTGTCATTTTATTTTCACTTTTCAAATACCTCGCTTTTGCAAAATATATTTCCTTTTTCTAATGTTTCCTTCGTTCCTAATGGAGTAATAACTGAATAAAAGTCTTTAAAATTCTCATTTTTAACACTCTATTGAGAAAGTTGTAAACACTACAACGTTTTCGTAAAGAATTAAAAAAAAATCTTGTGCTCATGGCGTAAGAAATTGCATAGATTAGCTAAAAGTGCTGTTTTATCAAAAAATTAAACATAAAAATAAATTTATACTAATTATTCAATTTATTTTTTTGATTTTAATAAAATACGTTTTAATACCTAACCTAAAAATAAGTAAAAATTAAATTTCTAGAAATCACATTGCTTTCTATTTTTCAATTATTTCCCAAAATCTATTACTTAACCTAATTTATTCATTTATGAAAAAACAAAATTTTAAAGCGTATCTGTTATCAGCCTTGTTAGTTGGTCTGTATTCCTGCAATTCGAATGACGATCTGGTAACAGATTCAGCTGCTGCAGCTTCACAATTCAAAGTAATCAACGTTACGCATCACGATGGACAGCCATTCAGTACCGGAAAATCAACTAATACAACAACTGGAAGGTACGTTGCAAACCCCGGCGGTGGCGTTATGATGCAAGCTTTCTATTGGGATGTTCCTGCCGGCGGAAACTGGTGGAATACGGTTAATGCCAAAATAACTGCTTGGTCAAATGCGGGTATTGGTTCCATCTGGCTTCCTCCAGTATCAAAAGCACAAAACGGGCCATTTTCTATGGGTTATGACCCTACAGATTACTTCGATTTTGGAAATTACAATCAAAATGGTACTGTGGAAACCAGATTTGGTTCCCGTACAGAATTAGAAAGTCTGATAACAAAAGTCCATGCCGAAAACATGCAAGTATATGCTGATATGGTATTAAACCACAATAGTGGCGGCCAATTAGAAAACAATCCTTTTACAGGAACACAAACCTATACTAACTTTACTGGTGTCGCTTCTGGCAAATTCCCTAGAACTAGCGCTGATTTTTACAAAAATTCATACGGAAACAACGATGAAGGTTCTTTTGGGGGCTTTCCTGACTTAGCTCATGTGGTACCAAATGTTCAAGACTGGCTTTGGAAAAGAGCAGATGGTGTAGGGAAATATTATAAAAATACGATGAAGTTTGATGGCTGGAGATTTGATTACGTGAAAGGTTTTGCTCCTTGGGTTGTCAAAGACTGGAATGCAAACGTTGGTGGCTTCTCCGTGGGTGAATTATGGGATTCTAACGTAAACATCCTTAACGATTGGGCTAACAATGCCAATAGTTCTGTTTTTGATTTTGCCTGTTATTATAAAATGAACGATGCATTTGATGGAAACAATTTAAATCTTTTGAATGATGACATGATGTGGAAAAGAAACCCGTATAAGGCGGTTACTTTCGTTTCCAATCATGACACGGATGAAATTTCGAAAAAAGAGTTAGCGTACGCATATATTTTAACTCACGAAGGATATCCTACTATTTTTTATAGAGATTATGAAGAATGGCTGAATAAAACTAAAATGGACAATCTTATTTGGATTCATAACAATAAAGGAACGGGAACCACTTCTATTTTATATACCGATACTGATGAGTATATCGCTCGAAGAAATGGCTATAACGGAAATCCTGGACTGGTTGTTTACCTTAACAACTCATCAACCTGGCAAGAAAGATGGATTCAAACCAACTGGGTCAATGCCCAAATTAAAGATTTTACTGGGAACTCGACTTGGTTACCAACAACACAAGCAGACAAATGGGTTAAAATTCAGTGTCCGCCAAATGGATATTCTGTCTGGTCAATCAACATGTAACACATAGATTTGATAAAGGCTGTCTGAAAAGGCAGTCTTTTTTTTATCAGCTGTTCAATATTCTCAACTCTGATTATGATTAAAATCACATGAATTGCCACTTCAAAACTCGCCTACTCCATTTAGAGTATACAATTTTTTTAATTGGCATTTATAAATAGTACTTTTGCAAACTATTTATACAAATATGGGCTTTTTAGAAGAAATACAACGCAGAAGAACTTTCGGGATTATCTCACATCCTGATGCCGGAAAAACAACACTTACTGAGAAACTCCTCCTTTTTGGTGGTGCGATTCAAGAAGCAGGTGCCGTAAAGAATAATAAAATTAAAAAAGGTGCTACCAGTGACTTTATGGAAATTGAACGTCAGAGAGGGATTTCGGTTTCTACTTCAGTTTTAGCATTCAATTATAAAGACAAAAAAATAAATATTCTCGATACCCCTGGACACAAGGATTTTGCCGAGGACACTTTTAGAACCTTAACTGCAGTTGACAGCGTTATTGTTGTAATTGACGTCGCCAAAGGTGTTGAGGAACAAACGGTAAAATTAGTAGCCGTTTGTAGAATGCGAAAAATTCCAATTATCGTATTCATCAATAAATTAGACCGAGAAGGAAAAGATGCTTTTGACTTGATGGATGAAGTGGAACAAAAATTGGGCTTAACCGTTACCCCATTAAGTTTCCCAATAGGAATGGGTTATGATTTTCAGGGAATTTATAATCTATGGGAACAAAATATCAACTTATTTAGTGGTGATAGCCGAAAAAATATCGAAGAAACAATTGCTTTCTCCGATGTTAAAAATCCAGAATTAGAGAAAATAATCGGCCAAAAACCAGCAGATCACTTACGTGAAGAACTAGAATTAATAGACGAAGTATATCCTAAATTTGATCGTCAGGATTATTTAGACGGAAAATTACAACCTGTCTTTTTCGGTTCTGCTTTAAATAATTTTGGAGTACGAGAATTATTAGACTGTTTTGTACAAATTGCTCCATCACCAAGACCAAAAGATTCAGAAACTCGATTAGTCGATCCAAAAGAAGAAAAAATGACTGGATTTGTTTTTAAAATCCATGCTAATATGGATCCAAAACACAGAGACCGTCTGGCCTTTATAAAAGTTGTTTCTGGAACTTTTGAAAGAAACAAACCGTATTATCACGTTCGCCAGAAGAAGAACTTAAAATTCTCGAGTCCAAATGCTTTTTTTGCCGAGAAGAAAGAAATTGTAGACATTTCATACCCTGGTGATATTGTTGGCTTGCACGATACCGGAAATTTCAAAATTGGAGATACGTTGACCGAAGGCGAAATCATGAGTTTCAAAGGAATTCCTAGCTTCTCTCCGGAGCATTTCAGATACATCAATAATGCTGATCCAATGAAGGCCAAACAGCTCGATAAAGGTATTGATCAGTTAATGGATGAAGGTGTTGCACAGTTATTCACTCTGGAAATGAACAACCGAAAAATCATCGGAACTGTAGGTGCACTTCAATATGAAGTTATTCAATACCGTTTGGAACATGAATATGGCGCTAAATGTACCTATGAAAATTTCCCGGTTCACAAAGCGTGTTGGGTGAAGCCAAATGATGTTAAAAGCGATGAGTTTAAAGAATTTAGAAGAATCAAACAGAAATTCTTGGCACATGATAAATACGGGCAACTGGTCTTTCTAGCTGATTCTGACTTTACTATTCAAATGACGGAAAATAAATACCCAAACGTTAAATTATATTTCACTTCAGAATTTGAATAAAAAAATCTTTTTAAAATAATTACAAAAAAAAACGCTAATTTAAAAATTAGCGTTTTTTTATATCCCATTTAAAATAAAACTCTACTTAAGCAATCATGCTGTCAGAATCTACGGCTTTCTTTAAAAAAGCTTTTATCAACAAACGATTTGGAGCAGAACCAGATGTTATAACTTTAATTTTTGTACTTGTACCTTCTTTAGAAATTGGACTATTTGGATCTTGTTTTGTACCCATAAACCACAATACGAAATTCATACTATTTGATGAAGAAACTGCTGAAACACTTTCTTTTTTTATGCTACTACTAACTTCAACAATATTACCATCAACTACATTTTGAGCAGATTGACCAAATACAGATACGTTTGATATTACTATAAAAACAAACATTATCAAGAGATTTGAAATCCCTTTTGTGTCCGCTTTTAAAGAAAAATATTTCATACAATTCGTTTTTTTTATGATGAATAGGATTTACTTACCTATCTCGAGAACGAAAGTATATCATTTATTTACCAGCAAAAAATATTTTCGATGAAGCGCCTTAATAATCGTTTAAAGCACAAACTTGTTATCAATGCACTGAATTTAATGGTTTCTTAATTCTAATTTATAAAATAAAAAGTATTGTTTGATTTTTTTAGAAATACGAAATTAAAGTAGAGATTGATGGAGGTATATTGAAGCGATCCTCAAGGCATCTTAAAATTAAAAAATGAATGGCTGATAATTCAGAGACTATAAAAAAATCTTTAAACAAAAAAAAGGCTCCATTTCTGGAGCCTTTAAAATATTATGCTTGTCCTGCTGGACCAAAATTAAGCGGTATTGGAGCTTGATCAGTGTCTTTTATTTCGCCATGAGCGACTTCAAAACGGTGAATGTTTTCTCCTATTGCTTTCAATAATCTTTTAGCATGTTGTGGTGTCAAGACAATTCTTGATTTCACCTTAGCTTTAGGAATACCGGGCATGATACTTACAAAATCTAAAACAAACTCTGATGAAGAGTGATTGATTATTGCCAAATTGGAATAAATTCCTTCAGCAATTTTTTCATCTAGCTCAATATTAATTTGCTCTTGTTGTTGATTAGAATTACTCATATTTTAATAAATATATTCTTCTTTGTTAGCCATCATATCGTTATAATCTTCTTTTGAACCTACAATTGTATGATCATATTCTCTCATACCTGTTCCGGCTGGGATTCTATGTCCTACAATTACATTCTCTTTCAATCCTTCTAAGTAATCGATTTTACCTGCAACAGCAGCTTCGTTCAATACTTTAGTAGTTTCTTGGAAAGAGGCAGCAGAAATGAACGATTTAGTTTGAAGCGATGCTCTTGTAATACCTTGTAAAACTGGTGTTGCAGTTGCAGTAACAACATCACGAGCTACAACAAGATTTTTATCAGTACGTTTCAATAAAGAGTTTTCATCACGCAACTCACGAGGCGTAATAATTTGTCCTTCTTTTAAAGCACTAGAATCTCCAGCATCTTCAACTACTTTCATACCATATAATTTATCATTTTGAACGATAAAGTCTTTAGTGTGAATCAATTGATCTTCTAAGAATAAAGTATCACCTGGATCTTGTACTCTTACTTTACGCATCATTTGACGTATTACTACTTCAAAGTGTTTGTCATTGATTTTTACCCCTTGTAAACGGTATACTTCTTGAATTTCATTCACCAAATACTGTTGAACAGCTGCTGGTCCTTGGATTCTTAAAATATCATCCGGAGTAATTGCACCATCAGATAAAGGCACACCTGCTCTTACGAAGTCATTTTCTTGAACTAGAATTTGGCTTGATAATTTAACCAAGTATTTTCTAACGTCACCAAATTTAGATTCGATAACAATCTCACGGTTACCTCTTTTGATTTTCCCAAAAGAAACAACACCATCAATTTCAGAAACAACAGCTGGGTTTGAAGGATTACGAGCTTCTAACAACTCTGTAATTCTAGGTAAACCTCCTGTAATATCTCCTGATTTAGAAGAACGACGTGGAATTTTCACCAATACTTTACCTGCTTTAATTTTCTCCCCGTTTTCAACCATCAAGTGGGCTCCAACTGGTAAGTTATACGAACGAATCAATTCATTGTCTTTACCGTAAACCAATAAAGTTGGAATTAATTTTTTAGCTCTAGATTCAGAAATTACTTTTTCTTGGAAACCAGTTTGCTCATCAATTTCAACCATGAACGATTGACCTTGCTCTAAATCTTCGTAAGCAATTTTACCGGTAAACTCCGAAACGATAACTCCGTTATATGGATCCCATTTACAGATTACATCTCCTTTAGCAACAGATTGACCGTCTTTAACGAAAATACTAGAACCGTAAGGAATATTATTTGTACTCAATAAGATACCTGTTGTTTCGTCAATTAATTTCAATTCAGTAGAACGAGATACAACAATATCAACTGCATTACCTTCGCTATCTTCTCCTTTAACAGTTTTTAAATCTTCGATTTCAAGTTTACCATTAAATTTCGTAACGATGCTTGATTCTTCGGATATACCTCCCGCAACACCTCCAACGTGGAAGGTACGTAATGTCAACTGTGTACCAGGCTCTCCAATAGATTGTGCTGCAATTACACCAACTGCTTCACCTCTTTGTGTCATTTTACCAGTAGCTAAATTTCTACCGTAACATTTTGCACAAATACCTTTTAACGCTTCACAGGTTAATGGTGAACGCACTTCTACTTTCTCGATTGGAGAAGCGTCAATTGCTTTCATTATAACTTCAGTGATTTGTTGTCCAGCTTGAATTAAAACTTCATTATTTAAAGGATTAATTACGTCTTGTAAAACAACACGTCCTAAAATTCTTTCTCCTAAAGTTTCAACTATTTCCTCATTCTTTTTCAATGCTGATACTTCAACACCTCTAAGTGTACCACAATCTTCGATGTTAACAATAACATCTTGAGATACATCATGCAGTCTTCTTGTTAAATATCCTGCATCGGCAGTTTTCAATGCAGTATCCGCAAGACCTTTACGCGCACCGTGAGTAGAGATAAAGTACTCAAGGATAGACAGCCCTTCTTTAAAGTTAGAAAGAATTGGGTTTTCAATAATTTCACCACCACCAGCAGTAGATTTTTTTGGCTTAGCCATCAAACCACGCATACCGGTTAACTGACGAATTTGTTCTTTGGAACCCCTTGCTCCAGAATCAAGCATCATATACACTGAGTTGAAACCTTGTTGGTCTTCTCTAATGTTTTTCATTGCTAACTCTGTCAATTGAGCATTTGCTGAAGTCCATACATCAATAACTTGGTTGTAACGTTCGTTATTAGTAATAAGACCCATATTATAATTAACAGAAATACCTTGAACTTGTTCTCTGGCGTCTGCAATTAATTTAGGTTTTTGATCTGGAATTCTAATATCACCAAGAGAGAATGACAATCCACCTTTGAAGGCAAATTTGTAACCCATATCTTTCATATTATCTAAGAACGCTGCTGTTGTAGGTACATCAGTAGAGCTCAAAACGTGTCCGATAATATCTCTAAGGTTTTTCTTAGTCAATACATCATTGATATATCCAGCTGCTTCCGGTACTACTTCATTAAATAATACACGACCAGCAGTAGTTTTAATGATTTGGTAAACTAAGTCACCAGCTTCATTAAAATGTTTTGCTCTAATTTTCACAGAAGCATTCAATTCTAATCTACCTTCATTCAAAGCAATATTTACTTCTTCAGCAGAATAAAAAGTGATTCCTTCTCCTAAAATTTTAAGCTCAGGAGTCGATAAACGTTCTTTGGTCATATAGTATAGACCCAAAACCATATCCTGAGAAGGTACCGTGATTGGAGCACCATTTGCAGGATTCAGAATATTGTGAGAACCCAACATTAATAGTTGTGCTTCCAAAATAGCTTCTGGTCCTAATGGCAAGTGAACTGCCATTTGATCCCCATCAAAATCCGCATTAAATGCAGTACACACTAAAGGGTGCAATTGGATTGCTTTTCCTTCAATTAATTTTGGTTGGAATGCTTGGATACCTAATCTGTGCAAAGTAGGAGCACGATTCAGTAATATTGGGTGACCTTTGATTACATTTTCAAGGATATCCCAAACTACAGGCTCTTTCTTATCTATTATTTTCTTAGCTGATTTAACCGTTTTTACAATTCCTCTTTCTATCAATTTACGGATAACGAAAGGTTTGTATAATTCAGCTGCCATATCTTTAGGGATACCACATTCAGATAATTTCAATTCAGGTCCAACAACAATTACCGAACGAGCAGAATAATCCACACGTTTTCCAAGTAAATTTTGACGGAAACGTCCTTGTTTACCTTTAAGGGAATCAGATAATGATTTTAATGGTCTGTTTGACTCTGTTTTTACTGCAGATGCTTTACGAGTATTATCGAAAAGTGAATCTACAGATTCCTGCAACATACGTTTTTCGTTTCTTAAGATAACTTCTGGAGCTTTAATCTCCATTAATCTTTTCAAACGGTTGTTACGTATAATTACACGACGGTATAAGTCATTTAAATCTGAAGTTGCAAAACGACCTCCATCAAGTGGCACAAGCGGACGTAATTCTGGTGGAATAACGGGTACCACTTTCATGATCATCCATTCCGGACGGTTCTCACGGTTCAAGTTAGACTCACGGAAAGATTCAACAACTTGCAATCTTTTTAATGCTTCAGTTTTACGTTGTTTAGACGTTTCATTGTTAGCATTATGTCTCAATTGATAAGACAATTGATCTAAATCAATTCTTGCCAATAAATCCATAATACACTCTGCTCCCATTTTGGCAACAAATTTATTTGGATCAAAATCATCAAGGTACTGATTGTCAGCAGGAAGCGTATCTAAAATATTTAAATATTCTTCTTCTGTCAAAAAGTCTAATCTTTGTACAGATTCCCCTTCTGCATTTTTAGCAATACCTGCTTGGATTACTACGTATCTTTCGTAGTAAATTATCATATCTAATTTCTTAGATGGAAGACCAAGGATATAACCGATTTTGTTTGGAAGAGAACGGAAATACCAGATATGAGCAATTGGCACAACAAGATTGATGTGACCAACTCTGTCTCTACGTACTTTTTTCTCAGTAACTTCTACACCACAACGGTCACAGATAATTCCTTTGTAACGTATTCTTTTATACTTACCACAAGCACATTCAAAATCTTTTACTGGTCCAAAAATACGTTCACAGAAAAGACCATCACGCTCGGGTTTGTGCGTTCTATAGTTGATAGTTTCAGGTTTCAATACTTCACCTCTTGACTCTTTCAAGATCGATTCAGGAGAAGCAAGTCCTATGGAGATTTTATTAAACCTTTTTACAGGGTTTTTATCTTTATTGTTATTATTTCTATTATTCATCATAGTTTTTACTATTGATTTATTTGCAATTAAAAAATTAATTTTATTTTAGTCTTAAAGTCAAATGTCATAAAGTTTTAAAGCCACGGATGACTTTTGACTTTAGACTTTCAAACTTTTGACTTAAACACTACCTCGAATTACTTCTCTAAACTTCAATAAAAATTTTGAAGTGCTATTTATAAAAACCTATAAGCTTTTCATAAAAAATCGGAACGGGTTACGGGTATAAATCCTAAAAACTCTTTTAAAAAAGTGTTCAGTATTCAGAATTTAGTGTTCAGTTTATCACTGGTTACTAAATACTGAACACTGAATACTAAACTTCTATTCTTCTAAACGAATGTCAAGTCCAAGACCTTTCAATTCATGCATTAATACATTGAATGATTCCGGCAATCCTGGTTCTGGCATAGATTCACCTTTAACGATTGCTTCGTAAGTTTTAGCTCTACCGATAACATCATCAGACTTCACAGTCAAGATTTCTCTAAGTGTACTTGATGCTCCATAAGCTTCAAGTGCCCAAACCTCCATCTCTCCAAAACGTTGACCTCCAAATTGAGCTTTACCTCCTAGTGGTTGTTGTGTAATCAGCGAGTATGGACCTATAGAACGTGCGTGCATTTTATCGTCAACCATGTGCCCAAGTTTCAACATGTAGATAACTCCTACTGTTGCCGCTTGATGGAAACGCTCTCCTGTACCACCATCATATAAATGTGTATGTCCAAAACGTGGTATTCCAGCTTCGTCAGTCAATTCATTGATTTGATCAAGAGTTGCTCCATCAAAAATTGGTGTAGCAAATTTTCTACCCAAGTTTTGTCCCGCCCAACCAAGAACCGTTTCATAAATTTGACCAATGTTCATACGTGAAGGTACACCTAATGGGTTCAACACGATATCAACTGGCGTTCCGTCTTCAAGGAAAGGCATATCTTCATGACGAACGATACGAGCAACAATACCCTTGTTACCGTGACGTCCAGCCATTTTATCCCCAACTTTCAGTTTACGTTTTTTGGCAATATATACTTTCGCTAATTTCAAGATTCCTGCTGGCAATTCATCTCCAACAGTGATAGTGAATTTCTCTCTACGTAAAGCCCCTTGTAAATCGTTCAATTTAATTTTATAGTTATGAATTAAATCATTAACCATTTTATTAGTTGCATCATCAGCAACCCATTGACCTTTACTTAAGTGAGCAAAATCTTCAACAGCATAAAGCATTTTTTGCGTGTATTTTTTACCTTTTGGTAAAACTTCTTCACCCAAATCATTCATTACACCTTGAGATGTTTTTCCGTTTACGATCAAGAAAAGTTTTTCCACTAATTTGTCTTTTAATTCAACAAATTTAACTTCAAACTCCATTTCAAGTGCTCCTAGAGCATCTTTATCCTGCGTACGTTTACGTTTATCTTTTACTGCTCTTGCGAACAATTTTTTGTCTAAAACAACACCATGTAAAGAAGGAGACGCTTTTAATGAAGCATCTTTTACATCACCTGCTTTATCCCCGAAGATTGCACGAAGCAATTTCTCTTCCGGAGTAGGATCTGATTCCCCTTTTGGAGTAATTTTTCCGATAAGAATGTCACCAGGCTTAACCTCGGCTCCAATTCTAATCATACCATTTTCATCTAAATCTTTAGTAGCTTCCTCAGAAACGTTCGGTATGTCGTTCGTTAATTCTTCGTTACCTAATTTAGTATCTCTAACTTCTAATGAATAATCATCAACGTGAATAGAGGTAAAAATATCGTCACGAACTACTTTTTCAGAAATTACAATCGCATCCTCGAAGTTGTACCCTTTCCATGGCATAAATGCAACTTTTAGGTTTCTACCTAAAGCTAATTCACCATTTTGAGTCGCATATCCTTCAGATAATACTTGTCCAGGAACCACTCTATCCCCTTTTCTTACGATAGGTTTTAGATTGATACTTGTACCTTGATTGGTTTTTCTAAATTTAATTAGATTGTATGTTTTTTCATCTGGCTCAAAACTTACCATTCTTTCTTCCTCAGAACGGTCGTATTTGATAGTGATGATATTTGCATCTACATATTCAATAACTCCATCTCCTTCAGCGTTAATTAAAACTCTAGAATCAGAAGCAACTTGACGCTCTAAACCAGTTCCAACAATTGGAGCTTCAGGACGAATTAATGGTACGGCCTGACGCATCATGTTAGATCCCATCAAGGCTCTATTCGCATCATCATGTTCTAAGAAAGGAATTAAAGAAGCAGAGATAGAAGCAATTTGATTTGGAGCTACATCAGTGTAATCAACTTTTGTTGGTTCAATTACTGGGAAATCACCTTCTTGACGTGCAATTACGTCTTCGGCAGTAATTTTTCCTGTAGCATCCATTTGAATATTTGCCTGAGCAATCATCATTCCTTCTTCTTCTTCTGCGCTCAAGTACACTGGAGTAGACACTAAATCTACAGTTCCATTAGTTACTTTACGGTACGGTGTTTCGATGAAACCCATTCCGTTTACTTTAGCATAAACACCAAGAGATGAAATCAAACCAATGTTTGGTCCCTCAGGAGTTTCAATTGGACATAAACGTCCGTAATGCGTATAGTGAACGTCACGTACCTCAAAACCTGCTCTTTCTCTCGAAAGTCCACCTGGTCCTAGTGCAGATAATCTTCTCTTGTGCGTAATCTCGGCAAGTGGATTCGTTTGATCCATAAACTGAGACAACTGGTTTGTTCCAAAGAAAGAGTTGATAACAGAGGATAATGTTTTAGCATTAATCAAATCTATTGGTGTAAACACCTCGTTATCTCTAACGTTCATTCTCTCACGAATAGTTCTCGCCATACGCGCTAAACCAACACCGAATTGTTGAGACAATTGTTCTCCAACTGTTCTAACACGACGGTTTGATAAGTGATCAATATCATCAATCTCTGCTTTAGAGTTGATCAATTCGATCAAATATTTCACGATAGTTATGATATCTTCTTTGGTCAAGACTTGCTTTTCCATTGGAGTATCCAACCCTAATTTTTTATTTATTCTGTAACGACCTACTTCACCTAAGTTGTAACGTTGATCAGAGAAAAATAATTTATCAATGATCCCACGAGCCGTTTCTTCATCAGGCGGTTCAGCGTTACGCAGTTGTCTGTAGATGTGCTCAACAGCCTCTTTTTCAGAGTTTGTTGGATCTTTTTGTAGCGTATTGTGAATGATTGCATAATCACCTTGATTCGCATCTTCTTTATGCAACAAAATAGATTTAACGTTAGAATCAATGATTTCTTCCACATTATCTTTGTCGATAATAGTATCTCTGTCAAGGATTATTTCGTTACGTTCGATAGAAACTACTTCACCAGTATCTTCATCTACGAAATCTTCATGCCATGTATTCAATACACGGGCAGCTAATTTTCTACCAATATATTTTTTAAGTCCTGTTTTAGAAACTTTAATTTCTTCAGCAAGATCAAAAATTTCTAGAATATCTTTATCTCTTTCAAAACCAATTGCTCTAAAAAGAGTGGTAACTGGTAATTTTTTCTTTCTGTCGATATAAGCATACATTACGCTGTTAATATCTGTAGAAAATTCTATCCAAGAACCTTTAAAAGGAATAACTCTCGCAGAATATAATTTTGTTCCATTTGCATGGAATGATTGACCAAAGAAAACACCAGGAGATCTATGCAATTGAGAAACAACTACACGCTCAGCACCATTAATAACAAAGGTACCGCTTGGTGTCATATAAGGAATTGTACCAAGATAAACGTCTTGAACAATAGTTTCAAAATCTTCATGTTCTGGATCTGTACAGTATAGTTTTAACCTTGCTTTTAAAGGCACACTATAAGTAAGACCTCTTTCTATACATTCTTGAATTGTATAACGTGGTGGATCTACAAAATAATCAAGAAATTCCAATACAAAGTTATTTCTTGTATCAGTAATTGGGAAGTTTTCCATGAAGGTATTGTAAAGCCCTTCGTCGCCTCTTTCGTCAGATTTAGTTTCTAATTGAAAAAAATCTTTAAACGATTTAACCTGAACATCTAGAAAATCTGGATAATCAGGAATATTTTTTGTTGAGGCAAAATTCAATCTTTCAGTCTGATTTGTTATCATCAATGGACAAAATTTTGATTAAAAAAGTAATTTTTGTGTACAAATATTGATCTATTTATACTTTTCTTTTACAACCATTACATCTTTAAAAACCAATTTAAGATAACTACTTTCTTATTATCTGTTAATTTTTTTTCCTCGTAATGGGTAAAATGAATTTGTTTTTAAAGACTATTCTGTAATTATACAAGGTAGACTTTTGTTATACGAAAAATGGTTTAGGTCTTTGGATGTGCATCCAAGACCTAAACCTAATTCTCAAAACCGAGTTTAACTATTTAAGCTCAACAACAGCTCCAGCTTCTTCTAAAGATTTTTTAAGACCTTCAGCCTCTTCTTTAGTTACACCTTCTTTAACGTTACTTGGAGCGCTATCAACTACATCTTTAGCTTCTTTCAAACCTAAACCTGTAAGTTCTTTAACTAATTTTACAACTGCTAATTTAGAAGAACCAGCTTCTTTTAATACAACTGTAAATTCCGTTTGAACTTCTTCAGCAGCAGCTTCACCACCACCTGAAACTACTACAGCTGCAGCAGCTGGTTCGATTCCGTACTCATCTTTTAATATTGTTGCTAATTCGTTAACTTCTTTTACCGTTAGGTTAACTAATTGTTCTGCGAATTGTTTCAAATCTGCCATTTTTTCTATCGTTTTAAAATGATTTGTAAAATATAATTTATTTATTGTGCGCTAATTAAAATAAAGCCAAGACCCTAGAGTCGGTTTTATTATGCTTCCACTTCTTCTGTAACCTCTTCGCTTTTTGCAAATTGGTTTTGAAGAGCTGAAATGACTCTTTGTGCTGGTGACTGCAATAATCCAATAAGTTCGCCGATAAGCTCTTCTTTAGATTTAATAGTTGCTAATGCATCTAATTGATCGTCTCCAATATAAACTTCAGCATTAATATAAGCTCCCTTTAATACAGGTTTAGCTGATTTTTTTCTGAAATCTTTGATTATTTTACCAGGAGCGTTTGCTATCTCAGAAATGAATATAGCACTATTACCTGTCAAAACTGAAGGCAATTCCCCATAATCATTAGCTGAAGCTTCCATTGCTTTTGCAAGCAAAGTATTTTTAACAACTTCTAATTTTATACCTGCTTTAAAGCAAGCTCTTCTCAAGCTTGAAGTTGCTTCTGCATTCATTCCAGAAATATCAGATACATAAACAATGTTTGTACCAGCTAACTGTGCAGTTAAAACTTCAATCGCGATTGATTTTTCTTCTCTAGTCATACTAAAAATTTTTAACTACCAATTATACTGCTTTAGGGTCCAAAGCAATTGCAGGACTCATAGTGCTAGTTAGGTAAATACTTTTAATGTAAGTCCCTTTAGCCGCAGTTGGTTTAAGTTTGATTAATGTTTGAATAATTTCGTGAGCATTGTCAACAATTTGTTCCATTCCAAAAGAAACTTTACCAATTCCTGCATGCACTATACCAGTTTTATCAACTTTAAAGTCAATTTTACCAGCTTTTACCTCTTGAACAGCTTTTGCAACATCCATAGTTACAGTACCTGTTTTAGGGTTAGGCATTAAACCTCTAGGTCCTAAAATACGACCTAATGGACCTAATTTACCCATAACAGAAGGCATAGTGATAATTACATCAACATCTGTCCAACCGTCTTTAATTTTTTGTAAGTAATCGTCAAGACCTACATAGTCAGCACCAGCTGCCAAAGCTTCCGCCTCTTTATCTGGAGTAACTAATGCTAATACTTTAACATCTTTACCAGTTCCATGAGGTAATGTTACCACACCTCTAACCATTTGATTCGCTTTTCTTGGATCTACACCCAATCGAACTGCGATATCAACAGACTCATCAAATTTTGCAGAAGCAATTACTTTTATCAATGCAGCTGCATCTTTTAAAGAGTATAATTTGTTCTTTTCAATTTTTGAAGCAGCCTCTTTTTGCTTTTTTGTCAATTTTGCCATGTCTTTCTCTTAATTAAAAAGGAGAATCTCCTGATACAGTTATACCCATAGATCTAGCTGTTCCAGCAATCATACTCATAGCAGAATTGATTGTGAATGCATTTAAATCTACCATTTTATCTTCAGCAATTGCTTTGATAACATCCCAAGTAACGCTAGCTACTTTTTTACGATTTGGTTCACCAGATCCTGACTTTAGCTTTGCAGCTTCCAATAACTGGACTGCCGCCGGAGGAGTTTTTACAACAAAATCAAATGATTTGTCTTTATACACAGTAATTTGTACTGGGCATATTTTGCCGGGTTTATCTTGAGTTCTAGCATTAAATTGCTTACAGAATTCCATGATGTTTACCCCAGCAGCTCCTAAAGCAGGTCCAACCGGTGGCGACGGGTTCGCAGCACCTCCCTTAACTTGTAGTTTAACTACCTTACTAATTTCTTTAGCCATTTTTTAAAAAATTTAACACTACAATCATTGGAAGCGATTGTAATGGATATTATAGATGTAACAAAAAATTATACTTTTTCAACTTGCATAAAACTCAATTCCAACGGTGTTTTTCTTCCGAAAATCTTAACCATCACCTCCAGCTTACGTTTTTCTTCATTAATTTTTTCAACCGTACCGTTAAAACCATTGAAAGGTCCATCAACAACCTTAATAGTCTCACCAATATTGAAAGGAATAGAACGAGTATCTGTATTCACAGCCAACTCATCTACTTTACCTAACATTCTGTTAACTTCAGAAATTCTCAATGGGACAGGTTCTCCACCTTTGATTTCACCTAAAAAACCAATAACACTTGTTATAGACTTAATAATATGAGGTATCTCTCCAATAAGATTAGCTTCAATCATAACATAACCAGGAAAATAAACTTTGTCTTTGATTATTTTTTTTCCCTCTTTTACTGTAACTACTTTTTCAGTAGGCACTAAAACTTGCGAAACATAATCTCCCATTCCTAGTCGCGCGATTTCGGTTTCAATATAAGCTTTCACTTTATTTTCTTGCCCACTTACCGCTCTAACGACATACCACTTCTTAATATTATTATCTGCCATAACAAAAAAAATTATGCTTTTATCCAGTTAAAAAATCCAGCCAAAGCTTTTGCGAAAATTTCATCTACTCCCCAAGTTGCCAAAGCGAATAATACTGAAAAAACAGCAACAACAATCGTTAGACGTTGCACCTCAGGCCAAGCTGGCCAAGTTACATTTGACTTTAATTCCTCAAATGCTTCTGATATGTAATTAACAACTTTTGTCATTATGATTTATTTTTTGCACGGGCGGAGGGATTCGAACCCCCATCAACGGTTTTGGAGACCGCTATTCTACCCTTGAACTACGCCCGTAGAATAAAAAATAGCGTCATCGTTAAACGACACTATTTTTTGAATTTATCTTAGTAGACTATCCTACAATTTCAGTTACTTGACCAGCACCTACTGTTCTACCACCTTCACGGATAGCGAAACGTAAACCAACGCTCATTGCGATTGGGCTCAACAAAGCAACATTAATAGTTAAGTTATCTCCTGGCATTACCATCTCTACACCTTCTGGTAAAGTAATAACTCCTGTTACGTCAGTTGTACGTACATAGAACTGTGGACGGTAGTTATTATGAAATGGTGTATGACGACCACCTTCTTCTTTTTTCAAGATATAAACCTCTGCTTTAAAAGTAGCATGTGGTTTAACCGAACCCGGCTTAATGATAACCATTCCTCTTTTGATAGATTCTTTATCAACACCACGCAACAATAAACCTACGTTATCTCCTGCTTCACCTCTATCAAGGATTTTACGGAACATCTCAACTCCTGTAATAGTAGAAGTCAATTTTTCAGCTCCCATTCCAATGATTTCAACAGCATCCCCTGTATTAGCAATACCAGTTTCGATACGACCTGTAGCAACAGTTCCACGACCAGTAATTGTAAATACATCTTCAACCGGCATCAAAAATGGTTTTGCCGTATCACGAATTGGTTCTTCAATCCATGAATCACAAGCAGCCATTAATTCAATGATTTTTGGTACCCAAGCTGGATCATTATTCAATCCTCCAAGAGCAGACCCTTGAATAACTGGACAATTGTCTCCATCATATTCATAGAAAGACAATAAGTCTCTAATTTCCATTTCAACAAGTTCCAATAGTTCCTCATCATCAACCATATCCACTTTATTCATGAATACTACCATTCTAGGAATACCTACTTGGCGACCTAAAAGGATATGCTCACGTGTTTGTGGCATTGGTCCGTCTGTAGCGGCTACAACAAGGATAGCACCGTCCATTTGAGCAGCACCAGTAACCATGTTCTTTACGTAATCCGCGTGACCTGGACAGTCAACGTGTGCGTAATGACGATTAGCAGTTTCGTACTCAACGTGAGATGTATTAATTGTAATACCTCTTTCTTTTTCTTCAGGAGCATTATCAATTTGATCAAATGATTTTGCTTGACAGTAACCTGCATCAGATAACACTTTTGTGATTGCTGCAGTTAATGTAGTTTTTCCGTGATCCACGTGCCCAATTGTACCAATGTTTAAGTGGGGCTTGTTACGGTTAAAGGTTTCTTTTGCCATTTTACTTAATTTTTAATCTAGTTTATATATTTATTTCAATTTCTTACTAACTTGAGCCAACTACGGGAATTGAACCCGTGACCTCTTCCTTACCAAGGAAGCACTCTACCTCTGAGCTAAGTCGGCAAAACCCTTGATTTTAGCCCCGATAGCTCTATCAGGATAGACTTCTAATTTTAGACTCTTCAAATCTAAAATCTGAAATTCACAATCTAAAATTCATCCTAGTGGGGAGAGCAGGATTCGAACCTGCGAAGTTCACACAGCAGATTTACAGTCTGCCCTCGTTGGCCGCTTGAGTATCTCCCCTACTTTTTCTATCGTCAAACCTTTACAGTCTTGAGCCGGCGGAGGGACTCGAACCCACGACCTGCTGATTACAAATCAGCTGCTCTAGCCAACTGAGCTACGCTGGCGAATCAATAAAAAAAGTCCGCTATTTCTAACGGACTGCAAATGTAGAGATTTTATCTCTCAATCAAAACATTTTTTAAAAAAAATTCATATTAAATGTGTGAACTTATTTTTTCTTTCCTTTTTACCAACATTCTCTCTAAGGATTCTGCTGAAAGCTCTACCGCCTCTTCAAAAGTTTTGCATTGCTTTTTTACCAAAAAATCATCTCCAGGAACATTGATCTTTATCTCCGCAATTTTATTTTCTTTATCACTTGTCTTTTCAACCTTCAAAAAAACATCTGCTGATACTACTTTGTCATAATACTTTTCCAATTTGTCCATTCTTTCTTGAACAAAATCCACTAGCTTTTTGTCAACAGCAAAGTTAACCGCATGAACACTTACCATCATAATCATTTTTTTTTAATAGTTAAACATTTCTCAAAACTACTTCCTGCCTCGTGGATGCGCCTCTTTATACACACTTTTTAATTCTGACAAACTACTGTGCGTATATATTTGCGTCGATGCCAGACTAGAATGACCCAATAATTCTTTGACAGAATTTAAATCCGCTCCATTATTTAACAAATGCGTTGCAAAAGTATGTCTCAATATATGGGGGCTCTTTTTTACTTTTTCAGATATACCACTAAAGTAAGAATTTATTAATCGATACACAAAGGAATCATTTAATTTTAACCCTTTTTTTGTTAGAAAAAAATAATCACAATCCTCAATAGACAATAAACACACTCGTTCTTCTAAGTACAAAATGAGCTGCTTTTTTATTATTGGCAAAACAGGAAGGATCCGCTCTTTATTTCGCTTTCCCAACACCTTGATTGTACCGCCGGACAAATCAACATTCGCTGTTTTTAAAAGTATCAATTCCGCCCTTCTCATCCCTGTAGTATAAAACAAATCGACTATAAGTTTATTTCTTATTTCCTCAAAACCCACTGGATTTTGCACATGACTCAATGCATCCTCAAGTTCTTTTTCAGAAAACGGAATTTGTAATATCTTAGGTGTTTTTAACGCTTTGTGCTTCAACAACGGACTTACTTCTATTTGCTTTGTTTTTAATAGAAATTTATAAAATGCTTTTAAGGAAGCAATTTTTCTATTAACCGAGGTGTTTGAAATATCATTATCAACAAGAGACACAATCCAAGTTCTAATTTGACTATAATTGACTTGTTCTATATTCTCTTGATCAAAATGAATCGCATTGAATGATTCGAAAGAAGTAATATCATTGCAATACGCCGTAACGGTATGTGAAGAATATTTTTTCTCCAACTGCAGATAATCCCGAAATGCATCTTTATTAATAGCCATAAAAAAACCGTTAGCATCAAAGTTATAAAACTTTTAATGACTAACGGCATTTTATTCTAATAGATATTGACTAACTCTCTAAGTTATCTCTCATATTTTGGATATAAGCCGCTTTTTGAATTTTGATTCTATTGGTAACTGAAGGCTTAATAAAAGCAGTACGTGCTCTTAATTGACGAACAGTTCCTGTTTTATCAAATTTTCTTTTGTAGCGTTTTAACGCTCTATCGATATTTTCTCCGTCTTTAATTGGTATAATTAACATAATATAGACACCCCCTTTCTTTAAGTGTGCAAAAGTAAACATTATTTTGAATTACGAGTCATGAATTATGGATTATTTTTGGGCGTGCCAGCGGATACCACTTTTACCATTCACAAAACACATCTCAATCCGCCGTCAGGCTGTCCGTTGCAAGTCCTCATTGCATTCCGGGCTTTCCGCTTCCATCCTTCACGCAAAAAAAGAGCCAAGCTGCAATTGAATACATCTTGACTATTTATACTATATTCAATTTTCAAAAACTATCCTTTCAACAAATTTCTGGAAATCACTATTTTTTGAATTTCAGTAGTCCCTTCTCCAATGGTACATAATTTAGAATCTCTGTAGAATTTCTCTACCGGATAATCTTTAATATATCCATAACCACCGTGAATTTGCACTGCTTCATTCGCTACTTTCACACAAACTTCAGAAGAATACATTTTAGCCATAGCGCCCATCGTGGTAACCGGCCTGTGTTGTTGCTTTAAGAAAGCCGCTTTGTGCAACAACAGTTCCGAAGCTTCAATCTCAGTTGCCATATCGGCTAACTTGAATGAAATTCCTTGAAACTCACAAATGGGTTGCCCAAACTGATGCCTTTCTTTTGAATATTTCAACGCTGCTTCATACGCTCCTTTGGCAATTCCTAACGATAATGCTCCAATGGATATTCTTCCTCCATCCAAGATTTTCATCGCTTGAATAAAACCTTGTCCTACTTCCCCTAATCTGTTTGCATCAGGAATACGACAATTATCAAAAATTAATTCAGCAGTTTCACTGGCACGCATGCCTAATTTATTTTCTTTTTTTCCAGAAGTAAAACCCTGCATTCCTTTTTCAAATACAAAAGCAGTCATTCCTTTCGAATCTCCTTTTTCACCCGTACGAACAATTACCACAGCGATATCTCCAGAAATAGCATGGGTAATGAAATTCTTAGCTCCATTTACAATCCAGAAATCTCCCTCTTTTTTTGCAGTGGTATTCATGCCGCCTGCATCTGATCCGGTATTATGCTCCGTCAAACCCCAAGCACCTATATGCTCCGCAGTGGCTAGTTTAGGAATCCATCTTTTCTTTTGTTCTTCGTTTCCAAAAGTCAAAATATGATTGGTACATAAAGAATTATGTGCCGCAACAGACAATCCTATGGATGGATCTACTTTTGATATTTCTTCTACAATAGTAATGTACTCATGGTATCCTAATCCAGAACCTCCAAGTTCTTCTGGCACTAAAACCCCCATAAAACCCATTTCGCCTAATTTTTTAAATAATGGCACAGGAAATGTTTGCGCTTCATCCCACTCCATTATGTTTGGTCGAATTTCTTTTTCAGCAAAATCTCTTATAGATTGCGCAATCATAGCTTGCGTTTCGTTGTAGTCAAAGTTCATTGTAATAGTGTTTTATTTTAAAAGTCCAAATATAAGTCAATTATTTTTGCTTTATCAACAGGAAATCCCTTAATTTTTGTTAAATCCTCAATGTTGTTAATATTTCCTTTCATGCTTCGATAAGTGACAATTTCTTTTGCCAATGCATATCTAAAATAATAAAACTGGGAAAGTTCTTTTAAAGAAGCATTATTAATATCTATTTTCTTAAAATTTGGAAGCACCAAAACTTTAAAATGAGTGTTTAAATTCTCCATAACTTCAGGAGACAATCCCCAAACATCTTTCATTTGCTCCATGGAAACAAACCCTCCTAAGTTTTCTTTTTGTTTTAAAATTCGTAAAGAAATAGCCTCCCCTATTCCATAAATTCTTATTAAATCTTCCTTTGTTGCCTGATTGATATCAATTAAAACAATTTTTTCTTTTTTGGCGAAAGCCTGATTTGGATATTTTTTAAATTCTTTATACTCTTTCTTATTATTTACCCAATCCGGAAATTTAAAATACGGAGCTATCGCATTTAACAATGAATCCGAAATTTTGGTTATGTTTTGAAACTCCTTTGAGGAATTAACGTATTTATTTTCTTTTCTAAAAACCAACAAACGATCGATTTCCTCCACTGACATTCCTAACTTGTATCCTTTATAATCCGTTATAAAATTAGGATTGAAAGGATATATTTTAGGGAAAGCTTTCGAATTATCAGTTTTCATAGAGTCAACTTTGGACTGAAGAGAAAGCCATTTTTGTTTATCAGGATATTCTTTTGCTTCAAAACTAAAGTCAGCAAAAAAATAAATCATTTGTAAAAGAATTATTATTGCGAACAACACAAAAATACCCGTGCGTTGCTCTCGAGTAAAATTGAAAAATGTTCGCACTAGTTTAAAATTCATTTATAATCAAGAATTAGTAGAGTAAATTAAGATTTCTAAATTTATAAATTAAATCAAGACCTATCACTTTCTAATGAAAAATATTCGAAAGAGTTAAAACTTATTTCAAAAACTAAGTAACATACAGTACAACTAGATTCAAAAAAAGTTTTTCTCAGACTAAACCCCAAATAAAGACAGTTAAATTACTTTTTTTATAACTTAAAATTCAATTATTGTTTTTATTTTTTATAAAAAACTATACATTTGGAGCTTAATAACAAACAAAACCATATAACCCATGTCAATTTGGAAAACTAAACCATTATCGGTACTGCTAAATGAAGCATCAGAATCTGAAAAAGGATTAAAAAGGACTTTGTCTTCACGTTCATTAGTAGCACTTGGAGTTGGAGCAATTATTGGAGCAGGATTATTTTCTTTAACAGGAATCGCAGCCGCAGATAATGCAGGACCTGCAGTAACTCTATCTTTCATCTTAGCAGGGGTAGGTTGTGCCTTTGCTGGATTGTGCTACGCTGAATTTGCATCTATGATCCCAGTAGCAGGAAGCGCCTACACATACTCTTATGCCACAATGGGAGAATTTGTTGCGTGGATTATTGGATGGGATTTAGTTCTTGAGTATGCTCTTGGAGCCGCAACAGTAGCAGTGAGCTGGTCTCAATACGTAGATAAATTCCTCGGCAATTATGGACTCCATATTCCCCAAGAGATACTCCATGGACCATGGGATGAGAAACCTGGATTCATTAATTTACCCGCCATATTAATTATTTCTGCCCTCTCTCTACTATTAATTAGAGGTACAAAAGAATCTGCTTTATTAAATAATATTTTGGTTATCCTAAAAGTAACTGTTGTTATTGTATTCATTGGTATAGGATGGGGTTTTATTGATGGAGCGAATCACACTCCATTTATTCCTGTAAATGAAGGTGAAGCTCTTTTGAGTTCAGGAAAAATGACATTTTTAAATTTCTTTAGTAGCGATTACTTTGGTCATTATGGTTGGAGTGGCATTCTAAGGGGTGCAGGAGTTGTGTTTTTTGCATTTATAGGATTTGACGCTGTTTCTACAGCTGCACAAGAGGCAAAAGATCCACAGAAAGGTATGCCAATTGGTATATTAGGGTCGCTGATAATTTGTACCGTTTTATATGTTCTTTTTGCTTTTGTTTTAACTGGTTTAGAAAACTACCTTAACTTTAAAGGTGACGCAAGCCCTGTAACTACAGCATTTGCTAAGACAGGTTACACATTCTTAAACTCAGCATTAACAATTGCGATTATTGCAGGATATACCTCTGTGATGTTAGTGATGTTGATGGGGCAAAGTAGGGTATTCTACAGTATGAGTATTGATGGATTATTACCTAAATTTTTCAGTACATTACATGCAACAAATAGAACACCATACAAAACAAACCTACTTTTCATGGTTTTTGTTAGTATATTTGCAGGATTTGTTCCTGTGTCAGACCTAGGTCACATGGTAAGTATAGGAACATTATTTGCGTTTGCTCTTGTATGTATTGGAGTTGTTGTAATGAGAAAAACTAATCCCGATGCAGTGAGAGGTTTTAGAGTACCATTTGTACCAGTATTTCCTATTCTAGGAGTTATCATCTGTCTAATCTTGATGGCTGGCTTACCGATTGAAAGTTGGGAAAGACTTGCAATTTGGATGATTATTGGAGTTGTTATATATTTTGCCTACGGAAAGAAAAAAAGCAAATTAAACAATCCAGACAAATAAAATTTCATTACAAATAAAAAAGGGATTATAAAGTGCTTCAATACTTTATAATCCCTTTTCTTATTTACATCATTTTACAAATCAAAAACCGAGGTACGTTTAGCACGAATTAAATCCTTCAAACGCATCCAAAAAGCTAACGTGAGATATACCGCAAACCACAATCCAGCGGTAGCAAAAGACAAATAGATAAAAAAAAGTCGCACACTACTGGCGCGCATTCCTAAAGTATCAGCTAAACGAGATGAAACGTGAAAACCGTGTTTCTCGAAAAAAAACTTAAGTTGAATTACTACTGACATCTTTTCATCATATTTGTTGAACTGATTATTCGTTTATTTGAAATAACAAATTTACAACATTAGAGCATGCCTAGTTAAAAAATCAAAAATAACTGAATTAATTTTTTTTCAACAATTCCATCCCTACAGCACATTCTAAGCACTTACTTTTATTACAATACGCATTCTTAAGTTGCAACAAAGACTGTGTTATAAAAGCAGTTTTTGATTGTATTCCAAAAGAAGTGAATTTTTCTATAATGGCATTTTTCTCAGGGGCAACTTCATTTAACAAACTAATTAAATCCTCTGATATTTCTTTTCCTTGACTTTTTGCAAAAGCAAATTGAATGGGAATTATAGTGTTTATAACAATCAAATCAATAAAAGATTTAGAAAGCCCCTTGTTTTTCTTCGGGCTTACTTTATCAAACTGATAATGGGTTTGCCAATACTCCGAAGCCGTAATTTGAAACAATTCATAAGTACTTTTCAATGAATTTAAGCTACTTATTTTCGAAAACAAATTGTGCTGACTGTGGTATAAATTAGCTAATTGCGAAAGTCGTATTGTTGGAAAATTATCAGGACGATGCTTGAAAAACTGGACTGGTTCCATACCAATTTTCTCTATCTGATATTTATGCAACAAGTAGAAATACCTAAATTTTAAATCTTTAAAATAATTATCTTCTTTTTCTGAATCCAATAATCCCGACGCTCCAAAAATCAAAGCTTCAAGGTTCTCCACTTCAAAACTTTCTTTTCTAATTATTGAAAAAGAAACAGACTGCGCCATTTTATAAAATATTTCACCGTTTGTATTTAACCCAAAATTTTTAGCTAACAAACAGAACAAAACTCCTTCCCAATCTTGATTGGTTTGTTCCAATAAATCAAATATAGGTTGAGATTTTCTTTCCAAACGTTCAAAAAACAAACGCTCTTGCCAGTTTTGCAGCACAAACTCATCAATATCTTTTAGCTGTTTTTCGCAAAAAATCCATGATTTTGGAGCCATTAAGGTCTGATAATTTACAACAGTCTCTTTTTCAACGTATTTTTTTAATTCTAAGACTGGAATTTCAGAATTGTCACCTCTAAAAACTGCACCATCGTGTTCCCAAACTACATGCAAAATAACATTTTCATACCCCACATCTTTTTCGTGATGATGCACATACCAATCGGAAGATTTAAGATGAATTTCAACATTTCCAGCCCATTTTTGAGTACCAATAACTATTTGAGCATTAAAAAAATCAGGACCTGCTAATTCAAGATATTGGCCCACATTGACAATTGTGACTTCCTCTTTGCTAACCGTTTTTAAATTCAGAATATCAAACTTCTTGAATTTCCAGAGGTAATGGAGAAAATCTTCTTTCATTTTTTTTAGATAATAGAGTATATACTTGGAGATAACAGACTTCTAAAATAAGAAAAAAACTAAAATGAAAGAAATTTATTTCAACATATATAATTTGGCACAAGCACGAGCATCAGATAATGCTTCATGGTGATTTAAAGCTATGTTCATTTCTCGGCAACAATCACTTAATTTTGTTGGTTTTAATCCTCTGGCTTTGTAGATTTTTACCGTGCATTCCCAACGCGATGCAATATTCAAATCCGCATAATCTAAACCATAAAGCGCCATTGATTTCGCAAGGACATTTCTATCAAAACTCTCATTATGAGCTACGACCACTCTATTTTGTAGTCGTTTTTGAATTTCAGGATACACTTGTGCAAATGATTTTGCATTCACCGTATCTCGTGGATATATCCCATGAACTTGAATTGTAAAGGGAGAATATAAATTATTAGGCGGTTTAATTAAACTAACAAACTCATCTACAATAATTCCGTTTTCTACAGTAACAATACCTACAGAACACGGATGGAATGCAGTTGCGGTTTCAAAATCTATGGCAGTAAAAGTCATATTACAGGTTTGTTTTAAATCTAAAAAGCCACAAATTTAACGAAAAAAAATGCGTCAAATTCATGGCTTTAAAAATTTTAATGTTTTGAATTATAAAATTTTACTTTATAGATCCAATGATATCATATTTGGTAATAATATGATGACTTCCATTTTCCAATTCAATCAAAACGGCTTCATTTTCTTTAGTAAACAATCGAGAAACTTCTTCTATTGAAGTTCCAAATTTTACTATTGGAAATGGTTTTCCCATAACTTCTTTAATCGGTTTATCAGCCACATCTTTATCGGCAACATAACTTTGGAACAAATCGGATTCATCGACGGAACCTACAAAACCTGTGACGTCAATTACCGGAATCTGGGATATCTTATATTTACGCATCCTTTCGATAGCATGCGAAACCAATTCTTCGGTACGAACAACAATCAATGGTTTATCGATATGATCCTTAATAACATCCTCGGCTTTTGTAATTTCTTCGTCCAGAAAACCACGTTCTCGCATCCAGTCATCATTGAACATTTTACCTACATAGCGGCTTCCTGAATCATGAAAAAGAACCACAACAACATCTTCAGGTTTGAAATGTTCTTTGAGTTGTAACAATCCTTTTATCGCTGCACCAGCAGAATTACCAACAAATATTCCTTCTTCAAGTGCAATTTTACGGGTATAAACCGCTGCGTCTTTATCCGTCACTTTTGTAAATCCGTCAATCAAAGAGAAATCAACATTTTTGGGAAGAATATCTTCTCCAATTCCTTCTGTGATGTACGAATAGATTTCATTTTCGTCAAAAATTCCTGTTTCGTGGTATTTTTTAAATACAGAACCATACGTATCAATTCCCCAAATTTTAATGTTTGGATTTTTCTCTTTCAAATATTTAGCCACACCAGAAATAGTTCCGCCAGTCCCTACACCAACTACAAAATGAGTGATTTTACCGCCAGTTTGCTCCCAAATTTCAGGACCCGTTTGTTCGTAATGCGCAATAGCATTTGAAGGATTATCGTATTGATTCACATACCAAGAGTTAGGTGTTTCCTCCGCTAATCGTCTAGAAACTGAATAATACGACCGTGGATCAGTCGGCTCGACATCCGTAGGACAAACTACTACTTTAGCGCCAACTGCACGAAGAATATCCATTTTTTCTTTAGACTGTTTATCTGAAATCACACAAATCAGTTTGTATCCTTTAATGATCGCTACTAATGCCAATCCCATTCCAGTATTTCCTGAAGTTCCTTCTATAATAGTACCTCCTGGTTTTAATCTTCCATCAGCTTCGGCATCTTCAATCATTTTTACTGCCATTCTATCCTTTACAGAATTTCCTGGGTTGAAAGTCTCTACCTTAGCAAGTACCAACGCATCTACTTCCGCAGTTACTCTATTCAGCTTTACTAATGGTGTATTGCCTATTGTACCTAATATATTTTCTGCGTAGCGCATTTTATTTTGAATTTAAGATTGTGATTTGTTGTAAATATTATTACAAAGATAGTATTTTGTTATAAAAATATTCTCGTTTACAAAATTTTGCGTTCGTGATAAAAGCGGCATCCTTTACTTGCTTCCTTTAAGCAAGGAAAGATATAGCGAATAGCACGGCAAACGCCCAAAAAAAGTGCATCAAAAGGCGAGACTATTTGACTTAAATTAATTAAAGAAGTTCCAAATTAATCCGAATCGAATCGTAAAATCACGCGATGGATTGTTAGGTGAAGAATAAAAATTATTACCGGTAAGTGAAGAGTTAAAATGCTCTGCTTTGAAATATATCCGAGTTCTCTGAATTTTTGCGTTTATAAAAAAATCAAAGTTTGGATGATTTCCAATTTGTTTATCGTTTTGCACAAAAAACTCTCCAATAACCGGATTGTAGTCACTTGCATAATATTTCGTAAAATAATTCAGCACAATTCCTGTTTGTAAAAACAAAGCATGTTTGAATAAATAATTGGAGTAATAAAACGTATTTCTTGTTACAATTTCAGGAACATTTAAAATTGCATCTTGCTGATCTACTTTTTGATATAAAATGGTATTGTCTAAGGCAAAATTTCCAAATTTCAATTCTCTACTTGCTTTTACTGACAAATAATTTATAGTCCCATCATATTGTGACGGAGCCACTATTTGTGTGTTTGCTAAGGCTTGCTCAGAACTTGAAACATCGTTAAAATACAAATGATCTTTTAAAACTGAAAATTGTAGTTCTGCATTTACCCATGGCGTACTTGCCTTAGTGCTAAATGAATTTATTTTTTCGTTTTTAAAATCATTTGACCAGTTGTACTCAACGTAACTACTTTGATGCAGATTGTAATTACTGTTTGGCAGTTTATTTATGTTCTGGTATTGAAATGAGAATTGGGTTTGATCATTAAAATCATAATCTAATTTAGCATCAAGATTTGATAAAGACTGTGCCGTTACTGATCTTGAGTATAAAAATTTACCATTCCATTTATTTTTACGATATTCATATTGACCGCCAACACTATTTATTTCCTGGCTAAATGAACTTGGAATCACATTTTGATTGTCAAAAATCAATATCTGATCGTAATAATAATTCGATCTAAAATCATCCGCAAAAAACTGGAATTTGCCCAGAGTAGTGTTCTCATAAACCAGTCCTACTCTATTGTACATTTTGTTATAACGCGTTTGATCATTTATATCACTATTTTTGAAAGACTCCCCAAATCTATATACAATTGTGCCTCCTACTGTTGACGGAACGGTAGCTTGATTGTATTCAAAAAATTTATTTTCATAATTAAACTGGTGGGTTAAATACAAATTATTATCTCCCTTTTCTGAATTTATTCTGAAGTTATGATCTAAGAATATTCTTTTTCCTTTAAGAAAGGACTTTGCATCTGAAAAATAAACTTCAAATCGTTGGCGATTATTATAGTTTGGATCTTCACTTTCGAAATCATTTATTGTGGTTATTCCTCCATTTTCCTCATTCAGAATATCTTGAAAAGTATAATGCGCTTTAGCAAAATAGCGCTTATTTTTGGTGTTAAAATTTGTCGTAAATCTAAAATTACCTGTGCTGGATAACTGATTAATATACTCCCCTTCTGAACGCAATCCTTTGTATGCAATAGAAAAATTAAGATTCTCAGAAGTATTCAAGGTGATAAATGCATCTACAGATTGCCCTTTTCTTACGGTAGTTTTAAAATACAACTCGGTTACCGGAGTAGCTACTGAGCTGTATTTTATTTGATTCGCTTCTAAAAAATTAAAATGTTTTGCTTTAAAACCAAATTCTGGATACGGTGAAAAATCAGTTAAACTATACTGCAATGTATTGTATGTTTGTCCATCATTTGCAAAAGGTAAAAGTCCAAAAATATCTTTTCGCAAATAGTTGTGACTGTATTCTTTTTGAATTGTTAAAGAAGTATCGATGTACGTTGTATCGTTATCGATTGTGATAAACCGATACATGTCAATGGTGGCGATTTTTTCGGTTTTCTTTTTAATAGAATCGGAACTGTTGTATTTACTATCATCTCTCATGTTTCCAATCTTTTTTTCTTGAGAACATAATAAAATTGGTAATGCTAAAAAATAAAACAAAAATAATATTCTCATTTGAAAGGAATCTAATTAGTCGATTTTTAAAAATAATCAAACAAAGATATAGTAAATAAATAAAAAAAAGAGCTAGAGTTACGGCGAGGGCACTGAAAAACTTCACTTATTTTGATTAGAGTCGTTTTTTAAACAATAAAAAAACGCTTATAACATGATTTTAAAGATCCGTTATGAGCGTTTTAATTTTTATAACTGTTTTTAATTATAGGTTATATGAGTCGATTTTTGACTTTTATAGGCCCATTCTGTGTACTGCGCATGTAGCTTTGATTTCCTACATTAATTTGAGTATTCTTTTTAAGTTGACTGCGAAAATTGCTATTGCACCTTGCATTTGCATATTGGTAATGCCATATGATATTGCTCTATCATAACCATGTACATTTTTCAACTCACTATTTTTCGCTTCTATTTTATATCGGTGTTTTGCTTTTTCTTTGTAATAGTCAGTTTATTGAAAGCTGATTTGTTCTTGATGTAAGTCCGATTTTATCGACACCGAATATGTTTTTGTCTTGGCTCCTTTTTTATAACAACCCTCTTTTAAAGAGCAGTTCTTACATTTTTCCACATCAAAATAGTAGGTTTGTATTTGATTGGTTCCAACATTTTTTTTGCCTTGGCGAGCCTTTCGTATAGCCATGTGACCAGCAGGACAAACAAATCTATCGGCATCTTTATTGTAATCAAATTTATCTTCGTCTTTTCTAGCCCCTTGTGCTATTGTAACATTTAGCCTTGCTACCACTTTGATATTTTGCTCACTTGTGAGTTTGAGATTTTTTTTTCCTGTATAGGCTCCATCGCCAATAATTGTATCAACATCGATTCCGTTTTCCTGACTAATTTCTAAAAGTTTAGGCAACTCCGGGCCATCTCCTTTTTCGCCTGATGTGACTACAGCAGCTGTAATGATGCGCTCTTCGGTCATCGCTAAATGAGTCTTATAGCCGAAGAAGGAACTATCAGCGGATTTATACCCCATTTTAGCATCTGTATCTTTTGATAACGTAAAATTTTCCTGAGTGTCTTCTATCGTTTCTTTAAGCAAGTTTAATTTTTCTTTCACCGCAGGTATAGAACTTAAAGATTGTTCTTTTTCTAGCCGTCTCTCCAACTCTTTACAATAGGCCAATTCCTTTTCTAATTCATTGGTGTTGTTCTTCTCTGGCATACGTTCTTTCCATTGGTCATCAAATAAATAAACCGTTTTTCGCAGTAGTTTTGAACGCTCACGCAATACTTCAATTGCCGAAAATGGATTTGATCTCGATAAAGTATGTGTGGCATCAACTATAATAGACTTAGAACGGATAATGCCCTTTTCAACGGCTATAGTCACCGTTTTACTAATCAATAGATTTAATAAGTCGGTGTCCTTCAAACGTAGTTTTCTATATTTTGTTAACGTACTAGAATTGATAACATCTTCTTCTGGTGCCATTTCCAAAAAATACTTAAAGGACATATCAAAACGGGAACGCTCCACTACATCAACATCTGAAACGGTATAAATTGTTTTCAGAAGTAAATACTTGAACATACGCACAGGACTTTCTGCCGTGCGACCATTATCTGTACAGTATTTATTTAGCAACTCATCGTAGATAAATGAAAAATCGATTAAATCATTGATTTTTCTTAGCATATTATCCTTGGGAACGATTAAATTATATAACGAAGAATATGGACTGAATTGAATTTTTTGTTGTTGAACTAACATCTAAAAGGCCTTATGATTACAATTAAAAATACGAAAAAAAGAGTAGAAAAATTTGATTTTCTACTCCTTTTTATTAATAATTAATTCTTAAAAAGACTTTTTCAGTGCCCTCGTTACGGCAAACTCGTTTTTAAAACTTAGGTATAACTTAATTATCTATTTGAATACAAAATTCATCAATATTATTATCAAATGTTAATCTTAATTTTTTATTAAAATAATACTAAAATAAAAGAGTATAGTCTCTTTAACATCCATACTTGACCTCAATTTAATGAGCTAATAATGAATTTAACAACATAAAAAAAGTTGCAAGAAATAAATCTTGCAACTTTTATAAAATATTCTGATCAAATAATCAGTGTTGTCTATTAGGACATTAACTTATGATTAGTAACCTTGGTTTTGCTGAATATCAGCATTACCATTTACCTCAACTTGTGGGATTGGTAAAGCAAATTTAAAACTACTTAATGGCAAGTTAGATGGATTACCCGCTGGAAAACTCCAAGCACTTGATGCGTACTCAGCAGCATCTCTATCTAAACCAGCACCTGCTAGAGTACCAATACGTTTTAAATCAATAAATCTAAAACCTTCAAAAGATAATTCCTTTCTTCTTTCGTCCAAGATACCTTTCCATGCAGCTTGCGGATTAGCAAATACAGGAGCAACTTGAGCCGTAGGGAAACGAGCAGCTAATATTGCTTTCAAATTCGTACCAACACCAACTAAATCACCAGCCGCCGCTCTAGCCTCAGCTTTAATAAAATACATTTCTGATAGTCTAGACACCATGAAATCAGGATTGAAACCATTTGCAGCTGTAACTGCAGATTGACCACCGTGTTTTTGTAAAACAATAATATCACTGTTTCTAACATCCGTTGCAGTAGCATAGTTAGGATCAATCAATGATGGACTAGTACCTGATAAATGAACGGTAGTATTCAACCTATAATCACCTGGAACTGCAGCAAGCTTGTTATATAAAGCTCTACTCACTTCATAAAATGGAGAACCATTTCTTCTATTGGCAACAGATACCCAACCATTATTTAGGTTAGTAGTTTGAACATTTTGCTGCACGGTTCTTCTCAATCTGAAAATAACTTCTGTATTTGCAGGCTCATTGTGCGTATGGAAAACATTGTTATATAAAGCCTGAGTATTAGCCAATGTAATTCCTGACGTATTAATCACGGTATTAGCAAAAATTTCTGCATTAGGATAATCTCCTTTTAGTGCGTAAGCACGAGCTTTAAGCGCTTGAGCTAAAACTTTAGAAGGATAATACGTTTTGTTTGGATAAGCTGCAGCTGTATTAGCATTAAAAATAACTATTGCAGCATCTAAATCAGCATGAATTAAAGCATAGAACTCAGCATTTGTAGTTCTTTGTGGTTTCTCGGTAGTAAGTATAATTCTGTCCGCTAAAACTCCAGCTAACGCAGCATCATCCTTAGGGTTAGGAGAAAAATAAGACAATATCTTAATGTGTCCTAATGCTCTTAAAACTAAAGCTTCCGCTATAGACCTATTAATAAGTTGCTGATCAGCAGGACTAGTAGCAACCACTTTATCAGCAAAAGTAAGAACACGATTAGCTCTTGCTAATCCAAAGTATTGAGATTGCCAAATTAATCGAGCAGACTCATTATCAACATTCATTAAAAAAACATAATCTTCAGTAATTCCCTGACCACCATTATTAAATCCAGGCGCAGCTTCATCAGTAAAAATAGAACTAAAAACATATTCCGCTCTATTGGTCATTAAATTCATTGATGAATTTACTAAATTGACTAAATCACTACTCTTAGTTACAGCCACTTCTTCGGTAAGAGAACCGGGCGTGAAAGGCTCCAATAATTCATCTGAACACGAAACAAAAAGTGTCAATGATACTATTAATATTCCAAATATTTTCTTCATAATTTCTTTTAATTAAAATTTAACATCTACCCCAAAAGTGTACAATCTTGGTGTTGGATACTGATAAACATCTGCAGTTCTGCTACTTTCAACATCAAAACCTTTCCATTTAGAGAAAGTTAATAAGTTTTCTCCTTGTAAGGAGAATGACACAGCAGTCATAAAAGTACCTTTCAAGAATTTTTGAGGAACGTTGTAACCCACTTGCACGTTTCTCATACGAATATAAGAAGCATCTCTAAGAAAACGATCAGAAGTATCACCTAAACCAAGGTTGGCTGCATTTAATCTTGGAACATCAGTATTTGTATTTGTTGGAGTCCAAGCATTTAACAAATCATCCGTAACAGTAAACTGTCCAATATTACCTACAGAATACAAGTTACCTAAATCATTATCAAATCGAGCCACATCATACGCGAAAGTGAATAACGTGGAAGCATAAAATCCTTTGATACTGAAGTCAAAACCAAAACCACCTTGATATTTTGGTAAATTATTCACACCGGCTCTTCTTTTATCAGCTTGAATTGGCTTTTCTGTTGGATTTCCTGCTGCATCCTCAAATAGTAAGTTTCCATTTACTGGATTTACTCCTAAATATTTATATACAAAAGGTTCGTTAATACTTCCACCATTCTCACTAACATAAAGTCCTGCTCCTGCAAATATTCGTCCAGCACCCGGAATATTAGATACAAGATTTGTGTTACGTGCACCGTTAGCTTTAACTGTTAAAGATATTTCTTTTTCGTTATTCCTAATGATATCATAAGCCAAATTCAACTCTAAACCTTTGTTAGTAACAGTTACATCAGCATTTTGAGTTAAGGTTGCTGTACCCGAAGTTGAAGTAACAGGATTATCTAAAAACAATTGAGATGTTTCTCTATTGTAATAATCAAAAGCCCCTCTAAGTCTTCCTTTAAAAAATTCAAAATCTAAACCAGCATTCCATTGCGTAGTTGTTTCCCATTGTAATTCAGGAAATCCAAAAGTAATTCCATAACCTGTTCCACCATTGTAGGTGTTATTAGTAATACTGTATACGTCAGTAAAACGAGGGGGATTAATACCTTGAAAAACATCTCCTCCTACAATTCTTTGATTCCCTACGGTACCATAAGAACCTCTTAATTTCAGTACGTCTATAAAAGAAACATTATCCATAAAAGCTTCCTCGTCTATATTCCATCTACCTCCTACAGAATAAAACGTACCCCATTGTTTATCCTCAATAAATCTTGAAGAACCGTCTCTTCTTACGGAACCAACAATACCATATTTATTCTTGAAGTCATAATCAAACGAACCGAAATAAGATATTAAATCATTTCTAAGGTTACGCGCTGAAATTAGAGGTACATAAAAATCATTCGTACCAGTATCCGCAGCATAACCAGCTCCTGTATTAGGAACGAAAATACCTTCTATTAAACCTCTTTGTCTAATGTTATTAGTATACAAACGAGAGTGATTGTATTCCATGTTGGCATTCAAATTAAAGGTATGATCTCCAAGAGTTTTACCATAATTGATTTGCCATAAATTGTTAAAATACCACTCTCTTCTTGAATTTATGTCCTCAAAACCGGTAAAAGTTTGACCTGCAGCCTGGAACAACAATGCATTGAAAGAGTTTGGATACTCAGATTGAAAAAATCTAGTATCTAATAATTGACCATTTAATCTACTGCGTATCACTAAATCCTTAGTGATATCATAAGAAAAATCTGTAGCAACATCAACACGCACCTCATCCGTTTGGTTTTTGTATTGTTGTAGTTTATCTACTAACATAATAGGAGTAGCCAATAAACCCGGAGTATTATTATAATAATCTAATGCTGATCGAGGTCCAGTATAAATACTTGGAGAAACATAAGGAGCTGATATAAAAGCACCTAAAACATAATTCCTATTGATCGCACCATCACCTAAACTTGTCGCTTCATTGTTTTTACTGAAACCAAATGAAGTATTAACTTGGTATTTAAACCTTTCATTTGAAGATCTACCATTGACATTATTTCTTAATGTAAATCTTTTTAAACCTGTTGTAGCTAAAATACCTTGCTGCTCAAAATAACCCAAAGAGGTATAAGAACTAATATTTTGACTACTGTTTTCAACAGCTATGGTATGTGAAGTTGTGTTTGATTGATTAAAGAAATAATCAACCCAGTCCGTATTGATATTATACGCTGCAATTTGTGCATCTGTTAACGTAGCTCCCATACCAGAACCGAAATTCTTTTCAATCTTCAATAACTGATTAGAGTTAGCATAACTGTATTTTGGTTTTTGCAATTCTCCAACACCATACTGAGAGCTTGCTCTAAATGTAGTTTTTGACTCACCAAACTTAGCTCTTTTAGTTTTAATAACAATAACACCATTTGACCCCCTGTTACCATACTCAGCAATTGCCGCAGCATCTTTAAGTACAGAAGTAGACTCAATGTCATTAGGGTTGATAGAACGAAAGTTGTCACTGTTTGACGGAAAACCATCAATCACATACAAAGGATCTGAGTTACCTGTAATAGTACCTACCCCTCTAATAACAACTGATGATTTTGCTCCTGGCTGACCAGTAGTAGCTGTAATGTTAACCCCAGCTAACTGACCTTGAAGCGTATTAATCGCGTTTGCGTTTGGTCTATTTTCAATAGTTTTACTGGATACTGTAGCATCTGAAACAACAGCTGTCTTTTTAGTTACTGTTCTGTACCCTTGAATTACTACCTCAGCTAAGACCTTAGCATCACTCTGCATTAATACGTTGATGGAATTCGAAGCACCAACTGTTTTTGACGATTGAGTCATCCCCACGAAAGAGAAAACCAAAACATCGCCTGTTTTTGCTTTAATGGCATACTTACCATCAAAGTCAGTTTGTACTCCTGTCTTAATACCTTTAATTAAAACGTTTACACCAGGAATAGGACCTGAAGCATCAGAAACGACACCTGTAATAGTTCTTTCTTGTGCAAATGCAAATTGCATTGACAATGCTAGTAGCAACGAAAAAATCCATTTGAATTTTGATCTCATATTAAATTTTGTTTTGAATTAGTTATTTCACAAACTTCTTAATAATTTCTTAAAGAAACAACTATTTATGAAATTTAACACATTATATTTTTTTACCATTCCTGATAAAAAAAATTGAACATGTCAACATAATTATTACATTATATTTAAATATCATTAGACATTTATGATTAAAGTAATGTTTTTACCAAAAAAAAATTAAATGAAAAACTAATTCTTTTAACAGCAAATTTAGAAAATGGAATCAAGTGAATTTTATTTTGGTCACAATACTTCAAAACCAATTGTATAGATATAAATAATTTTTTATAATTTAACTGTGATTACAATCATTAAATATCTATTTTAATTTCATTAAATTAAACCCAATGAAAAAATCCAAAATAAGATTTTTTACGTATCCCCTTTTATTAGAACATTGAATCTCTGATTATAGTTTTCCAAAGATCAAACTAAATTTTATGCAAAATCCTAAAGTCAAATTAATATTTGTTTCTACCAGCTTACATTATGAATTACATTAATACAATGATGCTTTTATATAGAGAATAATTTAAAATATATTAGAAATTTTAAAATTAACAAACTGTTTTAATGATTAGTAAATGAGTTAGGAATATAAATCAAAACATTCTGAATGTTGACAAAAAACTAAACATCTTGTAATAAGATCAATGAATTTTATTGAAGAATCCAAAAATTAATTATAAGAAGATAAATAATTAAGCACATTGTAAATACTAAAAAAAATAGGCAATCTGGATTTAAATCCTAAAACAATACACTGATTTAATTTATCAGTATAAAATCTTATCTTCTTATTTTTAAAGAAATGAGATTTCCAAAATGAAAATTCAATATATAAAAAAAGCAGTAGTGAGAAAAACTTCTTACTACTGCTAAAATAACAGGTATTATTAAGCTTATAATTATCTTTTTTTGAAAAGTAAATTATCTAAATTAATTATTAATACCCTGGGTTTTGTTGTGCTCTTAAAGTTCGATTAGAATCCAATTCTAATTGTGGTATAGTTCCTAAAAACTTAAAGCCCATCGACACCTAAACAGTGAAGAAAACATAGAACAACAAAAACAGTTTTACCACATAGTAAAACACCTTTCTGCAAATATAAAGCAAAAAAAAGATTCCGACGCTTCGTGGTAAAACGTAAACATACAATAGCATTAAAAGGTGGTCTATTGGCAGTCAAAGAAAATATTTAAAAAAAGTGGCCTAATATCGGGTTTTTCTTATTTTCCAAAAATCAACTCTCTTAGAATTAAATAGTATCTAAAATTCATTAAAAAAATGAGAATCATCTAAAAACAAAAAGGCTATCTCAAATTTAATTTGAGACAGCCTAATTTAACTATTTTTGTTTACTCTTTTTTCAATCCTAAATGTATTTTTGGAATTAAAAAAAAACTACACTTTCTATGGTCTAGTATCCCAAAAAACTTTTACATTCATACCTGCTTTTTGCTTAACATTTTCAGGATTTAAATCAATCTCTGATTGAGGATAAAAAAGTGATCTTGGAAAATATGGTACAACTGCATTTGACGGTAAAGTTAAAACAGGATACCCTGTTCTACGAAAATCTGACCATGGTTCTATAGCAACACCATAATTAGCGATAAATTTTTCGTTTATTATTTGCTGCAGTTTTTGAGCATCAGTTCCTGTTAATACACCATTTGCAGCTAAATAAGTAACAATGTCCCCTGGTGTAACACCTGCACTTTGCATTGAAGCCCGAATACCTTCTTGAAAAAATATTAGAGCGTTACCAGGAGAGCTAAACCTTAGTGCTGCCTCAGCTCTAATAAAATTATATTCAGCATAGGTCAACATTCTAATAGGCGCCGCTCCAGTATACACTGAACCAGTAAGTGATCCTCTTAGATAAGTGTGGAATTTAGAATAGCTACCTGGTCCTGCCGGAGCTCCCGCAACTGCACCAACATATAAACCAGAACCTGCGGGCAATTGAGTAAAATAAAATTGTCTTCTAGGGTCTGTCTTAGAATTCATCATATTCACCAATTTTGCATTAACCACTAAATTACCAAGTCTATTAGTTTCAAATTGGTCAATTGGGTTTCTCGCATTAGCAGCATCAACAAAATTCATCTGAAAGCTATCTGAGTTACTGATCATTAGAAGAGCTCCTGAATTAATCAATGCATCAATTTTACTCTTAGCAAAAGTAGCGTCTTTTTCACTATAGTGTAAAAAGATACGCAACTTTAATGTGTTAGCAAATCTTATCCAGTTGGTTTTAGTAGTTGAAAATGCCCCTGGATATATTGTACTATTAGTACCTGGAGAAATTGCCGAAGTTGGCACATTTACCTCAGCTATACCTTGATCTAATAAAGTAATTAAATCAGCATAAATACTTTCATCCGTATCATACTTAGGCTTAACATTTGCAGCTAACTTTTGAGTATCTGAATAAGGAATACTACCCCAAGTATCTACAGCAATTTGATAAGTATATGCCTTTAAAATTTTGGCAACACCTGAATAATGTGGACTATTAGAAGCTGTTGCTTCAACTATTATATTCTCTGCATCATTTAAGATAGTTGCATAAATAGTAGACCATACATTGTTTAAATCCGAACCAACAATCTGAAACTGTTCGAAGAATTGAGTCTGGGTAGTTGCACCAACAGTTTGTCCTGAATACTGCTGCATTATCAAAGAAGAATATCGATTTAAATCGCTACCAGCTAAAAAACCAACATTAACGGTCAATGAAGTTAACTGCTGATTAATTGGAGCAGCTACTACACTGCTTGGATCCTCATTGACATCACCAAATTCACAGCCAGTCACTACGAAAGCAACTAAGAATAGAACTGATACTATTTTATTTTTTATGTTTTTCATATGTAAAATTATTATTAAAGTACTACTTTAAGATTAAATCCAATTGTTCTTGTATTTGGTAAAGAGTTAAACTCTAAACCTTGTGCGTTACTAACCCCTAAAGCATTTTGTTCTGGGTCAAAATGTGGATAATTAGGTGCGTGCAAGAATAAATTTCTTCCAAATACTCCAACCTCAAATTGTTTAATTCCGGTATTCGCTAATAAACTAGAGCCTAGTTTATATGAAAAGGACATCTCTCTAACTCTAAACCAAGAGGTGTCATATATAAATCCTTCAGCAGCAATATACTTCCCTTGATTACCATAATAAGATTGAGCATTTACCTGTATGGTGTTCGGCTGACCTGCATTTACGCCTGAGGCATAGACACCTTCATAAAGATATGGTGTGTTAGCAGTAACATTATCGGCTGCAAATCTAGGAAATTCAGCTGTCTCTACGGCCACACCATTTCTTTGTACGTCAGCTATATTTCTTGAATATTGATCTCCTCCTTCACGAATGTCTAACAAAACATATAAACTAAAGTTTTTGTACGTAAAAGTATTGGTAATACCCATTGTAAAATCAGGGTTTGGATTTCCAATTTTCTCTACGCTTGTAGTTTGCAATGGCAAACCAGTTGCAGGATTAATTAACATTTGTCCATTAGCGTTACGCTGATATTTAGAACCATAAATTTGACCATATTCATCACCTGCAACTAAGCGAATATTAGGAGTTGTAAAGCCACCTAAAAATATATTAGTTACACCTGGAGCCAATTCATCAACTGTAGATACATACTGAGTATAATTTGCTCCTAAATCCCATGAAAAATTTCGAGTTTTGATTGGTGTTCCAGATATTGCAATTTCAAGCCCTTTAGTAGAAAGCTTTCCTGCATTCTTCAAAACGTTTGTAACTCCTGATCCTGCTGATACTGGTACACTTAAAATTACATTACGAGTATTACGTTCGTAATAGGTAGCATCAATATTTAATCGATTATTAAAAAATGCCATTTCAGTTCCAAAAGCAATCTCTTTAGTAAACTCTGGCGTAAGATCTGCATTACCAGCTGTATTAGAAAGAGAAAAACCAGCATTCCCATTGAAAGGGAAAACAATTTGTGGACCAAAACCATCAGAAGCATTAGCTTGAGCAAAGTAAGTATTCGTTGCATAAGCAGGAGCACCTTTTCCTACTTCACCTGCACTTGCTCTAAACTTTATTAAATTGATTTTATCGCCAAACTTAATTGCAGGAAATGCCTCAGTCAAAACAAAACTTCCTGACACTGCCGAATAGAAAATAGAATTGTTTTCTGGAGCTAATGTAGAGGACCAGTCATTTCTAGCCTTAACATTTACGGACAAGAAATTTTTATACTCTAGAACAACATCTGCAAAAACTCCAAACAATTTTGTATTTACAATAGAGGAAGCAGGAGCATACGTCACAGCATTAGATAAATTGGCAAATCCAGGAATCACTAAATTTAGACCTGTAACTTGAGAAGCAAAGCTATAATTATTATTAAATTCATTTCCAAGTGATCCAGACAAAGTAAAATCATTGAACTTTTTAGAGGCATTCAATGTAAAATATTGGTTCAAATTGTGAACGTTTGTAGCGCTCTCTATTAAACCTCCAATATTAGTTGAACCTTGCACAAAACCAGCACCTCTGTTTCCAATCTCGTCAAAACCAGCACTATTCAAATTATAGAAATCTGTACCGATTTTAAAGTCAGCACTCAACCATGAAGCAAAATCGTATTTAGCATTAAAATTAGCCAATATTCTATTTACTTTATCATTGTAAAGATTGTTTTTAATAGTCCAATAAGGGTTGTCCTCACCACCTGCATACAACTGCTGACCTTGTGCATTTTCAAACGGCAAACCACTTAAATTATAGGATCTTGGCGTAAAATATCCTCTAAACAATGGGTTAGACAAGTTGTTTCCTTGTAAAGTTCTTTGTGAAGTTGTATTGGTGTAGGTAATATTAGCTCCTATGTTCAACTTTTCAGACATTTGAGTGTTTCCTGAAAAAGTTAGATTAGTTCGAGATAAATTGTTATTGTCAATAACATACGTTTCTTTTGTATTTCCAATAGCAAGTCTAAAACTAGACTTTTCAGAACCTCCAGCAAAACTTAAGTTATTTTGAGCGTTATAAGAAGTTTTAAAAAAATCTTTAACATTATTTTTATAAGCTTGCAATACTTCAGGTTGACCATATGAATTTGTAATTGTTTGCCCCATAATCTTAGGCCCCCATGAAGATGCGACCATAAGGCCTGCGGAATTTGATCTATTAGGCACTAAAGCAGAACCAATTTGAGCAGGTGTTAACGTACCGTTTAAACCTTGCGCATATTCATTTTGATAATCCGGTAAACGATTTACATTTCCTATGTTAAAACTTGAGTCAAAAGTAATTGATGATTTCTCTCCTTTTCTACCTTTTTTAGTAGTAATTACAATGACACCAGATGCACCTCTAGATCCATAAAGAACAGTTGAAGCAGCATCTTTTAAAACAACTACGCTTTCAATGTCTTCAGGATTAATATCGACAGCACGATTTGATGGCGATGCACCTCTTTGTAACGAAGCACCTCCACCACTGTTATCGATAGGCACCCCATCCACAACATACAACGGTTGGTTACTTCCGGTAAAAGTTGTAAGCCCTCTTATTATTATACTAGAACCCGTAAAAGCTCCTCCTGATCCGGTTACGCGTACACCAGCAACCTTACCTACAAGTTGATTGGTTACGTTAGTAGCCTTTGCGGCAGTAAGTTCTTTTGCTTGGATTTTTGGTGTAGAATAACCCAGAGATTTTTTATCTCTTTTTATTCCAAATGATGTCACTACAACCTCTTCTAAGGTATTATCATCTTGCTTCATTTTAATACTAAGTATAGAAGAAGCTCCAACATTTGCTGTAATCTCTTTCATACCTACAAAAGAAAATACTAAAACTTCACCTGCACTGGCTTTGATGGAATACTTTCCGTCAAAATCAGTTTGTACACTTCTATTTGTACCCTTAACAATAACATTCGCTCCTGGAATCGGTCCAGTAGCATCTGTAACTACACCAGTAACAGTCTTTTCTTGTGCAAACGCAAATTGCATTGACAATGCCATTAGCAACGAAAAAATCCATTTGAATTTTGATCTCATATTAAATATGTTTTGAATTAGTTATTTCACAAAAATCACAATAATTTCTTAAAATAACAACTATTTTTAAAATTAAATATTTTGTTTTTGTTAAAATTCTATAACTATAAGAATATATAATATCAAAATTTCATTTATGCATACTTTTCTTTACGAATAATTACGTATAAAACTGTATTTTTGCTAAAATCACTTTTAATGCTAAATCTATTTTTTTTAACACCAAATTTAGAAACAGGAACAGATGAAGCAGGTCGTGGATGCCTTGCCGGACCTGTTACTGCCGCTGCTGTAATACTACCTACTGATTTTCAAAACGATACATTAAATGACAGCAAGCAATTATCAGAAAAAGCCAGGGAAAAATTAAGACCTATTATTGAGCAACAAGCCATATCATTTGCGGTAACACACTTAGAACCTTCAATAATTGACCAAATAAATATTCTGAATGCCGCTATAAAAGCAATGCAGGAAAGTATTCTAAAATTGGATCCAAGACCTGTATCAATTATTGTAGACGGAAATAGTCCTTTAATTCCTAAAGGAGGAATTAAAAATCGAGGAGGGAAAATTTTTACTGCTGCTGAACTCGAAATCCTAAATTCGATTCCAAATGCCAGTATTGTAAAAGGAGATTCCAAATACATGAGTATTGCTGCTGCCTCAGTATTGGCAAAAACGTATCGAGATGAATATATGAATCGGATTCATGAAGAATTTCCGATGTACAATTGGAAACAGAATAAAGGCTATCCTACCAAAGAACATAGGGAAGCCATTCGGATTTATGGAGTTACAAAATACCACCGAATGACATTTCGATTGTTACCGGAACAGTTGAAATTGGATATTTAGATTCTTAGACCTATTTGAAGCCCAACAATCTCGTTATCTAATAATCGAACATTCAAACAAATGGGAAAAATGTTTCAGGATTTTTTCTTTTACTTCTTCTTCATTGACTTTTTCTACGCCAAGTTCTATATTTAATGAAGTCACCGCTTTACCGCGAATCCCACACGGAATAATATTGTCGAAATAACCCAAATTAGCATTTACGTTTAAAGCAAATCCGTGCATGGTCACCCAACGGGAAGCGCGCACGCCCATCGCACAAATTTTCCTTGCAAATGGAGTTCCTGCGCCTAACCAAACACCGGTTTCACCTTCGCTTCTCCCACAAGCAATTCCATATTCTTGAAGGGTAAGAATAATGGCTTCTTCCAGAAAACGCAAGTATTTATGAATATCAGTAAAGAAATTTTCTAAGTCTATAATGGGATAACCCACAATTTGTCCAGGTCCATGATACGTAATATCGCCACCACGATTTATTTTATAGAAAGTCGCTCCCTTGGCTTCGAGTTGTTTTTCAGATAAAAGCAAATTACTCAAGTCTCCACTTTTCCCTAAAGTATAAACATGTGGATGTTCCACAAAAAGAAAGTAATTAGGCGTTTCTAAGTCGAGTTCTTCCCTGCGATTTCGAATTTTCAAGTCAACAATTCCTTTGAACAATTCTTCTTGGTATTCCCAAGTTTCTTTGTAATCTTTAGCCCCTAAATCTTGAAGTTGGATGGTTTTATTCATTTATAATTGAGAGGAACACTGTAATCTTACCTCATTCCCTATTTTTAGATTTACAAAGGTACAAAGGTTTGAAATAAAAATGTAAAACACGGCAGTATGAATAATAAAATTTTAAAAGATAACAATAAGTGCAGAAACAATGGATGATACTATTGCTTACTTTAAAAAAGTATTAGAAAATAATCACCCATTTTTATTCCGCACCACTCCCGCTCCAATTGCCACAGATAAATCTCTGTAGATTTAAGTTAAAAACTTCAAATTATTTTATGCTTTATAATTTTCAACTCTAATCATCTCCGGTTTCAATATCACTTTGGTCCAGCCATTGTCACGGGCATCAAAATGCGCATAAGCCTCTGGAGCCTCGTCTAGTGAGAGTTCATGCGAAACTATTAATGATGGTCTTGCTTTACCCGCAGAAATCAATGTAGAAAGTTGGCGGTTATACGATTTCACATTCGCCTGTCCCGTGGCAATTCGCTGCCCTTTCATCCAAAATTGACCAAAGTCAAAATCCATGTGCCCTTCTTTTTGTAGCTCTTCTTTTGATTTTGGATCTTTTGGCACAAAAACCCCGACAACCCCTATAGACCCTGTTGCTTTGACAGCTTGCACCAGTTCGTTCATCGTTATATTAGAATGCTCCGCACCATGTTTATCACAACATTGGTAACCTACACATTCGCAACCTTTATCAGCTCCTTTACCTTTGGTTAGTTCCAGCACCTGTTCCACAGCGGATCCCTTTGAAAAATCGACAGCTATGGCACCCAATTCCTCAGCAAGCTTCAACCGGTCGGGATGATTATCAACCACCATTATTTGGCTAGCGCCTTTAATACTTGCTGAATGTGCTGCCATGAGTCCCACTGGCCCTGCTCCATAAATCACTACTGAATCGCCTGGTTTTACATCAGCCAATTCTGTAGCATGATATCCTGTAGGAAAAATATCAGATAACATCACATAGTCATTTTCTTTTTCAACAGCGTCTTCTGGTAATTTGAGACAATTAAAATCGCCATGAGGAACGCGCAAGTATTCGGCTTGTCCACCACTAAAAGGTCCCATCCCTGCAAAACCATAAGCGGCACCAGCCATTCCCGGATTCATTGTAAGACAAAAACCGGTTAATCCATTTTCACAATTGCGACAGTGACCGCAACCAATGTTGAATGGAAGGCAAACCATATCCCCAATTTTAATTTGAGTTACTGCTTTACCTACTTCCACTACTCTACCCATATTTTCATGTCCAAATATTCTTCCGGATTCCATATCGGTCCGGCCTTGATACATATGCAAGTCCGATCCACAAATATTAGTGGCGGTTATTTTAACCAATACATCTGTGGATTGCTCAATTTTGGCATCCGGCATTTCCGTGACCCTCACATCGCGGGGGCCATAATAAACAAGTGCTTTCATAATGTCTTTATTTAATTGTTTTACTTATTGATTAAGGTATTCATCCTTGTGCTTTCAGTATGTCTTTAAATTTTAAATAAAGGTTTAAAGTTATGGTTGTTTATTTAAATTATTAATTGTCAAATAGTTAATATAATGTTATTGTTTATATTAAGTTACATCATGCTTGAAAATAAGTTGAAATCTTAAAACTGTTTCGTTTTAAAAAAAAATTATTGAAATAAAACTACTCCAAAATCACTTCTAAATTCGTGCTTTCTGGATTTACCAAACAATCTGCAATTAGAAATTGCAATTCCAATGATTTTCTGTCTTTACTGATTTTCGCATTCGAATTTGACACCGTCTTTATTTTTCTGGGAAAATGATACTTTAAGATATAAGGCTGCGTGATTTTAAATTTAGAAACTTGCGTTTTATATCCTTCAATTTTATCCTGCTGTTTTTTTAGCTCAACTGCATCTGTAATTTTTACTATTCTTTTAAAAAGACTTCCGTCAAAAGTGTATTTTACACTGTAATAATGTTCTTCTGCAACCAATGCATAATTATTTTCTATATCATCCGCATATTCTTCGGTTTTGTATAAATCCGCAACTTCCTCTATTGTATTAAAATTTTGACTGATTGTTGTTCGAAATTCTTTCTCGTAAGAACTTTTCTTGATGTGAACGTTAACGGTTGCATATTTTTGAAAAATAGCCTTTTCGGATGCTGGAAGTTTCGAAAATGTTTCCGAATATTTCGTTATAAAATCTTTGAAGACGTAAGTTGTATCCTCGAATTTTTCTTCTTTCGAATAATTTTCACCCGCTAATTGCATGTAACTGTGTTCGTCTCGAAGTGATTCGGTTTCTATTCTTCCCGTTCCGTCTTGGTTTAAATGGATGGTTTCGGTGATTTGACAACTTGTAGCGAGTAGTACTAAAAGTAACAAAGCGTAAATTTTATTTTTCAATTTTTATGATTTTGAATCGTTATTTTCTATCAAATGTAAATTAATAACTACAATCCCTAGCCCAGATTACAGTGGAAATCCTTTTTATTTTTCCTTTAAAAATAAAAAGATTAAAACGGAAAGCTGGAAATAGCTCCAAAAAACGGTTAGCACTTTGCTACTTTGCTACTTATACAGTATCTTTGCGCTCTTAAAAACAGCATAAAATGGCATTATCCGAACAAGAAATATTACGTAGAGAAGCACTTACCGAATTACGCAATTTAGGCATTGAGCCTTATCCAGCAGCCGAATTTATTACAACCGCTTATTCCAGCGAAATCCTAGCCGATTTCGAGAAGTACGAAGGAAAAGAAGTTGTTTTAGCAGGACGTTTGATGGGTAAGCGTATCATGGGAAAAGCGTCATTTGCTGAATTGAAAGATGCTGAAGGACGCATTCAAGTATATGTTTCTAGAGATGATATTTCGACTGATGAGGAGAAAACGATGTACAATGTAGTTTTCAAAAAACTATTGGATATTGGCGATTTTATCGGAGTTCGCGGAACGGTTTTCAAAACACAAGTGGGAGAAATCTCGGTTCATGTTTATGGATTGACGGTTTTGGCAAAAGCCTTGAAACCACTTCCTGTTGTAAAAACGGATGCCGATGGTAAAACACATGATGCTTTTGCTGATCCGGAACAAAGATACCGTCGTCGGTACGTGGATTTGACCGTGAACGATCATGTCAAAGAAACGTTTATCAAAAGAACTAAATTGTTCAATGCGATGCGTTCTTTCTTTAATGACAAAGGGTATCTTGAAGTAGAAACTCCCGTTTTACAACCAATTCCTGGTGGAGCTGCTGCGCGTCCTTTTATCACGCACCACAATTCTCTTGACATGCCTTTATACATGCGTATTGCAAACGAATTGTACTTAAAAAGATTAATTGTTGGTGGTTTTGAAGGAGTGTATGAGTTTTCAAAAAACTTTCGTAACGAAGGAATGGACCGTACGCACAATCCTGAATTTACTGCCATGGAAATATATGTAGCCTACAAAGACTACAACTGGATGATGAAATTTGCCGAAGACCTTTTGGAACATTGTGCAATTGCCGTAAATGGAAGTTCAGAAGTGACTTTTGGAGAACATACTATCAATTTCAAAGCGCCTTATGCTAGAGTTACGATGACGGACTCTATCAAACATTTTACAGGATTTGATATTTCAGGAAAAAGTGAAACAGAGTTATTTGACGCTGCTAGAGGAATGGGAATTGACGTGGATAAAACCATGGGTAAAGGAAAACTGATTGATGAGATTTTTGGCGCTAAATGCGAAGGAAATTATATTCAACCCACTTACATCACCGATTATCCTAAAGAAATGTCACCATTGTGTAAGCAACACCGTGACAATCCGGAATTGACAGAACGTTTTGAATTAATGGTTTGCGGTAAAGAAGTGGCCAATGCCTATTCAGAATTGAATGACCCGATTGACCAAAGAGAACGTTTTGAAGACCAAATGAGATTATCTGAAAAAGGTGATGATGAAGCTACCGGAACTATTGATGAAGATTTCTTGAGAGCGTTAGAATACGGAATGCCTCCAACATCCGGAATGGGAATTGGAATGGACCGTTTGATTATGTATTTGACAAATAATGCTTCTATTCAAGAAGTATTGTTGTTCCCTCAAATGCGACCAGAGAAAAAACAGGTTAAAATTGAATTAGAAGACGATGAGAAATTGATTGTCTCCTTATTGCAAGGAAATGAAAACCAAATGGATTTTGGTCTTTTAAAAATCAAATCGGAATTGAGCGGTAAAAAATGGGACAAAGCCATGAAGAATTTATCTTCTTTAGGCTTGACTGAAGTTGTCGTGAATGGTGACACTAAAGCGTGCCGATTGAAAGAGTAAGCTTATTCAAAAATATATTTATAAAAAAGGAACTTCGTTATGGAGTTCCTTTTTTTATAGAATAAACTAAAAAATTATAGGCGATACTGAATACGATGTAATCACATAAAAAAGCCGGCTCTACAATAGTAGTGTGTGTTTTTTCATATTTGTTGTTTTTAGCCCTGATGGAAACGGAAAGCCCGGAGCGCAAAAAGCTTGTTTTTCTTGTCCTGAAAAAGCGACCAAGGGAAGCTCTTTTCAGGACTTAGAAAAACGGCTTTTTTAGTGAGGACTTATAGTGTACAGCAGGAAATAGCTTCTGAAATTAATATTCGGAAAAGCGTTCGTCCGTTAGGTATTGCATGTCAGTCAATGTTTTTAGAAACGCAATTATTTTTGATTTTTTGGTTGCGGTCATAGGAATTCCAAGCGACCCGTTTTTATTTAAAATTGGGTCTAAAGTAACTGATCCGTGGCGTGACAACTGGAACATTTCTGGTTGAAAATTGCATAACCGTCCTGCTCGTCTTGAGTGAGCGTTCCTCCGGATTCATTGCGGCGATACTTATCAAAACTAGAATTCGAGGACGTGATCATAACCATGAATTGCCCCAAGGCTTTGAGCATGTTTTCGGAATTGATTAGTCCATCGGAAAAAGCAACTTTGAAGAGCTTTTGGTACTCTGAATCACTTTTCATCATCGTGATGGTTTTGGCAAAATCGCCATTCATTTCAATGGGACTCGTAAACGGAATAATAGGTTGCAAATCCAAATGTGACACTAAAATAATTTAATAAATAAACCCCAAAAGTCAAGAAATAAAACTGGAAAAAAGCTGATAAATATCATGCTTTAGCATCCACGAAAGTTATTTTTTGATGTCTTTTACACCAACAACAGCAATTATAAATGTTCCCATACCATTACAACCAAACGATAAACTTTTGTTAAGGATTAAACTTTTCAAACCTATCCTTGTCCTACAACCATTAACTTAAAACAATACAAATGAAAAAATTATTTATCGTTGCATTATTAATTGTCGGAATGACAAGCTTTGCACAAGAAAGAAAAGCAAGATCCGAGAGAGCCAAGATGGAACAAATGACTCCAGAACAAAGAAACCAGTTGCACCTGAAAAAGATGACTTTGGAATTAGATTTGAATGCTTCACAACAAAAAGAGATGAGTAAAATCATTGCGGAACAAAGTGCCAAAAGAGAAGCTAAAATGGCGGAACGAAAAGCAACTAAAGATTCCGGCAAAAAACTTACTGCTGACGAACTTTTTGCTAAAAAAAGCCAAATGTTAGACGAGCAAATTGTGATGAAAGAGAGAATGAAAAAAATTCTTTCAGCAGACCAATACAAAAAATGGAATGACATGAAAGGGAAAAGACATCACGCAATGAAAAAAAGAATGATGCACCATAAAGACAGAAAACCAGTAGAAACGGCTAATAAAAAATAATCCATTCACTTGAAATATTTCACCTTATTTCATAAGAAAGCCCCAAATTTGGGGCTTTTTTGTATTTAAAATGTTTTCGAAACTTTATCTATTGCCCGAATGGTAAAATCTAAATCCTCATACGTTAATGCATCGGTAATAAACCATGTTTCATAAGCCGATGGCGCAATATAAATTCCTTCCTGCAATAATCCGTGAAAGAATTTCTTGAACGTCTCGTTATCGCCGTTTGCAGCGGTTTTAAAATCAACAACCGGAGTAGCATCAAAATGAACCGAAATCATCGACCCAATGCTATTGATTGTAAATGTTACGTTATTTGCTTTCAGCACTTTATCAATTCCTGCCGCCAAATACGCTGTTTTCTCTTCTAATCTTTGAAAAATAGCACGGTCATTATCTAAAGATTGCAACATTGCTAATCCCGCAGCCATTGCCAACGGATTTCCAGACAATGTTCCTGCCTGATAAACGGGCCCTAACGGAGCCAGATAATTCATAATTTCTGCACGGGCGGCAAAAGCACCAACAGGCAATCCTCCCCCGATTACTTTCCCGAAGCAAACAATATCAGCTGTTATATTGAATAATTCCTGAACACCACCTCTGGCGAGTCTGAATCCAGTCATCACCTCATCAAAAATCAATAGAATTCCATTATCGGTACACAATTGGCATAAGCCTTCTAGAAAGCCTTTATTTGGCGGAATACAGCCCATATTCCCTGCAACAGGCTCCACGATTATGGCTGCGACTTCATTTTTATTTGATTCAATTAAGGTGGCTACATTTTCTAAATCATTGTATTTTGCAAGCAAAGTATCCTTGGCTGTTCCTGCAGTAACTCCGGGACTGTTTGGCGAACCAAAAGTAATTGCTCCACTTCCGGCTTGGATTAAAAACGAATCGGAATGACCGTGATAACAACCTGCAAATTTTATTATTTTATCTCTTTTGGTAAAACCGCGAGCCAATCTTACAGCACTCATGCAGGCTTCGGTGCCAGAGTTTACAAATCTGATCTTATCAATATTTGGAACCATAGCAACGGCCAAAGCGGCAATTTGCGTTTCTAGCTCTGTTGGCATCCCAAACGAGGTTCCTAATTTAGCCTTCTCAATCACGGCTTGCACTACCGGCTCGAATGCGTGTCCTAAAATCATTGGTCCCCAAGAATTGATATAGTCAATCAAACGGTTTCCATCTTCATCATACAAATAAGCACCTTTGGCACTTTTGACAAAAATTGGAGTTCCACCCACTGCTTTAAAAGCTCTTACTGGCGAATTTACACCTCCTGGAATTACTTTTTCTGCTTCAGCAAAAAGCTGACTGCTTCTTTTATATAACATTTATGAATTATGAATTATAGTTATTTTTCAATTATTTTACCATCAATCGCTGTCCAATAGAGAGTGTATTGTCAGAAAGATTATTATTATTTTTTAAATCCTCAATCCTTAAATCGAATTTTTTTGAAATGGAATAAAGCGTATCTCCTTTTTGAACTACATAAGAAGCCAGACTATTATGGACTATATTTCTGGATTCTATTGTTAATTCCTCCACCATTTGTTTTTCATTAGACACATAATTGACATCCAGAACCTGACTGTCATACTGATCTAAATGGTAACGCTCAATGTACGAGATTAATTTATCCGGATATTTTGGATCTGTGGCATAACCCGCAGATCTAAGTCCTCTGGCCCAAGCTTTGTAATCATCTTTTGAAAACCCAAAAAGTTTAGCATACCTACTTCTTCCTGTCAAAAACAAGGCGTGATCTTTAAAGGATTCTGAAGGATTATCATATTTTCTAAAACATTCTTGCGAGGAGTCATCATCATGTTTTACTGTTTCACCTGCCCAACCTTCATGGCATTTTATTCCAAAATGATTATTGGCAGTTAAAGCTAAATCGCCTCTTCCTGCACCCGATTCCAGGATTCCCTGAGCTAATATAATACTTGCGGGAATTCCGTAATTCCTCATATTTCCCATTGCAGCATCTTTATATTTAGAAATATATAGGCTAACAATATCATTCGTAACCACAGTTTTTGAAGTTGAAACAATTATTTCCGTTTCGTTCTTTTTCTGTTCTGGTTTTACTGGTTTTGAAGCTATGAATTTTGTTGTCTTGGAGCCTGTAGGATTCGTTTTTTTTGTGGTTCTGACTATTACAGTTTTTGATCGTACAGGCGCTTTTTTTGTAGTTACAATAACTGGCTTTGCGGCATTACACCCTATCAAAGTAATTATGGTAAGAAGCAGTAGCATTTTTTTAAACATTGATGTCGATTGTTGGTAATTGTTTATTTCTTAATTTCATATTCATCCCTTGAATTCCCTGAATTCCTCCCGTATGAATTAGTAAAATTTTTGATTCAGCAGGAAAATAGTTTTTTTGAATTAAATCTATAACGCCAAAAACCATCTTTCCCGTATAAATGGGATCCAAAGGAATTTTATTTTTGATGTAAAACTGGTTGATGAACCCGATTAAGGCTTCATTAACTTTCCCGTAACCTCCAAAATGATACTCCGTAATTAGCTCCCAATTTTGATTTTGAACAAAATTACAAATTTCCTCTTCTAAAAAATCACCTTTTAAAGCTGGAAATCCTAAAACTCTTTGGTGCGGTAAAGCACTGTTAATAATTCCCGAAATCGTACCGCCAGTTCCTATTGAGCAACAAATATAATCAAATTCAGCATCTTCCGGAGTTAGAATTTCTTGACACCCTTTGATAGCTAACGCATTTGTGCCGCCTTCAGGTAGTAGATAAAAATCGCCAAATTGCTCTTTTAAATTCGCTAAAAAAGAAAGTTCACTTTTTAACCGATAGTCCTCCCTTGAAACAAATTCCAGTTGCATTCCGCAATTTTGAGCGAATGATAACGTAGGATTCTCCGAGATTTTACTGCCTAACTCCTCACCACGAATAATTCCGATGGTTTTAAATCCTTTTTCTTTTCCTGCAAAAGCCACTGCCGCGATATGATTTGAAAAAGCGCCTCCAAAAGTAAGCAGCGTTTCATAATGCTCCGTTTTCGCTTGCAGCAAATTGTATTTCAGCTTTCTGAATTTATTTCCCGAAACAAAAGGATGAATCAGGTCTTCCCGTTTGATGGTTACTGAAATGGCGTTTAGAAACGGAGATGTTAACTGTTGATTCAAGCTAAGTGATTTTGGCACAAAGGTAAAATTATATCTAATAAAAATGCAACCCCTTTCAGACTGCATTTTGTTTCATTAATATTGGCTCTTATCTTCTGATGATTATTTTTTGACCAACTTCAATTTTATTTTTAGTTGCTATTTTAACAATATAAATTCCATCACTAAGTCCCGAAGTAGAAAAGGTATATACAGAGTTCGATCCTAAATCTTTTTTATTAAAAATTAATTTTCCGGCAACATCATATAAATTACAAGTAGTAAGATCTAGTGATAATGGATTACTAATGGTTAAGTTCTTAGTAGAATTATTTTGATACACCACAAAACTTTGACGTGCTGCTTCGTCAACTCCTAAAGTAACATTGTTTTTAAAAGTAATTTCAAACTGTGTATTGTTGACTCCTCCCGGCAATGTCAACTCATAGAAATCGTTTTTGATATCGTGGTATAAATCGGTTATCTTATCATGTAAATAAACGGAATTCGTACTTGTAAAATTCAATATTTCTTTTACTGTAATCTTAAAATTAGCTTGATTTGTATTTTTAAAACCAATTGAAATCTTTTTATCCATATCAAAACTCACTGCGTTTATAAGATATTCTTCGTCATTTATGACAAAGTAAACATCTGCCGGACTTTCATCACTAGAAGACATTGCATCCATTGCACGGTCAACCCCGTCAGTAGCTTCTGGAACAAATGCCAAAACAATTTGGCGAACGCCTTGATTATTCAACAAAGTATTAAATCGTATTTGTGGCGTTGGCGCAGTAGTAACCGTTTTATAATCAAACCCGGATACTGATGGAATATCTGACAGGTTAGCTGAAGTAGTTTTTACTTTATTTGAATTTATATTTTTTTCAAATTGAGAAAAATTTAACACATCTTCTTTAACAAAAACCCTGTAACTGTTTTTCATCTCTACGATGCCATTAACTAATCCATCAATCATGAAACCTTGTCCAATAGGAGAAAAACGTCTTTCATAATTTCCTCCTGCACCAGAAGTTGGGCCTTCATTCCCAGAACCATCGTACGAAAAAAAAGTAGCTGGCACATATATACCTGATCCTCTTCTAGAAACAGGAGAAAAAGTTCCATATCCGCCTTTATAGTCAGCTATATAATGGGAATCAGCTGTTTTATCCTGTTCCCAGAAATAAGCAATTCCGGTGCAATTTGTTTGTTCAAACAAAAAAGCAGATAAATCTATGGCAGATGGATAGGGATTCCCAGTCAATGTAAATTGCTCAAATGCAACTGGAATAGAAATAGTTCCATCATTAGGTTTTCCTCTAAAATCATATCGCTGTTTACCGCCTGGATTATTTTGAACTCCATTTATAGTTATTGAATTAGTCCCAGAACTCCCCTTCATCGTAAATCCTTCTCCGGCATTTATATTCGAATTTACTCCCACCTGATTCCAATCTGAATAACTGGAGGAAGCAGTTAACTTAAAAATCCAATAGGGTGCAATTTTAAATGGACTGGCAGTTCCATCGTAATTATTCATTGCCAAAGGAGTCGAATTATTACTATTTGTCAAGTCTAAAATATCTTTTAATTGTGTAATTCCAAAAGCAGAATTTCCAGCAGTTGCATTACTCCCTCCCACAGGGGAACACCAGTAATTAAATTGAAAATTGTTTGTAGTTCCTTCTTGAAAAACGGACAAGCTGCCAAGACCTTTATTAGAACTGGTCGATGTAGAACCTTGTACTAACTGAGCATCTTTCCTTAGATAGAAATTACTGTTGGTGGCATTTAACTCTAATTGCTGTTTTACAAAAACCACTTCGTTATTGGCAAAAACGTAACTATTCGGACTTACATACATCTGGGCATTTACATTGTTGTGCAAAAACAATCCAATAACAACCAACAGTGTTCGTTTAAGTAATTTTGAGTTCATAAGTCCTTAAATTAATTTGTATGAAATAAATTATATTCTTTATTATGACATTACATTTTAAGACAATGCCTCTTTCAAAAAAATGAAATTTTCTTTAGCCTTAAAAAGATCTAAAAACACATTCCTAATCAAGTATTTTAGGAAAAAAAATCTGTTTTGAGCTATTTTTATTTAAAGTTACAAAAAAAATAGAATAGGAATCAGCATAAATACCGATAAAAAGCACAAACAATCGATTACAAACATTTTTTTAATTTTAAATATATAATTTCTTACAATTTAAAAATCAAACAATAGCGTTTATTCATTTAAGTATTTCAAATAAAAAAAATCCTAAAACCCTGTAAGTTAATACTGTGTAATTGCTTTAACTCCACAAACAGGAAGGGATAAATTACAATCAAATTTAAGAAAAAGATTTTCCAAAGACTATTACTCCTTTAGGTCCACATATTTTAAAAAGAGACAAAAAGACCTATTTTTTAAGTACTCTAAATTTGATTCATTCTCATAAGCCTCTCTCTCAAAACTAATGTTTCTGTAGGCCAAATTTGCATTTTTATACTGAATCAATCGAATACAATATTCTAACAAATACCAAATAAAAAAAGGAAATATTAATAATTCTGCCTGCTGGCGCAGATGGATTTTTTCGTGATTAACAAAAACAGCATTTTCCTTATCTATCGGATATTTCACCAACACAAAAGGAAATACAGCCAATCCACGATACCCTTTCGGGATTAAAAATTTAGCAACAATCAGCAACATTCGCTATAAAATTTATAAATTTGTAATGCTAAAATGTTTTTATTTAATGAAAAACGCAATCGTTTGAGTAGTTTTTATTAAATAAAGCAAATCAAATGACTTATACAATCGAATAATCTCAAATATGATTGACCAAAGTAATGAAAATAAATTGATAGAAGGAGAAGATTTCTATTACACACCTGAAGGCTATAAATGTTTCACTGTAAAGTTCCATTTAAAAAGAGGATTTTGTTGCAAAAGCGGTTGTCGTCATTGTCCGTATGGTTTCGATAAAAAAACAGGCACAAATAAAAAGTAAACAGATTCAAAAAAAGCAATAACAAAATTATCCAATGACTTTTCAAGAACAAATACAACTAGGAATTCCATCGGTTTTACCGAAGAGAAAACCATACGAAACAGATATCAATCACGCACCAAAGCGCAAAGAAATCCTTTCGGTTGAAGAAAAAAAACTGGCGTTACGTAATGCGTTACGGTATTTTGAACCGCAACATCACGCTGAATTAATCAAAGAATTTTCACAAGAACTGGAAACCTATGGTCGTATTTATATGTACCGTTTGCGTCCGGATTATAAAATGTATGCGCGACCTATTGCGGAATATCCCGGAAAAAGCGAACAGGCCAAAGCAATTATGCTGATGATTCAAAACAATTTGGATTATGCCGTAGCACAACATCCCCATGAGTTGATTACTTACGGTGGGAATGGAGCCGTTTTTCAAAATTGGGCACAATATCTTTTGACGATGCAATACTTGTCAGAGATGACGGATGAGCAAACATTGACGATGTATTCCGGTCATCCAATGGGATTGTTCCCTTCGCATAAAGAAGCTCCACGAGTTGTTGTTACAAACGGTATGGTAATTCCTAATTATTCTAAACCGGACGATTGGGAAAAAATGAATGCATTAGGCGTTTCACAATACGGACAAATGACCGCAGGAAGTTACATGTACATTGGTCCGCAGGGAATTGTACACGGAACAACTATTACTGTTTTGAATGGTTTTCGTAAAATAAAACGCAGTCCAAAAGGCGGCTTATTTGTCACTTCAGGATTGGGCGGAATGTCAGGCGCACAACCTAAAGCCGGAAATATTGCCGGTTGCATCACTGTTTGTGCCGAAGTCAATTCAAAAATAACGCACATTCGCCACAGTCAAGGATGGATTAATGAAGTGATAGAAAACGTGGATGAACTCGTAAAAAGAGTCGCTTTGGCGCAAGCCAATAATGAAATTGTTTCCATCGGGTATCTTGGAAATGTCGTTACTGTTTGGGAAAAATTTGATCAAGAAAATATTCATATCGATTTAGGATCTGATCAAACTTCCTTACATAATCCATGGGCTGGTGGTTATTATCCTGCTGACGTTTCTTTTGAAGAAGCAAACGAAATGATGGCTACGAATCCTGATTTATTCAAAATAAAAGTACAAGAAACATTACGCCGTCACACAGCTGCAATCAATAAACACACTGCGAGAGGAACCTATTTCTTTGATTATGGAAATGCTTTCTTGCTAGAAGCTTCCCGCGCTGGTGCGGATGTAATGGCCGAAAACCATATTGATTTCAGATATCCGAGTTACGTACAAGATATAATGGGACCCATGTGTTTTGATTTCGGTTTCGGCCCTTTCCGATGGGTTTGTGCTTCGGGGAAACCAGATGATTTAGCCAAAACAGATGTAATTGCCTGTCAGATTTTGGAAGAAATGGCAAAAACAGCACCAGTAGAAATTCAGCAACAAATGCAGGATAATATCCAGTGGATAAAAGGCGCTCAGGAAAACAAACTGGTTGTAGGTTCCCAAGCCAGAATCTTGTATGCTGATGTCGAAGGCCGTGTAAAAATTGCCGAAGCTTTTAATCAGGCTATTGCGAAAGGCGAAATAGGAACTATCGTTTTAGGTCGCGATCATCATGATGTTTCCGGCACCGATTCTCCCTACAGAGAAACGTCTAATATCTATGACGGCTCCCGTTTTACGGCCGATATGGCAATACAAAACGTCATTGGAGATAGCTTTCGAGGCGCCACTTGGGTATCCATTCATAATGGCGGCGGTGTGGGCTGGGGAGAGGTAATTAACGGTGGATTTGGTATGGTTCTTGATGGTTCAAAAGAAGCTTCAAGACGTTTAGCATCAATGCTTTTCTGGGATGTCAACAACGGAATTTCCAGAAGAAGCTGGGCCAGGAATGACGGAGCATTATTTGCTATAAAAAGAGCGATGGAGACGCAACCTTTATTGAAAGTGACCATCCCTAATATAGTAGCCAACAATTTGTTGGATTTTTAAAAATTGAACGTATCTTTAGTAAACAGTGTAGTAATCAAATAATCACATCATGAAAGCAATTAAACTCCTTCCCGTATTTCTACTTTTGGTAATTGCCTCATGCAGTTCCGTAAAAGTATATTCCGATTATGACAACAAAGTAGATTTTAGTCAATATAAAACCTACGCTTTTCATAAAAAAGGAATTGACAAAGTTGAAATCTCAGAATTAGACAAGAAAAGAATCCTTAATGCCATAGACCGTGAATTGAGCAAAAAAGGAATGACCAAAAGCGAAAATCCAGATTTACTTATTAATATACTAACCAAAGAAAGAGAAAAAATAGACGTGAACCAATACAACGCCGGTTGGGGATATGGATGGGGATGGGGATGGAATCCATATTTATGGGGAGGACGCAGCACTTATGTTTCCTCTTCAACCGAAGGAACATTGTATATTGATTTAATTGATGCCAAGAAAAAAGAATTGGTTTGGCAAGGTGAAGGTGTTGGTTATCTGACTGAAAACCGCAACGAAAAAGAAAAACGAATCAATGAATTTGTCGCAAAAATCTTAGAGCAATTTCCGCCTAATGCAAAATAGTTTACCATTACATTTCAACATAAAAGCCTACCTTTGCGAAGGCTTTTTTTATACCCAATTATGACGCAATTTAACGACATTACCACATTCGAGGACATCAAATTATTGGTTGATGTTTTTTATTCTAAAGTTCAAAAAGACGAATTTATCGGACCCATATTCAACGAAAAAATAGGCAACCGCTGGCCCGAACATCTGGAAAAAATGTACCGCTTTTGGCAAACTATTTTACTCGAAGTCCATTCGTATTCCGGAAGTCCATTTCCACCGCACAAACAACTGCCGGTTGCCAAAGAACATTTTGATCGCTGGATGCAAATTTTTACGGAAACTACCGATAGTTTATTTGCAGGTCCATTGGCCGAAGAAGCTAAAATACGTGCTAAAAACATGGCTGAAATGTTCAACTACAAAATTGACTATTTCCGCAATCTCGAAAAAAACCAAACGAACAATTCATAGTTTCTAAAGTGTTTCTTTTTAATCCAAAATCTGTTTCTTTTTGCAAATAGCAATACATTTCTTTATGCGTAAATTATTATTATTTTTAGTATTTCCAGCTTTTTTATTTTCTTGTTCGAATTTAAAACAAACCGCTGAAAACAAACCAGCACCCCGTTTAAACCTGATCCGTTCGATTGAAATTCCTTTTGGTGAAACCTTTCAGAATACAAAAGTGGGCGGATTATCCGGAATCGATTATGATGCAAAAAACGATTTGTATTATTTGATAAGTGATGACAGATCGATGTTTAACGATTCTAGATTTTATACTGCAAAAATTCGTTTGCTCGAAAATAAAGTAGAAGGGATCGATTTCCAAAGCGTCGGCATTTTAAAAAATGAAACCGGAAAAGTGTATGGCAATTGGAACACCACACCAACTACTTCAGCAGATCCCGAAGACATCCGATTCAATCCAAAAACAAATACTTTGGCTTGGAGCAGCGAAGGTGCGCGAGTGATTACTGCAGATAAAGAAGTTTTACAAAATCCTTCCCTAAATTTTATGGATTTGAAAGGTGACTTTCTGGGCAACATCACATTACCTGAAAATTTAAAAATGCAGCAACTGGAAAAAGGTCCGAGAAATAATGGCACTTTAGAAGGGATAACTTTTGACAAAAACTATAAAAATATTTATACCAACATTGAAGAACCTTTATTTGAAGACGGCGACCAAGCCAACACCAGCAAAGGCGGTTTGATTCGGTTGTATCAATTTAATGCCAAAACAAAAAAGAACACTGCTCAATATGGCTACCAACTGGAGCCTATTGCTCGTGAACCCAATCCAAAAGATGCTTTTGGTGTAAATGGCGTTTCGGCGATTCAATATTATGGTAAAAATCAATTGTTGGTTGTGGAACGTTCCTATTCTAACGGAACACAAGCCTGCACCGTAAAAGTATTTTTGTGTGATTTGAAAAAAGCAACTAACGTCAAAAATTACCCTTCAATACAAAACCAAAAATTGGAATTAGCTTCTAAAAAACTAATCCTAAACATGGATGATTTGGGAATTTTTATTGATAATATCGAAGGACTTACTTTTGGACCAAAATTGGCAAATGGTAATCCATCTATCATTTTTGTTTCGGATAATAATTTTTCTGACAAACAAAAAACACAGATTTTGGTGTTTGAGTTGGTGAAGTAGCTATTTACTTAAAGACAACTTTAAAATGCATCTATAAAAAAACCCTAATAGTGATATTACGATTTTTAATATTTTTTTAATTTATCAGGATTTTGTTTTCCGTTAAAAATATCCAAAATTAAGACTTCTTTTTTTGTTCGCTCATATATGATTTTGTAAGACCAAATACTTACATGACGGAATTTTTCTTTATTAATGATGGGGTCAATTGCAAATTCATACCGTTCATCGCGCAACGAATCAACCAATTCAATTATTTTATCCAAAACCATTTCTGCATTTTGTGGACTATCCTCAAAAATATAATTATAAATTTCAGAAAGCGATTTTCTAGCTTCCTGTGACCAAATTACATTCATTTCTTTTGGGATAAAATATGACTTCGAACTTGTTTAGAAGTATACGTTTCTGCTCCATCTGCAACTGATTCACTAATGGATTCAATGCGTTCTATGTACTGGGCTTTAGTCAAAGCTTTGCCTTCAAGAGTATGGGCAACAATAGGATTCCCTTTCAAAACAGCATCTATTTGTTCCAATATTTTTTTGTCTTGAATCTCTATTAGTTTTTTGATAATCTGATTTTTATATGCCTCGATGTTCATAATACTTTCGTTTAATAGAGTAAAGATACGAATTTTACAACGCATTGCTGAACAGAAATTCTTCTTTAATTGGAATCAAATATGCTAAGAAATAACAAACCTAAACAGTTATAAAAACCTTTTAAAATTTGAAGGGTACTATTTTATGAATCCACAACTCCCCAAGCCCAGATTGCAATGGAAAGCTTTTTGCGAAAGCCGTTTTGGTTTTTCTTATTGCTGCAGAGCGACTCCTCTCCCCAACCCTCTCCAAAGGAAAGGGGGAAAAGAGGAATACCACTTTTTATTGCTCCTGCAGGAACACTAGAAAACAAACGGGTTTGCAAAAACTTGCAATGAAAAGCGGGAAATCGCTCCTGAAATTCGTACTTTTGCAGCAGAACTACAACGTTTTAGATATGAACTCAACTATAGAAAGCAATCCGTTATTAGACCGATTGCCAAAGCACTTAAAGCAATTTATTAAACCTCAGGATTATAGCGATTACACGCCCATAAATCAAGCGGTTTGGCGTTATGTGATGCGCAAAAATGTAGATTACTTATCAAAAGTGGCGCATAGTTCCTACTTGGAAGGATTGAAAAAGACAGGAATCGAGATTGACAACATTCCTAGTATGTATGGCATGAACCGTATTTTGACTGAAATAGGTTGGGCTGCTGTTGCCGTGGATGGATTTATTCCGCCCAATGCTTTTATGGAATTTCAGGCGTATAATGTACTGGTAATTGCTTCTGACATTCGCCAACTCGAACATATAGAATACACGCCTGCACCTGATATTATTCACGAAGGTGCTGGTCATGCTCCCATTATTGCCAATCCAGAATACGCAGAATATTTGAGACGTTTTGGAGAAATAGGTTGCAAAGCGATTTCTTCGGATAAGGATTATCAAATGTATGAAGCCATTCGATTGCTTTCGATCGTGAAAGAAGCCGAAGATACTCCCCAAGCCACTATTGATGCTGCTGAAAAAGCGGTGGAAGATTTGCAGAATAATATGGGGGAATTATCTGAAATGGCACAAATCAGAAACCTGCATTGGTGGACTGTCGAGTACGGATTGATTGGCATGGTAGAAAACCCGAAAATATACGGGGCCGGCTTGTTGTCATCAATTGGCGAAAGTGCGCATTGTATGACCAATGAGGTAAAAAAAATCCCTTATGATATATCGGCAGCCAACCAGAGTTTTGACATTACAAAACTGCAACCACAACTTTACGTAACTCCAGATTTTGCTTATTTAAGCTTGGTTTTAGAAGAATTTGCGAATAAAATGGCCCTTAGAACAGGCGGTTTATCGGGAATAGAAAAACTAATTGATTCGAATGCTCTAGGAACTATCGAAATGAGCACTGGTTTACAAATTTCGGGTGTTTTCAGTTCCGTAATTGAACATGAAGGCAAGCCAATTTACATACAAACTACTGGAAAAACGGCATTGGCATACAGAGAAAAAGAATTAGTAGGACATGGAACTTTGACACATCCTGATGGCTTTGGAAGTCCAATAGGAAAACTAGAAGGCATCAATCTGGCTATTGAAGACATGAGTCCAAAAGATTTAAATGCTTACGATATTCTGGAATCTAAAACGGTAAAACTAGAATTTGAAGGCGGCATAACCGTAGAAGGCGAAATCATAACAGGTTCCAGAAACTTGCAGGGAGAAATTATTCTAATTCGTTTTAAAAACTGTACTGTTACGCATAAAGAAACTACTTTGTTTCAACCGGAATGGGGAATTTACGATATGGCTGTTGGTAAAAAAGTGATTTCGGCATTTTCAGGCCCTGCTGATGTGAATAGTTTTGATTTGATTTCGCATGTACCAACAAGCAAAACCATCAAAGCGAAACATACCGCAGAACGGGATGATTTAGAGGTTTTATACCAAACGATTCGAAACATAAGAGAAACTAAGGATACAGAAACTTCTTTGGTACCAATTTTTGAAAAATTACGTACTAATCATCCAAACGATTGGTTATTAGCTGTTGAAATTACAGAACTTTTGAAAGACACAAACGAACCTCAATTACTTCAGGAAATAATAATTTATCTTGATCAATTAAAAGAAAAAAGACCTGGAGTAGCACATTTGATAGCTGGCGGTTTGGACTTGATTTTCGACAAAGAGAAAGCTTAGTTTTCCAATTTAGGTTTGTCAAATCGAGCGCAGTCGAGATTTTTAATAGGCTTAAACAGCTATAAAAATGGTTTCGACTGTGCTCAACCTGACAAAAAAGCTATTACAATTTTATTTTTTGTCCAAAATCTTTCTCGCTTTCGATTACTTTTCCTTCGTATTGCAATTTCCAACCCATGGTATTGGTCAGAATCAATATTTTAGATAATTCACTTATCAAGCGATTTTGAGCATTTGTTTTCAAGGACGATTTTTCTATTTTTTTGGCCAGATTCGCTTTTACCGATTTGTTGATTTTATTGTAATCATCACCCGTAAAAGGATTCAATTTGCTTTGCTCCACATCATAAAACTGAATATCTGGACTTATTTTTATTTCTTCTTTTGGAATACTTACAATGGTGATGGTCTTATTCTTTTCATCGATGTCGTACTTCATTTTGTGCAAATCGTACGCTACAGTCACATCGGCATTGACAACAACCAACGCTTTTTTCTCGAAAGAAAGCATATCCAGCAAGTATTTTTGTTGGTTTTTATAAGTGATGACTTCAGAGAAATGACCTTCAGTAACGACTAATTTTCCGACGTTCAGAATTTGTTGCTGAATAAGGTTTGTGTTGTAAGTGATATCCTCATCATCTTTTTTCTTAAAATCACAGTATTTGAACAATAAAAAGATTCCACCGATAATTGCTATTCCAATAAGTAGTCTTCTAAGCATAATTAAAATTTCATGAATGAATATTGATTCTCCAATTTAGTGATTTTTTCTCTGACTTTGGACTCAAATTTTAAATGACTTTCAGAATTCGGGTTAAAAGGCTTATGCAGAAGACTTTTTTGAATACCCTCCACTTCATCCATAACAGCAAAAGCAGTTTCGGAAAGCGTAGTTTCCTTGAAAAGTTTCCAAATATAATCAATTGCCACTGGATTGGGATGCAACATATCTTCGGTATAAAAACGGTAATCCCGAAGTTCATCCATCATGATTTCGTAGCTAGGAAAATATTCAGTGTTCAGCTTGCATTGTTCAGAATTCAGAATACTGTGAACAGCCGAAATCAAATGTGCTTTACTCAACTGATTTTCAACAAAACCGTCTTTGATGTGACGCACCGGCGAAACCGTAAAGATAATATTGCAATCCGGATTTACCGAATGAATTAATTTGATTGTGTTTGTAATACTTTTTTTTATTTCTTCAACAGAAAGTAATTCTTTCTTGAACTGTTTTTGAGGTACTTTATGGCAATTCGCCACAATTGAATCGCTTTCTATATTTCGATAAACCCATGAGGTTCCATACGTGATGACGAAATGTGTTGATTCGGTTATTTGTTGATTTTTTGATTTGATTATTGCGCTTAATGATGCTAATAATCCCTCTTTACTTGAATTACTCAAATCCGAATGCACGTCAAAACAATGCCAACGTTCATTATGAAAAAAAATATCGTTTTCTGTAAATTGCTTTCCGGAAACAACAAGATCAATTAACTTTTCAATAGAAACCGGATTGAAAATTATCCCAAAAGGGTTTATGGTGTTTTGAAATTTAAAATACTGAAATTTATCTCCCATATTTTCAGCAAAGCAAGAACCTAAAGACACAATCTTTGAATTGTAATCTATTGGATGATTACTTTTAGGAATGGGAATTTGGGTTCTGAAGTTCATGTTTATTTATGGCAAAGCCGCAGAGACGGATCGGTTAAAGGTTATTTACAATTCTTGTAATTCCTGTTTTAATTAGTGGTTCGTTGAAATTAATTAACAAGCCCAATTTCATTTCTGTAATTTTCAGATACGTTAAAAGTTGCTTTGGATGCACATTAGCAATTTGTTCAACTGATTTTATTTCTAAAATAACTTTATTTTCTACGAGTAAGTCAGTTCTGAATCCAATATCTAATTTTACTTCATCCCAGACAACGGGAAGTGGTTTTTGACTTTCAACCGTAAGTCCTCTTTTCGTTAACTCATAAAACAAAATAGCTTCATAAACTGACTCTAATAGTCCTGAACCAAGCCTAGTGTGTATTTTGTAACAAACATCAACAACAATCTTTGAAATATCGTTTTCAGTCATTTTTTATTTCTTGCTAATATATTAAAAATCTCGCAAAGTCGCAGAGACGCAAAGCTATTGTTACTGGATATTTTAAACATTTATCCACAAACACTTTGCGTCTCTGCGACTTTGCGAGACAAAAAAATTTACGAGATAATTACTTTACAAAGTCAATCGCTTTTTCCAATGCTTGTTGAATTCCAGCTACATTCTTTCCTCCTGCTGTAGCAAAAAACGGTTGTCCACCGCCTCCACCTTGGATAAACTTACCCAATTCACGAACTACTTGTCCGGCATTTAGGTTTTTCTCCGCCACTAATTCTTTAGAAATATAGCAAGTCAACATAGGTTTTTCTTCGTCGGCTGTAGCCAAAACAAGAAATAAATTTTTTCCTAAATTTCCTAATTCATAAGCCAAATCTTTGGCTCCTTCCGGATTTAAATCCACTTGTTTAGCTAAGAATTGTATGCCGTTTATTTCCTGTAATTCAGCAATTAAACTCGCTTTCAAATTTTTGACTTTATCTTTCATCAAAGCCTCGATTTGTTTAGCCAATTTTGCATTTTCGTCTTGCATCGAATGAACGGCTTTCAGAATATCCTGAGGATTTTTTAAGGCTGTTTTCACTTCATTCAATGTGCTTTCATACGAAGCAAAATGTGCTTTAACCGCATCACTTGTAATCGCTTCGATACGACGAATTCCCGCAGCAACCGCTCCTTCAGAAACAATTTTGAAATGCCAGATTTCCGCCGTGTTTTTCACGTGGATTCCACCACATAATTCCATGCTTTCGCCAAATTTAATCGCACGAACCTCATCTCCGTATTTTTCTCCAAACAATGCCATTGCTCCTTCTTGAACTGCCTGCGTAAAAGGAATATTTCTTCTTTCGATAAGTGGTAATTGTTCCTGTATTCTTGCGTTTACAAAATCCTCTACTTGTTGTAATTCCGATTCTGTCATTTTAGCAAAGTGCGAAAAGTCAAAACGCAAATAAGTTGGATTAACCAAAGATCCCTTTTGTTCTACGTGTGTTCCCAAAACACTTCTCAACGCCTGGTGCATCAAGTGTGTCGCCGAGTGATTTCTGGAAGACAAACTTCTTAAATCCTGATTTACTTTGGCTGTAAAAACTGCGTTTACATTTTCCGGTAATTTTTTTGCAAAATGCAAAATCAGGTTATTTTCTTTTTTAGTATCGATGATTTCGATAGTTTCATTTGCAGAAACCAACGTTCCTTTATCACCAACTTGCCCTCCACCTTCTGGATAGAAAGGCGTGTTATCTAAAACGATTTGGTATAAAACTCCGTCTTTTTTACTGTCAATTTTACGGATGCGAGTGATTTTTACGTCACTTTCAGATTGATCGTAACCCACGAATGTTTCTACATTTCCAGGAATCAACACCGACCAATCTTCGGTAGAAACTTCTGATGCGGCGCGTGAACGGGCTTTTTGAGCTTGCATGGCTGTGTTAAAACCAGCTTCATCCAGTTCCAATCCTTTTTCTCTAAGAATCAATGCGGTTAAGTCAATTGGGAATCCGAAAGTATCGTATAATTCAAAAGCCTTAACTCCTGAAACTGTTGATCCTTTAGTTTCGGTAACTACATTTTCCAATAATTGTAATCCTTGGTCTAACGTTCTCAAGAAAGAAGCTTCTTCTTCCCGAATCACATTCGTAACCAATTGTTGTTGTGATTTGATTTCCGGAAAAAACTCCCCCATCTGATTGGCCAAAACGGCTACCAATTGATTGATAAACGGTTCTTTGGTATTCAAAAAAGTAAATCCGTAACGAATTGCACGACGCAAAATTCTGCGAATTACATAACCAGCGCCAGTGTTTGATGGCAGTTGTCCGTCAGCTATAGCAAAAGCCACCGCACGAACGTGATCGACCACTACTCGAATAGCGATATTAGTTTTGTTTTGCTCTTCGCTCTCTTCGACTCCGCTCAGAGTGACATCATTTGAAGTGTATTTTAATCCTGTAATTTGCTCTACTTTTTCAATAAGTGGCGTAAAAACATCGGTATCATAGTTGGAAGTTTTTCCTTGCAACGCCATACACAAACGCTCAAATCCCATTCCGGTATCAACGTGTTGCGCGGGAAGTTTCTCTAAAGAACCGTCCGCTTTACGGTTGAATTCCATGAATACGTTATTCCAAATTTCCACTACTTGCGGATGGTCATTATTCACTAAACTTTTTCCGGAAACTAATGCTTTTTCTGCTGCAGAACGTAAGTCAACATGAATTTCGGAACACGGTCCACAAGGGCCTTGATCTCCCATTTCCCAGAAATTGTCTTTCTTGTTTCCAAGAATGATTCGGTTTTCGTCAATCAATTCCTTCCAAATATCCCAAGCTTCCTGATCGAACGGTACGTTTTCTTCCGGGTTTCCTTCAAATACGGAAACGTATAAATTTTCTTTTGGAATTTTATAGACTTCTGTCAAAAGTTCCCAAGCCCAGTTGATGGCTTCTTTTTTGAAATAATCTCCAAAAGACCAGTTTCCCAGCATTTCAAACATGGTGTGGTGGTACGTATCAAAACCGACGTCTTCTAAGTCATTATGTTTTCCTGAAACCCGAAGACATTTTTGTGTATCGGCAATTCTATTGCTTTTTGGCGTAGCGTTCCCAAGGAAATATTCTTTGAACTGCGCCATTCCTGAGTTGTTGAACATCAGGGTTGGATCGTCTTTTAGAACTATGGGAGCCGATGGAACGATTAAGTGTCCTTTTGATGCGAAAAAATCCAGAAATTGTTTACGTACGTCTTGTGATGTCATTTTTATTGTTTGTTCGGTTATTTGTTAATTTGGTTAATCGGCTGTATCGCATAAACGAAAGACCAAATGATCGAATCAACATTTTATGCCCCAGATAACAGTGAAAAGCTTCGAGATATATACCTCTATTTTTTCTTGAGGTGGCAGAGCGCCCGGAGGAAGCTCCTGCTGGCTCATTAGAAAAAAAGATTTATAAACGAGAACTTGCAACGAATAGCTGGAATAGGCACATTATTTTATTTATTATTGAAAAAAGGGTGTAACAAATGAAACATTTATTAAATTTGTTCGTCTAACCTTCTACTGTGTGCAAAAATAGGGTATTTTAAAATATGTCGAAAGTAAAATATTATTACGATTCCGAAAATCTAGCCTATAGAAAAATAAAAACACGAAAAAGAAGAAAATTTGGTGTTATTATTCTGTTCTTATTGGCATCGGGATTGTTTGGTTTTTTAAGTTTTGTTGTTTTATTGAACACTCCTTATTTTGAAACACCAAAAGACCGTTTGCAAGCGCGTGAAATTGAAAATTTGAGATTGAATTATGCGTTGCTGAACAAAAAAATGGATCAGGTAAATGGCGTTATTGAAGCTATTGAAGATCGGGATAATAATTTGTATCGTGTGTATTTTAATAAAGCCGCGATTCCGGATTCTATTCGAAAAGCGGGATTCCCCGGGAAAAATAGATATAAAATATTAGAAGGGTATGACAATTCCCAGTTGGTAATCAATACCACAAAAAGGATTGATGTCCTTAGCAAGGAATTAGCGATTCAGTCGAAATCATTGGATGCGATTTTGAAATTGGCAGAAGCGAAAAGTGATTTTTTGTCAGCCATTCCTGCCATTCAGCCAGTACGAAATGAAAATTTAAAACGACTGGCCTCTGGTTTTGGTTATCGAACGGATCCATTTACAAAAGCGAGAAAAATGCATGAAGGAATGGACTTTACGTCCAAAACTGGAACTCCCATTTATGCTACCGGCGACGGAGTTGTAGCAAAAGCAGACAATACCGCCTCCGGATATGGAAATCATATTGTTATTCGGCATGGATTTGGATACGAAACTTTATACGCACATTTGAGCAAATATAAAGCGAGAGCTGGACAACGCGTAAAACGAGGCGATGTTATAGGATATGTGGGAAGCACTGGAAGATCCGAAGCGCCTCACCTACATTATGAAGTTCATAAGAACAATAAAGTGGTAAACCCACTTAATTTTTATTACGGAAATATTTCGGCAGTGGAATATGTTGTCATCGCACAATTAGCGAATCAAGAGAATCAATCATTAGACTAATACAAAAATAGTGTTCGGTTGGCATTATACAGTAAGAAGATAAAAAATAGTATTCAGTGACTCATTCAACTGGACAAAAAATAAAAATTGATATGCATATTGAATTATCTAAAGACAAAAGATATTACAGCATTGGAGAAGTAGCTAAAGCATTTGACGTGAATGCATCGCTAATTCGTTTTTGGGACAATGAATTTGATATTCTGAAACCAAAAAAGAATGCTAAAGGCAATCGAATGTTTACTCCGGAGGATATCACTAATCTACAACTGATCTATCATTTGGTCAAAGAAAGAGGTTTTACGCTGGAAGGTGCCAAAACCCATTTGAAAGAAGGACAGAAAAAAACGTTGGATAAGTTTGATATCATTCGAAAATTAGAAACGATACGCACACAATTAACAAATATAAAAAACGAATTGTAGTCATCAGGACTACTTATCGATTCAAATTTTTAAACAATAAACTTAAATTAAATAAACATGAAAAGATTTTTGCCTTGGATTATCGGAGCGGTTGTGATTTTTGTAATTTACAGCTGGGTTAAAGGAATTAATAATACTGCAGTGACTTTAAACCAAAATGTAGAACAATCTTGGGGTGATGTTCAAACAGCATATCAAAGAAGAAATGACCTTATTGGGAATTTAGTAAATACGGTAAAAGGTGCCGCTGATTTTGAAAAAAGTACGTTGACAGCAGTTATCGAAGCGCGTTCTAAAGCTACTTCTGTAAAAATTGATCCTGCAAATATTACTCCGGAACAATTAGCGGAATTCAACAAAGCACAAAGTGGCGTGAGCAGTTCATTGTCTCGATTATTAGTAACTGTTGAAGCGTATCCTGAGTTGAAAGCCAATCAAAATTTCTTAAAATTACAAGATGAATTAGCCAGTACTGAAAATCAAATTTTAACGGCTAGAACTCGTTTCAACGAAGCGGTTAAACCTTACAATTCTCATATTAAAACGTTCCCAAACAGCTTATTTGCTGGCTTGTTTGGATTTAGAGACAAAGCATATTTTAACGCTGTTGAAGGTGCAGATAAACCAGTTGAAGTAAAATTCTAAAGTTAGATTATTAGACTTCTTAGGTTTTTAGAAGTCAAAATAAATCCAATTTAAATTAAAAAAATAACCTTTAAAAATTAACGCTTTTTGATTGCAGATTTAAAAGTTCTGAAATCAAAAAGCGTTAATCTTAAATCAAAAATAGTTCAATGTCAAAAGTAGAAGATTTTTTAACCAAAGAAGATGAACAAGAAATTGTTGAAGCTATTCGCATGGCTGAAAAAAACACTTCTGGCGAGATTAGAGTTCATATAGAAAAAACAACTTCCATGGATGCGTATGATCGTGCGATGGAAGTTTTTCATGAACTGAAAATGGATGAAACCGAACTTCAAAATGGTGTTTTGATTTACTTAGCTGTAGAAGATCGACATTTTGTAATTTGTGGCGACAAAGGCATTAATGATGTTGTTCAAGATGATTTTTGGAATTGTACCCGAGATATCATGGTGGCTGAGTTCAAAAAAGGAAATTTCAAGCAAGGTCTTGTTGATGGAATTGCCAGAGCCGGTGAACAATTACAGAAATATTTCCCTTGGCTGGAAGGCGATACAAATGAATTATCAAACGAAATATCTAGAGGATAATGCTATTACAAAAAAAGAGTACCCTAATTTCCCTAAAGCTGTTTGTATGTTTGTTATTCACACAAATTGGTTTTGCACAATTTACCATTCCTGAAAAACCAACTTCACAGACTTCTGTTTACGATTATGCGAATGTTTTAAGCGCGACAGAAAAAACACAGTTGGAAGAAAAGCTGATTAAATATTCTGATTCTACCACCACTCAAATTGTGATAGTAACCGTAGAAAGCCTCAAAGGAGAAGATGTAAGTCAATTAGCAACAAAATGGGCGCAAACTTGGGGCATAGGTCAGGCAAAAGAAGACAACGGTGTCATTATTTTATTGGCTAAAGGCGAAACTAAAATTGCAATAAATCCAGGTTACGGATTAGAAGATCGACTGACAGCCGGTATTGGGGGAGAAATAATCCGAAACATTATTATTCCTGAATTTAAAGCAGGAAGTTATTACAACGGGCTTGATAAGGGAACGGATGCTTTATTTGATGTTTTCAAAGGAAAATACAAAGGAGAACGAGTTAAACAAACCAAAGATAAAGGATTTCCCATCTTACCATTAATTGTTATTGTCATTATTATACTGGTGTTGATATCTCGAAACAAAGGTAGTGGTGGAAATTCTGGTAACAGCGGCAGTGGTGTAGGCTCAAGTCTACTTGATATCATTATTCTAAGCAGCCTTGGACGAAACATTGGCGGAGGTGGTTTCGGCGGAGGTTCCTCTGGTGGCGGATTTGGAGGAGGCGGTTTCGGCGGTGGATTTGGTGGCGGAGGTTTCTCTGGCGGTGGATCAAGTGGAGATTGGTAACATTCAATTTCCATCTTGAGAAAACAAATTACGAAAGTAAAAATATTAAAAACCCTTTTTAATATTTAGAGCGTCTTAAATTTATTCAAAAAACATAAATCAATTATAGTAAATGCTCTCACAAAAAGCCAAATATGCTCTAAAAGCACTCTTATACTTAGCCCAACAAGAGGAAACCCATGTATCTCGAACTATCGAAATTGCCGAGGCAGCCTCTATACCAAAAAAGTTTTTGGAACAGATTCTGTTGGATTTAAAACGTGGCCATTTCGTAGGAAGTAAACAAGGGAAATTTGGCGGTTATTATATTTTAAAATCTAAAAACGACATTACTTTAGCCGATATTCACAGACTTTTTGATGGCGCAATTGCGTTACTTCCTTGTGCCTCATTGAATTTTTACGAACGCTGTTCTGATTGCGTCGATGAATCGGAATGCCTATTACGACACGGATTGATTACTATTAGAGAGGAAACTTTAAAAGCCATGGAAGTCATTACTATTGCATCATTGGTAAAAAAATAAAAAAATATTTTTAAACTCTACTAATCTTATAGAATTAATTATATATTTGCCTAAGATTTAATACATAATTAACAATCCAAAATTAAACGTATGAAAACGTACCTAAGTAAGTTTGCTTTATTGAATAGGCAACCCCGAAGAAATCAACTAAATGCAATTGAAAAAAAGAGTTCTCAAATGATGTACATGTGTTAGTAAAAAAATTTAAATTAAATTCTACTAATTACATATACTTAATAAATGAAAAATTCTATAAAAAACATACTTCCCCTATTATTCGTTTTAACATTCTCAATATCATTTGCACAAAACATTGACGGTTTGGTCACAACAAACCAAAACATTCCTTTAGAAGCCGCAAATGTTGTAATAAAAGGAACAACATCTAACACAATTTCAGATTCTAGCGGGAAATTTATCATAGACACAAAAGGAAAACTCCCTTTAACTCTTTTAGTTCAATATGTAGGATATAAAACTGCAGAAATAGAAATTACTTCTTTTGCAATACCTTCATTGCAAATAACGCTTACTGAAGAAAATACTTTGGTCGAGGTTATCGTTTCTTCAAGGCGCCGAATAGAAAAAGTACAAGATGTGCCAATCGCAATATCAGTAATAACAGGAAAACAGGCAGAACAAACTGGAGCTTTTAACGTTAATCGCATAAAAGAACTTGTTCCCTCAGTTCAATTATATTCGTCAAACCCTAGAAATACAGGTATTAATATTCGAAGCCTAGGTTCTCCTTTTGGACTTACAAATGATGGAATCGATCCTGGTGTTGGTTTCTATGTTGATGGCGTTTATTATGCACGTCCAGCGGCAACCACTTTAGATTTTATCGATATCGAACAAATTGAGATATTGCGTGGACCGCAAGGATCATTATTTGGTAAAAACACAACTTCAGGAGCCTTTAACATCACTACTCGCAAACCAAGTTTCACTTCAGGTGCTAACTTTGAAGTGAGTTACGGAAATTATGCATTCCTACAAGCCAAAGCCTCTGTTACAGGAGCATTAGGCAAAAAAATTGCAGGTCGTATCTCTTTTTCCGGTACGCAACGTAATGGACTAATTGATAATGTTGCAACGGGAAAACCTACAAATACCCTCAATAATCAGGGAATCAGGGGACAATTACTTTATACACCCTCTGAAAGAACCAGTATTGTAGTAGCTGCAGATATTACGACCCAACGTCCAGATGGATATGCTCAGGTAGTTGCTGGTGTTGCACCTACACAAAGAGCGGCTTACCGTCAATTTGATGCTATTATTGCTGATTTGAATTATCAATTACCAAGTTTAAATGGGTTTGACCGTAAAATTGACCACGATACGCCATGGCGTTCCGGACAAGATATGGGAGGTATATCTCTTAATGCAGATACAAAAATTGGAAACGGAACTCTTACGGCAACGACCGCTTGGCGTTTTTGGAATTGGGATCCATCAAACGATAGGGATTTTACAGGATTACAAGTATTAGCAAAATCGCAAAACCCAAGCAGACAAACACAAATAACACAAGAAGTACGATACGCAGGTCATCTTACCTCTAAATTAAGTGGTGTTGCAGGTGTCTTTTTTATTGACCAGACATCACAAACTGATGGTACAGAAGAATCCGGTAATGCACAATGGAGATTTGCACAAAGCACGACTAGTAATTTATGGAAAACACCAAATCTATTTGAAGGTTATGGTATCAAAACCGATGCCCGCATTAGAGCTTCCAGTGCGGCAGTATTTGGCCAATTAGACTGGGCTATAACAGAACGTTTACATGTGTTACCAGGTTTACGCCATAATTTTGACAAAAAAGATGCTGATTACAAACGTACTACATACGGAGGGCTTCAAACGAATGACCCAGCCTTAATTGCCTTGAAAAAATTAGTTTATACGGATCAGTCTTTTTCATCTAATACTGCTAACACTGACTTTTCTGGAAACATAACCGTTTCTTTTAAAGCTACTGACAAGATTAATGCGTATGCAACTTTTGCAAAAAGCTACAAACCCGTTGGAGTAAACGTAGCAGGATTACCTACTCTTGCCGGACAACCAATTCTAGAACTTGCAGTAATTAAACCAGAAGAAGTAAATCATTATGAAATTGGAGTAAAAACATCACCGTTTAAAAACTCAATATTTAATTTAACATTCTTTAATACGGATATCAAAGATTTTCAAACCAATGTACAGGCAGCTGAATTAGGTGTAAACCGTGGCTATCTTGCCAATGCAGATAAAGTACAGGTAAAAGGGGTAGAATTGGATGCAAGTTTTATAATCAGCAAACATTTAACCATCAATGGAGCAGCGACCTATACAGACGGTAAATATGTCAAATTTACAAATGCACCTCTTCCCTTAGAAGAAACAGGAGCAGCAGTATCCTTCAAAGATGTTTCCGGAACTGCTTTACCGGGTGCTTCAAAATGGGCAGGATCTTTAGGAGGTGAACTTTCAAACAATGCTAAATTTTTTGGAAATACAGGAAAAATATTCCTTGGAATTGATTCTTATGCACGTTCTGAATTCTCTTCAAGTCCATCTGCTTCAAAATATTTAGTAGTTCAGGGTTATGCTCTATTTAATGCTCGTTTGGGTTTTCGTGCAACAGATGGTTTGTCTGTACAATTCTGGGGACGTAATCTGCTAAATAAAGATTATTACGAACAACTATTGCCCGCTGGTGGAAATTCAGGACAATATGCTGGTGTATTAGGCGACCAAAGAACGTATGGAGTTACATTGAAATACTCATTATAATAATTTACTCATTAAAAACCATAAAATTAAAAACAGCATTACTAAAACTTAGGTCTTAATAATGCTGTTTTTTTTTATTCAATATTCTATTATTCAGTAGTTTAATACTGAGGAATATTTTTAAAATAAATACACCCCCTAAATTTTATAGAGTTTATGTAAATTTGCCAAAATTGAAATAAAACTCCGTGAAAAATATTAGAATCATTTTCTTTTTATTAGTATCTGTTCTCTGTCAAGCACAAACGGAGAAAAATATAGATCATCAAAGCATTCTTTGGACACGCTACTACAATCAATTGGCATTAAGTGAAAAATGGTCTTTGCATAACGAGTTTGACAATAGAATCTTTTTGAAACCATTGAAAGAAAATTTATATGTCATACGAATTCAAGGCCGTTACAAGATCAATGAACATTTAGAAGCAGGAATTGGCTTTGCACATTTCTCTGTTGCAACACAAGTACCCGAAGTATCCTATACTTTTAATACTCCGGAATACCGAGGACAACAAGATCTTACTTGGAAACTAAACATTAATAAAGTAACACTGCTTCAACGATTTCAAGCAGAAGAACGATTTATTCATAATGCCAATAAAGAATCATTATTATCCGGCACTACATTTTTCTGGAGATTCAGATACAGACTTCAAGCCGATTACGTTTTTTGGAAAAAAGAAAATCAGTATTTAAAAACTATTCTTTCAGATGAAATAATGTTAAATGCAGGGAAATCGATCATTAAAAATACATTTGATCAAAATAGAGTTTATGCTGCATTACAGTATGGCATGAATAAAAATATTGCATTAGAATTGGGTTATCTAAACAGTTTTCAACGCCGGGCTAGCGGAGTAGATTATTTTAATAGAGACATCATCCGATTTAGTATTTTCCATAAACTCAAACTCCAAAAAAAGGTCAAAACAATATAGACTACATTTAAGTGGACGAAAAACAAAAAAAATTTAATCCGCTTAAATAAAAATTTAAACCTTGACTATTAATTATTTAGCTAAATGTATCTGACTTAACTTTAGAAAAAGAAGAAAACTCAATTATTCCATTTCTGTTAAATAACAATTTAAACCAAAAAAAATCCCGATTGCTCGGGATTTCTCTTATTTTTCTCTGATATAAATATCGATTGGTACTCCTGAAAAGTCCCAGTTTTCTCTAATTTTATTTTCCAGATAACGCTTGTAAGGTTCTTTTACATATTGTGGCATATTGGCAAAAAACACAAATTGTGGTGTTGGTGTTGGTAACTGCATGCAATATTTAATTTTTACATATTTTCCTTTTGTCGCTGGCGGTGGGTACGCTTCAATCACTTTCAACATAAATTCGTTGAATTTTGAAGTTGCAATACGTTGTTGTCTGTTCTCGAAAACTTTTACGGTTGCTTCTAATGCTTTTAACAAACGTTGTTTCGTTAATGCCGAAACAAAAAGAATAGGCACATCCGTAAATGGCATTAATTCTTCTCTGATTTTGGCTTCATAATCACGAGTTGACATCGTTTCTTTTTCGACCAAATCCCATTTGTTCACTAAGATTACAACTCCTTTACGGTTTTTCTCCGCCAACCAAAAAATACTTTGATCCTGACCTTCAAATCCACGAGTGGCATCTATAATCAAAATACAAATATCAGCATGCTCAATCGCACGGACCGAACGCATTACCGAGTAAAACTCTAGATCTTCCTTCACTTTCGCTTTACGACGGATTCCCGCAGTGTCCACTAAATTAAATTCGAATCCAAAACGGTCAAATTTTGTATCAATAGCATCACGGGTTGTTCCCGCAATATCAGTAACAATATATCTGTCTTTACCAATCAAGGCATTGATAAAGCTTGATTTTCCTGCATTAGGACGCCCTACAACTGCAAAACGAGGCAATGCAACTTCTTCTTGCGTTGGCTCTGGTTTCACTGGAAATGCATCAATCAATGCATCCAATAAATCCCCCGTTCCACTTCCAGAAATACTGGCAAACGTGTAATATTCTCCTAAACCAAGGTTGTAAAACTCAATGGCATCTTTTTCACGCATCGCATTATCCACCTTATTTACTGCAAGCAAAACCGGTTTCGTCACTTTACGCAACAATCGCGCAACAGCATCATCCATTGGCGTAATCCCTTCCTCAACATCTACCACAAAAATGATAACATCAGCCTCATCTATAGCCAGTTCTACTTGTTTACGGATTTCGCCTTCAAAAACGTCATCCGACCCACGTACGTAACCGCCCGTATCAATCACAGAAAATTCCTTTCCGTTCCATTCGCTTTTTCCGTAGTTTCTATCACGGGTAACACCCGAAACTGAATCTACAATAGCTTCTCTTCTTTGTATCAGCCTATTAAAAAGGGTTGATTTCCCTACATTAGGTCTTCCTACTATCGCAACAATGTTATTCATAATCCTATTTTCAAATATTTTGCAAAGGTATGCTTTTTTTAGTTTGTAGTGGTCCCTTTTAAGTATTCAGCTAAAAAGCACGCTAACTGCGACTTCAATCTAAATTTTTAATGCTTTTTTTAGGAGCTCTTTCCAGCTGTCCACTCTATCTTTTATGTTTTAAAGAAAAACATAAAAGGATGCCGTTCCCATCTGGGCTAGGGCATTTCGAATTCTAATATCATTTATCGTAAAGTTTTTAGAGCGGAGCACTAAAAAATGGACACTTCTCTTATTGGTTATAACCAAAACGCTTCAACATATTCGCGTTGCTTCTCCAGTTTTTATTCACTTTCACCACCAACTCAATATGAATTTGTTTTCCAAAGAATTTTTCTAAATCAACACGAGACTCCATCCCTACTTTTTTCAAAGCAGCACCCTTATGACCTATAATGATTCCTTTTTGGGTTTCACGTTCCACCATAATCAAAGAACGGATTCTGATGATGTTTTCATCTTCAAAAAACTCTTCGGTTACAATTTCTACTGCATAAGGAATTTCTTTACTGTAATTCAATAAGATTTTCTCACGGATCGTTTCATTGACAAAGAAACGTTCCGGTTTATCGGTCAATTGATCTTTCGGGTAATACGCAGGAGATTCTGGTAATAAGGAAATAATTCGTCCAAAAACTTCTGGCACATTAAAATTCTGTAAGGCCGAAATTGGGAAAATTTCTGCATTAGGAACTTTTGCTGTCCAGAAAGCCACTTGTTCTTCCAGTTGCGCCTGATTTGAATTGTCAATTTTATTCAATAACAATAAAACAGGGATTTTGGCATGGATAATTTTATTGAAAAATGCTTCGTCTTTCAACTCTTGCTCTCCAATTTCCACCATATAAATCAGGATATCAGCATCTTCAAAAGCGGACTTAACGAAATTCATCATTGATTCCTGCATTTCGTATGCTGGTTTGATGATTCCTGGCGTATCCGATAAGATCATTTGAAAATCTTCCCCGTTTACAATTCCCAGAATTCTATGACGTGTTGTTTGTGCTTTTGATGTGATTATTGATAATCTTTCTCCAACAAAGGCATTCATTAATGTTGATTTCCCAACATTTGGATTTCCTATGATGTTTACAAAACCTGCTTTGTGTGACATTTCTATTATATTTATTTTGCAAAGGTAGACATATCAAGTCAATAGACGAAATAAAACATTTTTTAAAATTTTCATTGGAAATACAGAAATTCGTCGTACATTTGCACCCGAAACAACGCGGGATAGAGCAGTAGGCAGCTCGTCGGGCTCATAACCCGAAGGTCACAGGTTCGAGTCCTGTTCCCGCTACTAAGGAATTTATTGAAATTACAAACGCACATCGCGGGATAGAGCAGTAGGCAGCTCGTCGGGCTCATAACCCGAAGGTCACTGGTTCGAGTCCAGTTCCCGCTACTGAGAAAAACCCATCAATATTTTGATGGGTTTTTTCATTTTCACTACCTTTCTCAACCCTTACAAATAGTGAGATTAAGCCAAAAACACCATTCCCTTTTTGGTTAGATACTCTCTATTTTTCGCCCTAATGGACAAGCCTTGTGGAAACACTAAATTTTGGATTCTTATTTTGTTCTCGACATCTCCTCTACCTCAGCAATCACTGATATTTTTAGCTTTCTCAACCATTTACTCTTTAAATACCTCTAATTCAGATCCAAATTGCAATACCTATTTGTTATATTTTTCATCACTAAAATTTGGGTTGTCAAAATATCATTTATCTAAATTTCTTTGCTTTACAAGTAAACTTATCATTTCATTTTTTCCTTCCGTATTTATCGTATTATTGGACGCTGATAATGAAGAATAATATTTTTGCCTTTTTCTATATTGAAAGCAAAAATCTCTTTTCGAATACAATTTACCATTTCAATAGTATCATATTTTAACTCCGAAGGAAATTGCTTCTTAAAATAGTTTCCATTTTTTAAGCATATTTTTAATCCATAACTTTTATACTCCCTGAGTTTTATGCCCGCAGCAATAATTAGTAGAGAAGGAGCTATTAGAATCATATCAAATGGCAGATACCATAAAGAAAATAGAATAAACGCTATGGATAATAGAATATAACTGAAGGTGTAAATAGGTGCTATTTTGTCAACTGTGATGTAAACCCTATCTAATTCCGAAATAGAAATTTCTTTTTTATCTTTTGTAGTAATTATAATTAGTCCATTACTACCCATTGTTACTTTAGTAAATCTATTTTTAGAAATCATATTTATTCTTTTTACTTGGTCCTTTAAATACACATGTTTAGCTCTTCAAAAAATGTATTTACTACAAATCATCCGATAATAAGCATCCGTTCAATTTTGTTTCTCCATAAATCACCTCTAATTTACATCAAATGAATTTTTAAAAAAATAAGAATTAGTTTACGTAAACCTTTTCTGTTTTATCGTAATGATTCAGCTTGTGTGGAGTTTTAAAACAACTGTTGTTCCTCCATTAGGCGAAGAGGAAATAGTCACAGCTTCAACGGTGTCAAATTGAAATAATGTGATACGTTCTTTAGCCAATTTAATACCTTTTGAGGTGTTAAGTTTATTTAGGTTTTCAGCAGCCATTCCTTTACCATTATCTTCAATTTCACAAAAAAGGAAGTCCTCGATTTGTTTGAAAGAAACCTTTAGCGTAGGTTTTTTTGAATTGGAATCAAAAGCATGTACAAACACATTTTCTATGAATGGTTGTATGAGCATTGGTGGAATTTCGGTTTCAAAAAAATCTAAATCATCATCAAGTGATAGTTCAAAGTTTACTCTGTTTTTAAAACGCATATTTTCAAGCGTAATATACGATTGCAAATACTGGATTTCATCTGTCAAGTTAATGCGAAGTTTAGAAGAATTATTAAGTGTTTGCCGAATCAGTTTAGAGAATTCACCCATATACATCAACGCATCATCTGTATTGTTATCGATAATAAAATTCTGAATCGAATTCATCGCATTAAAGATAAAATGGGGATTCATCTGGCTTTGGAGAGCTTCCATTTTTGTTTCTGCTAAACGCTTTTGAATATCAGATTTCGATCGTTCTTGTATTTTAATAAAGTGAATTCTTTTTTTATAGATTACAAAACCAATAATGGAAAATAAAAGAACGCTACTTAAAACGAACCACCAAGTTTTCCAAAACGGTGGAGTAATAATTAAATCAATTAATTTCGAATGAAACATGAAACCAGTTCCTGTATTTTTACCCTCTAAAATTAATTTATATCTGCCATTTGGAATCCCTAGCAATTGTATTCTACCGTTGGATTCAAAGTCACTCCAAGTATCCGACAGTCCAATAATTTTATAGCGAAATACATTTTTATCCGCATTAAAAGTATTATTAGATGAAAAGACAATCTCAACATCATTTTGATTATAATCGAGTTTTATTTTATTATTTTCATAAACACCCCAACGAATGAAGGAGTCCGTTTTTGCAAAAGCTGTACCATTGACCTGAATTGAATTTATTCGTATTGGAGTATTTTGAGCTTTTTCATTTTTAAAAAATTCTGCAACATTTAACTGAATCAATCCGTTATTAGTTGCTATTAATAAATTACCGCTTTTGTCCTTTATGCAATCATTAAACTGAACGTCTGTTAACCCTTCGGATTTGTTGATGAGTTTTATAAATTTATTATTTCTTACTACATTGATTCCTTTATTTGTACCAATGAAATAAGTACCGTTTGATTGTTCTACAAATGAAATAGACGTGCCATGTAACTCTTTATACGGTTTATAAACATGTAAAATATCAAGCTTTTTTCCGTTCCATTTTGTGATATAAACTTTTCCACTGTTTGTTCCAATAACCAGCTGACCTTTGTCATTAATAAGTAAATCTTTGATATTATGTTCTTTGAACATGCCATTAGCTTTCAGGGAATAAAACTGACTGTTCTTGTTTATAAACAATCCTTTAGAAGATGAAGCAAACCAAAGCGTATTCCCCTCTTTTACTATTTTTGTTATATCGGTTGGAGTAGAAGATTTCTGAAGTGAAAATGACGAGAAATGAGTCCAATCAAATTTATTTTGATATAAATAGGTGTCCGAATACATCCGACAGAAATAAGCTTGGTCTTTATTATCAAAAATTAGATTCCCACCGTCAAAAAAAGCAAAAAATATAATTTCATATTTCTTATCAAAACAAAACACACCCAAAGTAGTATTTACCCATGTATTACCTTCATTATCTGACACTATATTGAATGAGTTGAAGCCTTCTTTACTTTTAAAGCTTTTAAATTCTGTGGCGGTATATGAATTCCATCCCTTTTCTTTAAAATAAACCGAAAGTTTCTTCAATATAGTAGCTTTATCAAAGATGGTATATCTTAAATCCTTATCAACAAGAATAATATTATCTTTAGCTCCAATCCAAGTAGTATTGTTTATATCATTATACATTCTTTGTATTTGTAGGTCTTTCAAACCAAAACAAGAAGACTCTAAAAATTGAATTTTTCTACTCAAATCCACCCGGTAAATTCCTTTATCATTAGAACCAACCCAAAGCTGTTGGGTTTCTTTATCATAAAACAAACACCATAAGGAAGTAGATGTAATATTTGCTTGACGTGTAATGTCGGTAATTTTATTGTTAGCATACTTAAACAACCCCCCTTTAGGATCTATTACATTACTGGTGGCAAAGTACAGATTGTTCAGCTGGTCTTTGGCATAATCCCAAATAATAGGACAAGCCAAAATTGTTTCTTTTTTGGTAGTCAGATTTTTGGTAAACAAAAAATGGTCTGGTCCTCCACTAAAATAGGTATTCCGGTCAACAAAAGAAGAATAGGATAGTATGGGCTTAAATATCTTTTCTAAACTTGATTTTTTAATATCCCCACTGACTATTAGATTAAATACTTGGCTTCGATTATATTTATCACTGTAAGAAGCCGTGATGAAAATTTCTTTCTTCGTTTCTTCTATCCCAACAATTTGAAACTTATTTGATACGTTTTTTTGTATGAAAGATTTAAAATTTTTTCCATTAAATAAACTGAGTCCATTTTCAGTTGCTAGTATCAAACATTTGTACTTTTTAGAATAATGAATTTTACGAATAGAATTATTCACTAGACCATCTTTTACACTATAATAGGTGAACTTTTCACCATCGTATTTAGCTAATCCGTTGCCATATAACGACAACCAAATGTTTTTGTTTTCATCTTCTACTACAGACCAAACCTTATCATATTTTAATCCATTTGTTTCATTGAACACTTTATAAGTAGAACCATCATAACAACACAATCCAGCATCTGTCCCAATCCATAATAAACCCCTACTATCCTTAAAAAAACATTTTATACCATTGCTTGGTAAACCATCGTTTACAGTAATATTTTTACTAGGAATCGTTTGTGAGACTGCTACTTCAAAAAGAAGAAGAAAAACAACCAGATAATTATTTCTTTTGAAGAATAGCATTGATAAAATCTTCTTTTTTTCTAATTGATACGGGTAGAGTTTGTCCATTACTAAGTTCAACAAGTAGTTCATTGGTTTTATTAAATCGAGTAACATAGTTGAGATTCACTAAATACGATTTATGAATCCTTTGAAAAACAGTAGTAGGTAGAAGTTCTTCAATAAATTTTAAAGTTTTAGATATAACAATTTTTTTACCGTCCAAACAAACAATTTTACAATAATTACTATCCGCTTCACAGTAAAGGATGGCATTAGTTTTTACTAGTTCAAATCCAGTTTCTGTGGGTAAGGCGATTTTATTAAAAGCTGAATTTCCAGAATCCAAATTTTCGATAAGTAACATCAAGTTTTCTTGCTGTGAAGCTTTATGCAACTTACTTTCATATTTCTTTACGGTTTCCAACAAATCAATATAATTAATTGGTTTTAACAAATAATCCAAAGCACTGCATTTTATGGCTTCAATAGCAAATTCAGAATGAGCGGTTGTAAAAATAACTTCAAAATTTATTTTGTTCAATTCTTTAAAAAGCTGAAAACCATTTTTGTTTGGCATTTGAACATCTAGAAAAACTAATTCGGGATTAAATTTTTCAATTGCAAGAATTGCTTCATCAACACTTTCACACAAAGCTAAGACTAGAAATTTATCTGGAAAATATCGCTGTAAAAGTTTTTCTAGAAATTCTCTAGCATTAAACTCATCATCAACTATTATCGTTTTTATCATTTTATAAATGTAGGAAGTTTTTGTTTAATATAAAGAAATCAATTAGTAACCGTTAAGTAAATAGTAGTTATCGATTCCAAAACCACAAATTTTATCAGTTACTAATTAAATCAAGAAGCCTTAAAATACTTTTGTAATATTGGCACATGCAACAATTCTATAGTAATCATCCAAAAACTCGTTAGGCTTTTTTAATAGCGTGTAATTATGGATGAATTTGTTGTCTACATTTTATATTCTGAAAAATTCGAAAAGAATTATACAGGTTTTACTTCTAATTTAATAGAACGATTCAAATCACATAATCTTTTAGGGACAAAAGGGTAAACTTTAAAATTTAAACCTTGGATGGCTATTCATGTTAAGTTTTTCAATTCAAAATCAGCAGCAATGAAAAGAGAAAAATATTTAAAATCCGGAATTGGGAGAGAGTTTATTCAAAATCTTAATCCAAACTTATAATTTGGAAGACTCACACTTACCACTTGAATGGCTTGAAAGCTGCAGAGAAATCTGGAGTTTTTTTTAGTACAACTAAACCAAAACGATTTAAACAAAAAAAAACCTGCGAGCAAGCTCACAGGTTCATACAAACTAAGCGTATTAAAACAACTAAACATATAATATCAAAGAGTGGTGCAAACTCTTTTCTATTTCTAAATTAATCTTCAGAAGCAATCGCTGTATTCTTACCAGTATTCAATTCTAATAAAACCGCTACTCCTTTATCATTTATCATCGTCATGTTCAACGTATCCATAACAGCTAATTCCCTAGATACCAAACCATTAAACATGTTGTAAGAAATATTCATTTCTTTCAATTTATCTAATTTCTCAAGCTCTAAAGGTACCTGACCATTCATTTTATTATCAAACAAACTAAGATTTTCAAGTGATGTCATGTTTACTACCTCAGTACTTAATGCTCCCGAAAGTTTATTACTGTTTAAAAGCAATGTTTTTAGGGTTTTTATATCGTATAATGAAGTCGGGATTTGCCCTGCTATTTCATTATTGAATAACGAAAGTGTTTCTAATTGATTCAAAGCTCCAATTTGCATTGGTAATTCTCCTGAAATTGCATTCATATACAATTCTAAATCTTTCAAATTACTCATTTCGCAAATAGAAGCAGGAATTGTTCCTGATAGTCTATTGAAAGAAAGATTCAATACTTTCATTTCTTTTAACTTTCCAATAGAAGAAGGAATCATGCCTGAAATTTGGTTTTTGTGTAAATCCAATTGTTGTAAACTTACTAAGTTTACAATTTCTTCTGGAATTTCACCTACCAAATTGTTATTGTCTAAAGTTATAGAAATTACTTTATCGTCTTGCAACGTAACACCATGCCAAGTAGAAACTGGTGATCCTAAATCCCATTTTACTTTCCACTGATCGCCATTCGTGGATTGATACAGTTTTACCAACGCATCTTTCTCTAATTGAGATACATCAGCAAACATTGGAAATGAAAACAAAAGGGTTAAAAATAGAGTAGTTATATTTTTCATAACGTAGAATTTATTTCTTTTACACATATAAAACTACATACAACGAAGTTAATCAGCAAACAAAATCGACGAAATACACTATTTTTATTTTTTATTGAGTTATATCTTACAAGAATACTTAATTTTCTTAATTAAATATTAATTTATTAGATTTGATTACTAATCTTTAAACCCAATTATATGGAAATCAATTTTCTAGCACTTTTTGTTGCTGCTTTATCTACACTTATTATAGGATTTGTTTGGTACAATCCAAAAGTTTTTGGAACAATTTGGATGAAAGAATCCGGGATGACGGAAGAAAAAATGAAAGGAGGAAATATGCTCCTGATATTTGGAGTATCATTACTGTACGCTTTTTTCATAAGCTTTATTCTTCAAATGCTAACAATACATCAATTTGGAGCACTAGGAATGGTTGGCGGAGATCCTAGTATCGCAAAACCTTCATACGAAGCTTTTATGGCAGATTACGGAATGGCATTTAGAACTTTCAAGCACGGAGCTTTACATGGTTTTATGACTGGATTATTTTTAGCATTACCAATTGTAGGCACAAATGCAATATACGAAAGACGAAGCTTCAAATATACTCTGGTAACAGGTGGTTTTTGGATCGTATGCTTTATGATTATGGGAGGAATTATTTGTGCTTGGAAATAATTTCTAATAAAAAAAATTCGTCTTGCTATTCTACAAGACGAATTTTTTTTATTGAATTTCCTCAATAGCTTTGGCTAAATCTAAATCCTTATCGGTAACTCCGTTTGCATCGTGTGTTGTCAGCCTAATTGTGACTTTATTATACACATTGAATAATTCCGGATGGTGATTTCTTTTCTCGGCCATCACTCCTACTTGCACTATAAAACCTAATGCTTGAGTAAAATTTGAAAAGACAAACTTTTTCTCAATTCCATCATTGACAAATTGCCATTCTTTAAGTACTTTTAACTCGGATTGAATTGTCTCAGCTGAATAGGTTTTCATAATCTACTTTTTAATTTATATAAAGTTAGTTAATTTTGAGACATTGAGAAATAATTTAACTTTATTAACTAATTTTGAAAAAAAATTTCTCTTCAAGTTGAATACACCTTATTCTTTTAAAATTTACAATACTACAACGCAACTTCCTTCAAACTGGGATGATTTCGCTGATTCAACCATTTTTTTATCTAAAAAATACCTAGAGATTTTAGAAAAATCATCTCCGGAAAATATGGTGTGCCATTTCATTGGATTATTCGAAAATGAAACTTTAGTTGGCATTGCACTATCTCAATTTTTAGATTTAAACCAACTGGAATCTTTTGGAGATCGGGATAAATGTATTAAAACTACTGTTCGGAATTTAGTTTTCAGAAATTTCGGCTCTCACGTTCTTGTAATTGGAAACAATATGTTGACCGGGCAAAATTCTTTTGCATTATCGGAATCTATTGATAAAAAGAAAGCGCTGCAAACCTTAAGATCAGCAACATCAGCATTAGAAAAAATATTTAAATCCAAAGGAAAAAAGATTCATATTACCACTTATAAAGATTTCCACAAAGAAGACATTACGAACTTTGCCATTCCTGAATTTAAGAATGACTATCAATTTTCGACACAACCTAATATGGTTTTTCACATCAATGAAAACTGGAAATCCGAACAAGATTACATCGACTCACTTTCAAAAAAATACAGAGACCAGTATAAAAGGGCCCGAAAAAAGGGAGCCGTTATTGAGAAAAGGAAAATGCATTTGGAGGACATCATAACTCTAGAAGATACCATTTATGACTTGTATCTTTATGTAGCCAAAAATGCACCTTTCAATACTTTTTTTCTGCCTAAAAATCATTTTAGGGTTTTTAAAGAAATCTTTAAAGACAAATTTCTTTTTTATGGCTATTTCATAGATGAAAAATTAATTGGATTTAATACTTTGATAAAAAATGGTTCCGTGATGGACACTTATTTTCTGGGGTATGATGAAAGCATTCAACGTGAAAAAATGCTATATTTAAACATGCTGTATGATATGATAGCGTATTCTATAAATAAAGGTTTCAAGGAAATTGTTTTCGCTAGAACGGCATTGGAAATCAAAAGTTCAGTTGGTGCAAAACCTATAAAAATGTATGGATTCATTGCGCACAGCAATCAAATAGTCAATTCGTACATGCCAAAAATATTTAGATATTTAGAACCCGAAACCAATTGGCAGGAACGAAACCCTTTTAAATAACGTCACTATTCAAATTTGGAATAGCAACTTTCATTTGTTTGGGTAAAATTTTAATATCCAGTTTTGTTTTGGTACCGCAATATTCGCCATCAATTTGAAAACTAACCGGAACATTAGTGGTTACCACAGCTTTATCCGTAGAAATTATCTCAACATCCTCTGAATCTATAGGCATATTCCCAGAAATGATTTTTCCAAGGACTATCAAATCCAAATTTTTCAAAATAACCAATTCAAACTTTCCATCATCCATAACACCGTTTGGGTTGATAGAAATTCCTGTGCCGTATTTTTTAGCATTTGCAATAACGATCATTCTAGCCGTACACTCAATTGTTTCAAAATCGCCTGTAATTGTTGCTGTAAAAGGATCATCTAGATCAATTAAAGTAGTGAATGTTTGTATTGCGTACCCCCATTTTCCTCGAACACTACTACTTTCATAGTTTTTAATCATTTCCGCATTTACACCAATGTCACTTAAATGAATGCTTTTTTTACCATTGATAGCGATCATATCTATTTCCATATAATCATTACAAAAAGCAATTTTTAAGTTTTCTTCGATTGTAGATGGCAAGTTTAGATCTACCGCTAGACCATTGGCAGAACCGGCCGGTAAAATCCCAATAATAACATCTTGGTCTTCCATCGCCTCAGCAACCATTTTTATTGTTCCATCACCACCGGCAACAATAATTCGTTCTGGATTATAGGTTTTATAGAGTGCTTTTATATTCTCGATATCTGAGGCACCGGAGGTATTATAGATCACAAGATTCAAATCCTCTATTCCAGCAAAATTTGTTGCTGCATCGATCAATTCTGATTTGTCAACATCTCCAGAGATAGGATTTACAACCAGCATAATATTATTTTTCAAACTTTTTCTTCTTTTATTGATTAAAAATAATTAAATTAATCGACACTCAAAAGTACTACAATAAATGAAACCAATTTTAAAATTATATCGCGGCTATGCTAATGAACAAGAATTGATTGTGATGGGGCATGTTTTTAAACCAACAACAATTCAGGAATATAATTTTCAAAAAAAGAATTTAAAAAATGCTACTTCGGTAATTAAAATGTTTCAAATAAAAACGCAAGCAAATGCCGATGTCTATTTAGAACACAACAATTCCAAAATCCATACCAAAACATTAATCGATGGTTATTTTAAATTCTGTGTTCCATTAGACCAAAACACTAATTATGGCTGGATTGATTATGAAGTAAGCATCGTTTACAAAAACGAATCCATAAAAACGCAAGACAGCTACATTAGACCTCACAAGGGAAATTTAGGAATCATATCTGATATTGACGACACTTTTTTAGTTTCTCATACGTTAAATCCTTTGAAAAAATTATATGTTTTGTTATTTAAAAACGTAAACAAAAGAAAAATCTATGAAGATGTTGTCACGCATTATCAGGCTTTAAGTATCGCCGGAAGGGAAAACAAAGGGGAGTTTAATGCTTTCTTCTATGTATCCAGCAGCGAATGGAACCTGTATCGCTTTATTACAAAATTTACCGAAATTCATAAGCTTCCAAAAGCAGTTTTATTATTAAAGGATATTAAAACAAGTCTTACTGATTTTTTCTTGACTGGCAGAGGCAATCACAATCATAAGTTTGACAAAATAAAACATATTTTAGAATTCTACCCAAACTTAGAATATGTGCTTCTTGGGGATGATTCGCAACACGATCCGTTCTTATATGAGGCCATTTGTAAAATTTTTCCAGTAACCGTAAAAGCGGTTTACATAAGACAAACTGGAACAAGCAAAAAAAAGAAAGTAACCACGGTTTTGAAAAATTTAGAAACCTTGAACGTTTCTGTTTGTTATTTTCAAAACAGCATTGAAGCCATTGCTCACTCAAAATTGATTGGAATTATTGTATAAAAAAGAGTTCCAAAAATCTGGAACTCTCTTACTTTTATAAATTATCAATTTCTTGTTGAACCGTTTCCCAATCCAACAGCAATTTGTCTAACTCTGCTTTTTTCTTGTTGTATGCTGTGAAAAATTTAGCATCCTCAATGTGCTTGTCATAATTAGAAGCGAGCATTTTGTCATCTTGTTGAATGTCTTTTTCTAATTGTTTGATTTGACTCTCTACTTTGCTTAATTTATTTTGCAAGGCTTTGCCTTTCTTTTGATCTTCGTAAGAAGCTTTGTTGCTTTCTTTAGGCGCTGCTGCTTTTTCGGCATCTTTTTTCTCCACTTCACGCATATTTTCCATATTGCGTTGCTCCAAGAAATAGTTGATATCCCCTAAATATTCTTTTATTTTTTGGTCTTTAAATTCATACACTAAATTTGACATTCCCTGCAAGAAATCCCTATCGTGAGAAACCAGCAATAAAGTTCCACCAAATTTTTGAAGTGCTGCTTTCAAAACATTCTTGGATTTGATGTCCAAGTGATTCGTAGGCTCATCCATCAATAAAACATTAATGGGTTGCAACAATAATTTACACAACGCCAAACGGTTTCTTTCGCCCCCTGAAAGGACTTTCACCTTTTTTTCTACATCATCGCCACGAAATAAGAAAGAACCTAGCATATCGCGTACTTTCATTCGGTTGGTATCTGCAGCCGCATCTTCCATGGTTTGCAACAAAGTAATTTCACCATCCAGATATTCGGCTTGATTTTGTGCAAAATAACCCAATTGCACATTATGGCCTAACTTGATATTTCCTTTATATTCGAATTCATCAACTATAGCTTTAATGAAAGTTGATTTTCCTTGACCGTTTTGTCCAACAAAAGCAATTTTACTTCCGCGCTCTACTAACAAATTAATGTCTTTCAAAATCGTTTTGTCTCCGTAGCTCTTAGTTACATTTTCGGCTTCAATTACGACTCTTCCCGGTTCTTTTGAAACAGGAAAAGTAATGTTCATCACCGAGTTGTCATCTTCATCCACTTCGATACGTTCTACTTTATCTAGCTTTTTAATTAATGACTGCGCCATCGAAGCTTTAGAAGCTTTAGCTCTAAATTTCTCGATTAATTTTTCGGTTTCTTCAATCTTTTTGGCTTGGTTTTTTTGTGTTGCCAATTGCTTTTCACGAATTTCATGACGCAATTCTAAATATTGAGAATACGGTTTATTAAAATCATACGCTTTACCAAGAGAGATTTCGATAGTTCTGTTCGTCACATTATCCAAAAACATTTTATCGTGCGAAACAATCACAACAACACCAGGATAATTACGAAGGAAACTTTCTAACCAAATGATACTTTCTATATCCAAGTGATTCGTAGGCTCATCCAGTAACAAAACATCATTAGCTTGTAATAATAATTTGGCTAATTCAATACGCATTCTCCATCCACCGGAAAAAGTTTCGGTTTGATTATCAAATACGTCTCTTTTAAAACCTAAACCAAGTAGAATTTTCTCTGTATCCCCAACATAGTTATAACCACCCAATAATTCAAAACGGTGCGTATAGTCAGATAAGTCTTCGATAATTTGACTGTATTCATCACTTTCATAATCGGTTCTGGTAACCAACAAGTGATTGATTTCTTCGAGCTTTTTCTCAACAATTTTAATCTCCGTAAAAGCTTCATAGGCTTCCTCAAGAACTGTTCTTCCTTGTTCAAAATCGATGTCCTGACGTAAGAATCCCATTCGAACATCTTTCTCCTGAGAAATAACACCTGAATCTGGTGCAAAATCTCTGGCCAACATTTTAAGCATGGTTGATTTTCCCGCTCCGTTCTTCCCAACTAGACCCACACGGTCTCCGGCACCCAATCGAAAGGTAACTTCTTCAAATAAATAAGTACCACCAAACGAAACGGATAAATTGTGTATATTAAGCATGTATTGTTATTTTATTCCTTTTCGAATTTGTAAATTTGTAACCCGAATTGTCGGGATTAAAAAAGGAAAAATTAAATTTTTTGCAAATGTTAAAAAAAGGATCCAAATTATATAGCATTTTAACAGGAACTTGTCCTAAATGTCAGAATGAGAGTATGTATTTCGATAAAAATCCGTTACACTTCAATAAAATCTTGAAAATGCACGAAAACTGCAGCCATTGTGGTTTAAAATATCAAATTGAACCTTCCTTCTTTTATGGTGCAATGTATGTTAGTTATGGATTGAATGTTGCCGTTGGGATTGCAGCGTTTATTATCGCTTTTGTATTATTTGGCGCCAGCCTTAAAGTAGCATTTATTTCTATAATTGTGTCACTTATTGTGTTATTTCCATTTGTTTTGCGTTGGTCCAGAAACATATACATCAACATGTTTGTTTCGTATGATCCAAAAACGAAACAAAAATAACACTATTGTTGCCCTTTAGGCAGAAATCTGCTAATGTCAATTTCCTTACTTAAAGGCACCTCATTTTCTATATTATCAAATAATACTTTTGCCATTGCCGGTCCAAGCATAACACCTCTGGTTCCCAGACCATTCAGGATGTGAATCGATTCATATTTTTGGTGCGTACCCACTAATGGTCTTCTGTCCTTAACCGTTGGTCGAACGCCAGCAAAATGCTCGACAATTTCAAAATCACAAGTGATAATTTCTTTTATTCTATCTACTAACTCTGTTTTTCCTTCCTCAGTAGGCAAATCTGTTTTATCTTTCCAATTATACGTTGCTCCAACTTTGAATAAATCATTCCCAAGTGGCAAAATAAACACACTCGTATTTACAATTACATCTAGATCTAACTCAGGCGCTTTAATAATAAAAAGCTCCCCTTTTGTTCCGTCCAAAGGCAAATAATTGAAATAGGGATTGGCATGCATCCCAAAACCTTCTGCAAAAATGATATGTTTAGCGTGAATATTTTTATATTGAATACTATCCGATTCAATTTTTAGAGCATCATAATCAAATGCTACTTCTTGAAATAGATTATATTTTTTCAAGTATTCCCTATATTTATTCAAGAGCAAAGCGGTGTCCACATAACCCGTTTGTAAAACTTCGCCATACCCGTAAGGAGAATCGATTCCGATATACTTTTTAGAAATCAATTGTGTCGATAAAAAAGGAGCCAGTGCTATTTTATCCGAAGCAGCAAACCAATTATTCTGCTCTTCAATGGAAAAGAATTTCCTTAAAATAGGGCTTTTGAAATCAACTTTGCAATTTAGTTTTTTTTCTAAAAAAGTATAAAATTCGTTCATCAAGACCAATTGCTCTTGTGCCTGCCACACCTCGCTAAAACGTTTTAAAATAACCGGATTATACAAACCTCCTGCAATTTTGGATGAATTTTGAGAATTATTATCGAATACAAAAATAGATTTGTCATTACGCAAAGCAACCTCTGCAAATGAAATACCTGCTAAACCAGAACCAACAATTAAATAATCAATCATGTGAAATAATACCTTTTAAATAAGTGCAAAGTAAACATATTAAAAACAAAAAACTCTTACCGTTACAGTAAGAGTTTCTATATTGTATTTTAAAATCGGTATTAATAATTCCACATGTCGGATTCGAAATTACGGATTTTTTCTTTTACTCTTTCCGACTCTAATAATTGATTTTGAGCATTATCTTTCATGTATTCTTCAATACTTCTATCTCCGTATACATTTTCTTCTTTGTAAATAACACTATTAAAACGCCTCGAGTTCAATATTTGATCAAATGAAACTGGCATCGCTGAATTTTTATCATTGAAAGCTTTTGCTTCATGTAAAACATCTCTTGCAGCTGGGAAAAATACCCAGAACAATTCGATATAATCTTTTTCATCACTGTTCATGGTATAAACATCTGGTGTCACAGGACAAATTCCCAATAAACGATACTTCAATTCACTCTGACGTTTGTCAAAATACCAGTACCCTTTAATTTTATATTGGGTTACATCTTGAGCTGCTAAATCTTGTCTTAAAATATACTCATCGGATATCTGATTTCCTGCATTAATTTGTTCTCTACCTGCATCAGTAGTGTCAATACGAGTCAAAGAAGTTTGAATATCTTGCATCGATTTTTTGGTATTAAAATAACTATCGGTATACACCTCAGTAATTTTACCATTTTTCAAAGCTTTCGTAAGCACATCATATAGCGATCTTCTGTCGGATCCAATATTTGCAGTATCAATAGGAAAATACAAAGCGAAATTAATTTTTTCACTTAAGTCAATAATTTCCCATGTCGTCTTACCCATCAAAACATCTCTATCATGCACATAGCCATAAGCTAATGGTTTATCATTATCTGAAATGAGTTGTGCTGCAGTTTTGAGCCCTATTTGGTCAGGAGTTTTTGCATTAAGCAAATTAGACTGTCCAAAAGAGGCGAAACTTCCCGTAATAGAGACAATAGCGATTAAAAAATTTCTTACATTCATCATGGTATCATAATAAGATATTGAAGTAGGTCAAATATAAACGTACTTATTATTTATTGTATTTCAAAAATTACTGGAGCAGTTCTTGGCAATAAATAGCTACCTGCACCTACAAGTTTTGTTTTTATTTCAGAGATAGTAACTTGATCACCTCTAACTGCTTTTGAAAGAACAGCATTACACTGTGCATTCAATTTATTTCCTGTAACAACTACAGTAGGTTGACCTGTAACTTTTAAATTAAATCCAATTACGTTTAATCCAACTTCAAAGTCAAAATCAACTAATTTAGCTCCAATTGTAGCAATTTGTAAATTTGATTTAGGTCCTTTTACCACACCCATTTCTCCTCTAATCGTTCCTGTAGGACCAGGAATACCTTTTATTCTAAAGGTTTTCTTATCCGAAACTTTAGAACCGTCAGGAAGTGCACCTGTTACGTTAATAACTACTTCAGATCCTGAACCTGGACTCATATTGTATTTACCACCACCCGCAGAACTTAATCCTGGAGCACTCGCTGAAACTTTATCTGCAGTAACTCCTGCAAAAGAAATTGTCATTGGGTTTACAACACCTCTATACACTACATTCATTTTATCAGCAGAAATTGTAGCCGATTTTGGTCTAGCCACAACAACGTATTTATCTTTAATAGGTAAACTAACTACTTTCCCGTTTTCATCAAAATTAAATGAACCGCCAATAGCATGTTCTCCGATATTACCTGCTCCGAAAGAGAATTTAGCTTGACCTGCCTGCGCTTGTACACTAGATCCATTTACAATAACAGATTTAGCTTTCAAAGATGGATCAAATTTTCCTAAAATAATTTTTCCCGTTACCGCTTCTCCTTGAAAGAAAACAGATTTATCAAGAACTACAATCGGTTGGTAAGCAGTAAGTGATGCTGCTGCAACTAAATCCGACTGAAACATTCCTGTCATCACATCGCTTTCTGTTGTTTTAATATCCGCTTGTAATTGCGATAATTTAGTAATTGTAGCAATTAGTGGATATCCTTTATAATTGTAATCGATCCAATCTAATTTGGCACCAGCTTTTTCAGAATAAACCGGCTTGGTAGCGAATCTGGCTTCGATTTTTTTCATTTCAGAATCAGCAATTGAACTTCCGCCAATGGCTTTTATTTGAGTTGAAAAATTATTAATTTTACCTAAAAACTCTTTACCTTCTTTAGAAACTCTATCTCCAGTAAAGAACATTCTGTCAATCAAATCTCCTTTATCCATTTGCTCGTATGGCAAATTTCCTTCAGCATCTCTTTTAAATTTCGCAGTAACCGTTGTTTTGATATTTTCTATATAGTCGTTAAACTCTTTAGACAAAGCTCTAATTTTTTCAACTTTAACTTTTTTATCTCCAAATTGCCCTGGTTGATCCACTGCTTTTTGAGCTAACTGTAGAAATGAACTTTCATTTCTTGTATCAGTTATAGAGTTCGACTCTACTATTTTATTATTTAAAATCCCAAAAGCTGACAACACCTCTTTGGACATATTTAAAGCTAACATTGCGATAAAAACCAAGTACATTAGGTTAATCATCTTCTGTCTAGGGGTTAGTTTTCCTCCTGCCATATTTTCTACTAATTAGTTTGTTGTTGTTTTCTAGTTTGAAACTAATTACCCTTTATTACCCATTGCAGAAAGCATACCGCCATAAACATTGTTCAATGAAGCAATATTTGCAGTCATAGATTGCATTTGTTCTTTTAATTTTCCAGCATTTTCAGCAATTTCTTTATTTGCTTCAGCATTTCTTGAAGCACTTTCTAATTGTACTTTGTATAAGCTGTTTAAAGATTCCATCTGTGCCGCAGCCATCGATAATTCTTCACTGTATTTTTTAGTTGCAGAAATAGAATCTACAGTTGGAGCAATTCCTTTTGCTGCTGATTCAAAGTTTTTAATACTGTTTCCTAAGCTTGCCATTAATTCTCCGTCAATTTTAGCGTCTTTCAACATTGCGTCTAATTTCTGAGATAACAATCCTTGAGCATCAGCCGGAGCTTCTACTTTTAATTTTCTTTCTCCAGCAGGCTTACCATTAGCAAGTTCTGGATAAACCAATGTCCAATCTAATTCATCATCAACTGGTTCAAAAGCAGAAAGAGCAAAAATTAAAGCTTCTACGACTAAACCTATTGTTAACATTAAATTTCCGGTTATGATTCCAAATTCAATGTGAGTTATTTTAAATAATGCGCCAATAATTACAACCGCAGCTCCCATACCGTATGCGAAATTCATTTGTTTTTTGCTTAGTAGTGCCATAATAGTTTGTTTTTTAATTTAATAGATATAGACTTGGTTTTTTTTATTTTGTTTATTTCTTTGTCCCGTTTCCAGTGGATTGAACTCCCATATAATCTTGAACAGTCCTAAAACCAATGTAACTTCTAGCAGAATCAGCATATTCATGATCACGAGTACTTACTTGAAGGAAATAAGCAACATCTTTCCATGAACCGCCTCGTACTACTTTTCTTTGATTATTATAATCCTGAACATTTGGGTTCATTGAAGAAACGTATTCATAAGCATTTGGGTCGTAAGACGAATCCGTCCATTCAGATACGTTTCCTGCCATATTGTAAAGATTATAACCATTTGGCTCATACGATTTTGCTTCTACAGTATATAACGCTTCATCAGCTGCATAATCACCTCTATTCGGTTTAAAGTTAGCAAGAAAACAACCTCTGTCATTTTTAGTGTAAGGACCACCCCAAGGATAAGTAGCTGATTCTAAACCACCTCTTGCTGAATACTCCCATTCTGCTTCTGTTGGCAATCTGAAAGAGTTTATTAAATCGTGCCCTTTCTTTTTGGATTTTATGTAGGTGTTTTTATTTAAAGTTCTCCAAGCACAAAAAGCTTTGGCCTGAGTCCATTTAACTCCTACAACTGGATAATCTCCATACGCTTTATGCCAAAAATAATCATTGTGCATAGGCTCATTATAAGAATAAGCATAATCCTTAATCCAAACTGTTGTATCAGGATAAACTTTTACTTCTTCTGTTCTGATGAAATTTTTTCTATTTCCTACTTTAGCTTTCGCAGCTGCCTGAATATCCATCCAAGAGTAACGGAATTTTAATTTATTGACATCTATCGTTCGCAATCCATTGTAGGAAGCCTCTATTGGCAAATACATGGAATCCATCACTTCAGCATAATACGCATCCGGATACAACTTAGTATCTTTGATTAATTTCACTTTTTTGTTCAATTTTCTGCCTGCGTAAGGATCGTCAGCTGTACCTACACTATAATAATTATCATACATGTATTTATCATAAGCGGTCATCTTTTCAGGATCTGAATCATTAAAAGCAAAATCAGCGATACTTCCTGTATTCTTCCCTTTGCCTTGAGCGTCTCCTGCACCAGCGGTTTGTCCACTTTCATCTGCAAGAATAGCCAATCGAACTCTCATCGTAGAATCTTTAACCCATTCTACAAATTGTCGGTATTCACTATTGGTAATTTCTGTTTCATCCATATAAAAGGAACGAACAGTAACTGTTTTAGTCGGAGCATCTTCCACATTAGCTAAATCAGCGTCTGATTTACCCATAATAAAAGCACCACCAGGAATTAAAGCCATTCCATAAGGCTTTTCAGGATGCCACTTACCTCCATTAATACCAACTAATTCTCCTTTATCGCTTGATTTACCACAGCCGATTAAAAGGGCCAAAATTGACGTATATGCAATGAACTTCTTCATATAAATTTTGTTATCTATTCATTATTTTTAAGTGTGTAAACCTATTTATTATTTATTAATAAAACAATATTTTTGCTGTGAAATTAATTCGATATCAAAAATAATGTTAAATAAAATACAAAAAAAATATTTTATCGATAAAATACCAAAATAACCGACAAAACACATAGATATCGGTTTTTTCATGCGTTTTTAAAATTTCAAACTTATAAAATCCATTAATTTACAAACAATTTTCAACGATTGAATTGTGAATCTTACGCAATTAATTACACAATATTCTTACGTTGTGCTTTCCACCATCTTTCAGGCAATTCTTGGTTGCAAGCCAATAAATATTCGTCATACGAACATGGTAATAACGTATTTCTTTTTAGTTTATTATTAACATTTGAAATAAAAGGAATTTCTATCCACCAGCGATCCGTTTTATCACTTTTATAAAAAATCAATTCCTCCTCTTCTAGTGGAACTATATATTTTAAATAATTTTCCTTGCTTCCAAAAGGATACTCATTCGAACGATAATGAAACCCTTCTATGAAATACCAAATTATCTGTGCTATGATAACAGATTCTTGTGCCGAACTATTGTGGTTAAATATCCCAAAAGAAGATACTTTATCACTTATTCCTGCATATCGCGACAATGAACAAATCTCTTTTCCATTAAAACCATTCGGTGTAAATGAAATAAAATTCCCAGAATCAGATGATTTAACCGAATTTAAATCAATACTGACCAAATCAGCATCTCTAAAAACAGGCTCTGAAATAGAGATATTATTCGAAACTTCTCCCAGTCTATAGGCGTCGAAAAACAGTTTTTCGATCAAATCTATTTCTTCCTGTGAATTAAAATACGTCTGATACCCAATATTACAATAGTTGAAAAGATTATTCGGTTCGTCTACAATTATTTTTGTCAGATAAGAAGAAGCTGAAACGGCCTCTTCATCCTTACCAAAATCAAATTTATTATCAATCGAAACCAAGTTGACCATTTGCTCCAAATCATCATAAGCTCTATAAAGCGCGTACGTTAAATCTTGGGAACCACCAATAACTACAGGAGTAATTTTTTTCTTGATCAAACTTGCAACAACTTTTTTTAATGCAAAATAAGTATCCTCAGTAGAATTCCCCGCAAGAATATCCCCTAAGTCAGCTATAGAAGCATCCCAGTTTCCGGGAAACAATCCATACAACTCTTTTCGTAGAGGAATCAAATCAACATCCGAAACCGCTTTTTTATCTCCTCGATTTTCTAAAACGCCTATTACAGCAATTTTAATCTTATTTAAATCCGGAAATTGTTTTTCTGTATGCAACACAATTTTACTTCCTAATTGCTGAGAAGTCAATCCGTTTATATAACTAAGGATTTCATTATCTACGGGTTTCAGAAAATCAAATTCCATTTATTTCTTTTTTGCTACTGGTTTCTTTACTACTGCTTTCTTTGCCGGTGCTTTTTTTGCTGCTACTTTTTTTACTGGTGTTTTCTTGGCAATCATTTCCTGAACTTCAGCCAATGTCAATTTTGTGGCATCTACATCTTTACTTAATTCAATTTTGATTTTACCTTTAGTAATAACAGAACGTCCCCAACGGGCTTTTTCAACTAAAATCCCTTCCTCTTCCCAATTATGCAAAACCTTATCAATATTTTTTTGCAATTTATCTTCAATTAAGGCTTCAATATCCGCTTGAGACAAATCATCAAAATTATATTTCTTGCTTACATTTATAAACAAGCCGTCCCATTTGATGAAAGGACCAAAACGACCCGTTCCTTTTTGAACTCCTTCGCCTTTATAAACGGCTATTGGCGCATCGGCAAGTGCTTTTTCATCAATTAATTCTTGAGCTCTTTCAAAATCTACGTCTAGCGGATTTTCGCCTTTTGGCAAAGAAACAAAAGCAGCACCGTGGCGAATATAAGGACCATAACGACCATTACTTACCTCAACTTCCTCTCCTTTATATTCTCCAAGATTTTTTGGCAGCAAAAATAAATTCAACGTTTCCTCTAAAGTAATATTTCCAATATTTTGATCTGTCATTAAACTGGCGAATTTTTTCTCTTCATCATCGGCAGCGCCAATTTGAGCCATTGGTCCAAATTTCCCTAAACGCACCGAAACTGGTTTCCCTGTTTTAGGATCGGTTCCCAGAATTCTTTCACCACTTTCTCTATCTGCATTCGCTTCAACATCTTTTACTATTGGGTGAAATGTATCGTAGAATTCTTGCATCATTTTTGTCCAAACAATATTTCCTTCTGCTATTTCATCAAAATCCTGTTCCACTTTTGCAGTGAAATTATAATCAAGAATATTTCCGAAATTCTTAACCAAGAAATCCGTAACAATCGTTCCAATATCCGTTGGAACTAATTTTCCTTTATCAGAACCCGTATTTTCTTTTAATAACTTCTCTCCAACTTTTCCGGATTGCAAAGTCAATTGCGTATAATTACGTTCCTGACCGTCTAGATTTCCTTTCTCCACATAATTTCTGTTGATAATTGTAGAAATTGTTGGCGCATAAGTAGAAGGACGACCAATCCCTAACTCTTCTAATTTTTTTACTAAAGAAGCTTCGGTATATCTTGCAGCAGCACGAGAATATCTTTCGGTTGCAGTAATATAATTGTTTTGTAATTTTTCGTTGACTTTCATCGCCGGCAACATTCCTTCTTGCTCTTCATCATCGTCATCATGACCTTCAAGATACACTTTCAAGAAACCTTCAAAAAGCAAAACTTCACCGGATGCCGTGAACATTTCACCGTGATTATTCGCTTCAATTTTCACGTTAGTACGTTCTAATTGTGCATCACTCATTTGCGAAGCCAACGTCCTTTTCCAAATCAAATCGTACAAACGCGCTTGATCTCTATCGATGTCTACCGTGTGACGCGACATATCCGTAGGACGAATTGCCTCGTGCGCTTCCTGTGCCCCTTTACTTTTATTGACAAAAGTTCGCGGTTTAGAAAACTCTTTTCCGTAGGATTTGATGATTTCAGCCTGAGCAGCTTCCATCGCATCTTTGGATAAATTCACACTATCCGTTCTCATATAGGTAATCAATCCGGCTTCATATAAACGTTGTGCGAGTTGCATCGTAATTCCAACAGGCAAATACAATTTACGAGCCGCTTCTTGTTGCAAAGTCGAAGTCGTAAACGGACCAGTTGGTGATTTTTTGGTAGGCTTCGTTTCTAAATCTGAAACTTTATAAGTAGAACCGATATTTTTATTCAAAAAATCTTCAGCTTCTTTTTTAGTATTGAAATTTTTAGGTAGTTTGGCTTTGAATGACTTTCCGGCTTCGTTAGTGAATTCTGCTACAATAGAATACGTTGCAACGGCTTTGAAATTCTGAATTTCTCTTTCACGTTCTACAATCAAACGAACAGAAACCGATTGTACACGACCGGCAGAAAGTCCACCTTTTATTTTTCTCCAAAGTACAGGCGACAATTCATAACCAACCAATCGATCCAAAACACGACGTGCTTGTTGTGCGTTGACTAAATTATAATCGATTTCACGTGGATTATCAATTGCTTTTAAAATTGCGGTTTTTGTAATTTCGTGAAAAACAATACGCTTGGTTTTGGTTTTGTCTAATTTTAATTCTTCGGCTAAATGCCAAGAAATAGCTTCTCCCTCTCGATCCTCATCACTTGCTAACCAAACCATTTCAGCTTTTTTGGCAAGTCCTTTTAGTTTAGTTACCAAAGCTTTTTTATCGGCAGAAACTTCATATTTGGGTTTGAAACCATTTTCCACATCTACACCAATTTCTTTGGAAGGTAAGTCCGCAATGTGCCCATAACTGGACTCTACTTGAAAATCGCTTCCTAGAAATTTTTCGATTGTTTTTGCCTTCGCAGGTGATTCCACTATAACTAAATTCTTTGCCATATCCCGATTGTTTATGTCGGCAAAAGTATATGATTTTTTTAAGTTTTGGGTTTTTTAAATTTTAAAAGTCAATTTTCTCGTTGAAATGCGAGTTTACATTGATTGCAAAAAGACTTGCAACAGCAGTAAATTGACACTCCAATTGTAAGTCTTAACAGATCGAAACCGTTCTTCAAGCACATATTTTACAAATTCATTTTTAATATTTCATCTGCCTTAACCTTTCTCAAGAATTTTATTTTGAATTAAAGAAACCTGTAAAAGTTAGCTATTATAATGATCTATAATACTAATGAAGATTCCCAACATTAATTGAGGAATAAAATATTACGGATAGGTTTTGAATGATAATCTTTTATATTTGTAGGAGATGAGGTTCGTTTTCGTTTACGAAGAATTGATTGTCTAGGATCGTGTCGATAAAAAAATGTTTTTTTTTTAAGTCATTGCCATTTTTTAAAATACCAACTTATATTTTTTGTTAATATTTCATACTTATGATTAACTCAACTAATAAAATAAATCTCTTTATTTCCTATTCGCACGATGACGAACCTTATTTTAAAGTTTTCTGTGAAGGCTTAAAAAAAGTAATAAAGAATGCTGAACATTTTGAATGGAGTATTTGGGATGACACAAAAATTCATGTTGGTGATTTTTGGGATGATACTATTCAAAACAACATACAAGAATGCAATGTAGCATTACTTTTAGTCAGCATTGGATTTATGTCATCAAAATACATTAGAGAAAAAGAATTTAATGAATTCACTAAGCGTTATTCAGCGAAAGGCATTTTAATTGTTCCCATAATGTTCAAACCTTGTGATTTTAATCGTTGGGAAGATTTAGCAAAACTTCAATTCTTCAAACCAAAAGGTTCAATTTATGGAAAAGCAGAAATTGAAAACTTCACTTATGCAGATTTAATAAATTTTAGACAAACAGACGGAACTTTAATTCCGAATCCAAACACGGACCGATATATTCTAGATTTAGTAAAAAAAATTGAAGATTCTTTTACTGCTTTTTTAATTCGAACGGAAACTAGAGAAATTATTATCCAACCAATAATTTTAAATTCTAATTTAAATAAACTATCCGATTATCCTAAACCAAGTATCTTATTTACCGGAAGGAAAACAGAAATTGAAGAATTCAAAAAAACATTTACTTCATTTAGAATTTTTGCAATTGAAGGACTTGGAGGAACTGGTAAAACACAATTTACCGCCCAAATAATTGAGAAAACAATTCTTAATAAAGATAAAATCATCTGGCTTGATGGCTCCGCCCAATCAAACTTTGATGTATTCGTTGAAAATGCTGGTTATGGAGATGTTTTAAAAGGTGAAAAGAAAACTGATCTTGCTTTGTACAGTGGCTTGAAAGATTTGATAGAAAAAGATGAAAGGGTTATTTTTTGGGATAATTATAATGATTATGAAGACCCTGCGTTTTCCAAATTTTTAAGTTTTGCAAACCAATACCTTCAGAAAGCAACAATTATTTTAATTACGAAAACAGAACCTTCAATTGAACGGATTACTAATTTACATCTTTTTAGACTTGAAGGTCTAAATAAAGATGCTTTAGAATACGCCAGAAAGCTAAAAACATCAAATGCACAATATAGTTCAATTATCGATTCTGATTTAGAAATTATATGTGAGGGTGTTGATGGCCATCCCTTAGCAATTGAATTTTCTATGTGGCTTATGAGTCGTGGAAAATCCGCAGATGACATTTTGCTTCATATGCCTGAAATTACGGGTTTAAGAAAAGTTGAAGAGTTTAGCAAAAGATTATTTTTAGATATTTTTAATCATCCTAAAACAACGGATGCAGAAAGAGAATGCTTTTTAAAATGCTCAATTTTCAAAGAAAGAATTTCAATACAAGAAATTAACCATTTATACGACAATGAAGAAGTCTTCTATCTGTTAGATGGTTTAATGGAAAAACTACTTATTACTTTCAAAGAAGGCTTCTACGAAATGCATCCATTAGTTCGATCTTTCAGTTATGAAAAACTTGTAGACAAAAAATCTGTTCATAAGAAAGCCGCAGATTATCTTATTTTACAAAGACGTGAAATATTAAATGCATCATTAGAAGAGAAAATATTTTATCATTTATCAGAAGCTGAAGAATGGGAAACTATTGCCAATTTTATTGAAATTTCAGGACGTAAATTTATTCTACAAGGACAGTTAGGATTATTGAATGAATTATTTAATAAGCTTAATCATTTAAATATTTTTCGTCCAATTTTTGAAATCTTATATGGAGATATTGCACAAATTAAAGGTAAATGGTATGAGGCAATAATTCATTTTGAAAAGGCAAGTCATGATGAGGATATTAAAATTAAAGCCGAAGGAATAATAAAACATGGAGAAATACTTTTCCGAAGAGGCGACATTAAGGAAGCATTAAGACATTTTGAAAATGCTCATCTATTTACAAAAACACATTCTTTACTTAAAGAAGAAGCCAGAGCGTTGAATGATATCGGATTAGTAAATTTCGAGTTTGACAAGAGAGATATGGCTCTCACCAATCTTAATATGTCCTTAAAAATTAGAAATGAAATAAACGATATCGAAGGAATTGCTGATTCTTATAATAATTTGGCTAACATATTTCTGCGAAAATTTCAATTTAATAAAGCTTCCGAATTCTATAACAAAAGTAAAATGATAGCAGAAGAAATGGGAAATAAAATTTCTTTAACACTTTACACGATTAATCACGCATGTGTTTTAAGAGAACAAAATATTTTAGACGAAGCATTAATAGAAACTTATTTAGCATTGGAAATGTGCGAAAAAACTGGAGACAAAGCAAACATTGCATTATGCTACAACAATTTAGGGATAATTTTTCAAAAACAAGGAAAATTAGAAGAAGGTATTTCAAAATTTAATCAAGCTCTTAAAGTAAGTGAGGAAATAGGAGACAAAAAGGCAATCGCCTCTACTTTCAATAATATTGGAGCATTTTATTTTACTACCAGAGATTATCCAAATTCATTGTGTTATTTTTTCAAATCGATAGATATAAATAGACTTAATGGCCATTTATCTGATGAAAAAATAGCTCTTAATTGGATAAATTCAATAACTAAAGAAGTAGGCAAAGAAAAATTCAAAATATATGCTGAAGAGAGCTTCAGTAAATTAGGAAATGAAATTCAAAAATACATTCAACTTAAAGAGTTTTCAAAAGAACCTCAAATTAGAGAAACGCCGAAAGTTGGAAACAATCACCGTTGTCCTTGTGGTAGTAACAAAAAATACAAAAAATGTTGTAAGGTAAATTAGGTCCATATCGACATTCTTAAAAAAAATAATTAAGTTCTCCAATACTGCCGATTGGATTTCCTAAAAATTTATAATCCTTCACTGCTGATAAGAATTCTAAAACAATGTTAATTCTTCGTCTGACATCTTGTCATATTTATTTGAATTGCGTTATCTTTGTGCTTTGAAAACATAGGATGGAAAAGATTATTGAAGAAAGTAAACAAGGCGAAAGTCTTGTTCTAGAACATAAACCCGAGAATACCAAAAAATTATTTATAGAAAGTTATGGCTGTGCGATGAATTTTTCGGATAGTGAAATCGTAGCTTCTATTTTATCTGGAAACGGATATAATACCACACAAGTGCTGGAGGAAGCCGATTTGGTTTTGGTAAATACCTGTTCTATTCGGGACAAAGCGGAGCAGACGATTCGCAAACGTTTGGAAAAATACAATGCCGTGAAACGCATTAATCCAAAAATGAAAGTAGGCGTTTTAGGCTGTATGGCCGAGCGTTTGAAAAGTCAATTCCTCGAAGAAGAGAAAATTGTAGACCTCGTTGTGGGTCCTGATGCGTATAAAGATTTACCTAACCTTTTGCAAGAAGTGGAAGAAGGACGCGATGCGATTAACGTGATTTTGTCGAAAGATGAGACTTATGGTGATATTTCACCTGTGCGATTGATGAGCAACGGAATTACGGCTTTGGTTTCTATTACCCGTGGCTGTGATAATATGTGTACGTTTTGCGTAGTTCCTTTTACCCGCGGACGCGAACGCAGCCGTGAACCACAAAGTATCATGAAAGAAATTCAGGATTTGTGGGACAAAGGTTTTAAGGAAATTACACTTTTAGGACAAAACGTGGATAGTTTCCTTTGGTACGGCGGCGGATTGAAAAAAGATTTTGAGAATGCGACCGAAATGCAAAAAGCAACAGCAGTTGATTTTGACCAATTACTAGAAATGGTAGCCGTTGGTTTTCCTAAAATGCGCATTCGATTTTCGACATCAAATCCGCAAGATATGCATGAAAGTGTTTTACATGTAATTGCAAAACATCCTAATATTTGCAAACACATTCACTTGCCGGTTCAATCTGGAAGCAATAGAATTTTGAAAGAAATGAACCGTTTGCACACGCGTGAAGAATACATGACTTTGATTGACAAAATCAGAACTATTATTCCGAATGGCTCCATTTCGCAAGATATGATTGCTGGTTTTCCAACAGAAACCGAACAAGATCATCAAGACACGATGAGCTTGATGGAATATGTGAAGTATAATTTTGGTTATATGTATTCGTATTCCGAACGTCCGGGAACTTTGGCAGGAAGAAAAATGGAAGATGATGTAACCGAAGATATCAAGGCAAAAAGATTGCAGGAAATTGTCGATTTACAACAAAAACACGCTTGGTTCCGCAGTGAAGAATTCATTGGTCAAACCGTAGAGGTTTTGGTAGAAAAAATTTCAAAAAAATCAACGGAAGAATTTTCTGGAAGAAACTCACAAAGTATCACCGTGGTTTTCCCGAAAGAGAATTACAAAGTTGGAGATTTTGTGAATGTGAGAATTACTTCTTGCACCAGCGGAACTTTGAAAGGAGAAGCAGTGGGCTTGAGTGAAATGAATTAAAAAAAGTTTAAAATTTAAGATTTAAAGTTGCCTAAATAACTTTAAATCTCAAACAAAGAAAACTTTAAAAAAAATAAAGTATGGAATCAGTTCAAGCTATAAAACAACGATTTGAGATTATCGGGAATGATCCGAAGCTTAATCGTGCCATAGAAAAAGCCATTCAGGTAGCTCCTACTGACATTACCGTTTTAGTAGCGGGAGAAAGCGGTGTGGGAAAAGAAAATATTCCAAGAATCATTCATTCGCTTTCGCATAGAAAACACGGAAAATACATTGCCGTAAACTGTGGAGCCATTCCAGAAGGAACGATTGACAGTGAACTTTTTGGACATGAAAAAGGGGCTTTTACTGGCGCAACCAATACCCGTGAAGGTTATTTTGAAGTCGCTGACGGAGGAACTATTTTTCTGGATGAAGTAGGTGAATTACCGCTTACCACTCAAGTGCGTTTGTTACGTGTTCTTGAAAATGGTGAGTTTATAAAAGTAGGTTCTTCCCACGTACAGAAAACAGACGTACGTATCGTTGCGGCTACGAATGTCAATTTATTTGATGCTATAGAAAAAGGGAAATTCCGCGAGGATTTATATTATCGGTTAAGTACGGTGGACATAACTTTGCCCCCTTTACGCGATCGAAAAGATGACATTCATTTGTTATTCAGAAAATTCGTTGCCGATTTTGCCCATAAATATAAAATGCCCCCTTTAAAACTGGATGAAAACGCTATCCAATTATTACAGAAATTTCGTTGGAGCGGTAATATTCGACAATTGCGAAATGTAGCCGAACAAATCTCTGTTTTAGAAACGAATCGGGATATATCTGCGGTCACTTTACAATCGTATCTGCCAGTTCTGGGAAACAATTTACCATCTGTTATAAAGGATAAGAAAAGCGAAAGTGATTTTAGTACCGAAAGGGAAATTTTATACAAAGTACTTTTTGACATGAAAAGTGACTTAAACGATTTAAAAAAACTAACGTTAGAATTGATTCAAAATGGCGTGTCCAAAGTACAGGAAACCAATCAGCATTTGATAAAAAAAATATATGGTTCGAAAGAAAATGACAGTGAAATCGATTTTGAAGAAGAACCAAGATCAGCCTTAATCACATCTAAAAACAATGAAGAGTTGTATCAAGAGCATGATGATAATTATCTTTTTGCAGAAACAATCGAAGAAGAAGAAACGTTGCGTTTAGAACAAAAAGAAATCGAAATGATTAAGAAATCATTAGAGAAAAATAAAGGAAAACGAAAAGCAGCAGCAGATGAACTAGGCATTTCTGAAAGGACTTTATATAGAAAAATTAAGCAATTTGACTTGTAGTTTTTACCCAAAAAATACGAAGACACCAATGCTTAAATTCAAAATGAATATCTTTGCCCCAAGCTTTAGCGAACTCGGAAGCAATTTTTTAAAATAGAAAATGAAACATATAAAACTAATTCTTCTTTCAATAATTATAGTGAGCATCAATAGTTGCTCGGTTTACAACTTTACTGGAACGGGTAAAATTGATGCCGAAACATTTCAAGTTGGATTTTTTCAGAATAATGCTGAATTGATTGAGCCTGGTATTGATAGAACATTCACATTAGAACTTCAGGATTTAATCCAGAATCAAACCAATTTAAACTTGGTCAAAACTGGTGCTGATTTGACTTACGAAGGAGAAATTGTGGATTATAGGATAAGTCCAATGACAGCAACTGCAGATCAGCGAGCAGCTCAGAACCGATTAACTATTCGAGTGAATGTTCGGTTTACCAATAAAAATAAAGAAACTGATGATTTTGAAAAACCATTTACTTTTTTCTACGATTATCCTGCGGAACAACAATTGACAGGGGCAACTTTAAATAGCGCTTTAGAGGAAATTTTTGAAAGAATAACACAAGACATCTTTAATGAGTCTCTTGCAAAATGGTAATAAAAAAGTATTTAGTTTGCCGTTTTTAGTATTCAGTTAGCTACACCAAAAACTGCACACTGATTATTAAACACTGATTACTGAACATTGAACACTCAAAAAATGAACGTAACCGATTATACTTATTTGATTAATAAACCTGATGCTATCCATGAGAAGCAAACGGAAGCTTTGGAAAAAGTACTCGTTGAGTTTCCTTATTTTCAAAGTGCCAGAGCGATTCAATTAAAAGGTCTTTACAATCAAAACAGTTTTAAATACAATTCTGCTTTAAAAATTACTGCAGCACATTCAACCGATCGATCTATTTTATTTGATTTCATTACTTCGGATACGTTCACTTCGATTCAAAAAGGTCTTTACGATAAAAAAGCATTAGAAATTCTGGATATAAAAGTAATTGACAGTGAAATTATTGGTGCTGAAGAAAAAACAGACTCCAAAATAAATCCTTTAGAAAGATCCATACTCACATCCATAAAAAAAGCATCAATAATTGAGGTTGAAGATCCTTCAAAAACCACCGAGGAGAAACTGGCAATTGGGGAACCTTTAGATTTCTCTAAAAGCGAACAACATTCCTTTCAAGAATGGCTTCAACTTTCCCGTACTGAGCCTATCGAAAGAGAAAAAGAGAATGCTATTACACTATCAATTCCTGTAATAGATGACGATAAAAGAAAAAAATTAGAATTAATAAATAAATTTATCGAAGCGAGTCCAAAGATTTCTCCGGTAAAACATGGAGTTGCTTCCACCGCTACTTTTGACTTAAATGCAACTGACAATTCTTTCTTGATGACAGAAACTTTAGCCAGGGTCTATTTGGAACAAAAAAAATATCAAAAAGCGATTCAAGCTTATGAAATATTAATTTTGAAATATCCAGAAAAAAGTAGTTTCTTTGCAGACCGCATATCGGATATTAAGATTTTACAACATAATAATAATTAAACAATGAGCACATTTTCAATTTTTTTAGTTTTAATAACTATAGTTTGTTTTCTGTTAATCGTGGTTATCATGGTTCAAAACCCTAAAGGGGGCGGATTATCATCTACAATAGGAGGTTCTCAAATGTTAGGTGGAGTACAAAAAACAACTGATTTTTTAGACAAAAGTACTTGGACATTGGCAACTATATTAATTGCACTTATATTGCTTTCTAGCTTAAGCTTTACGGGAACGTTAAGTGATACTGATTCTAAAATCATTGAAAACACAGGAAGTGCAGCACCTGCTACAAACATGCCAGTTGCTCCTGCTCAAAACACACCTGCTGCAACAAATCCAGCAGAATAAATTATTACACCATATTCTAAATGCCAGCCTGTCAAAGCTGGCATTTTTTATAAGAAATTATGTCAGTTTCAATAGGCTGGCACAATTTCTGAAATCTTCATAACCGTAATAATAATAATAATATAAAAATAAAATCATGGCTTTAAACATTAAACCACTTTCAGACAGAGTTCTTATCGAACCCGTTGCAGCTGAAACAAAAACTGCTTCAGGTATTTTTATTCCAGATACAGCAAAAGAGAAACCACAAAAAGGAACTGTTGTTGCTGTTGGAAACGGAACAAAAGATCACACAATGACTGTGAAAATTGGCGATTCTGTACTTTATGGAAAATACGCTGGTACAGAATTAAAACTGGAAGGAAAAGATTATTTAATCATGCGTGAAGACGATATTTTAGCAATAATATAATCGAATTAACAAATAAACGAATTAATAAATAAATTAAAATGGCAAAAGATATAAAATTTGATATTGAAGCACGTGACGGATTAAAACGTGGTGTTGATGCTTTGGCAAATGCAGTAAAAGTAACTCTTGGGCCAAAAGGTCGTAATGTAATTATTGGAAAAGCTTTTGGCGGACCAACAGTTACAAAAGATGGTGTTACTGTTGCAAAAGAAATTGAATTAAAAGACCCTTTGGAAAATATGGGTGCGCAAATGGTAAAAGAAGTAGCGTCTAAAACTAATGATTTAGCTGGAGACGGAACTACAACTGCAACTGTTTTGGCACAAGCTATCGTAAAAGAAGGATTGAAAAATGTTGCTGCGGGAGCAAATCCAATGGATTTGAAACGTGGTATCGACAAAGCAGTTGAAGCTATTGTAGCTGACTTAGCAAAACAAGCTAAAGTTGTTGGAAGTGATTCTGAAAAAATCAAACAAATTGCTTCCATTTCTGCTAATAATGACGAAGTAATTGGTGAGTTAATCGCTGCTGCTTTCGCAAAAGTTGGAAAAGAAGGTGTGATCACTGTTGAAGAGGCTAAAGGAACAGATACTTACGTTGATGTTGTGGAAGGGATGCAATTTGATAGAGGCTATCTTTCGCCTTATTTTGTTACCAATTCAGAAAAAATGGAAGTAGAATTGGAAAATCCTTACATCCTTTTATATGACAAAAAAGTTTCTTCATTAAAAGAATTATTACCAGTTTTGGAGCCAGTTGCTCAATCTGGAAAACCTTTATTGATTATTGCTGAAGATGTTGATGGTGAAGCATTATCTACATTGGTAGTAAATAAATTACGCGGAGCCTTGAAAATCGCTGCAGTAAAAGCACCTGGTTTTGGCGACAGAAGAAAAGCAATGCTTGAAGATATTGCTATCTTAACTGGAGGGACTGTAATTTCAGAAGAAAGAGGGTACACTCTAGAGAACACAACTATCGAAATGTTAGGAACTGCTAAAAAAGTGACTATCGATAAAGACAATACAACAATTGTAAGTGGTGCTGGCGAAGCTGATATCATCAAAAATCGTGTTAACCAAATCAAAGGTCAAATGGAAGCGACAACTTCTGATTATGACAAAGAAAAACTGCAAGAACGTTTGGCTAAATTAGCTGGTGGAGTTGCTGTACTTTATGTAGGTGCTGCTTCTGAAGTAGAAATGAAAGAGAAAAAAGACAGAGTTGATGATGCCCTTCACGCAACACGTGCTGCTGTTGAAGAAGGAATTGTTGCCGGTGGTGGTGTTGCTTTATTGAGAGCTAAAAATGCACTTAGTGCTATTAAAGCTGATAATGCTGATGAAGCTACAGGTATTCAAATTGTATCTCGTGCAGTAGAATCTCCATTGAGAACTATTGTTGAAAACGCAGGTCTTGAAGGTTCAGTTGTTGTTGCAAAAGTTGCCGAAGGTTCAGGTGATTTTGGTTACAATGCTAAAACTGACGAATACGTTGACATGCTTAAGGCAGGTATTATTGACCCAAAGAAAGTAACGCGTGTGGCATTAGAAAACGCAGCTTCGGTTGCCGGAATGATATTGACTACTGAATGTGCTTTGATTGATATTAAAGAAGATAATGGTGGCGGAAACCCAATGGGTGGAGGTATGCCAGGAATGATGTAATATCAATCCAAGTCTAGTCCTAAAAAAAACCGTCCCGATATAAATCGGGACGGTTTTTTTGTGAATTACTGTAAGGAGGTTTATTTTACTCTTGATTTTTTGGTTTTCTGCTGAACTTATAAATTACAGGTAAAACAGTAATTCCAACTAAAATCAAAACAATTAATTCGATGTGCTTTTTCAAATCGATCTGATAATTTTCAAGTAAAAAACCATATAAATAATGTCCTGCAAAAATTAATGTGAAAGACCAGATAAATGAACTTAGAACATTATAAAACATGAATTTTTGTTTATCCATCGATACAATTCCAGCTACAATAGGAGCAAATGTTCTTAATATTGGCAGGAATCGTGCAAAGATGATTGCTTTTCCCCCGTATTTTTCAAAAAAATCTTTTGACTGAACCAAGTACTTTTTCTTAAACCAAAAACTATCTTCCTTGTTGTACAAATAGTATCCACTTTTTGAACCGAACCAGTATCCTACAACATTTCCTAAAATCCCTGACAAAGCAACCAGTGTTGATAGAAGTACAACATTTATAAAATCATTATCAATGAATAAAATATTCTCGATTAATTCCCGACTGTAAATTCCCGCCAAAAACAACAAACTATCTCCTGGTAAAAAGAACCCAGCAAAGAGACCCGTTTCTGCAAAAACTATAAATAAAACTATATAAATCCCCAGTTTAATCCCATTAACATCAAAATGAATATAAAAAAGTGGGTCAATTAAATTCTTCCAATCAAAATCGTTCATTCTTAGGTTTTTTATGCTAAAATTATTCGTGCGTGAAAGTACGGATAATATATCTTAACCACAATTTATGATACTATTTTAAAGTTTAATTAACTATTTAAATTAACCAAATTAACTTTACAATGCTTACCATCAAGAGTTGTTTTTAACAAACCTGATTTTAGTCCTATATGAAACCGATTTTTCACTATTAACAACCACAACATCACTTTAACAATCTTTAAAATCTAGCATATAAAAAACCAACACTTTCACGTTGGTTTTCTTTAAAATTATTTTCGCTCATATTGACAACAAGTATGCAAACTATCATAACTTTCCTTTAATGCCTTGACTTCATCAGTATCGTGACCTACTTTTGCAATCGCTTTTTGAATGGTAGGCACATCCGTTTTCTGCTCGTTTATAATTAAATATAAAGTACCGCAATCCATGTGCCAATCGGCAGATTTCACCCCCGAAACACTCAATGCCGCTTTTTCAATTCGCTTTTCACACATTTCACAATTCCCGCTCACATTAAATTCAACCTTAGCGTTCTTATTTTTCGCTTCTTGAGCCTGAACTGTAAATCCAACAAATGTCAATAACACTACTACTATTATATTTTTCATCCTTTTAATTTTTTAAGACTATTTAATTTTAAAACGTAAACCTGCATAATACATCTGTCCAAAAACTGGACCATAAACTATTGACGCATCAAAAGTAGGTCCAAAAGGGTTTTCATTGCCCAGGATAACATTATCTTGCTTATAATTTCCAATATTTTCCCCGCCAATATACATTTCAAAAGTAGGAGAAAAAGTTCGTGTAACCTGTATATTCATCACAGAAAATGAAGGCGAAAATTCAGGCAGTCTATCTTCTTCTGGATTTGTTGATGTATTGGGTAATTGTTGTTTTCCAAGCCAGTTGAAAGTGTAATCAAACTTCCATTGTTTTCCCTTGTCTAAAATATGAGTTTCATATCCTAAATTTCCAAAGAAACGATGTTTTGCCTGCAATGGCCTTTGATAAGTTCCTGATAAATAATCCGTTTGGATATCATAGTATTTATAGGCTGTTCTTAAATTAAAATGTTTAGCTAATTCATAATTAAACTCTACTTGCAAACTATTCGCATAGGATTTCCCATTTAAGTTGTAAAACAAAACCTGTTGCGGACTCTGCATCACATCAACAACTGCCTGATTTTGAAAATCGGTTCTGTAGAAATCAAAACCAACGTCAGCACTTTTACCAAAAAGCAAAAAACCCTGCATAAAACTCAGCCCATAATTCCATGCAATTTCAGGATTCAAACCGTATATTTTTCCATTGGTATCTAAAAATTCAAAAGTTCTTGAACTTGCCAAAAGCTGTTGATTTTCGGCAAAAACATTGGCGCTTCGCTTCCCTCTTCCAGCTGAAAATCGCAAAACACCTTTCTCCCAAGGATTGTACCGCACATGCAATCTTGGTGTAGCAAAAGTCCCCAAACGATTATGATTGTCTATTCTACCGCCAAGAACTACGCTAAAGTTATCCGTGTTATCATAGGTATATTCGAAAAAAGCGCCTACCGAATTATCAATTCTGCTGTAATCATTCACATTGACAAACTCACCGTATTTATCATAGGTAAAGTTCAGACCCGTTGAAAATTTATGTTTCGTGTTATTGATAATCGAATTGAAAATCAGGTTCGAATAATAACTTTTTTGTTTAATATTATATTGATTTAATCCAAAATAAGAGTTTTGATTATGGCTGTTGAAAGCATTTTGAAAACCAATACTCTGATACGGCATATCTGGAAAAACATACCCTAATTTAGTGGAAACATCAAAACGTTCCGTATTGATTTCGGAGCCCCAATAATTCGTCGTTCCCTTATCTCTATCTGGGTCAAAATTTAATTCTCCAGTCTGTTTTTTATCATTCATATACCGAAAATTGATAAAACTCACCCACCCTTTTTCAGCATTGGTATATTGCCAACGGTTTAAAACATTGATTTGCTTTGCCAATGGATTGTCCAGAAAACCATCGTCATTCATGTCGTTTTTTGAAACTCTGGTATTTCCGTGAACAAACAAACTACTGCTCCATTTCTCGGAAATTTTCGTATTGAAATGCGTGTTTAATTCAAATCGAGAATCTGTAGAACCATAGACATTAAGAAAAAATGGAATATCGCTGATGGGCTTTATTAGTTCGGTATTGATTTGTCCCGAAATACTTTCGAAACCATTAACTACACTTCCGGCACCTTTAGTAATTTGAATACTTTCGACCCAAGTTCCCGGCGTGAATGACAATCCATAGGCTTGAGAAGCACCACGTACTGAAGGGATATTTTCCTCAGTAATCATCAAATAAGGACTCGTTAATCCTAGCATTTTTATTTGTTTCGTTCCCGTCAAAGCATCCGAAAAATTGACGTCGATTGAAGGATTGGTTTCAAAACTTTCTGCCAGATTACAACAAGCAGCTTTGAGTAATTCTTTGCTTGTCAGCGTTGTAGTATTAGCCGTCAGGCTATATGATTTTTTTAAACTTTTACTGTTGCCTTTTACTTTTATCTCCTGCAAAGTATCTTGCGAATAAGAATTAAAAGCGCAAAAGAAGAACACTAAAAGTATTGAAATTTGTTTTTGCATGATTGATTTTTAATGTTAGAAAAATATAAAATCACAAAGGTGTGATTCAAGTTTTATTAAACATTAAAACTATGCGTAGAGAATATATTGGTGGTATAATTTAAAAAAAGGCGGTGCATTTGCATCGCAATAATAGGAAGTAAACGGGATGTTTTTAAAATTTGAATTGATTACAAAAACAACAGGATTCCATTCCTCTATTGAAAATATAAAATCGGGATGAAAAGAAACTGTTTTTTGAATTAAATCATCTGTTTTCTTTTGAAATTTAACCTCTTTGTCTTTGCAACAATGTGATTTTTTTTCAACAACCCCACAACAATCTTTTTCTAATTTTTGGTCCTCAACAGGCGTTTTAAGAGTAACCGAAGTAATCTCATTACCACAATAACGAACATTAAATGCTAATCCCACATTGGAAACCAATATGAAAAAAGCCAGAAGTAAACTTATATGTTTGTTAAATTTCACAGTACAAAATTAGTGATTTTATCATTTCAAAAAGTCAAAGTCCTGAAGAATTTACAATTCAAATTCTTGTCCCATTAAAGGAATTTTACAATTAAAACCATATTCCTCCTGAATTTTTATCCGAAGTTCATCCATCGGCTGATTTTCTCCATGAACGAGAAAAACTCTCGTTGGTTTATGTTCCAATTCTGACAACCAGTTAAGTAAATCTTTTTGATCGCCATGCGCTGACAAACCTTGAATTTCCAGAATATTTGCTTTTACAGCATAATAGCGACCGTGAATTTTAATTTCTTTTGCGCCTTCCAGTAATTTTCTTCCGCGTGTTCCTTCGGCTTGATATCCTACAATGATAACTGTAGTTTCCGGAAGACCAATATAATGTTCAAGATAGCTCAACACTCTTCCTCCGGTTACCATTCCGCTTGCCGCAATCACCACTTTAGGCTGTTCATCAAAAATCACTTCAATTGTTTCCTGATAATCAGAAACCAATGAAAACATTTTACTCATTTCAGCACATTCTTCCAGCGATAACTTATGCCATTTTTTATTATTCGAAAAAATAGTCAGTGCATTAATTCCCATTGGAGTATCAATAATATAGGGAATATTAGGGATTCTCTCTTCTTTCCTGAGTTGCCACAACAAGTACATGATGGTTTGCGCACGCTCTACGGCAAAACTCGGAATAATAATCGTTCCGCCTTTCTCAACGGTATTGTTAATGTACGTTTCGAGTTCTAATTTGGTATCCGTATGAGGATGCAGTCGATCACCATAAGTACTTTCAAGAAAAACATAATCGGCCTTTTTGGGTTTAGTTGGCGGATACATCAACACATCGTCATCACGACCAATGTCTCCAGAAAAAACTAAGGTTTTATTTTCAAGTGTCACTGCAATACTGCACGCACCCAGAATATGTCCCGCATTCGTATAAACCGCTTCAATCTGGGCATCTAAGGGAACAGGTTCATTGGTTTTAATTACTCTAAAAAACGGAAAAACTTTTTCAGCCTGTTCTACCGTATAAAGTGGTTCGGCATTTTTATGTTTCGAATATTTTCCTTCATTTGCATTTTTAGCTTCTTCCTCCTGAATTTTAGCGCTATCTAAAAGAATGAGTTTAGTAATCTCTTTTGTGGGACTGGTGCAATAAATTTTGCCTTTGAAGCCCTGGTTCACCAATCTTGGCAACCAACCGCAATGGTCTAAATGACCATGAGTCAGCAAAACAAAGTCTATCGTGGAAGGCAAAACAGGCAAAGGCTCCCAATTGAGTTCCCGCAAAGGTTTTATCCCTTGAAATAATCCACAGTCTATCAAAATCTGAATCCCATTGCTATCAATCAATGTTTTAGAACCAGTCACTGTACCTGCTGCTCCAATAAATTTAACTTTCATTTGTTATGAATTTAAATTAAATAATCCAATATTATTCAAAATATAACTGCATAATTCCGTTGCTTCTTTTAATACATTTTTTATCCGGTTTGGACTTAATCCTATTTTCTTCAAGCAATCAGAATGGTTTATAATTTCTTTTACCAAAATCACGTCTAATATCAATAACTTATCTTTTTCGGCTATTGACAACGTGGTTAAGCAAGTTACTGGATAAAGATAATGCGTGTCATTTTTCGTCTTCAGATTATTATCTTCAGGATAATTCCAACTTAACAAACTCAAACCGGAGCATTTTGCAAAATCGACAGCATCTGTTGTAAACCTGTTATTTGTGACGATCCAACAATTTGAAATGACATCTTTTTTTTCAAAAATAGCATGTTGTCTTTCCTTCAAATCATTGAAACGAGACAAAATATACATGGGAACTTTCACATCCGAAGCAGCGTCTCTACCCACATGGTATTTACATTCAACCATGGAAATTTGCTCATTCTTCTTTACTAAAACATCAATTTCATGCAGCACACATTTGCCTTGCAAGGTCATATTTGTTACCGTTTGATACTGTTCCGAAGCAAATAGACGGGCAATGTATTTTTCAAAAAAGAAACCTGCAGGACCTAACAATCGTATCGCTTCTCTTAAATTATAACGCGCTGCATGAGAATTGGCCGTTTTTTTCAATAATGAAAAAGCCATTTTGTAAATTTGCTTCGTAGAAATACCCTCATACATTTGTTTTTTTATAGTATAAAGTATGTTGTCTACCGCAATAACAGTTGCTCCCGATTTTAAAAGTGATTTTTTGAGTTTATCAGAATTAAATTCGACAATATCCCCAGAATGCTTAATGATATTCATACCTTATTAATTTGATAAACAAACACTTAAATCAACATTAAAGATAAATAAAAAAGACTATTTATTTTGTTTTTGATAATAAAATCCTGGTACAAATAGCAAGACAAAAATAGGCTGAATCAAAAATCTGCGAACATAAAACAGAATCCAATTACTGTGCTCCTGTGCGAAGTAGACAATGTAGAAAAAAGCAACAATTAAAATCATAAAGAAAAAATAATACAGGACGAAAGCAAATTTAACCATTGCAACATCCTTGAAAATGACATAAATAATACCCAATGAAATAGCAGTATTTATGGTGTAACGGAACAATAATCCTAAAAACAATTGGGTTGAATTAAAACTTGGCAACGGTAACCTAGTAAAATCTTTTTTGAAAAAATCCAGAAAAGGATCGTAAAACAACTGATTTTCAAAAGCGCGAACAAGTGCTAATAATACAACCAAAAAAAGGAACTGTATAAATCTTAGTTTGTTATTTACTATCTTTTGAAGCATATCTTGAAAATTTACGAACCCAAATTAACCACAAAATAAAAACTACACCATAAATATACAGAGGAAAAAGGACTCCGTGTAAAAATAGTTCTTGTTTTGGAAAATAAAAAATAAGTGCACTTAGAGCCGCAATCCTCAAAATATTCAACACATAAATAAGCAGGCTTCCGCCAAAAATAAAAAGCAGCGTCGCTTGTAGTTTCCCTGAAAAAGCGACTACAAATGAAATAAATAAAATAATTACACTAATTGCATTACAGCCTTCCACAATTCTGGCAACGTATTTCTGATTATAAAACAACTTTATATAAGGATGCGCAGGACTTTCTTCAATTGAAGATCCATCATCAAACAATCGCAACACTTGCTCCGTATTTTTACTCACCATTCTGGTAATCGAATCTATTTTATTTTCTTCAAAACCATTAAGATAGCGCTGATACAAAAAAGTCAGCACTATATAACTCAAAAAAAAGGTCGCTAGAAAAAGCAAAAACGGTTTGTAGAGAATAAAATATTTTTTCAAAATCTATTTTTTAACAAATTTATGTAATTTTTAAAACTGGCTTTAAATACTTTTGCATAAATAAAAAATAAAAACATGACATTTCAAGAATTACAACCAAAAGTAACCGAAATCACTTTAAATACAACGCAGTCAAGAGACGAAAAGCTCTTGTCTATTTGTGAGCTTCTTAGTAACTCCGTTGACTATTATAATTGGGTTGGATTTTATTTTGCTAACCACGAATCCAAAACATTACACTTAGGGCCTTATGTAGGAGCAGAAACAGATCATACGGTAATCCCTTTTGGAAAAGGAATTTGCGGACAAGTGGCCGTTTCTAATGAAAACTTTGTAGTTCCTGACGTTGCAGCGCAAGATAATTATATTGCTTGTAGTTTTACTGTAAAATCAGAGATCGTAGTGCCGCTTTTTGTAAACGGAGAAAACATAGGACAAATTGATATTGACAGCCATGTCATAGATCCATTCACTAAAGAGGATGAAAAGTTCCTCGAGTTTGTGAATGAAGAAATTGCGAAATTGTACTAAGATTTAAAATATTTTACAATTCATAATTAATAATTGATAATTATTTTCTACTTTTGCACCCGTCTTACAATAGCTGTATGACATACATAAAAATCATTAAACAAATATTGGAATGTATTTAACTAAAGAGATTAAAGAAGAAATCTTCGCTAAACACGGAGAAAAAACAAACACTGGAAAATCAGAAGCTCAAATTGCTTTGTTCACTTTCAGAATTAGCCATTTAACAGAGCACTTGAAAAAAAATCGTCATGATTATAACACAGAGCGCTCATTAGTATTGCTAGTAGGGAAAAGAAGATCTTTGTTGGATTACTTGAAGAAAACAGAAATCAACAGATACCGTGAAATTATCAAAGTATTGAATATCAGAAAATAATCAATATAAAAGAGGTGCGAAAGTGCCTCTTTTTGTTTTTATATACAATAATAAAAAAGTTTGGTTTTTCATTGGGTTTTAGGCATTAACTACGCAAAACAACAACTACAACACAACTAAAACCCATTGTTTAATCTAAAGAGAATTAAAATTATGATTCCACAATTATTTGTAGAAAACATCGATTTAGGAGATGGCAGAAGCATCTCAATCGAGACAGGACGTTTAGCCAAACAAGCTGACGGTGCTGTAGTAGTAAGAATAGGCAAAACTGTTATTTTAGGAACAGTAGTATCTTCAAGAAAAGCAACTCCAGGCATCGACTTTTTACCACTTACGGTAGATTATCGTGAAAAATTTGCTGCAGCAGGACGTTTTCCTGGTGGTTTTTTCAAAAGAGAAGCTCGTCCAAGCGATAACGAAGTTTTAACAATGAGATTAGTTGACCGTGTATTGCGTCCACTTTTCCCAGATGATTATCATGCTGAAGTACAAGTAATGATTCAATTAATGTCTCATGATGACGACGTTATGCCTGACGCATTAGCAGGATTAGCCGCTTCGGCAGCATTAGCATTATCTGACATTCCTTTCGAAACTTTAATTTCTGAAGCTCGTGTAGGTCGTATTGACGGTAAATTTATTATCAATCCAAGTCGTGCACAATTAGAGTTATCTGATATCGACATGATGATTGGTGCTTCAACAGATTCTATCGCAATGGTAGAAGGTGAAATGAAAGAAATTTCAGAAGCAGAAATGGTTGAAGCCATTAAATTTGCTCACGAACACATCAAAGTTCAAATTGCAGCCCAAGAAAGATTGGTAGCAGCATTTGGAAAAAAAGAAGTTCGTACCTACGAAACTGAAAAATCTGACGATGCTATTTACACTAGAGTAAAAGCAGCTGCTTATGATAAAATTTATGATATTGCAAAAATCGGATCTTCTAAACAAGAGCGAACTGCTGCATTTGCAGAAGTAAAAGAAGAAGTAAAAGCTTCCTTTACAGAAGAAGAATTGGCAGAAAACGGAGACTTAGTAGGGAAATATTTCTACAAAGTCAACAAAGAAGCCGTTCGTAATGTAACACTAGATTTAGGAACACGTCTTGACGGAAGAAAAACTACTGAGATCAGACCTATCTGGTGTGAAATAGATTATTTACCATCAGTTCACGGTTCGGCATTGTTTACACGCGGAGAAACTCAAGCTTTGGCAACAGCTACTTTGGGAACTTCCAGAGAAGCAAACCAAATTGATTCACCATCTCAACAAGGAGAAGAAAAATTCTATTTGCATTATAATTTCCCCCCATTTTCTACAGGAGAAGCTCGTCCTTTAAGAGGAACTTCCAGAAGAGAAGTTGGTCACGGAAACTTAGCACAACGTGCTTTGAAAAACATGATTCCTTCAGATTGTCCTTATACAATTCGTGTCGTTTCTGAAGTATTAGAATCTAACGGTTCTTCTTCTATGGCAACGGTTTGTGCTGCAACATTATCATTAATGGATGCTGGAATTCAAATGATACGTCCCGTTTCTGGAATTGCAATGGGATTGATTACTGACGGTGATCGTTTTGCTGTTTTATCAGACATTCTTGGTGACGAAGATCACTTGGGAGATATGGACTTTAAAGTAACTGGAACTACTGAAGGTATTACAGCTTGTCAAATGGACATCAAAATTGATGGATTGAAATACGAGATTATGGAAGCTGCTTTGGCTCAAGCCAGAGATGGTCGTTTGCACATTCTTGGAATTCTAACAGATACGTTAGCAACTCCAAAAGCAGATGTTAAAACGTATGCTCCAAAAATTATCACAAGAACAATTCCTGGTAACTTTATTGGTGCGTTGATCGGACCTGGTGGAAAAGTAATTCAAGAATTACAAAAAGCTACAGGAACAACTATCGTAATTAACGAAGTTAACGAACAAGGAGTTATCGAAATTCTTGGAACAGATCCTGCCGGAATTGAAGCAGTATTGGCTAAAATCCAATCCATTACCTTCAAACCGCTAATGGGAGAAGCGTATGAAGTGAAAGTAATCAAAATGCTAGATTTTGGTGCAGTTGTAGAATACCTTGATGCTCCAGGAAACGAAGTTTTACTTCACGTTTCTGAATTAGCTTGGGAAAGAACAGAAAATGTTGCCGATGTAGTAAACATGGGTGATGTATTCATGATTAAGTATCTTGGTTTGGATCCTAAAACTCGTAAAGAGAAAGTATCTAGAAAAGCATTAATGGCAAGACCTCCACGTGAGGAGAAAAAAGAGTAATCAGATCTTAGTTTACTAAAGGTTTATTTATAGAAAATCCCGTTTCATGTATTTGAAACGGGATTTTCGTTTTTATTTAAATTATTTTAGAAACTATTGTAACTTTTTTGATACTACACACGTATAACCATTTGTACACTTAAAAATTGAGGAGACAAAAAAAACATGAGACAACTAAAAATCACCAAGCAGGTAACCAATCGTGAAACTGCTTCATTAGACAAGTATTTACAAGAAATTGGAAAAGTTGACCTTATTACCGCTGACGAAGAGGTAGAATTAGCACAAAAGATTAAAGCCGGTGACCAGAAAGCATTAGAGAAATTGACAAAAGCCAATTTACGTTTCGTGGTTTCGGTAGCAAAACAATATCAAAATCAAGGGTTAACACTTCCCGATTTGATTAACGAAGGAAATTTAGGATTGATAAAAGCAGCACAACGTTTTGATGAAACACGTGGTTTCAAATTCATTTCGTATGCCGTTTGGTGGATTCGTCAATCAATCTTACAAGCATTGGCAGAACAATCCCGTATCGTTCGTTTGCCTTTGAACAAAATTGGTTCTATCAATAAAATCAACAAAATGTATGCCTTATTAGAGCAATCTAACGAGCGTCCACCATCTGCTGAGGAAATTGCAAAAGAACTTGACATGACTGTGAATGACGTAAAAGAGAGCATGAAAAACTCTGGTCGTCACTTATCAATGGATGCGCCTCTTGTAGAAGGAGAAGATTCTAACCTTTATGACGTTTTACGTTCAGGTGAATCACCAAATCCAGACAGAGAATTAATCCACGAATCATTGCGTACTGAAATCGAGCGTTCCTTAGAAACATTGACTCCAAGAGAAGCTGATGTAGTTCGTCTATACTTTGGTCTTGGCGATCAACACCCAATGACATTAGAGGAAATCGGAGAAACTTTCGACCTGACTCGTGAGCGTGTGCGTCAAATCAAGGAAAAAGCAATCCGAAGATTAAAACACACTTCAAGAAGCAAAATACTAAAAACCTATTTAGGATAAAACAGTCAAATGCCATAAAGTCAAAAATCATAACGTTCCACAACAGTATGATTTTTGACTTTCGGCTTTCGACTAATAAGTAACGACGGTCTGATTAACTGTTCGTTTTTTGATTGATGATTGAAACTCCGGCTGATTACCGGAGTTTTGCTTTTTCAGCAAACTCCGGTCAGTTCGAACTACGCCCTTGGGTTTCCGGAGTTTTATTTTTTAATCTGAAATTTTTCACTTTTCACTTTTCACTTTTCACTTTTCACTAATAAGGCGTAACCCTCCGTAAAAACTTCGGGTCGGGCTTTCGGCTTTATCTCTCCGTTACACTTCGAGGATATCGCCTCTATCCCTTACGCACTGTACGAACAACTCGCGAGTTATCCCTTCTCTAAAAAACTTTCTGCAATTGCTCTAAAAAAACTACTTTTACACAAACAATACAAACTGTAAAGACGCACTGCAATGCACTTCTACACAACAACTACACAATGAAGAATACACTTATTGCACCATCAGTGCTAGCTGCCGATTTTGGCAATCTGCAACGCGATATCGAAATGATCAACAACAGTGAAGCCGATTGGTTTCATATTGATATCATGGATGGCGTTTTTGTTCCAAATATTTCTTATGGTATGCCAGTTCTGGAAGCCATCAACCGACATGCAAAAAAAACAATTGACGTACACTTGATGATTGTAGATCCGGATCGTTACATTAAAACTTTTGCCGAGTTAGGCGCTAATATTCTAAGTGTACACTATGAAGCTTGCACGCACCTTCATAGAACGCTACAAGCCATCAAAGCCGAAGGGATGAAGGCTGGAGTTGCCATTAATCCGCATACTAATATTGACTTACTGGAAGATGTAATCAACGACATTGATTTAGTGTGTATCATGAGTGTGAATCCAGGTTTTGGAGGACAATCTTTTATAGAAAACACCTATGCTAAAATTGAAAAGCTAAAAGCTTTAATCACTAAAAAAGGAGCAACTACAATCATTGAAATTGACGGTGGTGTAACCAATAAAAATGCAAAACAATTAGTAGAAGCCGGAGCCGATGTTCTTGTAGCTGGAAGTTTTGTTTTCAAAGCCGAAAATCCAACCCAAACAATACAAGATTTAAAGAAACTAACAAACTTCTAGAAAACAAAAAATGGCGCATAAAGCGCCATTTTTATTTTAAATATTCTTCTTTGAAATTAATCATTCTTGAAATGTGTGCGTATAGTTCCGGATGCTCCATTTTAAAAACATGGGGTGTCTCATAAAAATGCTCCAAGATAACCGATAAAAATTCAAATTGATTTTCATAAGCATACAATCTAAAATAATCTGTTCGAGTTAACTCGTTATTCAAAGCAGGATCGCTGTAATATTTTATGACTTCATTAAATTCATCAAAAAAGATAATGGCACTTGGATCATTACTCCTTAAGCAATGAAAATGCAACACATGAGAAAACTCATGTAAACCTAGATTAATATTGTCATTTGAGGTTAAATGTCCCAACAAAAAATCATCCCACGAAAAAACTACCGCTTTCATTCTGGGATTAAATTCTCCTTTATGATACGCTTGATTCACTGTAGAAAAATAACTGGAAGGATAAATTATTATTTTATTGAATAGCGTAACCAGATAATTTCTCATCCCAAAAGTCAGCATCACATACGTTCCCGCAATCAGCATTTTCATTTGTTCCGTAATGAGGGTTTCTTTTCCTATAAACTCATATTTAGCAATAAACGCATTTACCCGATGTTCAAAATATATTTTCCTTTTAGAAGAAAGTCTTTTATAAAACAAAAACTCGTTGACTAAAATTTGGCGTTGACTTGGTTTTAATTTTTTAGAGAAAGGATACCAATGGATATAAAGTGGTTTATTAAATAGCAAAATATAAGCTGGTTCAACTACTCTAAAAATTAAAAGCAGGAGAAATAATGTTCCAAAAAGTATTGAAATAAAAATTTTCAATGACATATTTTACAACTGTTTTAAAATGAAAAATGCCCCAAAAGATTCAAGTAAACTTGATTTTTTGAAACATTTTCATTGGTTTTTGTGGCCGCGACAGGGTTCGAACCTGCAACCCTCAGAGTCGAAATCTGATATTCTATCCAGTTGAACTACGCAGCCATTTTATTTTAGATTTTTAGATTTATTCTAATTATCTAAAAGTCTAAGTAGTCTAAACTAATAGTTTTTTAACTAGTGTAGAAATTGTTTTTCCTTCGGCAGTTCCACCTAATTGTGCAGCAGCTAATCCCATCACTTTTCCCATTGAAGCAATTCCTGATGCACCCGTTTCTGCAATAATTTTTGCAATCACAGCTTCTACTTCTGCTTCGCTTAATTGTGCCGGTAAGAATTTTTCAATTACTGCAATTTGAGCCAATTCTGGTTCCGCTAAATCCAAACGGTTTTGTTCCGTAAAAATTCGAGCACTTTCTTTACGAGTTTTCACTAATCTTTGAAGCAATTTAACTTCATCGTCTTCCGTTATTTCTTCTTTAGATCCTGTAGCCGTTTGTGCTAATAAGATTTCAGATTTGATAGCTCTTAAAGCTTCTAAGGCAACGGTATCTTTGGCTCTCATGGCGGTTTTTATTTCGTCCATGATTTGTACTGATAAACTCATATTCTTTATAGTTAATTTGGTTAATCGATTATTCGTTTAATCGATTGTTGAAATATTATTTTTGAAAGCGATTCTTTTTAAATGCCCTAGATGGTAGTGTAAAGCCTTTGTAGGAGAAAATGAATTTTTTCATGTCCTTAAAAAGCGACTTTAGAAGCTCTTTTAAGGGAGTAGAAAAAAACATTTTTGACAAAAAGCTTGCAACGACAGCTGGATTAAGGCCCTGCAAATTTAAAGAAATTTACTGTAATTAACAACAAGAGATTGCTTCGTCGTTCTAATAGTTGCACCAACTCCTCGCAATAACAAAAAAATAACCCGAAAATTAATTTAATTTTCGGGCTACCTCATTTTGGTTTGAGTTAGTTAATCTACGTTGTCATGTAAATACGAGTTGTTAGAACGCAATTGTAAATCGTTATTGCTGTCTGTTCCTACAGAAATTCTCGAGTTTGTATTATTGGCTTGATTGTTTGAAATATCTATTCCCAATCTTTTATAAGCTGGCTCTTTTTCATATTCATCAATTTTAGAAACATTGTTATGAAACTTATAATTGAATTCTTTTAATTTTTTTCTTCTTTCATCGGCTCTCATACGCAATGATTCTTCGATTGTCATTTCTGTTGGAGAAATAGCGTCAAAGTCAACAGGTGTATGTACTGACTTGTCCACTTGCTTCATTGTGATGTTTAATTCTGCTGGAATAACAACTTCTGGAGTTTTAGCAACTGGCTTAGCCATGAAATCATGCTCCGGTTCCATATACTCTTCAAGCGAATATTTAATAATTCCGTTATCAGTCAATTCTGTTACGGGAACAAATTGAACTGCTTCATTTACTTTGATATCGCGAGTTTCACTCGTTAATTCAAACATAACTTTGCTTTCTTCAACTTTCGCTACCGGTTCTGCTTTGAAAAGTGGCAAATCAAAGGAGAACGTTGTTTGTTTTTGTCTTTCGATAACTTTTGGCTGTACAGCCTTTACTTCTGCTACTGGAGATGTGATTGTGAAATCAATATCAGTGATAGGAGAAACGATTTCGAAAGTAACATCTAAATTTTTAATAAATTCAGACATAACCATCAATTCCTCTTTATTTATTGTTGGTGCTGTAACCACTGGCTCTGGAGCAACAACTGTATCTTCTAATAAATCGAAAACTACTCTTTCATTTGAATTAGAAGCTGAAGATTCTGTATTTAAATCAAAGGCTGTAACCGTTTTATTACTTAGATTATGAACACTTCTTTGCTCATCTTCTAACGTGTGTATAATTTTTTTAGGCTCTGTATTTACGATTTCATTTTGTTGTTCAATATCAAAACCTGTCGCAATAATGGTTACTGCAATAGCATCTCCAAGTGATTCGTCTTCACCAACCCCCATAATAATATTTGCATTATGACCTGCTTCAACTTGAATATGATCATTGATTTCTCCAATTTCGTCAATTGTAATTTCATTAGTTCCAGAAACGATAAGCAACAATACGTTTTTGGCACCAGTAATTTTATTATCATTTAACAAAGGAGAATCTAAAGCCGCAACAATGGCTTCCTTAGCTCTATTTTCACCAGAAGAAACAGAAGATCCCATAATAGCAGTTCCACTATTAAACAATACTGTTTTGGCATCTCTTAAATCGATATTTTGAGTATAGTGATGTGTGATTACTTCGGCAATACCTCTTGAGGCTGTTGCTAAAACTTCATCCGCTTTTGAAAATCCAGCTTTGAAACCAAGATTTCCATACACTTCTCTTAATTTATTGTTATTGATAACAATTAAAGAGTCGACTTGTTTGCGTAATTTTTCAATACCAATTAACGCTTGTTCCTGACGCACTTTCCCTTCAAACAAGAAAGGTAATGTCACAATCCCTACAGTAAGAATGTCTCTTTCTTTAGCCAATTGTGCGATAACCGGTGCAGCTCCAGTTCCAGTACCACCGCCCATTCCGGCAGTGATGAATACCATTTTAGTATTTCTATCCAACATTTTTTCAATCTCAGAAATACTTTCAATAGCGGATTGCTGTCCTACATCTGGGTTTGCTCCAGCACCCAGTCCTTCTGTTAAATGCACTCCTAACTGAATTTTATTAGGCACCGAACTACTTTGTAAGGCCTGAGAATCCGTATTACATACGATGAAATCTACACCTTTTATTCCTTGTTTAAACATGTGATTTATGGCGTTACTTCCGCCTCCACCTACACCAATAACTTTGATTACATTTGATTGGTTCTTTGGTAAATCAAATGAAATACTTCCAAATTCTGAGTTGCTCATCATTTTATTTGGTTTTTGATATTTATTATTAATTATTGTGTTTTTCTGGGCACTGCCCTATTCTGCATTATCTAAGAAATCCTTAATCTTATCCACATAACGGTCAAAGAAATTTCTTTGTATCCTGTTTACGGTAGAATTATGTTTCTCATTTGAGTTTTGATCCTCTTCGTCTTCCTCTTTCTCAAAAACTTCATTGATCACCGGACTTTGAACAACTGCTTGTCTGTATGCCGGAGGAGCTTTCGGTTGTTCAATGGCATCCATTCTTACCGCGCTCTGTGTTTTATTTTCAATGCTTTTCATTACTAATCCAACTGCTGTTGCATACAAAGGACTTGAAATTTCCTCATCTGAATTCCCGGCTAAATGTTCGTTTGGATATCCTATTCTCGTATCCATTCCTGTAATATATTCCACTAACTGTTTGATGTGTTTCAATTGCGCACCACCACCAGTAAGTACAATTCCTGCAATCAGTTTTTTACGTGGATCTTCGTGTCCGTAAGCTTTCACTTCAGTGAACACCTGATCTACTATTTCCACAACACGAGCATGGATTATTTTAGATAGATTTTTCAAAGAAATCTCTTTTGGCTCTCTACCTCTTAATCCTGGAATAGAAACAATCTCGTTGTCTTTATTTTCTCCTGGCCAAGCTGATCCAAATTTCACTTTCAATAATTCAGCCTGCTTTTCAATGATCGAACATCCTTCTTTGATATCATCTGTAATCACATTTCCTCCAAAAGGAATTACCGCTGTGTGACGAATAATACCATCTTTGAAAATAGCCAAATCTGTTGTTCCGCCACCTATATCGATAAGCGCAACTCCAGCTTCTTTTTCTTCCTGACTCAATACCGCATCAGCTGAGGCCAATGGCTCCAAGGTCAATCCTGACAATTCGATTCCAGAACTTTGAATACATCTGCCTACATTACGGATGGATGAGGCTTGTCCTACTACAACATGAAAACTTGACTCTAATCTTCCGCCATACATCCCTATGGGCTCTTTGATTTCGGATTGTCCGTCAATTTTAAATTCCTGTGGCAAAACATGTATAATTTCTTCGCCAGGTAACATTGCCAATTTATTTACTTGGTCAATCAAAAGCTGAATGTCATTCCCGCCAATTACTTCTTCGGGATTGCTTCTGCTAATGTAATCTGTATGTTGTATACTACGGATGTGTTGTCCCGCAATTCCTACCACTACATCTTTTATTTTATAGCCTGAATTATTTTCGGCTTCTTGAATCGCTTGCTGTATTGATTGTATGGTTTGAGTGATGTTATTTACCACACCTCTAGCCACACCTAAACTTTTAGATTTACCTACACCTAAAATTTCTAGTTTCCCATATTCATTCTTCTTGCCTATCATGGCAACTATTTTAGTTGTCCCAATATCTAGACCTACTGCAATATTCTCTTTTTCCATTATCTATTATTTAGTGCAAACTACTTGTTCCGTAAATCGGAGGTCAATTTTTTTATATTTATACAACGAACTATCTAAAGCCGCTTTTTGAAAAAAAGCTTTATAATTCTTGAATTTACGCTCGACATTTATAATTCTACCAAAATCAATTTGATAATCAAAATTTCTGTTTAGCATTTTTAAGCTTCCATTAGGCATAATTTGAATTCCGATGATATTTTTTTTCAAAAACGCATCGTCATAGATTAAGCGAAATAAATCGGATAAATCTTCGTTATTTTTTTTATTTATTCCCCCTGAAACAAGTGGAACTCTCGCTGTAAAATTAGTTGACAATGGCATTCTATCTCCTTCGTAATCAATATAAAAAGAACCATTATTGTCAAAAACTCTAGCAATAGGAGTTTTTTGTTTCACCACTGCTTTTAACACACCATCAATACTTACAAATACATCTGATTTTTCAATCATTTCTTGTGCATTTAGAGTTGTTTCTAGCTTATTCAAATCTAAATTAACTTTTTGAATGCTGGATGCCTCTCTTTTATTTTCTATTAACAATTTATTAACCGTTTCTTGCCTTACAAAAGGAGCGTTATCTCCTACAAAAACAACAACAGATTTAGTCAATTTTCTATTTGCATTACGATTTGACGTAAATGAAAACAGAAAAATCACCAATACAAACATCAGTAATAATCGAATATTTGTCCAATTAAAGAGTTTCATTTATTGCTTTTTTAATTGATGGTACTAATTCTCCAATATCTCCAGCTCCAATTGTAACAATAATCGATGCGTCACTTGCTAAAATTGACGCAATCAAATCGCCTTTATTTACAATTTTTCTATGACTATTCGTCATTTTATCCATCAGCCACTGTGAGTTTATCCCTTCCATCGGCAATTCACGGGCCGGATAAATATCCAATAAAATAACATCATCAAAAGCCGATAAACTTTTGGCAAAATCATCTGCAAAATCTCTCGTTCTACTAAACAAATGGGGTTGGAAAACTGCCAAAACTTTTTGGTTTGGATACAATTCAGTAACCGCCTGATGCACTGCGTTTATTTCTGTTGGATGATGCGCATAATCATCAATATAAACCTTACTTTCTGTTTTTATTTGGTATGAAAACCTTCTTTTTATTCCCTTAAATGATGCAATGGCCTTTGCAATGGCATCGGTTGGGGTGCCGAATAATTTTGCCATTGCGATAGCCATTAATGCATTCATTAAATTATGTCTTCCCGGCAAACCAAAATGCAAATCCTTGATGACTTCTGTAGGAGTTTGTACATCAAAAACATAGCTGCCATTTCTTATTCTAACGTTAAAAGCATTGTAAACCGCATCTTCGTTTACCCCACAGGTTACGCCTTCTATCGATAGTTCTTTTGTTATAAAAAGATTACTCTTATCTTCTACTTTCGAAGCAAATTCAAGAAAAGATTCTTCTATTGCCTCACTGGTTCCATAAATATCCAAATGATCGGCATCCATAGAAGTTATACAGGCAATATTTGGATGCAAATGCAGGAATGATCGATCAAATTCATCGGCTTCAACAACAGTTACTGTTTTTCCGCTTCCTATTAAATTCGAATTATAGTTTTCTACTATTCCACCAATGAAAGCAGTAACATCAGCACCGCTCTCTTGCAAAATATGTCCCAAAATTCCTGAAGTTGTTGTTTTCCCATGTGTTCCGGCAACTGCAAAACAAAAGGTATCTTTGGTGATTATTCCTAAAACCTCTGCTCTTTTTTTTACTTGAAAGTCTCTCTCCACGAAATAATTCCACTCTGAATGCGTCTTAGGAACAGCCGGTGTAATAATGACCAAGGTATTTTCTATGTAAAAATCTTTCGGAATCGCATCAATACTGTCTTCAAAGTGAATTGGAATTCCACTTTTTATTAATTCATTGGTAAGAGCGGATGGTGTTTTATCATAACCTGAGACATTTTTGCCCAGATTCTTGAAATACCGAGCCAAATTACTCATCCCAATCCCTCCGATTCCGATAAAATAGACGTTATGTATTTGATTTAAGTTCATTTTATTTTGAGTCTTTGGTATATTATCTTTTTTTATTTCTATCTAATTAACTTTACTATTTCATCAACAATTTTCTTTGTTGCTTCTGGCATAGCCAATATTTTTATGTTTTCACTCAGCTGACTTTGTTTTCCCGGATCTTTTAGTAAGAGTTCAAAAACAAGACTGAATTGTGAATCAAGCTCGGATTCTTTCAGCATTAAAGCGCCTTTTTTATCGACTATCGCTTGTGCGTTTTTAGTTTGATGGTCTTCGGCAACATTTGGGGAGGGAATAAAAATTACGGGTTTCCCCACAATGCACAATTCCGAAACGGATGATGCACCCGCGCGCGAAATAACAATATCTGCAGCAGCATACACAAAATCCATCCTTTCAATAAAAGCGACAACCTGAACATTAGCCGAATTGTATTTTTCATAATCTTCTAAATACAACTTTCCGCACTGCCAAATCACCTGAACATTTTGAGAAAGCATATTGGCTAACTCTTTTTCGATTAATTGGTTTACTCTTCTTGCTCCAAGGCTGCCTCCAAGAACCAATACTGTTTTTTTATTTGGATCTAAATTAAAATATTGAATAGCCTCTCCTCGTTTACTTTCGATAGCTATTAAATCCTGTCGCACTGGATTTCCAGTCAAAATCATTTTCTCTTTTGGAAAAAAGCGCTCTAAATTTTCATAAGCAACACAAATTTTATTTGCTTTTTTACTCAATAGTTTATTGGTAATTCCCGGAAAGGAATTTTGCTCTTGAATCACTGTTGGAATTCCTGCAATAGCGGCTACTTGTAATAAAGGTCCACTCGCAAAACCACCTGTTCCAATAACTACATCCGGCTTGAACTGTTTGATTATTGTTTGTGATTTTAATAAGCTTGAAAGCAACTTCACTGGAAAAAGAGCATTATCAAATGTCAGTCTACGCTGCAAACCTGATATCCAAAGTCCTTTAATATTGTAACCTGCCTGAGGTACTTTTTGCATTTCCATTTTGTCTTTGGCACCTACAAAAAGAAATTCGGCATCAGGAAAACGAGCTTTTAATTCATTTGCAATAGCAATTGCAGGATAGATATGTCCTCCCGTTCCGCCACCACTTAATATGAATTTATACTGTTTCATTTTTATTAATTTCTAATTTTCTAAAAAAGACCTATTTGTTCAAGACCGCATGCATAGGATTCTTCGCTTTATCTTCTATCGAATAATTCTCAGCTACAACCTCTTCTTCTAATTCCCTGTCAATTAATTTTTGTAACGCTTCTTCTCTTTTGGCAGTATCTTTCAATTCCTGCGCAATTTCTTCTTCTTTTTTTGTAACGCTAATGATGATTCCAAGTGCAAAACAAGTCATCCAGATGGAACTTCCTCCACTACTGATCAAGGGCAATGTTTGTCCCGTAACTGGCAATAATTCAACTGCAACAGCCATATTAACCATTGCCTGAAATATCATGGGAAAACCCAATCCTACAACTACTAATTTCCCGAACAATGAATTGGCTTTATGTGATGCTATTACAAATCGAAACAACAATAATAAATACAACATCAATACTCCTAAACCTCCTATTAGTCCATATTCTTCGACGATTATGGCAAAAATAAAATCGGAAGAAGATTGAGGTAAAAAGTTCTTTTGAACACTTTTCCCAGGGCCGAGTCCATATATTTTACCCGAAGCGATGGCAATTTTAGCTTTCTCTATTTGATAATCATCTTCATCCGGTTTATCACTGGTAAAATTATCAATACGACTGATCCAAGTATCCACACGGTTAGGAAAAGCATCCGGAAAAGCTTTAGCAATCAAAATAAAAAATGCCAGAAACACAATTCCTGACCCTACTACAATCCCAATATAACGCAACGGATATTTTCCAATAAAAACCAACATCAGCACCATAGAAAAAATTAATGCTGTAGTAGAGAAATTAGCCGGAAGAATAAATATTAATGTAATAAATACCGGCAACCAAAGCTCCCAAATAGAGGATTTAAAAGAAATAGGAACTTCTCTGGTTTTAGACAAATAACGGGCTACAAAAATAAACAACACCATTGCTGCCAATGTTGACGTTTGAAACGTAACCCCTATAAACGGCACTTGAATCCATCGACTGGCATTAGCACCAGCGATAACGGTTCCTTTGATTAATGTGTAGGCCAATAATAGCCAAACAACATACAAAGCTCCTTTAGAAATTGCCTTAAAATAATGGTAAGGCACTTTATGCACCATAAAAATAATGGTAAAACCAATACAAATATGCACGATATGTTTAACTAAATAACCTAATGTATTTCCGTTTCCTTGACCAATATAAGCCAAATTACTACTAGCACTAAAAACAGGCATAAATGAAAACAAGGCCAGTAAGGCCACGAATGACCAAATCCCTTTATCTCCTTTTAAATTGCTGACTAGTTGTTTCATTTTTTTAAAGTTTTTGTGTTTAAAGTTAAAGTTGCTCAACTTTAAACCTTAAACATCTTTATAGATTCTTAACCGCTTGTTTGAATTGTTTACCTCTGTCTTCGTAGCTTTCAAATAAATCGAAACTGGCACAAGCTGGTGATAATAAAACCGTATCTCCTTTTTCTGATAAACGTTGTGCCATTTTCACAGCATCATTCATGTTATCCACTTCAATCATCATATCAACAACATTTCCAAAAACATCAATAATTTTTTTATTGTCTACACCAAGGCAAATAATAGCTTTAACTTTTTCACGAACTAATGACATCAATTCATTGTAATCATTTCCTTTGTCAACACCTCCCACAATCCAGACTGTAGGCGTATTCATGCTATCTAATGCAAAAAAAGTAGCGTTTACATTGGTTGCTTTTGAATCATTTATGTATTGCACATTTTGAATTTTCAATACTTTTTCAAGACGGTGTTCTACTCCCTGAAAATTAGATAAACTCTCCCGTATTGTAGATTTTCTAATCTGCATCAATTTTGCCACAGAGGTTGCTGCCATTGCGTTTTTCATGTTATGTTTTCCTTCTAAGGCAATATATTCTGTGTCCATTGTAAACTCTTCTTGATTGATTGAAATTTCCATTTTGTTGTTTTTTATATAAGCTCCTTCGCTGAACGTTTTAGTCAATGAAAAAGGAATTAATTTAGCTTTTGTTGTATGTGTTTTAAACCATTCTGCAATGGCTTCATCATCGGCATCGTAAATGAGGTAATCTTCCTCGGTTTGATTCATCGTAATTCTAAACTTTGAATCAATGTAATTTTCATATTTGTAATCGTATCGATCTAAGTGATCCGGGCTAATATTTGTAATAATGGCAATATGTGGCTTAAAATTTAAGATTCCGTCCAATTGAAAACTACTCAACTCCAGCACATACGAATCGTATTTATTATCCGCAATTTGCCAAGCAAAACTCTTTCCAATATTTCCTCCCATTCCAACATTTAATCCTGCTGATTTTAGTAAATGATGCGTAAGCATTGTCGTAGTCGTCTTGCCATTACTCCCGGTAATCCCTATTATGGTTGCATCTGTAAAAGGTGCTGCAAACTCAATTTCAGATAATACTGTAATCCCTTTTTCAACAAGCTTTTTTACTATTGGCGATTTATCTGGAATTCCGGGGCTTTTCATCACCACATCGGCATTCATAATCAAATTTTCGGAATGCTTTTCCTCTTCCCAAGCTATTCCATTAATGATAAGAACCTCTTTGTAATTTCCTTTTATCTTTCCGAAATCAGACACAAAAACCTCATATCCTTTTTTCTTGCCCAGAATAGCAGTACCTACACCACTTTCTCCTCCGCCTAAGATTACTAGCCTCATGTTATCTTAATTTTAAAGTAACAATTGATAATATGGCCAGCATTATGGCAACAATCCAGAATCGCGTTACTATCTTACTTTCGTGATAGCCTTTCTTCTGATAATGATGATGCAAAGGCGACATTAGAAATATTCTTCGGCCTTCGCCAAAGCGTTTCTTGGTATACTTGAAATAACTAACTTGTAAAACCACAGATAAATTTTCGACAAGAAAAATTCCGCACAACAAAGGAATCAACATTTCTTTTCGAACTGCAATTGCCAGAACTGCAATAATTCCACCAATAGTCAAACTTCCTGTATCACCCATAAAAACAGATGCCGGATACGAATTGTACCAAAGAAATCCAATCAATGATCCTACAAATGCGGCAATAAAAACCGTCATTTCCCCCGAATTAGGGATATACATAATATTCAAATAATTGGAAAAAATTATATTCCCAGAAACGAACGTAAAGATTCCTAACGCCAGAACCGAAACCGCAGAAGTCCCTGCAGCAAGTCCATCAATACCATCCGTTAAATTGGCACCGTTAGAAACGGCCGTTATAATGAAAATCACCACTGGAATAAAAATTAACCAAGCCCATTTTTCATATCCATCGCCAGTCCATGCAAGCAATTCAGCATAATCAAATTCATTATTTTTAAAGAACGGAATTGTCGTAGCAGTAGATTTTTCTTCGACAGGCGCAGGCAAAATCACCGTTTCTGTTGGCACTTTAAACACATCCGATTTTCCGGTATCCGTACGTACAGTAACCGCAGGACTGAAATAAAGAACAGTTCCTACTATTAACCCCAATCCTACTTGTCCTACAACTTTGAATATTCCTTTTAAACCTTCTTTATCTTTCTTAAAAATTTTAATATAATCATCTATAAAACCAATTATTCCCATCCAAAGTGTGGTTACAATCAACAAAACGATGTAAATGTTATGCAGTTTTGCAAAAAGCACAACCGGAACCAGAGTGGCAAATATGATAATTAACCCTCCCATTGTTGGCGTACCCGCTTTTTCGTTTTGACCTGCTAAACCAAGTTCACGAACGGTTTCGCCCACTTGCTGTCTTTGCAGAAAACGGATTATTCTTTTCCCATAAATGGTAGACAATAGCAAAGAAAGCATCAACGCCAATGCAGATCTAAAAGTGATGTATTGAAAAACACCTGTTCCAGGAACATCTAACATTTTGTCTAAATATTCAAATAAGTAATACAGCATATTTTTCTATTTATGGAGTTGGTCTAATATTTCTTTAACAATTTTCATATCGTCAAAATCATGACGGATACCATTTATTTCCTGATACGTCTCATGCCCTTTTCCGGCAATTAAAATAATATCATTGGGCTGAGCCAGTTGACATGCCGTTTTTATGGCTTGTTTTCTATCGGTTATAGTCAATGTCTTTTTATAATTCTGGGGAGCAACACCTAGCTCCATTTCTGCAATAATTGCTTCCGGGTCTTCGTTTCTTGGATTATCCGAAGTGAAAATTGCTTTATCACTCAAAACAGATGCAATACCAGCCATAATTGGTCGCTTGGTTTTATCTCTGTTTCCTCCACAGCCCACAACCGTAATTAATTGTTCGTTTTTTGTACGAATGTCATTGATTGTTTTTAGCACATTTTCTAATGCATCTGGCGTATGCGCATAATCCACAATCGCTGTAATATTTGAAGCCGACACAATAAATTGAAAACGTCCCGAAACACTTTCTAAATCTGACAGTAACCGAAGAACTTCCAAACTTTCCATTCCTAGTTGAATCGCAGTTCCATAAATAGCCAATAAATTATAAGCATTAAATGTTCCTATCAGCTTCACCCAAACTTCATTTCCGTTGATTTTCAACAACAAACCTGACAATTGATTTTCAAGGATTTGCGCTTTATAATCGGCATACGATTTTAAAGCATAAGTCAATTTTTTAGCCGCAGTGTTCTGCAACATCACAGGCCCATTTTTATCATCAATGTTGGACAATGCAAAGGCTGTTTTAGGTAAATTATCGAAAAACGATTTTTTTACATCTCTATATTCTGCAAATGTTGGATGGTAATCCAAATGATCGTGAGACAAATTGGTAAAAATACCGCCAACAAAATGCAATGCTTCGGTTCTTTTTTGATGAATTCCATGTGAACTCACTTCCATAAAACAGTATTCTACACCGCTTTCGACCATTTCATTCAAATAGTGATTTATCGTAATCGAATCTGGAGTGGTATGAGTTGCTTTGTATTCAATATCGTCAACTAAAATTTTTACTGTAGAAAGTAATCCAACTTTAAATCCTGCTTTTTTAAATAATTGGTACAACAAAGAAGCAATGGTCGTTTTACCGTTTGTTCCTGTTATTCCAACCAATTTCAAGTTTTGAGACGGATCTCCAAAATAATTTGCAGCCATAAATGCGAGGGCTGAATTCGTATCTTTTACCTGAACATACGTAATTCCTTTAACAATATTCTCCGGAAACGTATCGCATATAACCGCTACAGCTCCTAGCTCAATTGCTTTTTCTATAAAATCATGACCATTAGAAATGGAGCCACGAATAGCAATAAAAACATCATTGGACCCGATTTTTCTAGAATCGAAATCCATTTTGTTTATAGCAATTTCCGTCGACCCTTTTACGGCTTCGATAGCTACTTTATACAATATGTCTTTTAAGATTTTCACGATAATTCTAATAAAATTGTTGTGTTTCTAACTATGTTTTGTCCTGCCTGAAGTGATTGTTTTTTTACTTTTCCAACCCCAACCGCTTTTACTTTTATACCTAAATTTTCTAATAAAGCTACAGCATCCATTCCGGACATTCCTTTCACATTTGGAATTAATTGCAACTTCTTTTCTGATTTAACAAAATAAGAATCATAATTACTCTCCTGTTTTGCAATCTTTCTATTTAGGTTTTTAATTTCATTTGTTGAAGGTGCGTCGGTGAAAATCTTTTGCGCAATCCTTTTAAAAACAGGACCTGCCACGTCTGCACCGTAAAAATTATTAAGCGCTGTATTAGGTCTATGCACCACAACTATGCAAGAATACATGGGCTTCTCAGCCGGAAAATACCCTACAAATGAAGAAGCATAATACATTCCAGACCTACCACTTTTTCCATAATTAACTTGAGCTGTACCTGTTTTCCCCGCCATAGAAAAATCTTTCGAATAGAGTTTTGAACCTGTTCCCTTTTTTACAACATTTGCCAGAACTGCTTTTAATTTTAAAATCGTTTCTGGAGAGCAAATCCTTGGATTCAAAACTTCTTTCTCGTACTTTTTGATGGTTCTATTCCATTCTTTAATTTCAGAAACAAATTGAGGCTTTACCATTTCACCATCATTTGCAACCGCATTATAAAAAGCTAAAGTTTGCATTGGCGTAATAGAAACTCCATATCCAAAAGCCATCCACGGAAGTGATATGTTTGACCAATTTTTATCACTTGGCTGTGGAATATATGGCCTTCCTTCCCCTTTTATCGAAAGTCCCAAAGGTTTGTTTAATCCAAAATTATTGAGATGATTTACAAATTTTGAAGGTTCATCTTTATACGCATTATAAACTGCCTGAACCAGAACCGTATTAGACGAAAGTTCAAAACCCCGCGCCAAAGAAATTTTTCCATAGCCTCCTTTGTGGGAATCGTTTACTTTTTTTCCTGAATAAACAACAACTCCACCTTTACTGTCGTAAACAGTGCTGGTATCTGCCTTTTTATCTTCCAGAAGTGCCATTAAATCCGCTAATTTATACGTAGATCCCGGCTCGTGTGATTCAGCAACTGCATAATTTGTGGTTTCATAATAGGTTCCATCATTCGCTCTTCCTAAATTAGAAATTGCTTTTACATGACCCGTTTTCGTTTCCATAACCACCACACAACCATGATCCGCCTCATATAATTCCAACTGTTTCAATAATGCATGATGTGCGATATCTTGAACATAAACATCGATTGTAGATATCACATCATACCCGTCCTGAGGATCTACTTCATTGATATCACGAATGGGTTTCCACTGCCCTTTTGCTATTTTTTGCTTTAAAATCTTACCGTCTTTACCGTTCAAGTATTTTCTAAACGCCCATTCAATTCCTTTTCCATCCACTGATGCACCATGCGAAGTTCGTTCGTAACCAACAGTTCTCTCGGCAATTTTACCTATTGGATGTTCTCTTACGGTTTCCTGTTCAATTATAATTCCACCTTTGTAAGCGCCTAAATTAAACAACGGAAAACCTTTAATTTTAAAATATTGCGTGTAACTCAACTTGCGAGCAATTAAATAATACCTGTTCTTATTTGCTCTTGCTTTTCGTAATTCGTTTTCATAATAATTAGATGTCTTTCCCAAAACTGATGCCAATGAATCTGACAATGACTTCACATTTTTTTCGAATGCTTCTGCTTTTGGAGCAACAGCATCAAATCTAATTTCATAATTAGGAATAGAAGTCGCTAAAAGACTCCCATCGGCGGAATAAATATTTCCTTTATTAGCTGGAATCACAAAATTCTTAACCGTTCTTTCCTTGGCTAATTTTCTATAATAATCCCCTTCGACCCACTGAATATTTGTCAACTTTACAGCAATGGCAATAGCCATCAATAAGATAGCGAATGCAACCAGATAAATTCGGTACGATATGTATTTATCTTCTACTGCCATATTTTTTTGAAAAAGCTTTTTTCTTCTTCTTTTTTAACCTTTATTTTTATTGGAGGTACTGTTGACGGGAAAATTTCTTTTTCTATCATTTTTTCAGAAACAGTCGATTCCATTTTTAATTTCATTAGTTCTGAGCGTCTGTCCACAAATTCAGAACGCAACTCTTTAACTTTATTGGTCAACTCGGCAATCTGAAATACTTTTTGTTCAAATCGTTGTGTATTGGCAATCATGACAATCGCCAAAATAATTACAAAAACAATGAATCGCCAGTTTTTAACCGCATCATCATCGATAAGAAATCTAGCTTTTAATAGACTGTAAACTCCGTTTTTCATAACTAATTATCTCTTTTCAGCTATTCTTAATTTGGCACTTCTTGCTCTATTATTTTCTTTTATCTCCGCGTTATCCGGAACAATTAATTTCCCGATAGTTTTAAATGGGACCGAAAAATTACCAAAAAAGTCACGTTCTGGTTCCCCTTCAAACATTCCATTTTTCATGAATCTTTTCACCAATCTATCTTCCAAAGAATGGTATGAAATCACGCTTAATCTGCCGCCTGGATTTAAAATTTCCAAGGATTGCTCTAAGAATTCTTTCAGAACATCCATTTCCTGATTCACTTCAATTCGGATAGCTTGATAGATTTGAGCCAATATTTTATTTCTAATTCTTTCCGGTAAATATTTCGCCAAAACAGCTTTCAATTCATCTGTTGTTTTGATTGGTTGCTCCTCTCTCGCTTCTATAATTGTTCTTGCCAAAACCGAAGCATTTTTCAATTCACCATAATCCAAAAACACTCTTTTCAAATTCGCTTCATCATATTCATTGACAACACGATACGCATTTAAATCATTTTTTTGACTCATTCTCATATCTAAACCCGCATCAAAGCGAGTAGAGAAACCTCTTTCCGGAACATCAAATTGATGCGACGAAACGCCTAAATCCGCTAAGATTCCGTCAACACTTTTCACTCCGTAAAAACGCATAAATCGTTTTATAAAACGGAAATTTTCATTGATAAGCGTAAATCTTTCGTCAGACAAAGCATTCGCCAAAGCGTCTTCATCTTGATCAAAAGCAAATAATTTACCGTCTGGTCCCAGTCTTTTCAAAATTTCTTTTGAATGGCCTCCGCCACCAAAAGTTACATCTACATAAATGCCGTCTGGCTTAATATTTAAACCATCTACTGATGCCTGAAGCAAAACCGGATTATGATATTCCATTGTTGTCGTCATTTATATTTCCCATTACTTCTTCTGCCAAATCCGCAAAATCAACATCTTCACCGTTTATTGATTTTTCGTACAACTCTTTATCCCAAATCTCAACAATATTCACTGCCGATGAAAACACAACCTCCTTAGCGATACTCGCAAACATCACTAAATCTTTAGGTACTAATAACCGACCTAAAGCATCTATCTCAACCACTTTTACTCCTGCGGTAAACCTGCGGATAAAGTCATTGTTTTTCTTTACAAATCGATTCAGTTTATTAATTTTTTGCATCATTAAATCCCATTCTTTCATAGGATACAACTCCAAACAAGGCTGAAACACGGAACGCTTCAAAACAAAACCGTTTTGAAGTGAAGGAGTCAATTGCTTTTTTAAAGGCGCCGGCAACAGCAACCTTCCTTTGGCATCGACTTTACATTCATATGTTCCAATAATTGTTTCCAAGTAAAAAATATTAAATGATGTTGAGCAAAAATATAAAAAATATTACCACTATTTACCACTATCTACCACTTTGTTGATAAGTTTAACCACTTTGGAACAAAAACCCTTAATTTTTGGACAGTCAGAACGTTAGCGCTCTTTTATTTTATTTGTAAGAAAGGTAATGTTATAAAAAAAAGCAGGCTAAATACAATGAAATTTTAATTTAAAAGTATGTTAAACGAGTTCGAAATAATTAAAATTCGGAGGCGGTATACCCCAAAAAAAAGGGCTATTTTTATAGCAACACATATAATTTTACAATTAAAAATTGTTGGAAAAATTCGTTTTTATTTATTAAATCCTATATTTGTCAAAATTGAAAATCCGCATTCAAAAAAAATGGAAAAACACTATAAAAAAGAAGGTAGATACAGCTATTACGAAGCTGGCGAAGGAACTCCAATTGTCATCTTACATGGACTTATGGGAGGACTTAGCAACTTTGATGCTGTTGCAAGTTACTTTTCTACAAAAGGATATAAAATAATCATTCCAGATTTACCTATATACACTCAAAACATTTTAAAAACGAATGTGAAGAGTTTTGCAAAATATGTCAAAGATTTTATCACATTCAAAGGATTAGACAGAGTAATTTTATTAGGAAATTCATTAGGAGGTCATATTGCTTTGTACCATACTAAAATGTATCCTGAAAAAGTAGCCGGACTTGTAATAACTGGAAGTTCTGGACTTTATGAAAGTGCGATGGGTGATAGTTATCCAAAAAGAGGTGATTATGAATACATCAAGAAAAAAGCTGAAGATGTATTTTATGATCCGAAAGTAGCGACCAAAGAACTTATCGATGAAGTGTACGAATCTGTAAACGACAGAATAAAACTAATCAAAACACTGACGATTGCTAAAAGTGCTATTCGTCATAATATGGCCAAAGATTTACCAAAAATGCATGTTCAAACCTGTATAATTTGGGGAAAAAATGACAAAGTTACACCGCCGGATGTTGCAGAAGAATTCAATAAATTATTACCTAATTCTACTTTATACTGGATTGATAAATGTGGTCATGCTGCCATGATGGAGCATCCTGATGAATTTAATCGTTTGTTAGAAGACTGGTTAACACATACGCATTTATCAGTGCACTAATCCTAGAAGGAGAATCTTATACCTAAAAGAAATGAAAATTAATACTGCAGAATTTGTTATCAGCAACTCCGACGTAACCAAATGTCCAAAAGACTTTTTGCCGGAATATGCTTTTATAGGTCGATCAAATGTAGGGAAATCCTCTTTGATCAACATGCTGACAAATCATAAAAAATTAGCTAAAACGTCCGGTAGACCCGGAAAAACACAATTAATTAATCATTTTTTGATTAACAGCAACTGGTTCTTAGTAGATTTACCCGGTTACGGTTATGCCAAAGTTTCTAAAAAAACGAAATCTATTTTTCAGGAATTTATCACTGATTATTTTGAAACCAGAGAACAATTAGTTTGTGCATTTGTTCTGATTGATATTCGTCATGAAGCACAGACCATAGATATCGAATTCATGTCCTACATGGGCGAAAGTGAGATTCCTTTTTGTATCGTTTTCACCAAAGCAGATAAAATCAGTAAAGTAAAAATCGATTCTCATATTGCTGCATACAAGAAGAAAATGTTTGCTAACAATTGGGCCGAAATGCCACATTATTTTGTTACGTCAGCAACTGAATCTACCGGAAAAGAAGAATTACTTTCCTATATTGACGACGTGAATCAAGAAGTTTTCAAAAACAACAGTCAGTTTTAGAAAATACTCTTCGCCACTTTTTAAAAGCAAAAAAACCCAAAACTTTAAATATATAGTTTTGGGTTTTTTTTTGAAAAAAAACCTTTATTTAGTTAATTCCAGTTTCTCAGCAAAATAATCGCAGAAATCTTTCATAGTATCTGCCATTTTCTCGTCATCAGTAGCACGTTTAAAGGTTTCGGACATAGCAACCAAAGTTTGATGAAAGAAAATTTTCATTTCATCAACCGGCATGTCTTTTGTCCACAAATCAATTCGCATACTTTCTTTTGTCTTGCTGTCCCAGATAGACAACATAATTGCTTTCGCCTCTTCTTGTTCAACTCCACCGTCTTTAGCAGACCACATTAATTTTTCCGGAACACGGTTTTCATCTAATTCAATTAGAAACTTAATTTCTGATGTATTTTTATTCGACATTACTTTTTGGGTTTGTATTTTGATTTCATAAATATTTCTTTTGCATTGGTTTTTAATAAATCTACCAAAGGCACTTCATTATTGTTCATATAAGAACGTACCATTTGCCAGCCTATCCAAGCACCAACCTGCCCTGGTGATTCATTATCAATTTCCAAATAAAATTTAGAAAAGGGTGCCGGATTTATAAACCGGGAAATTAATTTTTGATCATTACTGTAAAGCATTTCTTTTTCAATAAAATAACGCCACATGTAACTTTCATTTTCTTGGCACCATGTTATCTGTTCTGGAGTATATCCCATTTTTTCAGCATCGGTATAATCCGGCAAAAGTAAGTCTTTTAAATACAATTGCTTTCCAGAATAAATCATCTGGCTTAACAAATCTTTATCTAAAACCGGCGGAATTTTACGTGCTGAAAAACTCGAAACTACATCCGGGGCAATTTGTCTTGGCTCAAAGTTTTGTTTTAAATAATTTGGAAACTGATAAAACTTATGATCCTTACCTAAATACAATTCAAGTGAAATAACAACCAAACTATCCGCATAAATAGTCTTATTTTTATAATCCATTTCAGAGATTACAGTGATTATTTTTGGTATTTTTGTCTTAGGAAAATAATATTTGATGTGTTTAAAAAGTGTTTCTAACTCTACTTTCACTGGCTCAAAATCACTATATTTTTTTTGAACTTCTGTATACAATTCTCTCCATAACGGATCTTGCATTTTACTCAACCAAACACTATTATCGTTTCCTGGAGGAAAAAAAAAAGGAAACTGTTTTTTTACTTTTTCTAAATCTTGTGGTGGTGTTTCAAAAAATATTTTATCAAAGCGTTCCACTTTTACTTCTAAAGGAATTGCTGTAACAGCACTTTCTACTTTGTTTTTCTTATCACAAGATAAAATAAAGAGACAAAAGACTACAAGAAACAGATAATTTTTCATATATATTAATTAAATTTGTTTCCAAAGAATCTAAGGAAACCAACGCGCAACAAATTGATTTTGCAAATATACATTCCTGATTTTTAAAACGTAAACTATTATGACTAAAAAAAGCACATTACAAGTTGAAAAAGTAAATACCCACATCGTAAATTGGTTAAAAACATACGCTGAAAATGCAAAAGTAAATGGTTTTGTAATTGGGATTTCCGGAGGAGTCGATTCGGCAGTTACCTCTACATTATGTGCACAAACAGGATTAAAAGTTTTATGTGTTGAAATGCCCATCCATCAAGCACAAAGTCATGTAACTCGTGGACGCGAGCATATTGAACAATTAAAAAAAAGATTTCCTAATGTCTCCAGTATTGAAGCTGATTTGACCTCTCTTTTTGAAACTTTCAAGACAGCCGTACCAGATGTTTCAGATACAGCTAGACTTCACTTATCACTTGCCAATACTCGAGCACGATTAAGAATGACAACGTTGTACTACTTTGCCGGAATTCATTGTTTATTAGTCGCAGGAACCGGAAATAAAGTAGAGGATTTTGGAGTGGGTTTCTATACAAAATATGGTGATGGCGGAGTAGATTTGAGTCCTATTGCTAATTTAATGAAGTCTGAAGTCTTTCTTTTAGGAGGCTATTTGAAAGTACCGGACTCTATTTTAAATGCATCGCCTACCGATGGATTATTTGGCGATGAAAGAACAGATGAAGATCAACTAGGTGCCAGTTATGACGAACTGGAATGGGCAATGACCCAAGATGAAGCTGGACAACCTTCAGATGCTTTTTCAGGAAGAGAAAAGGTTGTTTTTGAAATTTATAAGCGATTAAATAGGATCAATCAACATAAAATGACAGCAATTCCTGTTTGTTTTATCCCAAAAGAATAAAGAAGTCATATTTTATATTGATTTACAATTAATTACAGAAATTATTTATTAATTTTACATCTCCAATTACAAATAATTCTAAAAATTTAAAATCATGATCAAAGTATGTATAGCCGATAATTATCCTGTTGTGCATTTTGGAGTAAAATCTTACTTTAAAGATAATGCAGACATATCAATAGTTGCCAATGTAGGTAATTTTTTGATGGTACGGGATATACTTTTAACTAAAGAGATTGATGTCTTAGTTTTAGATTTGGAGCTGGAAGGTCTTTCCAGTATTTTTGAGGTTAAAGCAGTCTTGAAAAATTTTCCAAAAACTAAAATTATTATCTTCAGTGGTCTTTCAGAACAAATTTACGCTCCTAATGCTATTAAAGCAGGAGTTTCAGGATTCATTCACAAAAAAGAAAAACTAGAAACTTTAGGAATTTCAATTATCAAGGTCCATCAAGGAAAGATAATTATGAATGAAACCGTAAAGAAAAATCTAGCATTAATTGCAAAACAAAGTAAGAGCGAACGCTTATATCGTAAGCTTTCTAATCGTGAAGTAGAAGTTTTACGCTATCTAAGTGACGGGAAGAAAAATCACGAAATAGCTGATATTCTAAAACTAAACGAAAAAACAATTAGTACGTACAAATTACGATTACTTACAAAACTAAATGTTACTAATTTAGTGGACTTGGTAAACAAAGCAAAAACTTTAGAGATCGTTTAATACCGCGACATAACTCTCCCTAATTTTTTTGAAAAAGAATGGATTAGTACATTATAATCCATAACCATAGACAAAGGCTCTGTATTATCTGAATTAGCTTCAGATGATAGAGAGCTTTTTAATTCTTCGATTATTTTACCAACCAAATACCATCTTAAAGTAAGAATCGTTTCGGATACATCTTGACTTATTGTATCGTTTTTAGATTTTGGAAAAATATTTTGACCTTCCCAATTGTGCAAAACAACTCTTTCATCTTCCATCAAAATATCAGTAACTTCTTGTGCAAATTCAACTTGTAAATGCATTAGATATTGCTCTAAACTGAAAGTCTCATTCTGGTGGTAATAGCTAATCAAGTTATTGAATATATCACGAAACAGTGGATTTGCTAGCTCAACTTCATCTTCTTGCAAACTCAAATAGATTCTTTGATATACTTTATATTCTCTTTTTTCAACTACAGTTTCAATTTCACCTTCAGTATTTGTTTTCAAAAATGTATCTTCGAATTCTTCATTCTTGTTACCATACAACAATAGAATCTCAATAATTTTTCTTTCCAAACGATATAAGATGTCTACTTTTTCTGCATCAACAGGATTTTCATTTTTTACAACTTCAAAAGCTTTTTGCTCTTGTTTTTGCTTTTTCCCAACTTCAACAACATCTTTTTGTACTAATTGCGCTAAGGTACTCACAAGCACTTGCTCTGAAATATCCATAATGCGGGAACATTCCTGAATATAAATTTCACGTTGAATTCTATCCGGAATTTTCGAAATACTGACTACCATATCCCGAATCAGATCTGCTTTTTTTATGGGATCATTCTTGGCTTCATTCATCAAAAGCGAGGCTTTGAACTGAATGAAATCTTTAGCGTTATTTTCGAGGTATAAAACTAAGTCATCGTAAGACGTTTTCTTTGCAAAACTATCCGGATCTTCTCCGTCAGGAAAAGTACATACTTTCACATTCATCCCTTCTTCAAGAATCAAATCGATTCCTCTAACAGAAGCGCGCAAACCGGCAGCATCTCCGTCAAAAAGTACCGTTATATTCTTTGTCAATCTATTTACTAAACGAATTTGGTCAGGTGTCAGCGCCGTTCCTGAGGAAGCAACAACATTTTCAATTCCAGATTGATTGAACTGAATTACATCTGTATATCCTTCAACTAAATAACAATTATTTAATTTTGCGATGGATTGTTTGGCCTGAAAAATACCATATAACACTTTGCTCTTGTGGTAAATTTCACTTTCAGGGGAATTCAGGTATTTTGCCGCTTTTTTGTCATTGGTAAGAATACGACCTCCAAAACCCAGCACTCTTCCTGACATGCTTTCTATAGGAAACATTACACGGCCTTTGAACCTGTCAAACGGCCTGTCATCTCTAGGAATTGTCAGTCCTGTACTTTCTAAGAACTCTAATTTATATCCTTTACCTAAAGCTTCTTTCGTAAAAGCATCCCAACTTTCAGGCGAATATCCTAAACTAAATTTCTTAATAGTCTCATTCGTAAATCCTCTTTCTTTAAAATAAGAGTATCCAATTGCTTTGCCTTCTTCAGAGTTCAAAAGTGAATTATGAAAATAGGTTTTTGCAAATTCCGAAACCAAATACATACTTTCCCGAACATCCGTGATGGCTTTCTCTTGGTCTGTTTGCTCTGTTTCTTCAATTTCAATATTGTATTTTTTGGCTAAGTACCGAATGGCTTCCGGGTATGTAAAATGGGAATGTTCCATCAAGAAAGCCACAGAATTACCGCCTTTTCCAGAACTAAAATCTTTCCAAATTCCTTTGGCAGGAGAAACCATGAACGATGGAGAACGTTCTTCAGAAAACGGACTCAGCCCTTTGAAATTACTTCCTGCACGTTTCAAGTTTACGAAATCACCAATAACCTCCTCGACTCGAGCAGTTTCGAAAACAGTATCTATAGTGGCTTTTGAAATCAATTTATTTATTTTAGAAGTCCAAAGTTACAAAGTTTAACTAGACAAATTATTCATTAAAACATAATAATAAAAAACAATAACTCAAACTAGCTATTTTAAAATTACGAATTTAATATGCTCTAAAATTAACTACAAATTATGCTCCATTTTCTTAAATTTTTAATTAATATTTGATCCATTTTTATTTGCAATAAAATAAGCGTTATTTTGCATTTCTGAATGTAATTAAGCATTCAATTTATTGTATAATAAGTAGTTATTGTATGAAAATCAGCTTCATTAATTCTAAATATAAAATCTAATCTATTTTGTTTAACAATAAAAATTTGCATCAAGAATTCAGTACTATCCTATCGTTTATAGCAGAACTGTGTAAAGTCCCTTTTGCTGCTATCACACTGACTAATACTAACACACCCTCTTTTATTGCTAAAATAGGCTTAGATTATTCATTTACTATTCCTGAAGGTTTGCACCATTACAATGAAGAGATAATTAAAAAAAATACAATTTCTATCTTTCAAGATATAAATAAAGATCCAGTTCATAAAACAGCTAAAAATACTCTATTAAATGATTTGTCTTTTTTAGCCGGATTTCCCATATCAATTAATAAGGATTGTATAGGAATGCTCTGCATCATGGATTCAACTCCAAGAGAACTATCCAGGACAGAATTAAAAACATTGGAATTTTCTGTTTCACAAATTGAAGTTATAATTAAATTATGGCAACAAAATTATATCTTAAAAAATAAAATTAATGCCAAAGAAACTCAATTTCAATCCTTTATCGATAATTCTAAGGAGATTTTATTCGAACTTAATTCCGAAGGAATATTAACTTATGTTTCTACAAACTGGACCACTCATTTAGGACATCAACCTCACGAGATAATTGGCAAAAAAAGCTTTCTGCTGATGCATCCTGATGATGTAGAAATGGTTAATACTTTTTTCAATACAATTGATTCAACACAAATATTAAACGAAATCACCTATAGAATTTTACACAAAGATGGACACTATGTATGGCATGCAACTAGTATAATTTTATCTATAAAAGAGGGGGAGAAAATTTATAGAGGAAATTGTAGAGACATATCCGAATATATTGAAGCACTTCAAAAAATTGTAATACAAAAGGAATTTTATGAAAAAATATTAGACAGACTTCCTACAGATGTTGCTGTTTTTGATAGTGACTATAGATACACCTATTTGAATCCAGCAGCCATTAAAAATAATGAATTAAGAAAATTCATTTTAGGGAAAAATGATTTTGAATACGCAAAACATACCGGCAGAGATGATACTTTTGCAAAAATGAGGCGCATCAAGTTTTTACAAGCCTTAGAAGCTAAGAGTTTAATTGAATGGGAGGACACCATCGAACGTCTCGATGGTCAAAAAACCTATCACACTCGAAAATTAACTCCTGTTTTTAAGGACGATGGAGCCTTTGAAATGATGGTAGGATTTGGCGTTGATATTACTGAAAGCAAGAGAATTCAGGAACAGATTCTCAAAAGCAGACAACTTATCAAAAGTATAATTCAGAATGTAGCCGTTGGTATTTTGGTACAAGGTCCCCAATCTGAAATATTAGAAAACAACAAAGCCGCATACGAAATGCTTGGTCTTACAGAAGATCAATTGCTGGGAAGAGCTTCGTATGATGATCATTGGAAAGTGATTCATCTTGATGGCTCCACTTTTACAGCAGATGAATACCCCGTTTCTCAGGCAATAAAAAATTTGAAACCAATAAATAATATCATGATGGGTGTTCATCGCCCGATGAACAATGATTTAGTTTGGTTGTTAGTTGATGCCATACCTGTATTCGGAGATTACGATGAATTACTGTATGTTATTTGCTCCTTCAATGATATTACAGCATTAAAAAATGCGGAGGATGCACTAAAAATAAGTAATGAACGATTTATTTATTCTGGTGAAGCTACCTCAGACGCACTTTGGGATTGGAATATAATTACAGATAAAATTTATGTTGGGGGGAGTTATTGTGATCTTTTTGGACATAAGTTTGACAACAGTATTATAAAAAGACAAGAATACCAAAACTTTATTCATTCAGAAGACAAAGTTTCCTACCTCAAATCGCTGACAGAAGCCTTAATTAGTGACACTAACAAATGGTCATTTGAATACCGTTATCTAAAATTCGATGGCACTTATGCCTATATAAATGACAAAGTTATAATCATTCGAAATGAAGATGGAACTGCCATTCGTATTATTGGCGCCATGCAAGATATTACAAAAGAAAAGAAGCTGAAAGATGAATTACAACAAAGCGAAGAACAATTTAAAGGAGCTTTCCAGCATTCTGCCGTAGGAATGGCTATTCTAGATATTAATGGCTATTGGATCGAGGTGAATGATCGCTTGTGTGAAATGTTAGGATATTCTAAAGAAGAGTTTAAAACATTTACCTGTCAAGAAATCACTTATTTTGAAGATATACCCGAAGATCTAGCAAATAAAGAAAAATTAGTTTTAGGAGAGACTTCTAATTTCAATATAGAAAAAAGGTACATTCATAAAAACAAATCATTAGTTTGGGTGCATTTTTCCGTTTCATTGGTAAGAAATAATATGGGTGAAATTCAGCATTATATTCCCCAAATTATTAATATTACTGAAAGAAAAAAAATCGAAGAGGTAAACAAATTATTATCCGATGAAAACAATAAAAACAAAAATATTCAGCTTAACGAAGCTAAAAGTATGTATCGTTTATTAGCTGATAATACGGTTGATTTAGTTTGTTTACACAATTCAAATACTTCTTTTCAATACATTTCACCCTCCATAAAAAAGCTTTCGGGCTATACCCCTGAAGAATTAATAGGTAAATCGCCTTTAGATTATGTACATCCAGAAAATTTAAAAGAACTGCAGGGAAAATTTTATAATTTCATTGAAAAGAAAAATGACGAATCTGTACAATGTAGATTTTTAACAAAAAAAGGAGATTATAAATGGCTTGAAATAAAAGTTAGCATTATAACTGATAACGGTGTTACAATTGGTTTTCAATCAAGCAGCCGAGATATAACACAACAAAAAGAAGCTGAAGAAATAATCATTAACACTTTAACTCGCGAACGAGAATTAAATGAATTACGCACCAATTTAGTTTCAACTATTTCACATGAATTTAGAACTCCTATGACTACTATAAGAACCAGTGCTGAATTGATTTCTATGTATCTAGAAAATCAGAACTTAGTAAATGGAGATCGATTACAAAAACGCGTTACTATTATTACTGAAGAAATTGACAGAATAGTCGAATTAATGAATGCGGTTCTGACAATTTCAAAAGAAGATTCTGGAAAAACAGATTTTAAGCCCGTAAAATTCGATTTAAAAGAACTGTGTATTGCTATAATTGAAAACAGCCATAGCAATCAAAATAATAACCTAAAAATACAAACTTACTTTGAAAAAGATTCTTTTACGGTTTTTGCAGATAAAAAACTAATGGAACACTCGCTCTTCAACATACTAAATAATGCCATAAAATATTCCGAAGGATTGGGAAACATTATTTTTAACCTCTTTACCGAAGAAAATACGATTGTACTTGAAATTATCGATTTTGGAATAGGAATCCCAGAGAAAGATCAATCAAAACTTTTTAATACTTTTTTTAGAGCAAGTAATACCAGTGGATACCCAGGTACCGGCTTAGGACTATACATTGTTAAAACATTTACCGAAAAAAATTCAGGAACCATTCAATTAGATAGTAAACTAGGGAAAGGGACAAAAGTGACGCTAAAATTCCCTTTACAAAATGTCTAAAACTATGACTAAAATATTAATTATAGATGACGAACTCAAATTAAGAGAAACTATCTCTGAATTACTGACCTTTGTAGGATATGATGTCCATAAAGCAACAAATGGAATTGATGGATTAACGAAAGTAAAAAAAATAAAACCTGACCTTATCTTATGCGACATAACAATGTCTGAACTTGACGGGTACGGTTTTATGGAACATCATCAAAATTCAGAATATTCAATTATTCCGGTATTATTACTTAGTGCAAATGTTGAATTTAAAAATATAAAAAAAGGAATTGCTTTTGAGCCAAAGGTTATATCAAAAAACCTTTTGTCTTTAAAGAATTAAAAGAAATTATAGAATCTAATTTATTAAAAATAAATAAATTGTAAAAATACACGAATTTACCTGTATACTAACTAGAATAAAACCAGTGAATCAGGGTTATTCAATCGTTAACATTCGTTTTTGCTATGTTAGTTTTAAACATAGAAACAAAACGTTTTGCATAAAAAAGATTGCACTCTGAAACTACGATTTCATTAAAACAAAACTTCCCATGATTTATTAAAAGTTTGTACTTGTAACTTTTTATCAGACTAAAGATTAATAATAAAAACGAAACATAAACTACGAACAATAATTGAAATACAATTTTGTCATTTACAGGATCTATTGCTGCTAAATAAAATAAAGTGGAGAATGTTGATATAATAATTTCGGCGGTAAAATCTCTATTTTTAACAATTCTAATATTTGAAATTTGATTCAAAGATAAATTGATTCTTTCCTTATCGTTTTTAAGAATCACTTTCGATTCAAAAGCAATAAAAAAAGAATTCTCTTCTAAGATATTTTCTGCTTTATTTACTGTTACAAAATTTATATTCATGTTTTTTTGGTCATACTTATTAAAAATCCTACTAAAAATAGCTTGCCATAACTAAATTGTAGCTATAATTTAGTTCATCAAATAAATTTTCATGTGAGGTGCTTGATGATAAGTAACTGATATTCTGGGGCGAATGTATGATACTAAATTAGAAAAGAAAAAGAAAAAACTTATAGCTTAAAAAAAAATACTCATAATTTATATTTATAAAAAAAATATTTATTGTAGTCACATTAAATCTAAAAATATTGAAATGTTTAGGGTTCACTTAAGAGTTCTGAATAAAATCTAAAGAATTTCATCAAAAAATTATTGAATTTTAACTAACCATGCCAAACGAGGTTTCAAATCTCAAAAATGAGCGGGTAATTATATTCGTATCAATAGAACTTCAATGAATATCATTGTCAAAAAAAACATAGTCTTAAAAAGTGAAGTACTGTTCAAAAAAGTTCTTCACCATCACTATTTAAATCGTTTATTATAAGCACTAATTAAATCTTAAAAATATATTATTGATTATCCGTATTCACTCATAAATAACAAAAAAGAGTTATTTATGATAAAAAAAGCCAATAAATTTATTCCGTTTTACAGCAAATTTTTGGAGCAAGGAATCTTGCAGACTTCATTTTAAAGAAGGAAGAGATATAATCGGAGTTCAACGTAGATGTGGAAGCAAAGAGCATTTTTGGATAAAAAGCAAATGGAGTTATCAATGTAAAAAATGTAGAAGTAGAATTTCGTTACGAAGTGGTACAATAATGCAAAGTTCTAATTTATCCTTTTTGATTTGGTATAAAACTATCTTCTTATTAACTGCAACTAAAAAAGGTTTTTCGAGTAAAGAAATCCAAAAAAATTGGGTTTAAAACATTACGAGCCAGTTTGGCCTATGGTTCATAAGTTAAGAAAAGCAATGGGCAATAGAGATGCATGTTATACTCTGGAAGGAATGATTAAATTTGACGAAGGATATTTTACAATTGAATCTACTGAAATAGAACAAGAAAAGGGAATTCGTAGACATGGTACCTTTGAAAATCTAACGTTGCAATTATGGCTGAGTCAACTGTTGTAGAAGATATTGAGACAGGTAAAAAATCAAATCAATGCAGGTATTTTAAAGCAAAGGTCTTGACAGATCACACATCAAAACAGATAAATCAAACAATTCAGAAATCTATTTCTAAAAAAAGTATTCTTTTTACAGACAAAAGCACATCATATATTGACTTTGCAGATTATGTGGAGATTCATATTACAGAAAAATCGAATAAAGAAACAACAACAGAAACTTTAAGGTGGTTACATTTTGCAATAAGTTATGCCAAAAGAAATTTTCTAGGCAATTACCATAAAATTAAAGGAAATTATCTCCAATTGTATCTAAATGAGTTTGTTTATAAGCTTAACAGAAGATATTTTGAGGAAAAATTATTCAATAGGCTAGTAATAGCGAGCATTACAGGGTTATGACGAAAGACGGACAATCATTTTTTTATTTACTGATAATTTAAAATAGTCTAATAAATAAAAACACACTCTCCCAAAATACTTTATAAATAAAAATAGGATGGAAGTACAACTTTTACTATACTTTTGTAAATATTTTTATTTCATAAGCTTAACTAAGTATTTTTAACAACTTACCCAATCATAATATTTTCATCATTTTTATCAATCTTAATTAATTTTATATAATCTCTGGGGGTAACATTCAAATACGATTTAAAACTTGTAGAAAAATATGAAAATGAGCTAAATCCGGTTTCTTCAACTAAATATTGTATATTTTTCTCTCCTAAATGAATAAGTTTAACAGCATATTCTAATTTAAACTCTCTAATATATTGACTGATATTTTTATTAGTAAGTTTACGTATTCTTTTATCTAAGGTTGATTTACTTATAAAAAGCTGACAGGACAATTCATCCAAATCAACTTTTCTTTTTAAACAATTTGCAAGAATTTCATTTAATGAAGTCAAAAAATCTTTCTCAGACAATTTTATCGTAACTTTTGAAAATGGATCAGGTGCATATTTTTTTTCTATATTTTTTTTTAGTTCAATTAAATTTTTGACTTTAAAAATTAATTCCTTGATATTAAAAGGCTTCATTATAAAATCATTGACTCCATTTTCTAACTGCTTAAATTTTATATCATCATCAGCATTTGCAGTAATCATAATTATTGGTACGCTTTTAAATTTATTATTTTTTCTTATTTTCAAAAAGAGTTCTTCACCACACATACCCGGCATCATTAAATCACTTATAATTACATCCGGAATATTTCTTTGCAAATGCTTCAATGCTTCAATTCCATTTTTCAGCCAATAAACGTCAAAATCACTCAAAACTAATAATTCCAAAATAGAGCCTCCTAAAGCTACATCATCTTCGACTAAAATAATTTTTAATTTCTGCTTTTCCATTTTACTAAATTACCATTTTCTATTTTAATCAAACGCCTTTTTATTTTAAACTATCCGTAATTAAACCCCTTTTAAGTTTTATTCAAAATACTTTTACAAAGTACTTTGAATTTTAATTATTATTCTAAAAAACGAAAGTATAATAAATTCAAAAACTCTTATATTGAAATTGGGATTTGTATTATCCACCACGTTTTTTTGCAAGAAGTTCATCAGTGAAATTTTCTAAAACGTATCAATCTTAGTATTTACCAATTTTTTATTTACGGAAGAATAAAATTCCAAAATAAAATTAACCTTTACTTATGAACAAAAATAAAATTCTCTTAATAGACGATGAATTAAATTTAAGAGAAACTATTAGCGAACTCCTTAACTATCAGAATTACGACGTCAAAACAGCCTGCAATGGTCAAGAGGCCTTAGAACTATTAGAATATTGGGTCCCTGACTTAATTATATGCGACATAATGATGCCTGTGATGGATGGCAATACATTTCATGAAATAATAAAAGAAATCCATTCTTTGAACTCCATACCTTTTATTTTTTTGACTGCCAAAAAAGAAAATAACCTGAGGAGGAAATGCCTATTGGATGGTGTTGATGATTTTATTTCTAAACCATTTAAAATAAATGAATTAATATCTATTATACAATCAAAAATAGAACGATTTGAAAAAATAAAGAATAATCACAACAATTTATATTTGGGTAAAAAAAAAACTTTTTTGCATGAAATCAACACTCCTCTCAATGGAATTTTAGGATCGATTGAGCTTCTAATAAAAAATGAAGAAAATCTTGACAGAAAAGAAGTTTTATCATTTTATGAATCGATCAAAATATCAGGAGAACGATTAAATAGAACAATGCAAAATATAATTCTTTATCAAAATCTTAAAAATAATTTGATTAAATTTAATGACCATTCAAGTTCTGAAATATTAAATATATTTTTAAATACAAAAGAAAAAATTTTTAAGATTTATGAAGGGCAGGAAAAAAGAATCAGTTTTGAAATTGACAAAGCAATGATTAAATTTAACAAAAAGCATTTAGAATTCATCTTTTTTGAATTAATAGACAATGCATTAAAGTTTTCTTCTGAAAATAAAATCATTGTTGTTTCTGGTAAACAGTTTAATAATGAATATTATGAATTGGTAATTAGAGATTTTGGGATTGGTTTAAGTCAACAAGAATTAAATAAAATTGGTGCTTCTCAACAATTCAATAGAGAAAAAAGAGAACAACAAGGGTTAGGATTAGGACTTTTCTTAAGCAAAATTATTATAAAAAAATCAGAGGGTGTTTTTACTATCATTTCAAAAGAAAATGAAGGGACTACAATAAAAATATTTCTGCCTTTATATAAAACTACAAATATTGACTAAAATTATATTAATAATAATAAAAGCACTTCTTTCAAAGTGCTTCTAAAAGTATAAAACTAACTAAAACAATTTCTAATTCAAATCAAAACGCAATCCTAAAGATATGTTGTTTTGTTTCACTAAATTATCTCTAAACAAAGGATTCAAATCATATTTAAAGTATAAACTGGTAGATTTATAGCCAATATAAGTACTCAAACCATAGATAAAATTACTGGTATTAAAATCTCCTTTGGTTTTTTCCGTAGCCTTCAATTCATTAGCATCATACTTAATAATTTGCTTTGATTTCAAATTGATTCCTGCATAACCACCTATCCCAAAACGAACACTTTGATGCGTTTTAAAAAACGGCTTTTCCTCTTTCATTTTTTTACCTGAAAAATCAAACTCTAAATGAATTGGTGCTACTAAATATACATTTTTAAAACGCGAATCTTTAATATCAATAGGATTTACCGCCAGATTAGTCTGATTTCCATTCATTACAAAACTACGATTATCAGTCGGACTAAGATTATTATACATCACTGACAAGCCATATTTAGCATGAAGCAAATTGTTGTTTTTTGCAATTCTGCTGTTATAAGAAACACCTAATTCATAAAAATGAGAATCTAAAAATCTATAATCAGAATCTTCCCGTTTACTATCCGCGACTAAATTATTCAAACCGGCCGCAAAGATAAATTGTGATGTTGTTCTTCTTTCCCCCTGAATTGAGTCTTTAAAATCATCCTGATGTTTTTTTCCATGAAAAGAAAAACTGTATGTTCGAGTAGAATCCTGTTCTTTAATTTTTCCATCCACTTTTTCCTGAACCAAATTTTTTAATGCCTCTTGCTCTATAGCTGCTCTGGCTTCGATGTTGATTGCTCTGGCTTCGGCCAATAATTTCTTTTTACTCTCCGCTTCTTCTCTTGTAATTGTACCATTGATTAATTGATTATTAATTACCTCAACTTCTATTTTCAGTGCCGCTTTTTCTTCTTTGGTAATAGTTTCAATTTTTAAAGCAATCGTTTTTGCTCGTTTTTCAAATGTTTCTTGTCCAAGCATTTTGCTCGAAAAAAAACACAACAGTGTTATTAAGTAAATGGTAAAATTTCTCATGATGATTTGATTTTAAAGGTGATTGATGATTTTTATTCTAAGTTACGATTGGTCAACGCGACTTTTACCGATTGGTAATTCTTGCTTACTTTATTAATTACTTTTTCACGAAAGGAAAGTTCTAATTCTCCATCAACCTGCGACAGCAAATTACTTGCATTAACACGCACAACCGGTTTTTCATTCAATTGATTTTCCTTTTTCGAAGGATTTTCCGCAACGGCTAACAGTTCGTCAACTGCCGAGTAGCTAGTTTGTAATTTGATTGATTTTTGTTCTGTTTTTTGATTACTGATTGAAACTTCTTTTACTTGATTTTCATTTGAATTATTGTTAACGACACTTAATTTTTCTTTTAAAATTGGAATTTGATTAATTCCCGAATTTGATTTTGAAACAACATCAAGGACTAAACCCTGTTCTTCCTCCGTTTTCTGTTTAATACTATTCGTTGAAACTACAGTAGTTTTAGGAACAACTGAATTTTGAATAACAACCTCATTTTCGTGGTTTTCAATAGTATTTCCGTTTTGCCCAAAATAAACGGTCCCAAACAATAAAAATCCAACAAAACTTGCCGCTATAAACATCCAAGGAAATTTAGCTTTTGGTTTTTGCTTCTCCTGTTTATTATTGCTCTCGTCAGCAGCCGTAAGCATTGCATCCAGTTTGGCCCAAGCCATTTCTGACGGTTTGATTTCCCGAGAATTCAATTGCTCCTTGAACTGTTTTTCTAATTTATTCGGTTCCATAACTGTAATTTTTTAACGCATTAATCTGTCCTTGCAACATTTTTCTCGCATGTGACAACTGCGACTTTGATGTACCTTCATTAATCCCTAGCATACTGGCAATTTCATGATGTTTGAATCCTTCGATAGCATGTAAATTGAAAACCATTTTATAGCCATCCGGTAAACTATCAATCAGAAATTGAATATCGTCTATTGAAAATTGGCTTTCGATGTTATTGAAACTTTCTTCAAAATAGTCTTCATCTTCAATATACTTCACTTTTTTTTGGACTCGAATGAAAGAAATACATTCGTTCACCATAATTCTTCTGATCCAACCTTCAAAACTTCCTTTGTGTTGAAAATTCTTCAGATTCGTAAACACTTTCATAAAAGCAGTAATCATGATATCTTCGGCCAGATGCATGTCTTTTATATATTGGCGGCAAACGCTTAACATTTTTGGAGAAAATTGGGTGTAAATCTGCTGTTGTGCATGCCGACTCTTTTTGACAGCTAGCTGGATTAATTCATTTTCTTCCTGATGTAAGTTGATTACTTTCAAAATATTTATAAAGTGTTTCTATAAGTATAGACGAGTTGGATTGCAAAAAGGTTGCATCCTAAATAGAAAAAAAATTGATTTCATAAGTTAAATCAATAGAATCAATAGTTAAGGAGTGAAATTATTTTAAAAAAAATTATTTTTTTCTTTCAATCACATAATTCACCATCAAAATCAGCGCGTCTTTAAACTCCGAATCCGAATAATTATCTAAAAGCAAAAGTGCTTCTTGCTGGAATTCCACCATTTTTTGTTCTGCATAAAGTAATCCATTATTGTTTTTCACAAAAGCAATAACTTCTTTGACACGTTTTTTATCTTTATTATGGTTTTTAATGGAATTGATAAGCCATGTTTTCTCTTTGGAAGTACACGTATTTAGGACGTGAATAAGAGGCAGAGTCATTTTTTGTTCTTTGATGTCAATTCCGGTTGGTTTACCAATGGCATCTTCGGTGTAATCGAATAAATCATCTTTTATCTGAAAAGCCATCCCGATGAGTTCTCCAAATTTACGCATGTTTTCTACCTGAACTTCGTCTTCAATAACGGATTTTGCACCAAGAGCGCAACAGGCAGCAATAAGTGTAGCTGTCTTTTTTCGAATGATTTCATAGTAAATATCTTCTGTGATGTCAAGTCTTCGGGCTTTTTCGATTTGAAGTAATTCGCCTTCACTCATTTCGCGTACAGCGACAGAAATAATTCGGAGTAAATCGAAATCGCCATTATCAATAGAAAGTAACAATCCTTTGGACAATAAATAATCACCCACAAGTACTGCAATTTTATTTTTCCAAAGTGCATTCAGCGAGAAAAACCCTCTTCTGCGGTTGCTGTCGTCCACAACATCGTCGTGAACTAATGTTGCAGTATGTATCAGTTCAATAACACAAGCGCCACGATAGGTTCGCTCATTTACAATTCCTGCCGAAACCATTTTTGCAGTCAGAAAAACAAACATAGGACGCATTTGCTTGCCTTTTCTGTTGACAATATAATACGTGATTCTATTCAACAAAGCCACTTGCGAAGTCATCGATTCGTAGAACTTTTTTTCAAAAAGTTCCATTTCGTTGAAAATGGGCTGTTTTATTTGTGAAGTAATATTCATTAGAAATCAAAGATACAATTTTAGCCTGCAATCTTACAAATGCTTGCATTCTTTTGAATATTTTTCGAAAAGAAAACGCTTAAGCTTCTTTATTCGCCAATTGTCCACAAGCTGCATCAATATCTTTTCCACGGCTTCTTCGTACTTTTACCACAATGCCACTAGCTTCCAGTGCTTTTATGTACGCATCAATTGATTCTTCAGAAGCTTGTTGAAATTCCCCATCATCGATAGGATTGTATTCGATCAAATTTACTTTGCAAGGAACATATTTACAAAACTTTACCAAGGCATCAATGGAAGCTTTATTGTCGTTGATATCTTTCCAAACGACATATTCGTAGGATATTTTACTTTTGGTTTTCCGGTACCAATATTCTAATGATTCACGTAAATCTGCCAAAGGAAAATTAGCGCTAAACGGCATAATTCTAGAACGAATTTCGTCGATTGCTGAGTGTAGCGAAACTGCTAATTTGAATTTTACATCATCATCCGCTAATTTCTTAATCATTTTAGGAACTCCCGAAGTCGAAACCATAATACGTTTAGGCGACATTCCTAAACCTTCCGGAGAAGTAATCATTTCGATTGCTTTCAACACATTGTTGTAATTCATAAGCGGTTCGCCCATTCCCATAAAAACAATATTCGACAATGGATGATTGTAATACAAACGGCTTTCTTTATCAATGGCAATTACCTGATCATAGATTTCAGCCGGTTCCAGATTTCGCATTCTTTTTAATCGCGCTGTGGCGCAAAAGTTACAATCTAAACTACAACCTACTTGACTCGAAACACACGCAGTAGTTCTTGTATTTGTAGGTATCAAAACCGATTCTACTACCAAACCATCATGCAACCGAACGGCATTTTTCACGGTTCCGTCTTCACTGCGCTGCATCGTATCTACTTTGATGTGATTAATTACGAAATGCGTTTCCAGCATAGTTCGTGTTCCCTTAGAAACATTGGTCATATCCTCAAAACTATGTGCACCTTTACTCCACAACCATTCGTAAACTTGATTTCCACGAAAGGCTTTGTCTCCATTTGCTACGAAAAATTCTCGCAATAGTTCTTTTGATAAGGATCGTATGTCTTTTTTCTCGATTTGCATGGTGCAAAGTTAGTAAGTATTTTGAGGTTTTGGTTATTTGTAATTTTGGTTATTTGTAATTTTGTGAAAAATTTAAAAAAAAGCATTTCATTTCCCAAGATTTAGAGGATTAAAATTAGAAAAAAAACCAAAACAGCAGACCAAATACAATAAAGAAACCTATTATAATTTTTTGTAAATTTGTGTACAAATTAATAAAAATGGGACTTCCAGAATTAAAACATAAAATCCAACTTCAATTAGATTTAGCAGACGAAAGAGTACTTCGTATTGTATCCTCTGTATTTGATAATTATTTGAATGAAATTGTTTCTTACGAAACAAAAGGAAATGCCTTAACACTCTCAGAATATCACAATAAGGTTGAGGAAGGATTAGAAGATATAAAATACAACAGGGTACTTTCTCAAGAAAATCTTATTGAAGAAATGAAAACCTGGAAAAATGATTAATCCTACTTATGCGATTTTCTGGACTATTAGTGCAAAACTTGATTTAAAAGATATTTATCTTTCATTAGAACAAAGAATCTCTCTCCTTGTAGCAACTAAAATAATCGATGAAATTTTCGGAAGTTTAAATTCAATAACTTTTTCTGATCAATTTCAAATTGACGAATACCGAATTGATTGCAGAAGAATAATTACCCGAAACTACAAAATACTCTACCAATTCCATCACAACGCAATTTAGGTTGTTAGAATATTCAACACTTTTCAAGACCCAATAAAAAGTTTAAGATAATGCATTTCATTTCCCAAGAATTAGAAGATTATATCGAGCAACATTCCGAAAAAGAACCGGTTTTACTAGCTGCTCTGAATAAGGAAACCTATCAAAAAATTCTGTTGCCCCGAATGTTAAGCGGGCATTTTCAAGGTCGGGTTTTGAGTATGTTGTCGAAATTGATTCGTCCAGTGAATATTCTGGAAATTGGTACGTATACAGGATATTCAGCGTTGTGTTTGTGCGAAGGCATGCAGGCAACCGGACAATTGCATACGATTGACATCAAAGAAGAATTGGTTGATTTTCAAAGAAAACATTTTGATAAATCACCTTGGGGAAAGCAAATTATTCAGCATTTAGGTGAAGCCGTTGATATCATTCCAACACTTGACTTGAAATTTGATTTGGTTTTTATTGATGCTGATAAAGAAAATTACGGCAACTATTTTGAATTGATGGTTCCAAAAATGAATAAAGGCGGGATTATTTTATCAGATAATGTGCTGTGGAGCGGAAAAGTCCTGGAACCATTACAACCTAATGATTTGAGCACAAAAGCATTACTGGAATACAATAAGGTATTAGCGACTGATCCAAGAGTGGAAACGATTTTGTTGCCAATTCGTGATGGATTGACAGTGAGTAGAGTTCTTTAGTTAAGAATTTCTATTGAAAACAAATGCCCTAGCCCTGATGGAAGCGGCATCCTTTTTCTGGTTATTCTGACCTAAGGAAGAATGACAGAAAAAGATATAGCGTAGAGCGGGAAAAAGCTCCTAAGCAATTCTAAAATTGTTTTTACGGGAAATATTTTTGTTGTGCCATTTTGTATCCTTTGAACATCAAAAAGCCAAAAGTAAAACCGAATAAGTAGCCCGTAAGAATATCTAACGGATAATGCAATCCCAAGTAGATTCTACTGTATGCAAAAATGAGGGGCCACAAGAACAGGAAGCCAAAAAATTTGATTTTGTCTTTAAAATTAAAGAACAAAAATGCAGCAACGGCCATTGAATTTGCAGCGTGGCCAGAGAAAAAGCTAAATGAGTTCCTAACTTCAACGATGCGTATAAAGGAATTAATTTCAGGATTATTACAAGGTCGTAATCGCTGAAATCCGTTCTTAAACAGGTTTGTTGTTTGATCCGTAACTGTAATTAAAACTGCTACAAACAGAATTAAAAATAATGTTTGCCTAGCGCCTAGTTTTTTGTAAATAACATACAAGAGGAGTAAAAAAAAAGGAATCCAGTTGCTTTGTCTGGTAATAAACAACCAAAATCCATCAAAAGGTTCCGATCCTAGTCCATTCAAAAAAACAAACAATTTTGTATCTAAAGACAGCACTTTTTCCAACATTACATCTGACGTTTTATAGGTCCTGTAACATCTTCTATAGCCTCTTTAGTTGTTTCGATTTGAGTAGTTGTTTCGCCCAGTAAATTATCTTTGACTTTATTAATTTCTGAAGTGATATTTCCGGTTATATCAGTAATTTTGGAGGTATCTCCCAATAGATCATCCTTAGCTTTATTGATATGCGATGTAATATTTCCTCTTAAATCAGTTAATGTTTGTGAATCAAATCCATTAGCCTCAGCTCCTTTTTGAATTTCACTTTTTATATCATTCGTAGCATTTTTTAATTGTGCCATTGCTTTACCCATGGTACGGGCAATTTCCGGTACTTTATCTGAACCAAAAAGCATGAGTACTATAAACATGATAAAAACTAACTCGCCTCCTCCTATGCCAAACATATTTCTTATTTTTTATTGCTACAAATATACCTAATTTTGGATCTTTGCCTTTTAATTTTTTCATAAAAAAAAGACTCTTTTCAGAGTCTTTCTTATTTTATGTCTTTGTCTAATCAAATTTAGACTTCACTTCTTCTTTAGGCCAAGCGTTATTGGATATATCAATATCAGCTGTTTCCAATTTTGGATCTATTTGAATCTTTTTGATTGCTTTTTCAGTTGCATATACTTTCTTAGCAGTATCGTTGTTTTTTCTCCAAATTTGAGCTGGGTATTTGAATGTTTCTTTGGTATCATCATCGTAAGTCAATTCAACAATAATTGGCATTAACATTCCTCCTGGCTTATTAAACTCTACTTCGTAGAAATACTTAGGAGATTTTAATTTTGATTTTTCGTCTGCTGAAAAGTTTTGATTTACATACTCAGATAATAAATTTACATCTGCAATAGCTAATGCTTTCTTATCTTTTGATGACAATTCTTCACTAGTTCCAGGAACTAAATAAACGAAAGGTCCTTTTTCTTGACCAAAACGTCCTCTTCTTACGACAACGTCTTTCAAATCTTTAGTTGCAGTCTCAGATACATAATATTGTTTTACTTCTTTTACTCCGATATCTACAAAATCAGTGGAGTAAAACCATCCTCTGAAAAACCAATCTAAATCTACTGCTGATGCATCTTCCATAGTTCTAAAAAAGTCCTCTGGCGTAGGATGCTTGAATTTCCATCTGTTTGCATATACTTTGAAAGCGTGGTCAAACAATTCTCTACCCATAATGGTTTCTCTAAGAATATTTAAACCTGTTGCCGGCTTACCATAAGCATTAGCACCAAATTGAACTATCGTTTCAGAGTTTGACATAATAGGCTCCAAGAATTTTTGATCTCCACTCATGTAAGGAACAATTTTACTTGCCGGTCCACGACTTGAAGGGAAATTTGTCCCCATTTCTTGTTCAGCCATATATTGCATAAAAGTATTCAGACCTTCATCCATCCAAGACCATTGACGCTCGTCAGAATTGACAATCATAGGAAAGAAATTGTGGCCTACTTCATGTATAACGACACCAATCATTCCGTTTTTTATACGCTCACTTGTCACTCCTTTTTCGTCAGGGCGACCATAATTCCAACAAATCATTGGATATTCCATACCTTGATCTTCTGCTGAAACAGAAACTGCTTTTGGATAAGGATAGTCAAATGTGTGTGCTGAATAACTTTTTAAAGTATGGGCAACAGTTCTAGTTGAAGTTTCTCCCCAAAGCGGATTACTTTCTTTAGGATAAACTGAAATTGCCATAACTGTTTTGTTCGTCAATTGTACTGCCATTGCATCAAGAATAAACTTTCTTGACGTAGCAATACCAAAATCCCTTACATTTTTAGCACTAAATTTCCATGTTTTTTTCTTTTCTGAAAAACCTTTTTCACTTGCTTCTGCTTCCGCTTGAGTCACAATTACGACTGGTTTGTCAAATGTTTTTTGAGCCAGTTCGTATCTTTTTACTTGCGATGCAGTAAACACTTCGCTTCTGTTCATCAATTCACCAGTAGCCTCCATAACGTGATCAGCAGGAACGGTGATGTTTACATCAAAATTCCCAAAAGGCAACGTAAATTCTCCTGTTCCCCAAAATTGCATATTCTGCCACCCTTCCACATCATTATAAACGGCCATTCTAGGATAGAACTGTGCAATTACATATAGTTTATTTCCTTCTTTTTCAAATAATTCATAGCCAGAACGACCTCCGTCTTGTCTGTAATTATTAATATTATACCACCAATTGATAGAAAAAGTAAATTTTTCACCCGGTTTCATTGGAGTTGCTAAATTAATACGCATCATGGTTTGATTGATCGAATACGACAAAGGATTCCCTTTTACATCTTTCACAAGCTCTATGTTGAAACCACGCTCTTGCTCTTGTTTTAAGAACTTATTTGCGAAGTTTCCAGCAGGAAAAACCTGTTCCATTTTTTGGCTTTCCGCCAATGGTGTTTGGGAGGTTTTAGCAGCTTGATTTTGGTCTAACTGCACCCATAAATACTCTAAGGTATCTGGAGAATTGTTATAATAAGTAACCGTCTCAGAACCCGTCAATTTAGACTTCTTGTCATCAAGCTCTACATTTATCTTGTAATCAGCCTGTTGCTGATAATAAGCCGGACCCGGAGCTCCAGAAGCCGTACGAAACATGTTAGGTGTAGCTAACAAATCATACATTTGACTAAACTTATTGGTATCGTATTTTCCTGATTGTTTTGGTGCAACAAGTGCCGTTTTTTCTTGGGCAAATAAAATTGCGGGAAGAAGTAATAATAATGTAAATTTTTTCATAGGTGGAAATCTGGTTATCAGTGCGTGAAAATAATAATTTAAAACAAATTTCTCTAAATTTATTCATATTTTAACATTCCCTTGGATGTGGATTCTGTAAATAGTAATGTATTTTTTACTCCAGCCACATTAAAATGCATAATATTCTGTTGCTCTGAATTTCCTTCTATGATAACGGTGTTATAAATTTCGAGAGATTTGATTTTAGGAATTTCCTTAATACTTAAATAGCAAATAAGTACATCTCCTTCCATTTCTTTACTTAAAAGATTCACGGACTTAGGTTGTCCATTTATTTTTATGGTGAATTTTTCGCTTAAATACTTTTTCAACAAAATCAAATCTTCATCTGTTTCTTTTTCGGAACCTAAATTGATTTTTTTAGCATACTTTTTTCCAATGGCGCTATTCAAATCATCAACAAAAATACGAGCGGTGATTTGAAGCATTTTCTTTTGGGGAGCGTAATTTACTTGGTATAATGCTACATAAAATTTATGCACACTAAAAGAAGTCATCGTTAAAAATAATAGTCCAAAAAAAGTGATTATGATTGTTTTTCTCATTTTTCAAAAGTAGTAATTCTTTTAAACTCTTCGTTCTTGGTGATTAAAAAATCAATTAGTAAAAATTCGTCTTCTTGTTTCAAAAGGCTTTTTGATTTTGGATCACCCTCGCAATAATCCAGAAAAAGTCCAACTTCCTCGTTTTTCAACTTCAAAGTATTGGTAAAGAAATAAGCATCCATTCCCTTCGAAACTACATCCGAAAAATCTACATTTGGATTCAAACCTACTTTTTCTTCCGAATCCTTTTTAAACAATTTCGAAACCATTTTGAATACTCTAACAAAATCCATTCCGTTTTCTATGGTTCCGTCTGACGGCATTGTTCTATTGATGGGAGATGATTTTTCATCATCTACAAATTGCAAATCTACAATACGCTGCGTATCGCCAACGATAGGTTTAATTTCAGCTTTACGCTTTACGATAACTTCATTAAGCAGGGTAGTTTGTGTTTCTAAATTAATCACAAATAACGATTTTGCAAAGTCTTTTTCCTCTATTACTATTTTTTTTGACTTGAATAAATTACTCGAAACAAGCAACGTATCTTTGGCTTTCGCCAAAACATCAAAAAAACCCTGATCACTTATAAAAGTTCTCGTTTTTGAATTTAAATTAAAAACATATCCATGATCTACTATAATAGATTCATTAATGAATTGACCGTGCAAGGACTTTCTACTTTCATTTTGACCAAAAGAAAATTGGCAAAATAAAATTAAACAAATGATTTTTATTCTTGTTTTCATCTTGATTTTTTAAGTATTATTTTTTTTCTAAATCCTTTATTCTGAGCATTCTTCAACTCGGTTACAAATTTACCGATGTAAAGACCAACATGCCATTGGCTTTTGCCAAAATAAAAAATTTCCATCACTATTTATGACAGCAGTTTTTTTGTTTACTAAATTTAAGACATTTATTCCACTTATTTAAGCCAAATCGACTCTGATTTTCCATGAAGCAGCTTTTAACAGAAGTTGCCCAAAAGAAATTTGGCACCTTAAAATAAAACGATCAACAGTATTCTATTTATTTTCGCCCGCAATAATTTCATTGTAATTTTCGGCAAGCTTAACAATCAAAAACATAACCATTGTTTTGTTTTTGGATCGTAAAGCATTAGCAAAACCAGGATCATCAATACAGTAATATTGAAATCCTTTAATATAATCTGTTGGAATTTTTAAGCTTTCGATATAATATTTATCTTCAAAAAGAAATTCTATTTTTGCCAATAATTGTTCTTTCTTCTCAATTACAATCTCTTTTTTCAGCATGGCTTTCCGACCTGAAATTGCATTCAGTAATCCATCGATACCCCCGCCAGAAGTTGCCGTGTATAATTTTCTCTCGGCGGCTGTATATTTTTTTTGACCGTAAGGTATAATCCCTGAACTTTCTGCCGTGATGGAAGATTCACTCACTATAACTTCTTTCAAAATAATACTTTTGGGAAGCATCGTTACCGTAATAACTTCCTGCAGCATATCCTGTTTGTCAATTTTCATTCGGAGACCTTCTAAATTAACCGCAGTAAATACCAAAACATCGCCTTCTTTTACAGCAATAGTAAAGTAACCATTCCCATTCGAAAAAGCAGTTTTTTCCGTTGTTACATTCTCAATGGTAATGCGATCAACCGCAACAGAATCGGCGATAATTTTTCCTCGAAGCTCCTTTACGTTGTCCGTTTGAGCAAAAAGAACTTGCACGAACAAAAAAACAATAAACTGTAGCGTAATTTTAATTTTCACCGGCGATAATTTCTTTATATTTAGTAGCTAATTCTCCCATTAAGAAAGTCGTCATCGTTACATTTTTAGATTTCAGAACAGTCACAAATCTTTCGTTTTCAACAATATAGTATTCAAATCCTTTGACATATTTAGCCGGTATTTTTAATGTATTTACAAAATAGTCCACGGTAAACATATTCTCTAGCTGCCTCAAATAAGACTCTTTCTTTTCGACTTCAACTTCTTTTTTAAGCATTTTTGTCCTTCCTGAAAACCAATTTAATAATGGATCCGCTGAGATTGATCCACCCATCATAGTCCCCGCATTAGCAGTGGCATTAAGATTACTAGCTGTATATAACTTTCGTTCTGCCGGAGTATATATTTTTTGTCCTTTTGGAACTATCCCCATTGAAACCGCATTAATACCGTTTCTTACAATTACTTCCCGCAATTGGTTTACTACGGGCATCATTTTCACAGCAAGCATTTCTTGTTCAAAATCCTTCAGGGTTAGGCTAACTCTAATCTCTTTGAACTGCCCTTCAGTAAATAGTAATGTATCTCCTACTCTAGCTAATATCGAAAAATTTCCTTCGTTATCCGTTACTAATGCTTGCTCACTTTTTAAGTTTATCACATAAATTCCTTCCAGAACTGAAACATCCGAAGTCACTTTTCCTTTCAATTTTATTCGAGACGTTTCTTGTGCTGCAACATTCGTTGCTACAAAAGCTAAGTATAAGTACACAATTCTAATCATCCCTTTTTAAATCCGACATTCACACCTTGTAAAAGTATCTTAATGCGTTCCAAATTAATTACTAATGGGTTGGTAAAAAAATGTTAATTAAAAATGTGAAATAAAAAAGACTGATTTAATACCTTTAGCACAAATTATGTACCAAAAAATGAAAAATATACTAATCGCAAGCACTTCTACTCTTGCAAACCAGAATTATCTGGACTATTTATTACCTGAATTGCAATTGCATTTTCAACACTGCAATACCATTCTGTTTATTCCTTATGCAAGACCCGGAGGTATTTCTCATGAAGAATATACTGCAATGATATGCTTGGCTTTCGCCAAAATAAATAAAAAAGTAACCGGAATCCATGAGTTTGAAGATGCCATTCAAGCGTTAAAAAATGCCGAAGGAATTTTTACCGGAGGTGGAAACACTTTTGTTTTGGTATCCCAATTATACAAAAATAATTGTATGGAAATTCTCTCTGAAGTCGTAAAAAATGGAACTCCGTATTTAGGAACAAGTGCAGGAAGTAACATTTGTGGATTGACGATGCAAACGACAAATGACATGCCAATTGTTTATCCTCCAAGTTTTAAGACGCTGGGATTAGTTCCTTTTAATTTAAACCCACATTATTTAGATCCTGACACCAATTCAAAACACATGGGAGAAACTCGTGAAACCAGAATAAAAGAGTTTCATGCTTATAATTCTGTACCCGTTTTAGGATTAAGAGAAGGAAGTTGGCTGGATGTAAAAGGAGATAAAATCATCTTGAAAGGCGATTTGACTGCACGCCTGTTTAGACAAAATCAAGCACCAGAAGAATTGGAAAGTAGCACTGATTTAAGTTTTTTAAAGTAATGCTAAAATAAATTACAAAAAAAGCCGAAACAATTAAGTTTCGGCTTTGAAGAGCGAAAGACGAGGCTCGAACTCGCGACAACCAGCTTGGAAGGCTGGAGCTCTACCAACTGAGCTACTTTCGCATTAAAACAGTAAAATAAAAAACCTCAAACCTAAATTTGAGGTTTAGAGCGAAAGACGAGGCTCGAACTCGCGACAACCAGCTTGGAAGGCTGGAGCTCTACCAACTGAGCTACTTTCGCATTTACAACGGTGCAAATATACTTAATAAGTTTGCTTCAATGCAAGTTTTTTTCTTAAAAAATCACAAACTTACCCGCACGATCTTTTTTAATAAAGCATATAAAAATCATAAAGAATTTAATATGAAATTATTATACCTTTATTACACTAAAAAAAACAATCTAAAATATCAAAAAAATTATCGTTTTTTGAAGCATTTTCAGTAAGACATCCCGCACTTGGGGCAGAAAAACAGTTTTAAATCCAGAGAATGTAATTTTAAAAGAGCCTGAAAAAAGGGTTTTGAAAAAAAATAATTCAAAATTCGGAGATATTTTGCGCAAAAAGAAGCATTAGATACCCTGAAAAAATGGAATATCAAGTCAAAGGATTGCCTTTTAAAATAAAAGGAGTTGAGGAATACATTATCATGTCTAAATAAATGAATGATGAAGACGTTGGTTCTAATATTGTTAATCTGTGTAACTATTAGTTGCAAAAAGGAAGAACTAAAAAGTGAGGTAATCTTGAAAAATGATATTTCAAATCCTCCTGTTTTACCCAAAGATAAATCCATTAGAATTGACGCTGCATTACTAACTTCTTTTAACAATAAAACACTTTCGGCTTTTTATAAAGCGACTAATTACAGAACGATTTGGCAATCTAAGGAAAATAGAAAAATAATTTTGGAAGTACTCCTCAATTCCGAAGAAGAAGGATTAAATCCAGAAGACTACAACGTAAAAACATTGAGTAATTTTGAAAAAAAATCAGCGACACTGAACGAGTCTGATATAGCCAAATATGATATTTTACTGACCTCGAGTTTTCAAAAATACATTTCACATTTAACAAATGGAAAACTGAATCCCAAAAAACTATATAAAAATTGGGATTTAAAAGAAAACTATATTGACATAAATGAAACGTTGACTGATTTACTGAACACCGATTCCCTAGTAGACAAAATAGAACAATTGAAACCCAACCATATTGTTTACAAAAGATTAAAAAAAGCATTAAAATTGATTAATTCGTTTCCTAAAGATAACTTTAAAGCATTAAAAGTTGAGCAACTAATTGCTCCACACGACACAAATCCTTCCTTAATTGACATTAAAAAAAGATTAATTTATTGGAAAGAGCTCCAATTTCAGGATAGCTTAACATCCATTTACGATGAAGAAACAATACTTTCCATAAAAAAGTTTCAAAATCGTCATGGTTTAGCCATGGATGGAATAATTGGACCAGGAACAATTGCTTCACTCAATTTTTCCAAAAAACAACGAATGCAGCAAATTATAGTAAATCTTGAGCGCTGGAAATGGTATCCTAAAGAAATGGGAAAAGAATATGTAATTATTAACATTCCTGACTACAGATTGTCATTAATTAAAAATAAAGATACACTGAGAACACACAGAGTAATAGTAGGAAGAGCCAAAAGAAAATCACCGATTTTATCGTCTAAATTAACTCAGGTTGTCTTTAATCCAACTTGGACTGTGCCTCCTACCATTTTGCGGGAAGATGTGATTCCTGCCATTTTAAAAAATCGAAGGTATTTAGCCGAATCTAATATTAAGGTATTTGATCGCAATGGAAGAATTATAAGTCCTTACGAATGGCAATTATCGCAAGCCAAAAGTTATCGTTACGTACAAAGTCCGGGAACTTTTAATTCGTTGGGAATGGTTAAGATTATTTTCCCAAACCGCTTCTCTGTTTATTTACACGACACCAATCACAGGGATTATTTCGACAAAATAGATCGTTCGTTGAGTTCCGGTTGTGTCAGAGTAGACAATCCATTAGAATTAACCGAATATTTGTTGGACGATACCATCAATTGGAATCTGGAAAAGATTACAACAATCTTGCAAAATGAAAAAACAAAATTTGTAAAAATTAAAAAAGAAGTTTCCTTTCACCTATTATACTGGACTGCTTGGAGCGAAAATAACAAACTGATTTTTAGAGATGATATTTACAATTTAGATGCTGATTTACACCCTAAATTAAGAAATTGATTCTGCTCCAAATTTTGAAATTCTTGACGGATGGTAAATAAAGAAACATGATTTATTTTTTATTGCACTAATAATTTCTTTAGACAATTCTACCGGCACAGCAGGACAACCTTGGCTTCTGCCTAATCTGTGATTGTTTTTTATAAATGAATTAGAAACATAATCAGCCGCATGCATCACCACGCCTCTTGCTCTTGCATTGTCATTAACTCCTTTTTCTAAACCATCTAATTTAAGTGACATTCCATGTTTACCATTATAAATTTCACCAGTAGCATAAAAACCCAAACTGCTTTTATACGATTCTGCTGAATTTGAAAAATTAGAAGCAAATTCATTTCCCGTATTTCTTCCATGTGCAACAAGAGAATGAAACAACACATCTCCGGTAATTAAATCAATCACCCAAAGTCTTTTGGTATTCGAAGACAAACTAAAATCGATTAACGTTAAAACGTCTTTTTTAATCAATCCTTTTTCTTTCAGCGCATAATATCCTTTTAAAGCTTCTGTAAAGCTCTCTAATTTAGGTAAAGCAAATTTATCAGAATGCAAATTATTGTATGCTATTTCAATTTTAGCATCAACAGTAGATTCTACCGTTTTGGCGTATAGTATTGGTTTAATATCATTGTGTTCAGGAAAGCTTGTTTTGCTCGAAGAGAAGGAAAACAGTACAAAAAAAATGGTAGGAAATAGATTATAAATCATTGATTATCTTTAAGTTATAAATTAATTCTGGATTGCAAACGTACGTCAAAAAATAAGAATCAAAACATTTTTAACAAAACTTTAGTCCATTTATAACGTACAACAGGATGAAATATTGAGTGAAAAATAACAAATAACACAATTACCATGTTAATTTTGTTATTTTTGTTTATAATCAATCCCAATTTATGTCTAAATTATACTCTACTGTCCTATTTTTTTTAATATTCTTCGGTTTCAATGTGTTCAGCCAAAAAAAAGCCCTTCAAGCAAAATCCATTACTGAAAATTTAATAATTGACGGAAAAATAAATGAGAAAGTATGGGAAACAGCTTCAGTAGCTTCGGACTTTGTAATGTTTGAACCAGATAATGGAAAACCAATAAGCAGCAATAAAAAAACAGAGGTAAAAGTATTGTATGACAACAATGCGATTTATATATCGGCAATGCTTTACGACAATGAACCCGAAAAAATTCAACGAGAAATCACCAATAGAGATGTTTTTGGAGTGTCAGATCATTTTTCTGTTTATATAAATGGTTTTAATGATGGGCAACAAGATTTTAGGTTTTTTGTAAGTGCCGCAGGAGTTCAAATGGATTGTTTAGCAACAGAAGATTATGAAGATTTTACTTGGGATGCCATTTGGGACAGCGAAGTAACAATCACAGAATTTGGCTGGGTCGTGGAAATGAAAATTCCTTATGCTGCTTTACGATTTTCGAAAGCGGACAAACAAACTTGGGGGCTAAACTTCATGCGCGAAATCAAGCGCGATGTACAAAAATATACGTGGAACAGGATTGACACTAAAATTGGAGCCGTAATTCCACAAGCGGGAATACTTCAAGGAATTGAAAGTATACAAACTCCTACCCGACTTTTCTTGATTCCATATTCATCAGCTTACTATCAACAAAGTAATATTGGTTCTGACACGACTTTAAAAGCGGGGTTGGATATCAAATATGGCATTAACGACTCGTTTACATTAGATGCGATTTTGGTACCTGATTTTGGGCAGACAAAATTTGACAATGCGATTTTAAATTTAGAACCTTTCGAACAACGACTAGAAGAAAATAGACCGTTTTTTACCGAAGGAACTGATTTATTTAATAAAGGAGGTTTGTTTTATTCTCGAAGAATTGGCGGTGCTCCAAGCACTGAACCGGTAACTGCCTCAAATGAAGAAATAACTAATTATCCAAGTACGGTAGATTTATTGAATGCCGTGAAAATATCTGGCCGCACTGAAAAAGGGTTGGGTATCGGATTTCTCAATGCCGTTACTGAAAAAACTAAAGCTACTATTTTTAATAATGACACCGGGGAAATCAGAAAAGAAGTGATCGAACCATTGACTAATTATAACATGCTCGTTTTGGATCAACGTTTTAACCAAAACTCATCCGTTTCCTTTGTCAATGCAAACACTACGAGAAATGGGGATTTCAGAGACGCAAATGTATCGGCATTATTGTTTGATTTGAACACCAAACAGAACACCTATAATTTATACGGGGATTTTAAATACAGCACTATCAATACCGCTGAAGATTACGATGGTTATAAAGCCGAATTAAATTTTAGAAAAACCAGTGGGAAATATCGATATCTACTTTCTGGGAAATATGTTTCAAAAAACTATGATGTAAATGATTTGGGAATTAATTTTTATACCAATTATCATAATGCTTATGCAAATGGGAGTTACAGAATTGTAAATCCAACTAAAATTTTTAATACTTTCAGACTGAATCAATATATTAATTTTGAAATTGAAAACACCTCCAAAAAATTACAGACAAGTGCATTTGGAACAGAAATAAAAGCAACAACATTACACAACGATTACTTAGAGTTTGTAGTTGAATTTTCACCATTAAAAACTTTCGACTTTTATGAACCTCGTGAGTACGAAAGATATGTCTTTATTCCTGAAAAAGTTTTTACTGCTATAAATTTCGCTTCTAATGAAAACAATGCTTTTTCCATAACTATCCAACCGTCGTTCACAAAATACAATGAGACTGGCCGAGGCAATTACGGTCTTTATCTAGGTCCAAAATACCGATTCAACGATAAGCTATCTCTTTCATTTACAATGGATTATATTAACCAAAGCAACTATCGAGGCTGGGTTGACTCTGATGAAACTGGAATCATTTTTGCCGAACGTAATCGCGAAATTCTTCAAAATGACCTAACGGGTAAATATTCGTTAAACAACAAAATGACAATTAACGTAACAGCGCGTTATTACTGGTCATACTCTAAAAATCATGAATTTTTCACCTTGCAAAACAGCGGTTATTTAGCTCCAAACAGCATATACGCAGAAAATAAAGACAGGAATTTTAATTCTTGGAACTTCGATTTATCCTATTCTTGGTGGTTTGCCCCCGGAAGTGAAATCGCCATTTTGTACCGTAACTATGGAATTGAAAGAGCCAGTGTAGTCGAAAAAGATTTATCTAAAAATCTAAAAAGTATTTTCAACAGCGACCTTACTAATGTTCTTTCCGTAAGCATTCGTTATTTTATTGATTACAATGCAGTGAAAAATAAATTTTAATTTTCAAATCAAACTGTAACATTCAAATGAAAAGGGAGTCTATTAATCCAAACCATTTTATGGATTGGAAATTTGTTTATTTCAAGCTATTTTGGTTTTTTTAGTTATACATCAATCAACCAATCAATCGTTTTATGAAAAATCAGTTATTATTTTGTTTTCTATTACTAAGTTTTTTTGGCTTCAGCCAAAAAAAAGTTTTACAAACAAAATTCATTTCAGAAAAAATAGAAATCGACGGGAAATTAGACGAAAACACATGGCAAACAGCTGCAATAGCCAGTGATTTCATTATGTTTGACCCAGACAATGGCAAAGCAATTCCAGAAAATAAGAGAACTGAAGTAAAAGTTTTATACGACAATGACGCCATATATATTGGAGCCTTTATGTATGATGAAAATCCTGCTAAAATTTTAAGAGAAATTACCCAACGAGATAATTTTGGTACTTCGGACCTTTTTGGTGTTTTTGTAAATGGTTTTAATGATGGGCAACAAGATTTTCAATTTTTTGTCAATGCTGCAGACGGACAAGCCGATTGCATTACCACCGATACCAATGGCGAGGATTATTCCTGGGACGCCGTTTGGAAAAGTAAAGCCGTAATCACGGATAAAGGCTGGATTGTAGAAATAAGAATTCCATACGCAGCGCTGCGTTTTTCTGGTGAGAATAAACAAACTTGGGGTCTTAATTTTTTCAGGGAAATTAGACGAGATCGTCATAAATATACTTGGAATTTCATTGATTCAAAACTAGGAACTTTCACCCAACAAACGGGAATTTTGGAAGGAATTGAAAACATAAAACCACCCACTCGACTCTTCCTTTTACCTTATTCTTCTTTTTATGTAAATGCGAATGCACAACAAAAAACATACGGAACACTAAAAGGCGGATTGGATTTGAAGTATGGAATAAACGATGCTTTTACGCTGGATATGATTCTTATTCCTGATTTTGGACAAACAAAATACGATGACCAAATTCTGAATTTAGGGCCATTCGAACAACAATTTAACGAGAATAGACCTTTTTTCACAGAAGGAACGGATTTATTCAGCAAAGGGAATTTAGTTTATTCAAGACGAATTGGAGGAAATCCAATCAATTATCCTACCGCTGCTGCAGATGAAGAGATTATTGATAATCCGGCAAGTGTGAATCTTATAAATGCTTTAAAAATATCCGGTAGAACCAAAAATGGGTTGGGAGTTGGAATCTTAAATGCCGTTACCGAAAAAACTTCCGCAACTATTCGAAATAACGACACCCAAGAAGTCCGAAAAGAAGTAGTAGAACCACTTGCAAATTACAATGTTTTAGTGCTGGATCAACGCTTTCGCAAAAATTCCTCAGTTGCGTTTGTAAACACGAATGTGACTCGAAACGGAAGTTTTAGAGATGGAAACGTTACGGCATTAGTTTGGGATTTGAATACTAAGAAAAATACCTACAACCTTTCGGGAGATTTTAAATACAGTTATATTAATGCCGTTGAAGATAAAAAAGGGATTAATTCCCAACTAAATTTCGCGGAAACCAGCGGAAAATACCGTTATGGTTTTGGTGGCAACATGGTCACCAAAGAGTTCAACAGCAATGATTTGGGAATCAATTTTGAAACTAATTATTACAGTTTATATGGCAATACAAGTTATAGAATCCTTAATCCTACAAAGGTCTTTAACAGCTTTAATGCCTACCTTAGTCTTTATTCACAATTTCAAAAAGAAACGGGTAAAATTCAATCCAGTACTATCAATTTTGAGATAAATTCTAAAAACAAAAAAAATCACTTTTTCGGAATTGGTATTGATGCTAATGCATTAGAAACATATGATTATTACGAACCCAGAACGGCTGACAGATATGTAATAAAACCAACTAAAATTGGAGGTTATCTATATGTTTCAACCAATTACAATAATAGTTTTGCTATTGATCTAAATCCTTCTTATGCTTTTTTTGATGAAGCAGGAAGAAATTCCTATGGCTTTTCTGTGGGTCCAAGATATCGTTTTAATGACAAATTATCCCTGAATTACAACTTCAATTTTTTCAGACAAAACAATAATAAAGGATATATTGACAGCATTAATGATGACATGAACTTGGCTACACCTAACACGGTACTTTTTGCCAATAGAAATGTAATTACGTATTCCAATACGCTTTCTGGGAAATATTCTTTGAACAGTCAAATGACGTTTAATGTTTCATTGCGTCAATACTGGTCCTTCGCCGAAAATAAAAATATTTTATCACTAGAACAAAACGGAAGACTCGCTGATTTTGCAGGATATACAGTTAATAAAAATTCGAGCTTTTACTCTTGGAATGCTGACGTATCCTATTCTTGGTGGTTTGCGCCCGGAAGTCAAGTTTCTATTTTATATCGAAATAATGCTGGTGCCTTTGAAAGAGTCATCAATAAAGAGTTTAAAGACAATGTTACCAATTTACTCAATAACGATGCATTGAGTCATGTTTTCTCAATAAGCGTGCGTTATTTTATAGATTACAATCAGGTTAAGAATAAAATCTAAATGCATTAATTTTAAAAAAGACAACTTTCCACAACAAAATAATCATTATTTGTTATTGTTAACCCCCGAATGTATAATAGTGATTTTCATTCATTCGAACATTTTTAGAAATACTTTATCTTTGTTTAAAATATAGTATAATGAACAAAAAAGTAATTCTTATGATTTTGGACGGTTGGGGAAAATCTCCTGACCCTAAAGTATCAGCAATTGATAATGCCAATGTGCCATTTATTAACAGTTTATATAGAAATTTCCCAAGTGCTCAACTTCGAACTGACGGTTTAAATGTTGGACTTCCTGAAGGACAAATGGGAAACAGCGAAGTAGGACACATGAATCTTGGTGCCGGTAGAATTGTCTATCAGGATTTAGCCAAAATTAATCTTGCCGTTGCACATGATACTTTAGCAAAAGAGCACGTTTTAGTTGATGCCTTTACTTATGCCAGAATAAATAATAAAAAAGTGCACTTTTTAGGATTAGTTTCTGATGGTGGTGTACACTCTCATACTTCTCATTTACGTGGGTTGATTGACGCGACACAACAACACGGATTACAAAAAGTTTTCGTTCACGCCTTTACTGACGGTCGTGATGTGGATCCAAAATCCGGTAAACATTACATTCAGGATTTGCAGGATTATATTGCTAATACTACGGTAAAACTAGCTTCGGTTGTGGGACGTTATTATGCAATGGATCGCGACAGACGCTGGGAAAGAGTAAAACTCGCCTACGATTTATTAGTTAATGGAATTGGAACACATTCAACCAATGCAGTAGCTTCTATAGAAGAAAGTTATGAAGTCAATGTAACCGATGAATTTATTCATCCAACTGTTATTGTTGATGAATATGACAAACCACTAGCTACTATTGAAGAAGATGATGTGGTTATTTTCTTCAATTTCAGAACGGACAGAGGTAGAGAATTAACGGAAGTATTGACTCAAATGGATTGTCATGAGCAAAACATGCACAAACTCAATTTGTATTATGTAACCCTCACTAATTATGACGAAACCTACCAAAACGTAAAAGTCGTTTACAACAAAGATAATATTACGGAAACTCTTGGGGAAGTTTTAGAAAAAGCACATAAAAAGCAAATTCGCATTGCCGAAACCGAGAAATATCCACATGTAACTTTCTTCTTTTCCGGTGGTAGAGAACAGCCATTTATTGGCGAAAGCCGCATCTTGAAAAACTCTCCAAAAGTTGCCACTTATGATTTGCAACCGGAAATGAGTGCCTTTGAATTGACAGATGCTTTGATTCCTGAACTGGAGAAAGAAGAAGTAGATTTTGTTTGTCTTAATTTTGCCAACGGCGACATGGTAGGACATACCGGAATTATGAGTGCTGCAATAAAAGCATGTGAAGCGGTTGACAAGTGCGTGGAAAGAGTAATTACTACAGCATTAGCTCATAATTACACGACCATCGTAATTGCGGATCACGGAAACTGTGAAACTATGATGAATCCTGACGGAAGTCCAAATACAGCACATACTACAAATCCAGTTCCAATTATTTTAGTAGACAAAGACTTGAGAGTGATTCATGACGGAGTTCTTGGTGATATTGCTCCAACTATATTAGCATTAATGGGAGTCGAAAAACCAGCGGTAATGACTTGTCATTCTTTGCTGTAAGTAAAATAAACAGTACTATTTAAATTAAAAGCTATTCCATGTGAGTAGCTTTTTTTTATAAATAAAAGTTAAAATCTCATTATTGATAGTAATACTATTATCTTTGCATAAAAGATGATCAATGATGAATACGATACTCCCCAATTTAAAAATACAAGTCAACGAAAAGATCTATGTCAAGGATCCGGAAACGTCCCCTTTGGGTAAGAAAATTGTGGAACAAAGTATTCTTTTGATCGACGAAATTGGATTTGACAATTTTACCTTCAAAAAATTAGGAGAAAAAATAGGTTCCAATGAAAGCTCCATTTATCGCTACTTTGAAAATAAACATAAATTATTGGTTTATCTATCCTCGTGGTACTGGAGTTGGATGGAGTACAAACTAATTTTTGCAACGACTAATATTACAGACCCAAAGGAAAAACTTATCAAAGCAATAACCATCGTGACTGAAAAAGTTATTGATGACACTAATACTGAACACATTAATGAAGCTGTTTTGAATAAAATTATTATTGCTGAATTTACAAAAACCTTACATACAAAAGATGTCGATCAAGAAAACAAAGAAGGTTTTTTCCTGATTTACAAAAGGGTAATTAATCGAATTGTAGGCATTGTAAACGAAGTCAATCCGGAATATCCTTTTGCCAAATCACTAGTTTCTTCCATAGTTGAGGGAAATTTACACCAAAACTTTCTAACGGAACATTTAAAAACGATAACAGATTGTAATGAGTCAGTAAGTACAACTCGATTTTATCTAAATCTTACAGAAAATCTCCTCCGATAATTCCTTAAAAAAAACAGATCTTATGACTCCTTTAAAACGCTTTTACAACTTACTTGAATTAGATAAAAATGATGTTTATCAAATATTTTTCTATGCCATTTTTGCCGGATTAATCAGTTTGTCATTACCACTTGGAATTCAAGCGATTATAACCTTTATTCAATCCGGAAGAGTGAGCGCTTCTTGGATCGTTTTAATTATTTTAGTCGTTTTTGGTGTCGCATTAGTTGGGATTTTATCTTTAATGCAACTCCGCATCACCGAAAATTTACAACAAAAAATATTTGTTCGTTCCTCTTTTGACTTTGCGGCTCGCTTGCCAAAAATAAAAACGGATGAATTATACAATACTTATCCTCCGGAATTGGCGAATCGTTTTTTTGATACTATGACGATCCAAAAAGGAACTTCAAAGCTATTAACTGATTTTTCAGCAGCTCTTTTACAAATAGTTTTTGGAGTAATTTTACTGTCCTTGTATCACCCTTACTTTATTATATTTGGTTTTTTACTATTTTTTCTTTTGTACTTTATATTCCGATTTTCTTTTAAATCCGGACTGGAAACCAGCTTAAAGGAATCTAAATTTAAATATAAAGTAGCGAGCTGGTTACAAGAAATGGCCCGAAATAATTTTAGTTTCAAAAATGAACTAAACTATAATTATGGTTTACAAAAAAACAACAATCTAGTTAGTGATTATTTGAATTATCGGGAAAAACATTTTAAAATTATCCAAAGACAATTCAGCCAATTAATTCTTTTTAAAATCATAATAACCGCTAGTTTATTATCGATAGGAGGATTTTTAGTGTTATCACAGCAAATGAATATTGGGCAATTTGTGGCTGCCGAAATTATTATTTTATTGGTTATTAATTCCGTAGAAAAAATAATAATCGGACTGGAAACGTTCTATGATGTGTTAACTTCCATTGAAAAAATTGGACAAGTAACCGACTTACAATTAGAAGAAGAAACCAGTTTCAAAAGCGATACTTGTTATACTAATATTTCATTGGAAACCGAAAATCTTACTTTTAAATTCCCGGATTCTGATAAAGAAGTGTTGAATGCTATTTCACTAAAAATTGAACAGGGAGAAAGAATAGCAATTGAAGGAGAAAATGGTTCCGGAAAAACAACATTTATAAGGATTTTATCCGGTTTATTACAACCTACATCTGGTGCTTTTTACATCAATGATGACACGTTTAGAAAAATAAACCTCAGACAATACCGTTCTCAAATTGGGAGTATCATTCAAAGTGAAACGCCATTTCAAGGAACGCTATTAGAAAACATCACTTTTAATGACAAATCGATAAGTACCGAAGATCTAAAATGGGCAATTGATGGCGTACAACTTTCGGCGTTTATAAAATCATTGCCAAAAGGTCTTGAGACACGCATTTTCCCGGAAGGGAAACAATTATCATCTTCCAATGCACAAAAGATGCTATTGGCTAGAAGTATTCTTCATAAGCCAAAAATACTTTTTTATGAGGATCCAACGGACATGATGGATGAAAAAATAGCTAATGAAGTAATTGACTTCATTACTTCCGAAAAAAACAAATGGACGATTATTGTTTCTTCGAAAAATCCGTATTGGAAAACGAAATGCAATCGCAGCATCACCATGCAAAATGGAGCCATTCAACTTGATTTAAAAAATAATTAGCCATGCTAAACATATCTAACAACGATACAAAATTGCCCCCACTGGATCGATACGAGACAGTGAAAAACTTGACCAATAGACCGCATTATAAAATTTTAAACAGAATTATAGCAGGTGTTTCAATAGTGGGTATCGTGGCGCTTTTTCTGCCTTGGACACAAAACATTTCAGGAATCGGAAGCGTAACAACATTGAAACCAAGCCAAAGACCACAATCCATTCAGAGTGTGATTTCTGGTCGAATTGAAAAATGGTACGTTCAGGAAGGGGATTTTGTCAATAAAGGCGATACCATCCTATTTATCTCCGAAATAAAAGAGGAATATTTCGATCCTAATTTATTGGAAAATACTGAAAATCAAATAAATGCCAAAAGGCAGTCTTTAGAATCGTATGGTTCAAAAGTAACCACGCTATCGAGCCAAATTCAAGCTATCGAAAGAGAAAAGGTTTTAAAACTGGAACAAGCACAAAATAAAATTAAGCAATCTCTTTTAAAAATAAAGAGTGACAGTATGGATTTAGTAGCTGTAAAAACCCAGCTAAAAATAGCCAATACACAATACGATCGTTCTGTTCAGCTGAATAAGGAAGGTCTAAAACCACTTACTGATATAGAGGAAAAAAGACTGAAATTACAAGAAGTGGACGCTAAAATCATCACGCAAGAAAACAAATACTTAACCAGCAAAAACGAGTTAATCAACGCTAAAGTTGAAATCAACAGAATTAGCGCGGAGTATGCAGAGAGAGTTTCAAAAGCTAATAGTGATAAATTTACAGCACTCAGCAGTCAATATGACACCGATGCACAGGTGAACAAACTCGAAAATCAATATACCAATTACAGCATTCGCAATGGCATGTATTACATCAAAGCTTCACAAAATGGCCATATCAATAGGGCGCTGCAATCTGGTATTGGGGAAACCATAAAAGAAGGAACGCCAATTGCGACCCTAATGCCGTCAGATTATGATATTGCGGTAGAAACTTTTGTAAACCCAATTGACTTGCCGTTGTTAAGTAAAGGCGAAAAAGTTCGGGTTTGGTTTGATGGCTGGCCTACAATTGTATTTTCAGGATGGCCCGATATGTCTTATGGAACTTTTGGTGGTGAAATTGTTGCTATTGAAAACTTCATCAGTATAAACGGGAAATACAGAGTATTAATCGTACCTGATAAAAAAGAAGATAAATGGCCTAAACAATTGAGTATAGGAGCCGGAGCACAAACTATTGCTTTGTTAAATACTGTTCCGGTCTGGTTTGAATTGTGGCGAACTTTAAACGGATTCCCTCCAAATTATTACAACCCAACGACCAAAACCACAAAAGAAAAATAAATAATGAAACAACTATTTTTAGCGTTTTTATTCTTTGGGTTTTCTGTAAATGCTCAAGAAATCACATCAAAAGAACTTACCTACACTGAGTTTCTGGGCTATGTGAAAAAATACCATCCGCTGGTTAAAAATGCCAACTTAGAAATCAATAAAGCACAAGCAAATTTGATGATGGCTCGCGGTGGATTTGACCCAAAAATTGAGGTCGATTTCAGCAAAAAACAATTCAAAGACAGGGAATATTATTCCATTCTAAACAGCAGTTTCAAAATTCCAACTTGGTATGGAATCGAGATTAAAGCGGGCTTTGATAATAGTGAAGGTGTATATTTGAATCCCCAAAACACACTTCCTAATCAAGGGTTAACTTCGCTGGGCGTAACCGTTCCGCTTGGACAAGGTTTGTTTATCAATCAAAGGATGGCGGATGTTCGAAAAGCAAAAATGCAGATGCAGTTGAGTCAGGCAGAAAGAAAACTGCAGGCTATTGCCGTTTTATATGATGCTTCTTTGGCTTATTTTAATTGGAAGAAAAACTTCAACGAAGTGCAATTGTATGAAGAGTACAAGAATAATGCACAAATTAGATTTAACGGAATTCAGTCTTTGATTAAACAAGGAGACAAGCCCGCAATCGACAGTGTCGAAGCCGGCATTATTGTAAAAAACCGCATTTTAAATTTAGAAGATTCTAAACTTAAATTGGCTAAAGCCAAATTAGAACTGGCTAATTTTCTTTGGTTGGAAAACAATATTCCATTTGAAATATCCGATGAATTAATTCCCGAAACGCAATTAGAATTCACAATTCAGGAAAGTTTAAAAACCAATGATTTATTGAATACGGATTTCTCCATCACCAATCACCCAAAAATCAACGCTTTACAAAGCAAGATTGATATGCTAAATGTGGAAAAAAAATTAAAAGCCAATATGCTTTTGCCAAAAATTGATGTGGGTTATTCTTATATTTCAGAACCCAGTTACATTGATAATTATCAGTTTGAGGATTATAAAATTGGGTTGAATTTTTATTTCCCTTTGTTCCTTCGAAAAGAACGCGGAAGTTTGAAATTAGCGAAGTATAAAGTACAAGAATCTGAATTTATATTGGATTTAGAAAAAGTGCAATTGACCAATAAAATCAATGCCCAAAAAATGGAAATTGAATCACTGTTAAGACAAAAGGTGTTAATAAAAGGTTTGGTAGAAGACAATGTAATCATGTTAAACTCAGAGGAAAGATTATTTTCTTTTGGCGAAAGCTCTCTATTTTTAATCAATACCAGAGAGAATAATTTAGTCCTTGCGCAGCTTTCGAAGATCGCTTTGGAGAATCGTTTTTACATTTCAAATTCAGAACTTTTTAAAATAATGGCTAATCCGGATTAAATAATTTATAAAATTGTATTTTTGCAAACTGAAAATTCGAAATTATGATTATTATAAAATCACGTGAAGAAATAGAATTGATGCGCGAAAGTGCACTGATCGTATCAAAAACATTAGGAATGATTGCCTCTGAAATTAAAGAAGGAGTCACTACTTTATATCTGGATAAATTAGCCGAAACATTCATTCGTGATCATGGCGCTGAACCAAGTTTTCTTGGATTATACGGTTTTCCAAATTCACTTTGCATGAGTCCAAACGCTCAAGTAGTTCATGGAATTCCAAATAATACGCCTTTGAAAAGTGGTGATGTAATCTCTGTAGATTGTGGCGCATATAAAAATGGATACCATGGCGATCATGCCTATTCTTTTGAAATAGGTGAAGTCTCCCCTGAAACTAAAAAATTATTGCAGGTAACCAAAGAATCCTTGTACGCCGGAATCCGCGAATTCAAATTAGGAAATCGTGTAGAAGACGTAGGAAATGCAATTCAAAAATATACGGAAGCGCATGGTTATGGCGTGGTGCGTGAATTAGTAGGTCATGGTGTAGGACAAAAAATGCATGAAGATCCTGAAATGCCTAATTATGGCAAAAAAGGAAGAGGAAAACTTTTTGTCGAAGGAATGGTTGTCGCTATTGAACCGATGATTAATATGGGTACCCGAAACATCAAACAGTTAAAAGATGGCTGGACAATCCTTACTGCCGATGGAAAACCAAGTGCGCATTTTGAGCATGACGTTGCGATTATTGATGGGAAACCGGAGATTTTATCAACTTTTGGTTATATCTACAAAGCGTTAGGAATTGTGAGTACTGAAGAAGACGAATTTAGAAGAGAGCCTTTAGTTTTATAAACACAGATTTCTCAGATTTTCACAAATTAGAACAGTAATTAAATCATTTTAATACTACATTTAAATTATAGTATTAAAACTTAATGATTAAAGCCTAACTCTTTTTACAAATCAAGAAATGGAAGAATTTTATCTAAAGGAAGAACCATTTAAAATAATTGGAACCTGCATGGAAGTGCATAAAATTCTAGGTAAAGGCCACAGCGTAATAATTTATGGTGATGCCTTAGAATATAAATTTCGTATAAATAATATTCCTTTCGAAAGAGAAAAAAAATTCAACATTACATACAAAGACATCGTTCTTCCCCATCATTATTTTTCAGATTTTTGTGATTTTTGAAAAGGTTATTTTAGAAATAAAAGCAATTCAAGAACTATCAAATAGTGAAATAAAACAAACGCTCAATTATCTTGCTGCTTCAAAAAACAAAATTGGATTATTAGTCAATTTTGGAGAAGACAGTTTAAAGTACAAACGAATCATATTATAAATTAATCTGTGAAAATCTGTGAAATCTGTGTTTAAACTTATACTCAATACTATTCCGCGTCCTATACTTATTCGTTTAAGTTATGTGGCACGACCAATTATCGCTTTTTCTTTAAGAGGAACTAATTTCACCGACCCAATCGATGGAAAAAGCTTCAAAGCGATGTTGCCTTACGGATACGAAACACAACGAAATAATGTGCTTTCGCCAAGTACACTTTCCCTGGAAAGACATCGTTTATTATGGTTGTATTTAAATAACGAAACTGACTTTTTTACTTCGGCAGTAAAAAAGAAAGTATTGCATTTTGCGCCAGAGCAAGCGTTTTATAAATTGTTTCGAAATCAGAAAAATCTGGACTATACCACAACCGATTTATTTTCACCGCTAGCGGATGTGAAAGCAGACATTTGTAATTTGCCTTTTGAAGACAATCAATATGATGTTATTCTGTGCAATCATGTTTTAGAACACATTCCGGATGACACTAAAGCCATGCAGGAATTGTATCGGGTTTTGAAACCGGGCGGAATGGCAATTTTACAAATTCCACAGGATTTATCCAGAGCAACAACTTTTGCAGATGACTCCATTACAGATCAAAAAGAACGTGCTAAAATCTTTGGTCAATACGATCACGTTCGTATTTACGGTCGTGATTATTTTGATAAATTACGAAGCATTGGTTTTAAAGTAATTGAAGAAGATTACACAAATAAAATTACACCTGAATTAGTAGAAAAATATTGTTTAGCCAAAGGGGAAATTATTCCGGTTTGTTTTAAATAATTTACACTATAAAAAAACCTGCTAAAGTTAATTTTAGCAGGTTTTTAGATTATAAATGAGTTGGTTTTATTTTTTCTCTGGTATCAATATTCCAATTACTTTATCTCTTGTAAGATATTTTTTTGCAATATCTTGAATGTCCTTAGCCACACTGCAGTTACAGTTTCTTCAAATTTCAAGACTTCTTCAGCGCTATTTCCATTGCTGTACGATCTAGTGAAATTAGACCACCAATATCTGTTTTCCTTACTGTCTTTTCTGAAATCAGCTAATTCACATGATTCCAAATACTAAATTGGTGATTTTTTTCATAGGGTTAGATATATTTGAAATAAAATAATAAGATAAATCTTAACTTTTAAAAATACTATATTTTAATCAACAGAAATTACATACAAAAATATTTACTCTTAGAATTACATTATTGGATAAAAACAGGGAGTATTCCTTATATTTACAAAATCTTTAAGCGCTGCAAAATGACAAAACCCTTTTTAAAAATAGCCCTCTTTTTTCTTTTTGTATTTACAGCTAGTTCTTCCTCTGCACAAGCAGAAAAAGAAGTAGCTGCGCCTTACAATATCAAAACGATTTCTTTTTTACAAAGTGATCGAAATGTACTTCCAATTTTTAAATTTGGAGAAGGATTTCACTTGCAGTTTGATGACCTTTTTGGCAATGAAGCCAATTATTATTATGAAATAATCCACTGCGATTACAACTGGGTTCCTTCTGGAATTCCAAAAAATGAATATTTACAAGGTTTTGACAACCAAAGAATTCAGGATTATACTAATTCCTTCAATACATTACAAATCTATTCGCACTACAAATTATCAATTCCCAATCAGTTTACACAGCAGTTGCGAATCAGCGGCAATTATATCATTAAAGTTTTAGACGAAAATAAAGAAGTGGTCTTTTCCAGAAAATTCATTTTATGTGAAGATCTTGTTACGGTTCCAATGCAGATAAAACGAGCACGAACCGTGAGCAACATAGAACTGAAACACAATTTAGAATTCACTGTAAAATCAAGCGTAATTACATTTCAAAATCCTAAGAAAAACGTTAAAGTTGTTTTGCTGCAAAACGGACAATTTAACACTGCCATAAAAAATGTGGTCCCACAATTCACTATTGGAAATGACTTGATTTACAAATATGACCCAGAAACACAATTTTGGGCAGGAAATGAGTTTTTGTTTTTTGAAAATAAAGACATCAGATCAGCAGGTAACAATATTGCTCGTGTAGATTCTAATACGCCAATTTACGGTTCTTATTTGTACACGAATGCTGCACGAACAAATTTTCCTTATTCGTTTACTCAAGATGTTAATGGCGATTTTGTTGTAAATAACATAAATGCTACTAATCCAGAAATCGAAGCCGATTATGTTTGGGTTTATTTCAGCCTTTCTGCCCCTACTTTTAGATTGAAAAAGAATATTTATGTTGGCGGAATGTTCAATAATTACAACCTGACTCCAGAATACAAAATGGAGTACAATTCCCAAAAAGAAGTTTACGAGAAAGCAATTTTAGTCAAACAGGGATTTACAAACTATCAATACATTGTTGCTGATGACAAAGGAATTATTGATTATGAAAATGCAGTTGACGGGAATTTTTATCAAACCGAAAATGATTACACCGTACTCGTTTATTACAGAGAAAATACAGATCGATACGATAGAGTTGTTGGGAAAGGAATAGCAAATTCCTTGAATATTACTAACTAAAAAAACTTTTCAAAATTTGGCAAAACGAGTTCAATTTTTTGTAAATTTGTCAATAATAAACACCTATTCATCCATTTAATCATGGTTTCTCAAATAACAAGAGGCATAAAGATTTCGGTTTTGACTAGTTTTGAAGGAACCTACTTCAAAAACTACAAGATTCACTTTGCATTTAGTTATGTGATCACAATTGAAAATCACAGTAAAGATTCTGTTCAGTTGATTTCCCGTCATTGGGAAATTTTTGATTCCTTAAATGAAATCGAAATTGTTGATGGCGAAGGTGTAATTGGAAAAAAACCCGTTTTAAAACCTGGTGAATTACATACCTACAGTTCTGGCTGTTTACTTTCTTCGCCTTATGGTGCCATGAAAGGGTATTTCAACATGATCAACTTCACCTCTACAAAGAACTTCAAAGTTATCGTACCTACTTTTAGGTTGTGTGCGCCTTTTGCTTTGAATTAGAATTTATCGCTATTTTTTTGGTAGCTCCTCCAGCTATTTATTTCAAGTTTTCGTCGCCTCATTTATTTTTTTCTAAGTAAAATAAGGAGCTTCTAAAGTCGCTCTTATTTCACAAGAAAAAATATAATGAGACTACAAAAAGCTTTCCATTTCTATCTGGGCTAAAACACTACAATCTATATTATCACTTTTAGTTTACAGCAAAAAATGTCTTTTTTCAAACAATCCTTCGTACTTTTGTGCAATATTTAAAAACACACTACAAGGATTTCTAATTTTATAACTTTATAAATATGTTAAAAGGATTTTTTCATGTACCAAAAGCGGTGAACGAACCAGTAAAAGGATATGCGCCAAATTCACCAGAAAAAGCAGCTGTTCAAGCCGCTTACACAAAAATGTGGAGCTCTAAAATCGATGTACCTTTATACATTGGAAACGAAGAAATTAGAACTGGCAACACTAAAAATATGACCGCTCCTCACGATCACAAACATATCGTAGGAACGTATCATCTTGCTGAGAAAGCACATGTTGAAAAAGCAATTGCAAATGCATTAGAATCAAGAACTGCATGGGCAAATATGGCTTGGGAACAAAGAGCCGCTATTTTCCTAAAAGCAGCTGAATTGATTGCAGGACCTTACAGAGCAAGAATAAATGCCGCAACAATGATTGCGCAGTCTAAAAATATCCATCAAGCCGAAATTGATGCTTCTTGTGAATTTATCGATTTTTTACGTTTCAACGTAGAATTTATGACTCAAATTTACGGCGATCAGCCTAATTCAAATTCGGATATGTGGAACCGATTAGAATACAGACCACTGGAAGGTTTTGTATATGCTATCACTCCTTTTAACTTCACTGCCATTGCGGGAAATCTTCCTGCAAGTGCTGCCATGATGGGGAATGTAGTGATTTGGAAACCAAGCGACAGCCAAGTTTTCTCTGCACAAATTATTATTGAAGTATTTAAAGAAGCGGGTGTTCCTGATGGCGTTATCAACGTTGTTTTTGGAGACGCTTTGATGATTACCGATACTGTTTTGGCAAGTCGTGATTTTGCCGGAATCCATTTTACAGGTTCAACACATGTATTCAAAGATATTTGGGCAAAAATTGGAACGAATATTCACCATTACAAAACGTACCCGAGAATTGTAGGAGAAACCGGAGGAAAAGATTTTATTATCGCGCATCCAAGTGCAAATCCGAAGCAAGTTGCAACAGGAATTGTTCGTGGTGCTTTTGAGTTTCAAGGTCAAAAATGTTCTGCAGCTTCTAGATCGTATGTTCCAAGAAGTTTGTGGCCAGCGGTAAAAGAACAACTAATCACTGATACAAAATCCATGAAAATGGGTTCGCCAGAAGATTTTGGTAACTTTATCACTGCGGTAATTCACGAAGGATCTTTTGATAAATTGGCCAGTTTTATTGACCAAGCTAAAAAAGATACAGATGCCGAAATTATCGTTGGAGGAAATTACGACAAATCAGTTGGTTATTTTATTGAACCAACGATTATTGTTACGACAAATCCACGTTATTCAACAATGGAAACCGAATTATTCGGACCTGTAATGACGATTTTCGTTTACGAAGACGACAAATGGGAAGAAACATTGGAATTAGTTGATACCACTTCCGAATATGCCTTAACGGGTGCAGTTTTCAGTCAAGATCGTTATGCTATTGAACAAGCGACTACCAAATTGCAAAATGCTGCGGGTAACTTCTATATCAATGACAAACCAACCGGAGCCGTTGTAGGAATGCAACCTTTTGGTGGTGCAAGAGCATCCGGAACCAATGACAAAGCAGGTTCAGCATTGAACTTATTGCGTTGGGCTTCCCCAAGAACGATCAAAGAAACTTTTGTTACTCCAGAGAACTACAGGTATCCATTTTTAGGATAATTTATTTCGAGGAACCATACAATCTCATTTTAGATATTTAAAAACCCAATAATTCAAATTATTGGGTTTTGTTTTTAGAATTCTTTCCAAGTTTGCCATGAATGCCAAGTTTACAGCGTATCAAAATTAATTTCCCGTTCTAATTCTTTCTTCCTGATTACCTGTTTCTCTCTGAATTCCTCTAATTTTTTTATTCCCAAACCTATATGAAAGAGAAAGTTGAAAAGATTGTCTGTCAAAATAGTATCTACTTTCTTGATAAATAGTATTAACCGTAGAGTTCAAATATTGGATTTCGTTTCTGAATATATCATCCCCTTTTAAGGAAATTTTCAAATCTCTATTCAGTAAAAGATACTGAACAGCAAGAGAAAAAGAACTCATCGATTTATTATTATAAATACCATCAATTCCAGAGAAACTATACCAATAACTTAAATTAAAAAGTAGCGTTTTATTTGAATTTAAAATAAAATCATTATTAGTCGACACCCTTGAATTAAAACCCTTTTGTTCTTTCACTGTAGTAGCTATACTTGACTTAGAAACAGCATAATTAACATCAATTGAATTATTACTTGTCCACCATTTAAATTTATCAAACACATAATTTTGCGCTATTCCAAAGCGTTGTGTGTTGACATAATTCACAATTGTGGACCGAATAATATTTGTATTAAGATCTGGTATCGCAATAGGACTAAATAAATTCTTTTCATTACTAAAGTAGAATTTACTTTCTAATTTTTTATAAGTAAAAGTGAACTCAATATTGTCAATAAACGCAGGTTGTAAGAAAGGATTACCTTCCATAGTTTGAAAAATATTAGTGTACCAAATATTAGGATTTAAATCACTAAATCTAGGTCTGTCAATTCTTTTACTGTAACCAAAGGTAAATGTAGAATTATCGTTAGGCACATAGGAAAAATATGCTGTTGGGAAAAATTTCACATAATTATCTTTGACTAATAAATTTACACTTTGTGTGAAGGATTTGGTTTGAGTAGATTCCATTCTTAATCCTAATTGTGATTCCCAATAATCACTAAATTTTTTATTCACCGAAATATAAACCGCTTGGACGTTTTCAGTATATTCAAATTCATTCTGTACTAAAGGCATATCTGAAACTGGAGCATCTACAAGGCCACTATTGAAAGCTAAAATATCATTATTCGTTTTTGAATTTGATACTTTACCCCCAAAATTAAATGTTGCCCATATTAAAGGATAATCAACGTCTAATTTACCTGATACATTTGTGATATCTTGATTATTACTATTTATTCCTCCAAAATACTCACTTGAATATGGGTTTTCAATAATAGAAATACCCTTGTATTTTCTAGTATCTATATTATTAAAATTAAAATAATCAAAATTTAAAACGACTCTTTTCCCAATCGTGTCTATTTTGAATTCATTATAAAGATTTGCTGATTTAATGTTTGGTGAACGCACAGTTTTTCCATTAGATTTTAAACTTCGAATAATATCACCTCTAGTATAATCATGAACAGTCGTAGTCGGACTGTCTGTTCCTGTAGGTTTGTTTATGTTAATTAAAATTTGACTCCCAACAGTCCATCTTGATGAAACTTGATAATCAATACCAAATTTTACATTTACTCTACTATAATCAACTTTAATTGGTGAATTAGAGCGCCATAAGCCATCTGAAAAATAAGAATAATCATCACGATTAATATACTGGGTTCCATTCTTATAATTTCCTAAAGCAGAAACACTTAGCCTGTCCTTATTATAATTAAAATTCGCCATTAATGAACCATCTCTATATTTCCTTTGAAGATAGGTAGCACCAATTAAGGCATTCCATGAATCTTTCTTAGCCTTTTTTAGTATTATGTTTACTAACCCACTATTGCCTGCGGCTTCATATTTCGCGGGAGGATTTGTAATTACTTCAACACTTTTGATAGCATCAGACGGAATTGATTTTAGATAGTTGGCTAAATCTTCCCCTGAAAGCATTACTATTTTTTCATCAATCATAACGGCAAAAGTACTTTTGCCAATCATAGAAATAATATCATTTTGAACCCGTATTCCTGGAGTCGCTTTAAGTGCTTCAAATGCATCACCTCCAGCGGTATTTATCGAATTTTCAACATTAAAAACCAATCTATCAACTTTTCGCTCTATCAGTTTCTTTCTCCCTCCAACTATAACAGATTCTAATTGGACTATATCATCAACTGTTAGATTACCTATATCCAAATCTGAATTCAATTCAATACTTCTTGATATGACAATTTTTTTTGCCTGTCGAACTTGTAATTTATACTTGCCAAATTCTGATTGCAATAAAAAATTTCCTTTTTCATCTGTAAGCTCACTTTTAATAGCTGTAGAATCTAAAGCTATTAATATAATTTCAGCAAAAGGAACGGCATTGTCCCCTTTTGTGACAACTCTTCCAGTAATTTTTCCATTATTTTTAACCTGAGCAGATAATGTTGCACTTAACAGTATAAACAACATCAAAAAATATCTTAGTTTCATATTTACTTTTTTGAGCTAAAATAGTACAGTCACATTGCCATTAATTTAGCTCGCAATCAAAAACACTCTTTTAGCATTCGAATAACATCAAATAAGCCAATGTTGCATTCGTGGGCTAAAAGCTTATTTTCAGAAGCGAGATACGATTATTCATCGCAACTAATCAAGCCTACTTTTAAATTTCACTATCTTGCTCTCAATTAAAATACAGTATGATTTTTTTAAAAAACGTTGATCTAAAAAGAGTCCTAATGCATAGTATGTATTGGTTCTCCTTCTTATTATTATACATCTCAAGCAAACCTGAAAATACCAGTTATTATGATTTTACTTTTATTTATACTTGGAAAACTTTAGCTCAAGCTACGGCTGGTTATGGATTAATTTATTGGATTATCCCTGAAACACTTAATAAAAAGAAACATTTACTTTTTTTGCTTTTTACTACAAGCTGGATCTATCTGGTTTATGCCATTTTAATGACTTTCAAATATTATTATCTAGAGCCAAAATTTCCTAATTTCTTTAACGATTGGCTTGGACATAAAATGTCTATACCGGAAAGACTAATCTCTTTTAAATTGATATTCAGAGAATTATCTTTTATTACATACCCCATTATTATCTTAGGATTTATAAGCTTTAACCGCAAGCAACAACGACTTTTAAAACTTGAAGAAGAAAAAAAATCAATGGAATTGAAAGTTTTAAAAAATCAACTGAATCCTCATTTTCTTTTCAATACCTTAAATAATTTATACACTTTAACGCTTAAAAAAGATGATAAAGCACCCGAAGTAATTGCTAAATTATCTGAAATTTTAGATTTCGTACTCTATCGTTGCAACGAAGATTTTGTTGCAATTGAAAAAGAAATCACCCTAATTGAAAATTATATTGCATTAGAAAAATTGCGCTACAACGAAAACCGATTAGATATTTCCTTCACCAAAGACATTCAGGAAAGTAACAAAATCTCGCCTTTGATAATATTGACTTTTATAGAAAACGCCTTTAAACATGGCGTAATTAATGAAACTGAAAAAGCAACAATCAAGTTAAATTTAGAAAGCAAAAAAGAATTAATCATCTTTATGATTGAAAATACAAAACCTCAAAATGACTTTACAGCAATTTCAGATAAATCAAAAATTGGATTAGAAAATGTTCGAAAACAATTGGATCTATTATATCCTAAAAAGCATCAATTAGAAATTGTTGAAAATCAAAAAAGGTTCTTAGTAAAGCTAACGCTGACTGTTCAAAATTTAATATGAAATACAAATGCATTATCGTTGACGACGAGCCTTTGGCGAGAGAGTTGATTACTTCTCATTTAGCACATTTCGAAAGTTTCGAACTAATTAATTCTTTCGAAAACGCTCTAAAAGCATATACTTTTTTGGAAAGTAATGACGTTGATTTGATTTTTTTAGATATCGAAATGCCTTTATTAAAAGGAAATGATTTTTTAAAGAAGCTAAAAAATCCTCCAACAGTAGTTTTCACAACCGCCTATAGAGAATATGCTTTAGAAGGCTATGAACTTAATGTCGTTGATTACCTTTTAAAGCCCATTACTTTTGACCGTTTTTTTGTTTCAATAGAAAAATTTAAGCAATTACAAACTCCCAAAAAACAAGAAGAAAAAGTTACCGAAAAACATATTTTTGTTTCAAGTGGAATTAAAAACATCAAAATTGTTTTTGATGAAATTTTATACATCGAAAGTCTAAAAGATTACATAACCATTCATCTTGAAAATAAAATATCTTACCATCTTAAATTCAATATTTCTTCTTTTGAAAAACTATTAAATCAAGATTTTGTTCGCATTCATCGCTCCTTTATTATTAACGTTAAAAAATTAAGAGCGTATACAAAAAATGAAATAGAGATTGATTCCATTGAAATTCCTATTGGTAATAGTTACAAAGAAAATTGGCAGAATTATTTAAGGCTTCAAAAATAATACCCACAAGATTCAAAATAAGTTGATTCTTGTGGGTAATATTTTTATTGTCATTGTGAGGAACAAAGCAATCTCATAACCAGAGTAACAAATGCGATTGCTTCGTTCCTCGCAATGACTACATTTGAAATTTCAACGGCACATGCACTACTTTCTTAGTTTCAAAAAATTCATCTTCAAAGAAATCCGCAAGATTGTATTCCGTGGCTTTTGGAAAATCTTTTAATTCTTCGGTTAAATCGCCTCCTTTTAAATAGAGAATTCCGTTTTTCAATTCGTGTTTGTTGTTCTTTTTGATTTTGGTTTTCACCCAAGAAACAAAATCTGGCATATTCGTAACGGCGCGACTCACGATAAAGTCAAAATCTCCTTTTACATTTTCAGCACGCATTTGCTCGGCTTTCACGTTTTTTAGTTCCAAACCTTCGGCAACAGCCTGAACCACTTTTATTTTCTTGGCAATAATATCAATCAAATAAAAACGCGTTTCCGGAAAAAGAATCGCCAATGGAATTCCAGGAAATCCTCCTCCAGTGCCTACATCCAGAACATACGTTCCTGGTTCAAATTTTATAATTTTGGCTATTCCCAACGAATGTAAAATATGTTTGGTATACAAAGCATCAATATCTTTTCTCGAAATAACATTGATTTTTTCATTCCAATCATGGTATAAAAAATCCAGTTTTTCGAACTGTCCTTTCTGAATATCGGTTAAATTAGGAAAATACTTAAGAATCTCGTCCATCTATTAATTTTTTAACAAAAGTAATACTTTAGAGTTAAAATATTTATCTCAATTTTGTATATCCAAAAATTTATAATAATTACCTTTGAACTTTATTAAAAATATATGAATAATAATGCTCCAACATTTGCTAAGCAAGATAGCCTAAAGTTTTTTAGAACACTTAACTCACGGGTTAACAATTACTTCAAAGAAAACAACATCCAAAAGACAGGCAATTGGAAACTATATTTGAAAACTATAATTCTGTTTTCTGTTTTTCTTGCGCCGTATTTTTTAATTCTGACACTTGGGATGCCGTTTTGGGCTCATCTTCTATTAACAATAGTAATGGGAATTGGAATGGCCGGTGTAGGAATGAATGTGATGCACGATGGAAATCACGGGTCGTATTCTAACAAAACATGGGTCAACAAATTCATGGGTGGAACTATTTATGTTTTGGCAGGAAATGTATACAACTGGCAAGTGCAACATAATGTACTACACCATACCTATACGAACATTCCGGGTCACGACGAGGATTTAGATGCCGGACGAGTAATTCGCTTTACAAAAGATGCCAAATGGTATAACTTTCACCGTTTTCAGCAATATTATTCGGTATTCCTATACGGATTATTAACCTTCAACTGGGCTATCACAACTGACTTCAAACAGATGAGAAGTTACTTGAAAAGAAAATTATCATACGGCGAAGCAAAAAGCCCAAAAACACTCTGGACTACTTTAATCATCACGAAAGTAATTTACGTTTCTATCTGGATCGTGTTACCAATCGTTATTGGAATCACTTGGTGGAAAGTATTAATTGGTTTCTTCGTGATGCATTACACAGCAGGTTTAATTCTAAGTGTTGTGTTCCAATTAGCACACGTTGTTGAAGAAACAACTAATCCATCTCCAAATGAATTAGGGGAAATGGATAATACTTGGGCTATTCACCAATTATTTACCACTACGAATTTTGCACCAAAAAACAAAATCGTAAACTGGTACACCGGCGGATTGAATCACCAAATTGAACACCACATTTTTCCAAATATCAGTCACGTACATTATGGTAAAATTGCAAAAATCGTAAAAGAAACGGCACAAGAATGCAACTTGCCGTATTACGAATACAAAACAATGCGAAGTGCCGTTATTGCACATTTCAAGCATTTGAAAGAGTTAGGAATGAAACCAGAACTTACCTAATCAAATAAAAACACAACGTGTTGTAGAGAAGCACTGCAATGCATCTCTACCAAAACGTTCATCTCTACCTAATTAATAAACTAACTACAACCTATTACAATGAATCCATTATCCGATAGAATTAACAATTTATCTACGTCTCAAACATTAGCAATGGCAGCTCTGGCCAGAGAATTAAAATCACAAGGAAAAGACATCATCAGTTTAAGTTTAGGCGAACCTGATTTTAATACGCCAGACTTCATAAAAGAAGCAGCTAAAAAAGGGATTGACGAAAATTATAGCACTTATTCTCCAGTAGAAGGATATGCGGAATTAAAAGAAGCGATCTGTAGAAAATTCAAAAGAGACAATAATTTAGAGTACAAACCCTCTCAAATTGTAGTTTCAACAGGAGCAAAACAATCGTTATACAACATTGCACAAGTAATGCTAAACGATGGTGACGAAGTAATTTTACCGGCTCCTTACTGGGTTTCGTATTTCGAAATCGTAAAATTATCTGGTGGAATTCCTGTAGAAGTTCCAACTTCTGTAGATACTGATTTCAAAATCACACCAGAACAATTAGAAGCAGCTATCACCCCAAAAACAAAAATGATGTGGTTCAGTTCTCCTTGTAACCCAAGTGGATCGGTCTACAACAGAGAAGAATTAACCGCTTTAGCTAAAGTATTGGAGAAATATCCAAACATATATGTTGTTGCTGACGAGATTTACGAGCACATCAATTTCTCAGGAACTTTTTGTAGCATCGCTTCCATCCCGGGAATGTTAGAAAGAACAATTACCGTAAATGGTGTTGCCAAAGCTTTCGCAATGACAGGTTGGAGAATTGGATACATTGGCGCACCAGAATTCATCGCCAAAGCATGTACAAAAATTCAAGGCCAAGTAACAAGTGGTGCTAACAGTATTGCACAACGTGCTACCATTACTGCAGTAGATGCTGATCCAAGCGTTTTAAAACACATGGTTGATGCTTTCCATAGCCGTAGAGATTTAGTGGTTGGATTATTAAAAGACATTCCAGGCGTGAAAATAAACGTTCCAGAAGGTGCTTTTTATGTATTTCCAGACGTTTCGTCTTTCTTCGGAAAAACATTAAGAGGAACGTTTATAAAGGATGCTAATGATTTCTCTATGTATCTTTTGGGCGAAGCTAATGTAGCAACCGTAACCGGTGATGCTTTTGGAAACCCAGATTGCATCCGTTTTTCTTACGCAACCAGCGAAGAATTATTGAGAGAAGCATTACGCAGAATCAAGGAAGCGGTAACATTAACTGAAGTTCCTGCATAATATAAAAATTTGTTTAAAATTTAAAATAGTTTAAGGTTTAAAGTTTCATCGCTTTATACTTTAAACTATTTTTTTTTGGGCATGCCCCGCTGAAAAAGCGGGTCGGGCTATCCGTTGCAATCTTTTTATTACCTTCGCTATCGCTACGGGAATAAAAAGGATTTCCACTGCTATCCCTCATGCATAAAATCCGTATCACACATTTTTTCACACTAAAAAACAGTGTGTTTATTTTTAAAATATTATCTTGCTACTTTTCAATTCTAACTAAATAAATGAAGTGCTAAAAGAAAAGGAAAATAAAGTAGAAGTGATTAGCTTAAATAATAGACAAAAGCTACAAAATTGTTAGTGATAATGTTCCAAACAGAAAATAACCAAGACTGGAAGTACTGATGGAAATTGCCGAGATTCTCAACATTGATTTGATAATATCAAAACAAAGATAATATTTAAGAAAATTCCTAACTAAAATAAGAAATATGATTGATACTAATGATATGGAGGAATTTGATACTGAGGAAGAAAAAAGTCTATCAGAAGAATTAACTGATATAAATGAACCTTTTGACCCCAAAGACATTGACATTCAAGCTATCCAAACAACAATGGATACAATTATCAAAAGATTAGAACATGATGAAATAGATTTAAACCCGGATTTTCAAAGATCTGCAAATTTATGGAAGCCTCAATATATGAGTAGATTAATCGAATCATTATTGATAAGATTTCCACTACCAGCATTTTATTTTGATGGAACAAATGATGACAAATGGCAAGTTGTAGATGGGCTTCAGCGTCTTTCTACAATAAAAAAATTTGCTGTTGACAAAACTTTAAAATTACAAAAGCTTGAATTCCTTCATCAATTTGAAGGATTATCTTATAACGACTTACCTAGGAACTTACAAAGAAGAATTGATGAGGCTCAAATAACAATGTATTTGATTAAACCAGGGACACCAATCAATGTTAAGTTCAGTTTGTTTTACAGAATTAACACTGGAGGCTTACAGTTAAAACCACAAGAAATTCGTCATGCTCTTAGTCAAGGTATTAATGATGGTCAAGCATCTAAATTTCTAAAAAGAATTACAGAGACTTCATTATTCAAAGAAGTAGGAAGAGTTTCAGGAAAAAGAATGTTAGACAAAGAGTTAGTTTTAAGACATGTAGCACTGAAGAAAACTAATTATTTAGAGTACAAACCACCTATGATTAGCTTTCTAAATAATGCAATGGAAAAACTAGGTAATGAAACTGAAGAGTCTTTAAATATCTTAGAAGATGACATTTTAAGAGCATTTAAATTATCAAAAACCATATTCGGTGATGATGCTTTCCGAAAGTCATTAGTTGAAACAGGAAAACTTAAAGTTATTAACAGAGCCTTATTTGAAGCCGTATCTGTTTTGTTTTCTAAATTAACTGATAAACAAATTAATAATTTATTATCAAATAAAGATCAATTCTTATTTGAATTTAAAGGATTATTTAAAGACATTGATTTTTATGCTTCTATAACATACTCGACTGCTGAATCTACAAGTGTAACAACAAGATTCAATATGATTTCTAAAATCATTAATAAATACTCCAAATGATCACCAATATCTATATTAAGAACTTTAAAATTTTGAATGAAGTTGATATTACATTAAGTAATTTGAATCTAATTTCAGGAAAAAATAGTGTTGGTAAATCTTCCTTAATGCAGGTTTTACTTTTATTAAGACAATCATTTGAAAAAAACACCCTTCTTAATTCCGGCTTATTATTGCAAGGAGATTATGTTAAAATTGGAAAAGGAAAAGACGCTCTTACAAGAGATACTTTAGATGAATTTATTCAATTTGCGATTACATGGGAAGATGAATCATTTCTAAACTTAAAATTTAAATATTCGGCAAATTCAGATTTACAGATTACAAAATCTATTAAACCAAGTTCTTTTAAAGAAAGTGACTTAAATGGCAAAGCATTATTTAATTCGAAATTTACCTATTTATCAGCTGATAGAATTGGTCCACAAACAACATACCCAGTTTCTGATTATCATATAAACACATTAAAGAGTTTAGGGATAAGAGGAGAATTTACTGCTCATTTTTTGGCAGAAAATGAAAACTCTCCAATTGAGCATGATATTTTGCTACATAAAAAAGGAACAACAAATGGCTTACTAAATCAAGTAAGCGCTTGGATGTCTGAAATTTCTAGTGGAATTAAAATTGGAACTAAGGTCATTGAAGAAATAAACAACGTAAGCTTAACTTATGAATTTTTAACAGAAGATGGATACACGGATAAATTCACACCTCAAAACGTTGGTTTTGGATTAACATATGTCTTACCTGTTGTAACTGCTTTGCTATCTGCTAAGAAAGGTGATATTATACTAATAGAAAACCCAGAAGCACACTTACACCCAGCAGGACAATCGGCAATGGGTAAATTAATATCTCTTGTAGCACAATCAGGAGTACAGTTATTTATTGAAACTCATAGTGATCACCTTTTAAATGGCGTTAGAGTTTTGGTTTCTAAAAAAGAAATATCAAAAGAAAACATATCTCTATTATATTTTTCAAAAGATGAAGAACTAAAAAAACATCATGTTCAAATAACAACCCCCTACTTAGATGAAAAAGGGAGAATTGATGAATGGCCTAAAGGTTTTTTTGATGAATGGGACAATCAATTGGATGAACTTTTAGAAGATTAGTTATGGAATATTTTATTCTAAATGAGCATTCTTTACCAATCACTGATACTGATAAAATAGACTCTTGTTTAATTCAATTCTTTGAAATATATAAATTAGCCACAAAAAAAAATTTCAAACAAATAAGAGTTTCTAATAATATTGATTCCTCTTGGTATGAGCTTTCTATTAGTGAGCACAAATCTTTAAGAGAATGGGTAAAAGAACAAACTTCAGATTATTCAAGTAGATTGAAATCTTTGATAAGTTCTACACAATGTCCAATATATTCAACATCTCAATTTAAAGAACAATTCAGATCCGATCTTTCCGAATTTAAATATAAAGGACTTAGTGTACCAAATTTAGGAGCAACATTTTTACTTCAACAATTATCATTTAGTTTTGACTCTTCTGAGATTTGGAACTATTCAATTTTAACGGTAAAGCACCTTGAATTGACAGAACAAGAATTGATAATTGATACAGAAGTTGATGTCAAAAATGTAACTAATCAAATTCAATGGAATGAGCATTATAAAATTATAGAGTCGTTGCAAATCGAAATAATTAGCAAAAGCAAAGAAATAATAAGAACGCTCAATATTCATTTTCCAAACATTAAGTTTACCAATTCAGCTGTAAAGCAACTCAATAATAATCAATTTACACCTACTTTCTTTAATGAGATTTGGAGCGCTTTAAAAGACCTAAATGATGCAATAGTAAATTTAACTACTGATTTAAATTGCGAAACTGTTAAGACAAAATCATCTCTTAATATTTCAGATGAAAGTGACACAGTCAAACAAAATCCTAAACTAAACCGACATCGATTATTTATGTATAATGATCAGCAACATTTTTTCGGATATCATATTAAAAACTTTAGAAATAATGAAAGAATACATTTTATTGTTTCTGAAAATAAAATAATAGTGGGCTACATTGGCAAGCACTTGCCTTTGTAGAAATTCATTATGGCTAACAGCATTTTAACTCCAATAAAAATGAAAATACTACTTCTCGGCTCAGGCGAATTAGGAAAAGAATTTGCAATCGCAGCACAACGCATCGGACAAATTGTAATCGCGGTTGACAGTTACGAAAATGCACCCGCCATGCAAGTTGCCCATGATTTTGAAGTCATCAATATGCTCGACGGAGAAGCCCTAGACCGAATCGTCGCCAAACATAAACCTGATTTTATCGTTCCTGAAATCGAAGCCATCAGAACCGAGCGTTTTTATGACTACGAAAAGCAAGGCATCACGGTAGTCCCTTCTGCAAAAGCGGCAAATTTCACGATGAACAGAAAAGCTATCCGAGATTTGGCATCCAAAGAATTAGGTTTAAAAACTGCCAACTACCGCTACGCAACCACTGCCGAGGAATTGCAAAAAGGTGTTGAAGCCGTTGGAATGCCCTGCGTGGTAAAACCCTTAATGTCTTCGTCAGGAAAAGGTCAATCCACCATAAAAACCGAAGCTGATATCGAAAAAGCATGGAAGTATGCCGTGGAAGGTTCCCGTGGCGATGTGGTAGAAGTAATTGTGGAAGCTTTTGTCAAATTCAATTCAGAGATTACTTTATTGACTGTTGTCCAAAATAATAATCCGACACTTTTTTGCGCGCCAATTGGTCACAGGCAAGAGCGTGGCGATTATCAGGAAAGCTGGCAACCCGCCAGAATTTCCGATAAGGATTTATACGAAGCCCAAGACATGTCCGAAAAAGTAACCGAAGCGTTGGGTGGCGCAGGACTTTTTGGAGTCGAATTTTTCTTGGCTAATGACGGCGTTTATTTCTCGGAATTATCACCTCGTCCACATGATACCGGAATGGTAACTCTAGCCGGAACCCAAAACTTCAACGAATTCGAATTGCATTTAAGAGCCATTTTGAGTTTGCCAATTTTCGAAATTACTTTAGAAAAAGCGGGTGCGAGTGCCGTTATTTTAGCTTCGGAACACTCAACAAATCCAACGTATTCCGGCATCGATAAAATTGCTGCTTTACCAAAAACTGATTTCAGGATTTTTGGTAAACCAACGTCAAGACCGTATAGAAGAATGGGCGTGGCTTTAGTCAACGACAGTTTAGAAACTCCAATTGAAGAAGTGGTAGAAAAAGCAAAAAAAGCAGCAAGTTTGGTTACCGTGCATTCGTAATATAATATCGATAGTATTGTCAAGTCGAGCGCAGTCGAGACTCAACGGTTAGTCTCGACTGCGCTCGACTTGACAACCCCTTAAAGGAAACGACATTGATCCCCATTACTTTTTAAAAATGCGAAAGTTCGTCGGAGTCATTCGGGTATTTTTTTTGAATAATCGTGTAAAATACGAATAATCATCAAACCCTAATTCCGCTGCAATTTCATTAACGGTAAACTTTTTATCCATCAGCATGCGTTTCGCCTCGAGTATGATTCTATCTGTAATTACTTCGGTGGTGGTTTTTTGCAACATTTCATTGCAAATCCTGTTCAAGTGTTTTAAAGTAATAGCAAGTTGCGAAGCATAGAAAGAAGGTGCTTTTTCTTTTTTAAAATTATTTTCTAAAACCAATTCAAACGTTTTGATTTTCACATTATACGAATGCGCTTCGTGTAGATGTGTTTCACTATATTTTCTGGCAATTTCAATGTGAATGAGGTCTAACAGATTCATGATTTTATCTTGTTTCAACAGCTGATTTGTCTGAGTTTCTAAAATTAAACTCTCAAAATAAGGGAGAATCCCTTTCGACTCGGCTACATCAAAAACCATTTCAGGCTTATTATCCACCGAAGAATAAAAAGGATAATCACCAATGGTTTTTTGTCCAAAATAAAGATTATACATTTCCTGCGAATAGAAAATCACAAAACCTTCCACATCATCGGATAAATTCCAATTGTGCATTTGTCCGGGTTGCAAGAAAAACATACTTCCCGACTGAATCGTAAATACATCAAAATCGATTTCATGAGTTCCAGATCCTTTGGTAAAAAAAACCAGAACGTACGAACTATGGCGGTGCGGTTCCTCAACAAAACTATGGTCGATTAAATGGTTTTTGAAAGTATTAATATACAAATCACTATTGACTGAATTACAGTTAAACCTCTGGATGTTATAAATAGGATATTTTTTCATCTCGCTCTAAATGTCTTTATTGTGCTATAATAAGCGAATATAGAAAACATCTATGACATGAATAAGAAATACCTTTGATAAAAATGATAACGATGTCAAATTCTATTGTACACATCCTGAATAATGATTGCCCTCATTGTCTTAAAGGCAAAGTTTTCAATGAAAAAAGTATATTTTTTAATTTTGGATTTCCCAAAATGAACGAATATTGTTCTCATTGCAATTATAAATTCGAAAAAGAACCTGGTTACTTTTTTGGAGCCATGTATGTCAATTATGGTTTAACGGTAGCCCAAGGAATTGCGACCTATGTTATTGCCCAATTCTTCTTTACCGAAACTTTCGATTTAAGAATTATTCCAATTATTGCGGTGGTGATTATCGCCATGGCTTCTATTAATATTCGCCTTTCCCGATTATTGTGGATTTATATGTTTAAAAATTATTCGTTGTAAAAAACCTGTATCTTAGCTAAAGTAAAATTTAATCCTTTATGAAAAAGATACTATACTTAGCTATTTTGTTCTCGGCAACACTTGCTAGCGCTCAGGATAAAAAAGAAGAACCAAAACCTCAAATTGTTGAAGCTTCATGCGGACAGTGCCAGTTTGGAATGGAAGGTCACGGTTGTGAATTAGCCGTTCGCATTGATGGAAAATCCTATTTTGTTGACGGAAGTTCTATCGACTCGCATGGAGATGCGCATGCCAGTGATGGCTTTTGTGCTGCTATTAGAAATGCGGAAGTCGTTGGTAAAGTGGTTGACAATAAATTCAAAGTCACCTCATTCAAATTACTGCCAAAAAAATAAAATAAAGGGCTTAAAGAAAATTCTTTAAGCCCTTTATTAATTATTTCGATTTCATACTCGTTTTCAAATTGATATTCTCAAAACTCGAAATATCAATTACTTCTTCTAAATCTATATCGAAAGAGATTGTTACGCTGTCACCCACCATTGTCACCGGCAATTGATTGGATATTTGTGAAGAACCCACAAAAATATTAGGATAATCTTTCACCTTAAAATAATAAAAGCTGTTTCCGTTTTTCACATCATTCTGGATTCGGGTTACCACAGATTTCAGCGATTTTTTATTGGAAACACTGTTCGGATTTATTTTATTATCCGCCATATTATAGACGTTTTTAAACGAAGTCAAGGTTTCTCGCATCGTATTACCCACGCCCACTATGGTATAATCTGAGATAGCGACCATCGCAAACATTTTAACCAATCCACCGTCATCTTTAAGCGTCATTACATAGGTGGGAATGTTATTGATATTATACGGAATAGGCAACGAAGCCTTATAGCCTTTTTCCTGAACTTTTCCCTGTGCTGAGCTTTGAGCAGCAAATTCTGTTGCGCCACCTTGCTTATAAAAGGTTGTTTCTTTGGTTCTGGTATCGACCAATACAAAACCAACAGCCGATTCTTCTTTCCCCACCGAAGTCAATCCCGTATACCAATAGGATTTATTGTCTTTCCCGTATACCAATGTCAATCCTTCAGTGATTTTAAGTTTATCCTGATTAGAAAAATTCCAATACCCGTGAACATATTCTCCCCAATCGTTCAGCTGATCTTCTATGAAATCCAAAGGCTGAATTCGATCTACCCATTTTGGTGTTTCAGCAATTGAATATTCCTTTATTGCCCCAGATTGCGCATCAACCACAATTACACCTGTTGCTTCTTTTCCGGAGAAACCAATTTTTTTCACATATTTAGTGACAATCCAAAACGGATTTCCAGCATCATCAATTTCAAAACTAAAATCAGCCAGACCAACAGTAGCATTTCCATTGCAATAAACATGTCTGTGAATGTCACTTTGAAAATAAGCACCCTGCTGGTACTTAATTTTAATTTCCTTCCCTGATACACTCTGAACCAGTTTCACATCACGTTCATTGGTTGCAGAAACCATCACATATCCCGCAGTTCCCTCTTGGTTGTTAAACCATTTTAAAAAACCTGAATGCAGTAATGGTGCAACCCAGTACAAGTTGTTATTTACTTTTTGGATACAAAATTCCCCTAATTCTACTTGGCTTCCCAAAGCTGGTTGTGAACCTAAAATTTTCTCTCCCAAAAGATGGGCCAGTTCCTCATCAACCACACGGATTTTATCAATAGAAATGGGAGCAATATGATTGGTTATTTTTTGACCGTTTTTAACCTCGCCTATTAATTTTTGATACGAATCACTTCTGAACATTTTCAAGCTTGTTACAAAAGGAAGCGCAATACAATACACTAAAAGTATTCCTGCCAGAATATACAAAACCGTATTGGGTCTGGAAACAATCTTGACTTGCTTGGTTTGCTGAGAAACTGTCAATCCTAGAGAAAACACTGTTCCAAGAATAACCAATAACAACAATATGATCGCAAAACCCGTAAATCCATAATTAATTACTGGCAGGTTGATGTAAAAAAGCAAAAAACCAAAAAGGAGTAAGAAAACAATGGAGACTATTTTTTTCATAAAGCTGTTATTTTTTATACTTCATTAGTAACCAAAAAAGAAAAAATGTTACAAAACAAAATCGCAATAAATTAATAATGAACCTGAAAAATTGTCCCCTCATTTAGATATAAAAACACACAATAGAACTTGCAACTATCTATAAGATTTTGTTAATATTAGTTTAGCAAAGGTATTTTGAAAAAAAAACAAAAGTTTAATCATTAGATTTGTAGAAATCGTAATGCTAATGAAGTTATTAATCGTTGAAGATGAACCTAATCTTTCGTCAATTATCCGTAAAGGGTTTTCAGAAAAAAATCACGAAGTAAGTATTGCACTTGATGGCACAACAGCACTAGATTTACTCTCAAATCATAATTTTGATGTCGTAATACTGGATGTGATGTTACCTGACATTAATGGTATTGAGATTTGCAGACGTTTGAGAGCCGCTAAAAACTTTGTTCCCATTTTGTTATTAACGGCTTTAGGAAGCACTGAAAATATAATCAATGGATTGAATTCCGGAGCCGATGATTATTTATTAAAACCCTTTAAATTCCTGGAACTTGACGCAAGAGTCAATGCACTTTCCAGAAGAGCCGGTCAAGTACAGAAGCCAAATGAAATCATCACTATTGCTGATCTTCAAATTAATTCTAAAACAAAATCGGTAACCCGAAATGGCGACACCATTGTATTAACAGCCAAAGAATTTAAACTTTTATATTATCTGGCCATCAACTGTGAAACTATTTTATCCCGTGAACAACTTTTAGACAATGTTTGGGACATTAATTTTGACATGAATACAAATGTAATTGATGTCTACATTAACTATTTGAGAAAAAAAATTGACAAACCGTATGACACTAAATTAATTCACACCATGAAAGGCTTGGGTTATATACTGAAACCATAAAAAATGCAGATTAAGAAAAAAATTACCTTTACCTATATTGCGCTTTCAACCCTCAGTACACTTTTATTGAGTTTAGTGGTTTTCTTTCTGTTTAAACAAAACAACCAATATCATTTTTTAAAAAGATTACAAGATCGAGCCAAAATTGCCGCATCGATTCATTATCAAAATGATCCTGTAAAAACCCGCTATTTCAAAGAGTTTAAAGCAAATGGACTTGAAGAACTGATTGATGAACAAGATTTTGTTCTTAAAGTCAGTGGAAAAAACACATTTGAATACAACACCAATCTTAGTTTACCGGCTGATTTCTATACAAAAGTGATGGCCAATGGTTCTAATTGGATTGAAAACAGTAACCGCTATTTTTATGCTCAGACTTTTACGGAATCCAATCAAAAATATATTGTAATCATAACTGCAATAGACCGAAGAGGAAATGTCAGCAGTATTTATATTATTCAAATTCTATTTTTTGGAGGATTGGCTTTTATACTATTGGCTTATTTTCTTGGTAGATTTCTAGCAAGAAGAGTTATAAATCCAGTGGCCAGAATTACATACGAAGTAAAAAGAATAAGCGCATCAAACCTGCACAATAGACTTCCCGAAAGCAAAAGCACCGATGAAATTGGTGATTTGATAAAGACATTTAACAATATGCTGGACCGACTGGAAACCTCATTTGAAATCCAAGCTAATTTTATCAATAATGCTTCACATGAACTAAAAACGCCGGTAACAACTATAATAGCCGAAGCCGAGATCATGCTCTTAAAAGAAAGAAGCGTTCCGGAATATATTTCTTCTTTAGAAAACATTCACAGTCAGGCCTCACGACTGGGAGATCTTACGGAAAGTCTTTTGAAACTGACACAAACCGGTTATGACGGAAAAAAACAATTATTAGATGTTGTAAGAATTGATGAGCTTCTAATGGATGTAAAATCGGATATTGATAAAATCTATCCTAATAACAGAGTAAGAATAAAAATTAATAAAATCCCAAAAGATCCGAATTTATTAGAAATTCCGTGTAACAAATCCTTATTAGAACTTTCATTGAATAACATTATCGCCAATGGCGTGAAATATTCTGACAACGAGACTGTCTTTGTTACTCTATCGGCAAACGATTCAACCATTAAAATTTCAATTACCGATATTGGCATTGGCATTCCGGCAGAAGATATTCCGCATCTTTACGAGCCGTTTTTTCGAGGCAAAAAAGCATCAAAATACAATGGTTATGGATTAGGGCTACCGCTTGCCATGAAAATAATCCGGATGCATAATGGAGAACTTCAAATACTATCTGAGCCGGACAAAGGCACTATTGTAAATATTACTTTCAATACAGCCAATATTAGAAATTCTAATGTGAATTCTTAGGATATTCTAATTTTAATTTAAGGTTCTTGTAACCTTGGTGCTGTTATTTTGTATGTATAAAGAAATCAAATCTAGTACATATGAAAAATATACTAATCCCTACGACATTACAAAGTGACACAATCAATGCGATAAAAATTGCCATAAAATCATCTAACGGCAAGCCATCCCAGCTTATATTAATGCTACTTGCAGATATTCCTGATACGTTTTCTTCTGCCAGTTTATTACGAAACATCAATGAAAATTTAAGTGCTATGCAAGAAAATGTCTTGCTAATGTGCCGACAAATTATTTTGGAATCTAAAAATTGTACCTTAAAAATTCACCATCAATACGGTATTGCTTCTCCCGTTTTTAAAAATCTAATGGAGCATTTTGACATTGGATTAACAATTATCATTCCTTCTTTTAAATCTTCAAAAAAAAGAATCAATTCCTTTTGTGTCCAAATTATTTCTAATAGCAAATGCCCAATTCTTCACACAAACGCAAACTTTGGAGAAGAAATATTCAGCCAGGCGTTGTATATAAAAAATTCAGATTCAAGGCTCCATGCAGAAGATTTACAAGCTTATGTAAATACCCTTTTTTCTTTGAAAATTGTAAGCGAGACCAAAACAACCGAAAGCGAACTTTTTTTAACCGATACGATATCAAAAAACAACATAAACATTTTGATTGAAACTCGAAAACCTAAGAAATTAAAATTACTACGGAAAGAAAAAACAGCACTTAACGAAATGTTAGGCTTACCTGTACTTTCGTTATATGAGGAGATTTCTTAAAAAAAATCAAATAATTTTTCAAACTTTTAATATAAAGTATATGTTACTAAAAAAGAAAATTCCCATGAAATATGTGCTGGGTAAAATAAAAATAGAATTGACATTAGTCATTTTGTTTTGCTTTGCATTTCAAATTTTTCATTATTGCTTCGAAACTATAGCGATCAACATTCCTATAGCAATTCCTACTATAATTGGCACTATTATTTCATTATTATTGGCCTTTAAATCCAACCAAGCGTATGACCGTTGGTGGGAAGCAAGAATAATATGGGGCGCAATTGTAAATGATTCCAGAACGTTATTGCGCCAAATTATTGTTTTTTATAATGATTCTGATTTTTCAATAGAAGCAAACGATTTCAAAGAAAAGTTTGCAATAAGACAAGCCGCATGGTGCTACAGTCTTGGACAAGCACTTCGAGAAAAAGATCCTATTAAACCAATAAGAGATTTACTAAACGAAGAGGACTTACGCTTTGTAAAGAAACACAAACATGTGCCAAATGCCATTTTAATGTTACACGCCAAAGATTTAAAAAAAGCCCTTAATGCGGATAAAATTAATGTTTACCAACAAGTAGAAATCGACAATACATTAACGCGACTGTGTGATTCAATGGGTAAATGTGAACGTATAAAAAACACCATTTTTCCAACAACCTATAGCATGTACATTAGATTTGCGCTGTGTTTGTTTATAATCCTATTGCCTTTTGGATTAATTAATATTATTGGCTGGCTTCAAATTCCATTGGTGACAACCATTGCAGCTGCTTTTTTCTTAATCGAAAAAATGGCTATTCACTTACAGGATCCATTTGAAAACAGACCTACAGATACTCCTGTAAGTGCCATTTCAAATGCAATTGAAAAAAACCTCATGCAAATGGTGAACGAATATCGAGATGAATTTGATGGAGAAATACCTGTTTATGAAGCAAAAGCACATCATGTACAACCTTTAAACAATACTTATTTCGTTCTTTAGTTTTTGATTTTGGCGAAAATCCACTCATTAATTTGAGTGGATTTTTTTTTGGATTGAATGTACAATTCTGTAAAGAGAATGCTTTTTTTCATTAGCAAAAGGAGTTGCATCGATAGTTTTAAATACAGCAAAAAACAGTATTTTTGCATTCCGATTGAAATTCATTTTTCAATTTTTATATTTTTCAATCTTTAAATTAGACACATGAAAGCATACGTATTTCCAGGTCAAGGCGCACAATTCACAGGAATGGGTAAAGACTTATATGAAAATTCTGCTCTTGCAAAAGAATTATTCGAAAAAGCCAACGCAATTTTAGGCTTCCGCATCACAGACATCATGTTTGAAGGAACGGCCGAGGAATTAAAAGAAACCAAAGTGACACAACCGGCAGTTTTCTTACATTCAGTGATTTTAGCAAAAACTTTAGGGGAGGATTTCAAACCAGAAATGGTAGCGGGACATTCATTGGGTGAATTTTCGGCATTAGTGGCAAACGGTGCTTTGTCTTTTGAAGACGGATTGAAACTGGTTTCACAACGCGCTTTGGCAATGCAAAAAGCCTGCGAAATAAAACCATCTACTATGGCAGCCGTTTTAGGATTGGCTGACACTATTGTGGAAGAGGTTTGTGCTTCGATTGACGGAATTGTAGTCGCTGCAAATTATAACTGCCCTGGGCAATTAGTAATTTCAGGAGAAACATCAGCAGTAGAAAAAGCGTGCGAAGCGATGAAAGCAGCGGGTGCAAAACGCGCATTATTATTACCTGTTGGTGGTGCTTTTCACTCTCCAATGATGGAACCGGCTCGTGAAGAACTAGCCGCCGCTATTGAAGCAACTACTTTTGCTACTCCTATTTGTCCGGTATACCAAAATGTAACAGCTAGCGCAGTTTCTGATGCTGACGAAATCAAAAAAAACCTAATCATTCAATTGACTGCTCCTGTAAAATGGACGCAATCGGTACAACAAATGATTGCTGACGGAGCGACTTTATTTACTGAAGTAGGTCCCGGAAAAGTATTGGCTGGATTAATTGGAAAAATTGATAAAGAAGCAGTCACTGCAAATGCATAATTAGTATTCAATTCTGCTTTAAAATAGTATCCTCACAAACAAGAGTTTGTGAGGATTTTTTTTATCTTTATAAAACGAGTTAAAATCAATTTTAATTTTTTAAAATAAAAAAAATGAAAAAAGCACTTTTAGGATTAGCATGTATTGCCACCTTAATGACTTCTTGCAAAAAAGAAACAAAAGACGAAGTAAAAGAGGCTACAGAAGCCGTTGGTAATGAAATGGAAGAAGCTATAGATACAGCGGCTGTAAAAGTTAATGCCGCAGCTGATTCTACCAAGGTCAAAGCAGGACAAGTTCTTGAAAAAGGTGCTGAAAAAATGAATCAAGCCGCAGAAAAACTGAAAGAAGCGGCAAAAAAATAATTAAAAAAAGGGCTATCGTTTGACAGCCCTTTTTGTTAACTTCTAATCTTTTGTTCCCATTTCCAAGCACTAGCCATCGCTTCTTCAAGCGTCGATTGTGCTTTCCATCCCAGGACTGTATTGGCTTTATCCGTATTGGCGTAAGCCGAAGTTATATCTCCCTCTCTGCGACCTACAATTTTGTAAGGCAGTTTTTTACCGCTCACTTTTTCGAAAGTATTGATCACTTCTAAAACGGAGCTTCCGGTTCCGGTTCCCAAATTAAAAGTTTCTACTTTGGCGGTATTTTTTTTATTCAATAATCGTTGTAAAGCAATCACATGGGCTTTTGCCAAATCTACTACATGAATATAATCGCGTACTGCTGTTCCGTCTGGAGTTGGGTAATCATCTCCGTAAACCGCTAATTCTTTGCGCAATCCAAAACCAGTTTGCGTAATAAACGGCACTAAATTCTGAGGAACTCCAATGGGCAATTCTCCAATTTCAGTAGAAGCATGCGCTCCTATTGGATTAAAATAACGCAATAAAATTGCATTGACATTGGTTACTTTGGCAGTATCAATAATGATTTCTTCTCCAATTTTTTTGGTATTCCCATAAGGGGAAATTGGCTGTTGTACTGGCGCATTTTCGGTAATTGGCATTGTTTCAGCTTGACCATACACCGTACAAGACGAACTGAAAATGAAATTTGCTTCTGGTTTTTGCTGTAATTCCTGCAAAATATAAACTAACGCATTGATGTTATTTTCATAATACAGTAACGGATTTTCTACGCTTTCGCCCACCGCTTTTGAAGCAGCAAAATGAATCACACCTGAAATATCATAATGTCTTTTGAAAAAGTCCTGAACCTTATCCTTTTCGCGTAAATCTAACTTTTCGAAAGCGGGAACTTTTCCGGTAATATTTTGAATTCCATCCAACACATTTAAAGATGTATTCGATAAATTATCTACAATTACTACTTCAAAACCCTCATTTTGTAATTCGACAACGGTGTGCGAACCAATAAACCCCAAACCTCCTGTAACTAATATTTTCATGATTACTTTTTGTACAGACGCAATTTATAGCATCTCTTAATATTTATACCACATAAAAAAGACGCAATAAATTGCGTCTCTATATTATTTCAAAAACTCTAAAACGCTATCCGTAATAAATTTAATTTGTTCGTCATCTAATTCTGTATGCATCGGTAACGAAATTACTTCTTTAACCAATTGATTAGTAACGGGAAAATCTTCCTCTTTATATCTGGAATCCAAATATGCTTTTTGAGAATGCAACGGAATTGGATAATAAATAGCACAAGGAATGCCTTTGTCCAGCAAGTGCTGCATTAAACCGTTTCTATCTGCATCAACAATTCGCAATGTATATTGATGAAAAACATGGCAGTCACAAATAGCACAAATACTTGGTGCAATTATATTCTTATGTCCTTCAAAAGCAGTTGAATATTTTCTGGCTGCATCTTGTCTGGCTTTACTGTACGCGTCTAACAAAGGTAATTTAGCGTTCAAAACTGCGGCTTGAATACTGTCTAAACGTGAATTCACACCTACAACATCATGGTGATAACGTTCGTACATTCCGTGGTTTACAATGCCGCGAAGTTTGTGGGCCAATGCATCATCATTTGTAAAAATGGCTCCACCGTCTCCGTAACATCCCAGATTTTTAGAAGGAAAAAATGAAGTCGCTCCTACATGTCCAATCGTTCCTGCTTTCTTTTTAGTCCCGTCCGAAAATTTACAATTCGCTCCAATCGCTTGCGCATTATCCTCAATAACGTATAAATTATATTCATTGGCGATAGCCATAATAGCTTCCATATTGGCAGCACGGCCAAACAAATGTACGGGTACAATTGCTTTTGTTTTTGGCGTAATGGCGCGTTTAATTCCTTCAATAGAAATATTCATATTAAACATATCCACATCGACTAAAACTGGTGTCAATTGCAGTAAAGCAATTACTTCCACTGTCGCTGCAAAAGTAAAATCGGCAGTGATTACCTCATCTCCTGGTTTTAAATCCAATCCCATCATTGCAATTTGCAATGCATCTGTTCCATTAGCACAAGGAATTACGTGTTTTACGTCAAGATATTCTTCTAAAGATTTTTGAAACTGATGAACTTGAGGTCCATTAATATAAGTATTTGTGTCCAGAACCTCCTGAATAGAGGCATTTACAGTGACTGCAATTTTATCATATTGACTTTTTAAGTCAACCATTTGGATTTTTTTCATTGAAATTTTTGTTAAAGTTCGCCCTTCGACTGAGCTCAGGGTGACGTTATTTTAAGGTTTCAAGAAACAGCAAACACTTTCTTAAAACGAAGAACAAAAATAGTTATTTATGAGTTGAAACCAATGCGACCCACATTAAAAAACGATATTATTCCTATGAAATAAAAACTGAATTCCTGACAACCAAAATTTATATATTGCTGCTGAAACAAAAAAACCTAAAGAAAACGTATTTTAGCTCAAAATTTCAACAATGCTTTTTCTCTACAATCTAATTGTTCAAATAGCTGGTTTTTTATTAAAAATCGCAGCTCTTTTCAGTCCAAAAATGAAACTTTTTGTGGAAGGCCGCAAACTGGTTTTTCCTGTTTTGGAACAAAAAATAAAACCTACCGATAAAACGATCTGGTTTCATGCTGCCTCCTTAGGCGAGTATGAGCAAGGTTTACCCGTAATTGAAAAAATAAAAGAGCAATTCCCTTCACACAAAATTGTACTTACTTTTTTTTCGCCTTCGGGTTATGAAGTTCGTAAAAACAATATCGTTGCTGATGTTACGGTTTATTTGCCTTTGGATACTAAGAAAAATGTCCAGCAGTTTCTGAAACTCGTTCATCCAGATTTGGTGTTTTTCATTAAATATGAATACTGGCCCAATTATTTAGCTGAGCTAAAAAAATCAAATACTAAAACCTATTTAATTTCTGGAATTCTTAGAAAAAATCAACTGTTTTTCAAATGGTACGGCGGCTTTTACAGAGAAGCATTAAATACATTTACTTACTTTTTTGTACAAAATGAAACTTCAAAAAAATTACTGCAACAAGTGGGTAAAACGAATGTTTCCGTTTCTGGGGACACCCGATTTGACCGAGTTGCCGCAATTTTAGAAAAAGACAATTCCTTGGGTTTTATTGCTCAGTTTAAAAACAACACTTTAACCATTGTTGTGGGAAGTTCGTGGCCGAAAGATGAAAATTTATTAGTAGATTTTATTAATTCGAATACATTAAATGTCAAATTTATAATTGCTCCCCATAATATTAAAGAAGAACAAGTTCAGCAATTAAAAAACAGCATCACCAAAAAAACCGTTTTATTCTCTGAAAAAGAAGGACAAAATCTCGCTGATTTTGATGTTTTTATCATTGACACAATTGGGATTTTGACAAAAATCTACAGTTATGCGGATATTGCGTATGTAGGCGGTGGTTTTGGGAATTCTGGAGTTCATAATTTACTGGAGCCGGCAACTTTTGGCGTCCCAATACTCATTGGCCCCAACTATTCACATTTTGCAGAAGCAACAGCACTGGTCAATATGGAAGCGTGTATTTCTATCAACAATAATAAAGAGCTAGACGAAGCATTTAAAAACCTCATCCAGAATAATGACATCCGGCACGAAAAAGGACACATGTGCAGCACTTTTGTACAAATGAATAAAGGAGCTACAGCCATTATTCTAAATCACCTCTTGAATGATTCAATTTAAACCGTTAGCAATTTCTGATATCGAAACGATTGTAACCCTGATGCAAGAGTTTTATGCGATTGATAATTATCCTATTAACATTGACGTTTCCAAAGCTTTATTTCAAGAATTTATTTCCAATGAAAATCTGGGTCAATCTTGGCTCATTGTATCCGATACTGAAATTGTAGGCTACATTATCCTGACCTTTGTTTTTAGTTTTGAATACCAAGGAAAAATTGCTTTTTTAGACGAATTGTATTTGACCAAAGAAACGAGAGGCAAAGGAATTGGCAGTAAAGCTCTTGAATTCATTCTAAACGAAAGTCCCAAACTATCGTTAGAACTGGTTTATCTGGAAGTGGAACAGCACAATGAAAAAGCACAAAAATTGTACCTTGCGCACGATTTTGAGGTGCACAACAGAAAATTGATGAAGTACAAAATTAAATAAAATTACACCCTAAATTTAATACCATGAAATTTTTAAAATTATTCTTAGTACTATTTGTCATTCAGACGCAAGCGCAGCAGGGCGGCATGTGGATTCCTTCGCTTTTGAAGGGAATGAATGAAACAGAAATGAAAAATTTAGGCATGAAAATGTCTGTCAAAGAGATTTACGATGTCAATCAATCGAGCATGAAAGATGCCGTTCCGCACTTTAATGGCGGCTGTACCTCTGAAGTTATTTCTCCAAAAGGATTAATTTTAACGAATCATCATTGTGGATTTTCACAAATTCAATCGCATTCTACAGTAGAACATGATTACTTGACTGATGGATTTTGGGCTTACAAAATGGAAGACGAGTTGCCTAATAAAAACTTAACCGTCTCTTTTATTGTAAAAATCGAAGATGTGACCCCATTAGTTTTAGAAGGAACTGCTGCTCTAACCAGTGAATCAGAAAAACAAAACAAAATTCAAGCAAATATTACGGCACTTACTAATTCTTTACCAAAAGAAAATTGGCAGGAAAATAAAATCCGTACGTTTTACGAAGGCAATCAATACATGCTTTTTGTAACAGAAACTTTTTCCGATGTACGTTTGGTAGGTGCTCCGCCTTCCTCAATAGGGAAATTTGGTTCTGATACTGACAATTGGGTTTGGCCGCGTCATACGGGAGATTTTTCATTGTTTAGAATTTATGCGGACAAAAACAATCATCCGGCTGCGTATTCGAAAGACAATGTTCCTTACACGCCTAAACACTTCTTGCCAATATCACTTGATGGTGTAGCCGAAGATGATTTTACATTGGTTTTTGGTTATCCAGGAAAAACGAATGAATATTTACCCTCTGTTGCGATTGAGCAAATTGTAAACGAATTAAATCCTGCAAAAATCGAAATCAGAGACAAAGCATTGAAAGTGGCTGATGGTTTCATGAGAAAAGACAATGCCATTAAAATTCAATATGCCTCTAAATATGCCCGAATTGCCAATTCTTGGAAAAAATGGATTGGAGAAACTCAAGGCTTAAAAAAATCAAATGCTGTAGCTATAAAAAGAGAATCTGAAAAAGCCTTTCAGCAGAAAATATCAAAAGCAGGCAAAGAAAAAGAATACGGAACACTATTAGTCGATTTCGAAAAAAACTACGCAGAAATAGCGCCATACGCTTCTGCAAGAGATTATTTTACAGAAGTTGTACAACTTAACACCGAATTATTAAGTGTTGGTTACAAATTGTATCAGCTGGAGCAAGTTTACAAAACAAAAGGAGAACAATCTTTCACTGACCGAAAAAACAATTTGCTAACTGGTCAGGAAGCTTTCTACAAAGATTTTAATGCAACTGTTGATGAAAAAGTTTTTGAACAATTGATTGAATTGTATGCTGCCAAATCTCCAAAACAATTTTTACCACAAAGTTTGATGAATGTAAACGCTAAAAATTTAGCTTCGGAAATTTACAGCAAATCCAGACTAAAAAATTACGTTGGTCTAAAAGCATTATTAAGTGGCGATACACAAACCGTTTTAACGAATTTAAACAATGACCCAGGCTTCCTGCTGGTAAAAGAATTAGCTGATAAATATTCAAAAGAAGTCGCGCCAAAATACGACGAAATCAATTTGAAAGTTACAGCGCTACAACGCACGTACATGAAAGCGCAATTGGAATTAAACAAAGACAGCAGAATTTTCCCAGATGCCAATAGTACATTGCGAGTTACTTATGGAAGAGTAAAAGGATACGAGCCTAAAGACGCTACGCTTTACACACCAATAACCTATTTAGATGGGGTAATGGAGAAATACATTCCCGGAGATTATGAATTTGATGTTCCAGCCAAATTGATAGACTTATATAAAACCAAAGATTACGGACCCTATGGAGAAAACGGAAAAATGCCTGTTAACTTTATTGGTACAAATCACACTACTGGAGGCAACTCAGGAAGCCCTGCTATAGACGCTAATGGAAACTTAATAGGACTTAATTTTGACAGGGTTTGGGAAGGAACCATGAGCGATATCTATTACGATCCAAGTATTTGCAGAAATATTATGGTTGATATACGCTACGTACTCTTTATTATGGATAAATATGCCGGTGCAAAAAACTTGATAAGTGAACTAAAACTGGTTCACCCAAAGAAAAGCAAACCTCTGAAAAAGAAAAACTTAAAGTAAAACCAAGGACTCAACAACGATATAAAGCATTAATTAATTATTTGACTGAATTGGCATAATAATTGTTATTTGTTTCGGCGTTGACAAAAAATATTATTTTTTAAAAAAAAAATAAAAAAATATTTTACATATTAAAAAATTTATATCTTTGCCACGAATTAATAATTAACCTTTTATATTAAATTAAGATGAAAAAAGTATTTTTAAGTTTAGCTGCTGTTGCTGTTTTGACTGTTGTATCATGTAAAAAAGCTGACGCTCCTGCTGAGGACGCTTCTGCTGTAATTGATTCTGCTGCTGCTGTTGTTGATTCTGCTGCTATGGTAGTTGATTCTGCTGCTGTTGTTGTTGATTCTGCTGCTGCTGTTGCTACTGAAGCTGCTGCTACTGCTACTGAAGCTGCAAAAAAATAATTAGAACTCAAATTCTAAAAATTTTAAAGCCATCCGCTATGCGAGATGGCTTTTTTAATTTGTAACATTTCCAATTCTTTAATTAAGAGATGTATCAATAAAAAAGAGAGTCGTGAAATTTAAATTTCACGACTCTCTTTTTTATTTACAAATTAATTCAAAACCCTTTAATCAGAAAAAATAAAATCATTTCCAGAAAAATCCAACACCTCTGAATTTGATCCATACCGTACAATTTCATCGATTCCTTTTTGCAAACGCAACGAAGTGGTATATTTTCTACTTGTTGCAAAATGATTTCCTTCCAGCATTAATTTAAAATAGAATTTTCCACCGGAAGACTTAAATTTTAAAAAGTCAGCGGTTTCAATTGTAGCTTTAAACTTTTCAATATCGTCTTCACACTCAAACTTGAGCTCATAACTTAAACTCGTAAAAACAACTTTCCCCTTTCTGGAAGTAAAAACAAATTTATATTCGTCGTTAAATCTTTTACTAATTACAAAAGCGCCCATGAAATTTTAGATTTTAGATTGCAGATTTTAAATTCAATACTGTTTCAAATTCTTGTAAACAAAAAAAAGCCTCTTCAATTGAAGAGGCTTTAGTACTCAGAGCGGGACTTGAACCCGCACGAACATTGCTGTTCACTGGATTTTAAGTCCAGCGTGTCTACCAATTTCACCATCCGAGCATTATGTGGTGTTGGAGCGAAAAACGGGGCTCGAACCCGCGACCTCGACCTTGGCAAGGTCGCGCTCTACCAACTGAGCTATTTTCGCATTTTCAATTCTTATAAAGAACCGCAATACTAGTTCTGTATTGCGGATGCAAATTTAGCACATTTATTGAATTATACAAGCCTTTTTTATAAAAAAATCACAGATAAAAGATAACTTTCTGATAACGTAAACTTTAAACCAAAATAAATTATTTTCGGGTCAACATTCTTTTAATTTCATTCAATTTCATCAACGCTTCCATAGGCGTAATGGTATTTATATCTAAACTTATGATCTCTTCTTTGATTTCCTCCAACAAAGGATCGTCCAGATTAAAGAAGCTCATTTGCATTTCGTCTTTTGCGGCTTTAATTCCGTTCAACGCATCGCTCGAATGATTCTTTTCTAATTTCTTTAAAAGCTTCTGTGCTTTCAAAATTACGATTTGAGGCATTCCGGCCATTTTTGCCACATGTATTCCAAAACTATGCGCACTTCCTCCTTTGACTAATTTTCGAATAAAAAGCACGGTATCTTTCAATTCTTTGACAGCCACATTATAATTCTGAATTCTCGGCAGCGATTCACTCATTTCGTTCAACTCGTGATAATGCGTTGCAAACAATGTTTTAGGCTTTGAAGGATGTTCGTGTAAGAACTCTGCAATTGCCCAAGCAATAGAAATTCCGTCATAAGTACTCGTTCCCCTTCCAATTTCATCCAACAGCACCAAACTTCTATCGGAAATATTGTTCAAGATGGAAGCCGTTTCATTCATTTCGACCATAAAAGTAGATTCTCCCATCGAAATATTGTCACTTGCTCCTACTCTAGTGAATATTTTATCTACAATCCCCATTCTTACGCTGTCTGCAGGGACAAAACTTCCCATTTGACACAAGAGTACGATTAAAGCCGTTTGACGCAAAATAGCCGATTTTCCAGACATATTCGGACCAGTAATCATAATCAATTGCTGCGTTTCTCTATCCAAAAAAACATCATTAGCAATATAAGGCATTCCAACAGGCAGTTGTTTTTCGATAACAGGATGTCTTCCGTTTTTGATTTCCAGTTCGAAAGTTTCATCGAGTTCAGGACAAACATATTTATTTTCGATAGCCAATTGCGTGAACGAACACAAACAATCCAATTGTGCCACTAGATTCGCATTCATTTGAACCGGTTTGATATACGTGGCAATCCAACTGACCAATTGTTCAAATAGCTCTGCTTCTATTTTATGAATTTTTTCTTCAGCACCAAGGATTTTGGTTTCGTATTCTTTTAATTCCTCTGTAATATAACGCTCTGCATTGACCAAAGTTTGTTTCCGAATCCATTCCGCGGGAACTTTATCTTTATGCAAATTTCTAACTTCGATATAATACCCAAAAACATTATTAAAGGAAATTTTCAACGAGGAAATTCCCGTCAATTGCGACTCTCGTTTTTCTATTCCTTCCAAGAATTCTTTCCCGGAAGTTGATATCGCCCGTAAATCATCTAATTCAGCATTGATGCCTTTAGCAATAGCATTTCCTTTGGCAACAGCCACAGGAGCATCTTGATTCAATACGGTTTTGATTTTTTCGCGCAACAATTCACAACTGTGCAAACTATCACCGATTACTTTTACTGCCTCTTGCGGACTCTCTAAAGCCAAGTTTTTTATTGGAATAATAGCGTCCAGTGATTCTTTCAAATAAACTACTTCGCGAGGCGATACTTTTCCGGCAGCAATTTTCGAAATCAATCGCTCTAAATCTGAGATTTGTTTGATTTGATTTTGAATATTTTTCAAAACCTCTTGGTTTTCTTTCAAATAAGAAACCACTTGATGACGGCTTTGAATCTTAACACTATCTTTCAAAGGAAGCGCCAACCATCTTTTTAATAAGCGGCCTCCCATTGGCGAAAGCGTTTTATCTATCACATCGAGAAGCGTCACCGCATTCGGATTATAACTATGGTACAATTCTAGATTGCGAATGGTAAATCTATCCATCCAGACATACGCATCTTCGGCGATACGCTGAATAGCCGTTATGTGCTGTACTCTGTTATGCTGCGTTTCGGACAAATAATACAAAATGGCTCCCGAAGCGATAACTCCTTCTTTCAATTCTTCGATTCCAAATCCTTTCAAAGAAACAGTTTGAAAATGCTTGGTTAAGGTTTCGAATGCGTAATCTTCTTTATAAATCCAGTCTTCTAAGTAAAAACTATGGTAGTCATCCCCGAAAATTTCTCGAAACTCATTTTTATTGTTTTTGGGAATTAAAACTTCACTGGGATTGAAATTCTGCAACAATTTATCAATATATTCTGCATTACCTTGCGCTGTGAGGAACTCTCCCGTAGAAACATCCAAAAATGAAATCCCTATTGACTTATTGGCAAAGAAAATAGAAGCTAAAAAGTTATTGGTTTTAGATTGCAAAACCTCATCATTCATAGAAACACCGGGAGTCACAAGCTCTGTAACACCTCGTTTCACTATGGTTTTGGTCATTTTAGGATCTTCTAGCTGGTCGCAAATAGCAACCCGAAGTCCCGCTTTAACAAGCTTTGGCAAATATGTATTTATAGAATGGTGCGGAAAGCCTGCCAATGCAGTCTCCGTCTCTGAACCTGCCCCTCTTTTGGTCAATGTTATTCCGAGAATTTTCGAAGCACGGACAGCATCTTCTCCAAACGTCTCATAAAAATCTCCAACTCGAAACAATAAACAAGCATCCGGATATTTCCTTTTGATTTCATTGTACTGCTTCATTAACGGAGTTTCCTTAACTACTTTATCTTTAGATGCCAATTGTATTTGTGTTTAAAATGAAAAAAATATCAGCGAATTTATAGATTTTAAAACGAATAAATAAGGAGTTCAAAAAATTAAACTATTTTAAGAAAGATTTAAGTCTTAATTTCTATTTTTTATTTAAATTTGTAAATACATTTAAATTGAAAGAGATATGAAAAAAATAATTACCCTAGCTATGCTAGTTGTTTTAGGAGTTGCTACTTCTACTGCACAAGAAACCTCAAAAAAATTGAAAGCAACTACTGCTAAAATTGCTGCTGCAAAAGTGAATGGAGCAGGAATGGTTTTCGTAAGTGAAACTATCGACTACGGTACTGTTGCCTATAACTCTGACGGTAAACGCGAATTTGTTTTTACAAATAACGGTAACAAACCTTTAATCATTACTAATGCCCAAGGATCTTGTGGTTGCACAGTTCCTACTTATCCTAAAGAACCAATTGCTCCGGGAGCAAAAGGAGTTATTGGAGTAAAATATGACACTTCAAGAGGTGGTCAGGCTTTTACTAAAACAGTAACATTGACAACTAATGCTGTTGTTCCTACCAAAACACTTACAATAAAAGGAAATGTTTTAGCCGCTGAATCTTCAAAAAGCTAAATTTTAACCAAATACACAAAAAAGCTTCCATTAACTTCGGAAGCTTTTTTTTTGAATAATTTATAAAATATGAGAAAGCTAGAAAACAGCGAACTGGATCGAAAATCTATTGAAGCATTTAAACAATCTGAAAAAACACCGCTGATTTTAGTACTGGATGATATCCGTAGTTTGCATAATATTGGCTCCGTATTTAGAACTGCCGATGCGTTTCTACTTGAAAAAATATATTTATGTGGTATTACTGCCACTCCTCCTAACAAAGAAATTCACAAAACTGCACTTGGCGCAACTGAAACAGTAACTTGGGAACATCTGGAAAATGTTCTTGAAGTTATCGAAAAATTAAAAGTAGAAAACGTAATAACACTTGCCATAGAACAGGTGGAAAGTGCCGTTTTTCTTCAAAATTTTGAAGTTAAAAAGGGAGAGAAATACGCTTTAGTTTTTGGGAACGAAGTACATGGCGTTTCTCAAGAAGCAGTTGCACTGTGCGATGGCTGTATTGAAATCCCACAATTAGGCACCAAACATTCTTTGAATATATCCGTTAGCGCAGGGATTGTAGTTTGGGATTTATTTCAAAAAATGAATTGGCCTACATAAATTAATGTTTTTTCAAACAAGAAAAACAATACTTTTATCGAATGGGAATTTATAACTTTTTGAAACTATCTATAGCTTTTTTACTGTTTGTTCCAATGGTAAAATGTTTCGCGACATCCTTTTATTCGACAAAGAAAAGCACTGCTGAAATTTCAAAATATTCGATAAATCCATCATCTCATATTTTTATTACAAATACATTGTCAATTACAGATAATGCTCCACGAATTATAGCAACAGGGAATCAAAGCTACTGCCCCGGAACTACATTGAAAATTGTAACCGATGTAAGCATAACTAACGCTGACATTACAGATACAGGCACCGAAGCTATTTACATTCAGATTTCTTCGGGTTATGTAAACGGGCAGGACTTAATCCAATTAGCCAATCCTACATTACACCCAACAATTATTTCTAGTTGGGATGCTCCCTCAGGAAAATTAAAATTATCCAGCCCAACCGGAGCAGATGTTTTATACAGCGACTTTGTAAAAGCGATAAAAGAAGTTGAATTTAGCAATTCATCCGCTTCTCCGTCAGGGATTCGAAATTTCTCAATCACAATAGGTCAAGCAAATTATTTACCCCGAAATGGGCATTATTATCAATATGTTCCAAACCTCGGAATTAATTGGACAGCAGCTAAAGCAGCAGCTGAAATAAGCACTTATTATGGATTACAAGGCTACTTAGCTACAATCACCGCAGCTGATGAAGCAAAAATATCTGGAGAACAAGCTGCAGGTGCCGGATGGATTGGCGGTAGTGATGCCGAAACAGAAGGTGTTTGGAAATGGGTAACTGGTCCAGAAAACGGCATTGTTTTTTGGAATGGAGGCATAAATGGTTCTAGCCCGAATTTTGCCTTTTGGAATTCAAACGAACCAAACAATAGTAATGGCATAGAACACTATACGCACGTAACTGCACCAGGCATTGGAACACCGGGATCATGGAATGATTTACAATTAAATGGCGATCCAACCGGAAATTACCAACCCAAAGGATATATTGTAGAATATGGGGGAATGGTCACAAATGATATTGAAAATCTTCAAATTGCAACCAGCACCACCATAACAATATTACAGATTACAGGAACTACTCCTGCTTCAAGATGTGATTCAGGCACAGTTACACTTCAAGCAACTGCTTCTAACGGAACCGTAAACTGGTATGATGCCAACAGTGGAGGAACTCTATTAGCAACAGGCAACACTTATACAACACCATTTTTAACAGCCACAACAACTTATTATGTGGATGCCGGATGCGCAACGTCGAGAACAGCAGTTACAGCCACTATACATACATTCCCTACTATTACAGGTACCAATTCTCCTGTTTCCAGATGTGGAACAGGAACCATAACACTAGAAGCAACAGCTTCAACTGGCAATATAAACTGGTATTCAACTCTAACCGGAAGCACTATCATAGGAACTGGAACAAGCCTGACTATAGCCAATGTTACTCAAAATACAACCTATTACGCAGAAGCCATCAATAACGGATGCAGTAATGGGAACAGAGTTTCGGTTGAAGTTACTATTTACAACCCACCAGTTGTTACGGATCAGGAATTAACATTATGCAAATCCAGCACTCTTACCCTTAATTCACAAATTCCCAATATGAGGTATCTGTGGTCAACAGGTGAAACGACTGCAACAATTACCGTTGCTACTGCTGGTGTTTACACCGTTGATGTAACAAGTCCCACGCCTGAAAATTGTAGCAGCAGGAAAAAAATTACTGTTATTGAACATCGTATTCCCGAAATAGACCGCATTGATGTAAACGGAACTACGGTCGTGATTTATTTATTAAAATCAGAGGACTATTTTGAATATTCTGTTGACGGAATCAACTATCAAAGTTCGAACGTGTTTTTCAATGTACCCAGCGGTTTGCAAAACGCGTATGTAAGAGAAATAAATTCGTGCGGGGCAGACAGTGAAACATTTGTAATTTTGATTGCTCCAAAATTCTTTACTCCAAACAACGATTCACAGAATGATTTATGGGAAATAAAAGGATTAATTAATTATCCTGGAGCCGAAGTAACCATTTTTGATCGGTATGGAAAACTGATTACCAAACTAAACGCAACCAACCAATCATGGGATGGAACATTTAATAAAAATCTGATGCCTGCTTCTGATTATTGGTATGTCTTGAAAATTGACAATATAAGACCCGTAATAAAAGGGCATTTTTCTCTAAAAAGATAACGAACACTAACCTGAAAATTTAAAACAGCAGCCTAATTATTGATTAATCTTCTTTTGTATCTCCTCCAAAATATAGAGATAATCTTCTTGATTTTTTACAAAATCCTTATCCGAAACATCAATAATGAGAACATTCAAATCGGTTTGTGATTTAATATAATCCAGATAACCGCTATTGATTTTATCTAAATATTCAGCCGGGATTTTTTGTTCGTAGCTTCTGCCACGCTTTTTAATATTTTGCAACAGCCTCTCTGAATTTTGATACAAATAAATGTACAAATCCGGTTTTGGCATTTCTCTGTAAATGATATCAAAGAGATTGCGATACAAACGATACTCATCTTCGGCTAGTGTTATTTTGGCAAAAATCAAAGATTTAAAAATATGATAATCAGCAACCAGAAAGTCTTTAAACAAATCAAACTGCGCTAAATCATCTGATAATTGTTGGTATCTATCAGCCAGAAACGACATTTCCAGCGGAAACGCATATCGATTTTGATCTTTATAAAATTTGGGTAAAAAAGGATTATCAGCAAAACGTTCCAATACTGTTTTTGCATTAAAATCCTCAGAAATTTTCGTGGCTAAAGTTGTTTTTCCCGCTCCGATATTCCCTTCAAAAGCAACATAATTAAATTGTTCTAATGAAATATTCTGTAAAGGATTTACCAAATCCTGAACCACTGTACAAACACTTTCGTCAGGTGATAATGCCACTAACTCCGAAATATTTTTTTGAAGAATGGGATGTTTCCAATCTAAATTCAAATCCTGAATGGGCAACAAAACAAAATTCCTATTTTGCAGCAAAGGATGTGGAATCTGCAGTTTTTCGGTAGTGATAATTTCTGAATCGAAAGCAATCAAGTCAATATCAATCGTACGAGATTGGTATTCTTGAGTTTTGTTTCGCAAACGACCCAATCGTTTTTCAATTTTTAAAACCTGAGTCAGAATTTTATGTGCAGAGGAAAAAGTGTGTAAAATTAATGCACAATTATAAAAAGCATCACTTTCAAAACCCCAGGCTGGTGTTTCATATAATCTGGAAACTTTGATTACGGTACCAATTTCTTGATGTATCAACTCCAAGCAACGCTCGATGTTTTCCAAACGATTGCCTTGATTACTGCCTATAGATAAAATGACCTGATGTTGTGATTTCATAATTAGGTGCAAATTAACTAAAAGAATTTTAGAATTAGCAATATATTTGTATCCTGTGTTGATAATTAAACTTGCAAATTCTAACCAATTGTTTGTAACATTTCTACGTTTTTTGCGACATATTAAAAAATATAATTATGAGATTTTTAGGAAATGTATTGGCGACCATTATAGGTGTTTTTGTTTTTTTTATGTTGTTCTTTTTTGGAATCATCCTTATCGGAGCCATTTTTGGTGGTGAATCTGAAGGCGTTACGGTGAAAAACAATTCTGTTATTGAATTGAATTTAGAAGACATACGAAACGATTATGCCGGAAAATATAAAGATCCTTGGGTAACGATTTTTTCAGAAAACAAAAAAGTAGGTTTGTCAGACATTATCAACGCCATTGAAGAAGCAAAAACGGATGCCGACATTAAAGGTATTTCTATACTAAACAACGATTCCTCACTGGGAATGGCACAAAGTAAAGCTTTGAGAGATGCTTTGGAAAGCTTTAAAAAATCAGGAAAATTTGTCATGGCTTATGCCAATTCGTATTCTCAGAAAGAATATTATCTAAATTCTGTTGCCAGTCCAATTTACATAAATCCAGTTGGAGATATGGATTTTAAAGGTCTTTCTGCTGAAATTATGTTCTTTAAAGATTTTCAGGAAAAATCAGGGTTGAAAATGGAAGTCATCCGTCACGGAAAATACAAAAGTGCTGTTGAGCCGTTTTTAGAAAATAAAATGAGTGATGCCAACAGAGAACAAACTACTGCATTATTAAATTCAGTTTGGAATTCTATTACTGCTGACATTTCTAAAAGCCGAAATATTCCTGTAACGAAATTGAACGAAATTGCCAATGGACTTCTTGCTCGAACTCCAGAAATGGCTAAATCACAAAAATTAATTGACATTATTGCCTATGAAGATGTGTATCACAACGCCATCCGAAAAGCACTTAAAGTAGCCAGTGATGAAGAATACAATAAAGTTTCTGTTGTAGATTATGCTCAAAAAGTTGCTACCACATCCCAAACTTTTGACAGTAAAGACGAAATCGCCATAATTTATGCCCAAGGTGAAATTCTGAGTGGTGAAGGCGATGTAAATGTTATTGGCGAAGGATCTATGCGCCGCTCGTTACAAGAGGCCCGAAAAAACAAAAATGTCAAAGCTATTGTACTTCGTATTGACAGTCCTGGCGGAAGCGCTTTGACCTCCGATTTGATCTGGAGAGAGATTGAACTGACTAAAAAAGTAAAACCCATAGTGGTTTCTATGGGAAATTATGCTGCTTCAGGCGGGTATTATATTGCTTGTAATGCCAACACCATTTTTGCTGAAGAGAACACAATCACTGGTTCTATTGGTGTTTTTGGGATATTACCAAACTTCACTCCATTAGCCACTAAAATTGGAATCCATACCGAACAAGTTAAAACGCATCAAAACTCAGCAAACTATAGTCCTTTTGTTCCAATTGATGAAAATTTCAAAGCAGTTACATTAGAAGGAGTGGAACACATTTACAAAACTTTTGTTACACACGTAGCACAAGGTCGAAAAATGACATTTGCACAAGTAGATGCCATTGCACAAGGAAGAGTTTGGACCGGTTCAGAAGCATTAAAAATTGGACTTGTAGATAAAATTGGAGGTTTAGATGATGCGATTGCAAAAGCAGCTTCTTTGGCAAAAATAAAAAGTTACAACACTCAAAATTATCCAGAATATGAAAAGAATTTTGATGATCTGTTAGCTAATCTTCCTTTTGCAAAATCGAAAGCTGATTTCATAAAAGAAGAAATTGGGGAAGAAAATTATCGTATTATGCAGGAAATAAAAAAACTGCAAGCACGAAAAGGAATTCAAGCCATCATGCCGTTTGAAATTAATATCAATTAATTTTTAAAAATACCTGATGAAAATCCGTTTAAATAATCATTTGAACGGATTTTTTTTTACTTTAAAGTTAATTTATTGTTTATAAAAAACACCAAAAAAATTACTCTATCCTAAAAATACTATTTTTACGGAAGAATAGAAGGCATTATTTTTGCTTCGTTTATAGAATTTAAAGAAATTAAATTATGATAAAGAAAATTTTAAAAATTATTGGAATTCTGATTATCCTACTGGTCGTGACTTTATTTGCCGCACCTTATCTTTTTAAGGACCAAATAAATGCGAAAATTTCTGAAGCTATCAATGCCAAAGTAGATGCCAGAGTCTCTTTTGCAGAAGCGGACTTAAGCTTGTTCAAAAATTTCCCAAATGCGAATGTTACGTTGGAAAAGTTAGTCATTATAAACAAAGCTCCTTTTGAAGGTGACACATTGATTTCACTAGACGAAATAAATTTAAAAATGTCAATCAAGGAACTTTTTAAAGGTAAAAACGAAGCGATAGCTATTGATGGGATCACTTCGAAAAACGGATTAATCAATATCATTTTTAATAAAGACGGAATCGGGAATTACGACATAGCTTTGAAGGAGGAAAAAACCAAAGACGATGGAAAAAGCAGCCCGTTATCCTTAAAAATTCAAGAGTATAAAATTGAGAATTTCAAGTTCCGCTATTTTGACGAAAGTTCAAAAATAAAAATGACAATTGACAGTTTAAACCACGAAGGAACCGGAGATTTTGCAACTCAAAAATTAGATTTGGTGACCAAGTCAACAGCAAAAGTATCGCTGGATCTGGACAAAGTCAATTACATGAAAAATGTTGCCTTGACTCTGGACGCAGTTTTGGGAATCGATTTAGAAAAGCGCCAATACACCTTCAAAGAAAATAAAGCGTTAATTAATCAGTTACCGCTGGAATTTGATGGATTTATTCAAATGGTGGAAGTGGGTCAACAATATGATTTGAAATTTAAAACACCAACTTCATCCTTTAAAAATTTCTTGGAAATTATCCCTGCCGCATATGCATCGAGTTTGGATAACGTGAAAACAACCGGAGATTTTACTGTAGCGGGTTTTGCAAAAGGCTTATATTCTGACACAACAGTGCCAAAATTCAATATTGAAATTGCCTCGAACAATGCGTCGTTTAAATATCCTAATTTACCAAAAACAGTTCAAAATATCGTTATTGACACTAAAATCATCAACGAAACAGGTATTCTGAATGACACTTATGTCAATCTGAATAAGCTCTCTTTCAAAATTGACCAAGATGCTTTTAATGCCAAAGCCTACATTCGAAACATAACACAAAATGCGATCGTTGATGCCGCTTTAAAAGGAACTATCAATTTAGCCAACCTTTCCAAAGCGTATCCTATAAAACTAGACAAGCCATTGTCAGGGATTTTAAAGGCCGATGTGACTACAAAATTCGACATGGAATCGGTGGAAAAAAGTCAATACCAAAATATCAACAATGCAGGAACCATGAGTTTGTCCGGTTTCAACTATGTGGATGAAAACGGTAAAACAATGAACATCAGCAATGCTTTGGTTCAATTTAATCCCAGTCAGGTCAATTTGAAAGAACTGAACGCAACTACAGGAAAAAGCGATATTAGTGTAACGGGCGTTTTAGAGAATTTTTACGGTTTTATATTTAGAAACCAAGAATTGAAAGGAAATTTCAACATGAATTCTAAACAATTAGCCGTCGATGATTTTATGACAACCGGTGAAACCACTAAAACGACAACTAAAAAAGCAGACGCAATGAAGATTCCTGCTTTCTTAAATTGTACGCTTACCGCAAAAGCGACTACGGTTTTATACGATAATTTGACTCTGAAAGATGTTTCGGGAAAACTAATCGTCAAAGACGAAAAAGTCACTTTAGAGAATGTAAAAACCTCGATTTTTGGCGGAACAATTGGCGTGAATGGAGCTGTTTCCACAAAAGGAAAAACGCCAGTCTTCAATATGGATTTAAAATTAAATCAAGTCGATATTGCACAGTCCTTTTCCCAACTGGATATGTTGAAAAAAATAGCTCCAATTGCCGGGATTATCAACGGAAAATTAAATTCAACCATCAAATTGAACGGGAATCTTGATGCAACAGCACTGACTCCTGACTTGAAAACGCTTACTGGAGATTTATTAGGACAATTGCTTTCTACGACAGTAAACGCAACTAATTCGACTTTACTGACGGCTTTAGGTGCTAATTTGAAATTTATTGATGTGAGTAAAATCAATTTGAATGATTTGAAAGCAGCGGTTACCTTCAAAGATGGGAAAGTAAATGTAAAACCATTTGATATCAAGTACAAAGACATCAAAGCAACTATTGGAGGGACACATGGTTTTGACCAAAGCATGAATTACAATTTAAAATTTGATGTTCCCGCTAAATATCTGGGTTCAGAAGCGAATGCTTTAATTGCAAAGTTATCTGCTGCCGACGCGGCAAAATTAGAAAGCTTTCCGATAAATGCAGTATTAGTGGGTAATTTTACAAATCCAAAAATCACAACCGACATTAATACTGCGGTAACAAAATTGACTACTCAATTAGTAAACCAGCAAAAAGACAGACTAGTAAAACAAGGAACGTCGGCTTTGACGGATTATATCAATAAAAACAAGAAACCAAGTGATACCGCAAAAGCGGCTACTCCGGCAACTAAAGAAGAGGTAAAAGCTAAGGCTACAGAATTACTAAATGGATTGTTTAATAAAAAGAAAAAAGTAGAAGAGCCTAAAGTGCAACAAGAATAATTTGAATAAAAATACCGGCTTCACAAAAAAGAAAATAACTTGTATTTATGATTAAACCATTAAGAAATTAAGAAAAATTAAGCCCTACAGCTTAACGAAACTTAATTTCTTAATGGTTAAAAAAACTCCAAAAAAGGCATTAGAAAAACGGTAGATTTTCTAAATTCTAAAAAGCAGGAATCTCTATTTGATGAGATTCCTGCTTTTTTGTATATTTTATACATTAATCCGTACCACATATCCTTCTGAACCGCGGACGTTAAAAACTGTTCCGTCTTCAAAAAGTAAATATTGCCCTTTTATTCCGGTAAGTTTCCCCTGAAAGTGAGGGGTTTTATCTAAGCTTAAACTGTTTACTTTACTTGGATACTGCAATACAGGATAATGCATCTCATACAAATCATTTTTTTGCGAATAGAAATGTTCCTGAACTTCTGTAGGAATAAGATTCTCTACTTTCAATCGTTCTGCAACCAAGTCAATTTGCTCGACATTGTTGGTCAACATTTTTCTCCAATTGGTTTTATCGGCATAATGATTTTTCAATGCCACCTCAGTAATTCCGGCCAAATATCGGTTAGGCACTTCCACAATAGAAATGGCCTGTGTCGCACCTTGATCAATCCATCGTGTTGGCATTTGGGTCTTTCTGGTTACTCCTACTTTTACTTCGCTCGACAAAGCCAAATACACGATGTGTGGTTGTAATTGCACTTTCTCTTCATACGCTAAATCTCTATCTTGAATTCCAAGATGAGCGGTACTCAACTCCGGTTTCATAATCCAATCTCCAACAGCCGCACTAGAATAGAAGCAATCATAACAAAATCCCTGACGGAATATTTTTTTCTTCTTCCCACAATTCAAACATTGATACCCAACAAAATTAATCGCTATACTTTTATTCAGTAACTGATTCACGTTTAAAAAGCTATTCTCAAAAACCAAATAATATTGAATTGGGTTTCCAAATTCGGTTTGCATTTTTACAAGTATACCTTCGTATGTCATTATGATTTTAGATTGTTGATTAACGATTTCTGATCTTAGATTTAACAGCTCGTTTTTAGGATTTCAATTATTAGAATCCCTTTTCTGAGTTTAAATCTTTACCAAAATATAGAATTGTTTTTTATAAAAAAACACTATTTTTGATACTTTGACAAAGTTAGTATTTGTCAATTGATATTCAAATCTTAAATTTTAGTCTTTTTCACATGGAAAAAATCTGAAATTAGAAATCGTTAATCAACAATCTAAAATCTATATGCCTCTAACCATAATCAATTCGTTTGCCTCTTGGGTTCTAAAACAAAGAATCCATCAGATCGAACTTTTCTTGAAATATCCAAACGAAGTTCAGGAAGAATTGCTCATGAATTTAATTCAATCATCAAAAAACACTGTTTTAGGCAAACAATATGAGTATGCTTCAATTAATTCCTATGCTACTTTTGCCGATAGAATTCCGATCTCTACTTACGAAGAATTACAACCATTGATTGAAAGAACCCGTAAATGTGAGCAGAATGTTTTTTGGGAAACACCCATAAAATGGTTTGCAAAATCAAGCGGAACCACAAATGCCAAAAGCAAATTCATACCGGTAAGCAACGAAGCCCTGGAAGGATGTCATTATAAAGGAACCAAGGATTTATTGTGTTTGTATTTAAATAACAACGAAGATTCCGAACTGTTTCTTGGAAAAAGTTTACGTCTTGGCGGAAGTTCCCAAATCTATGAAGACAACAATACGTTCTTTGGGGATTTATCCGCAATATTAATCGAAAATATGCCCATTTGGGCGGAGTTCAGTAGTACGCCAAGCAACAAAATTTCTCTTATGAGCGAATGGGAAACTAAAATTGCTGCGATTATAAACGAAACGAAAAACGAAAATGTAACCAGTTTTGCTGGAGTTCCTTCCTGGATGTTGGTTTTAATGAACAAAATGCTGGAAGAAACTGGAAAGGGAAATTTATTCGAACTTTGGCCTAATTTAGAAGTGTACTTTCATGGCGGCGTAAATTTTGAACCGTACCGTGACCAATACAAAAAAATACTCCCTAAAAAAGAGTTCAAATATTACGAAATATACAACGCTTCCGAGGGCTTTTTTGCCATTCAGGATTTAAATTATTCCAGTGATTTATTATTGATGTTGGATTACGGAATTTTCTATGAATTTATTCCAATGGATACTTTTGGGACATCGGAACAAAAAGTAATTCGATTAGCAGATGTGGAATTATTCAAAAATTATGCTTTGGTGATTACCACCAATTCTGGTTTGTGGCGCTATTTGATTGGCGATACCGTTCGTTTCACCTCATTAAATCCATACCGAATTCGGGTTACCGGAAGAACCAAGCATCACATTAATGTTTTTGGAGAAGAACTGATGGTCGAAAATACGGATCAGGCTATTGCCAAAGCGTGTAAAATGACCCAAATGGAAGTAGTCGATTACACGGTTGCCCCTATATTTATGGAAGGTAAAGAAAAAGGCGCTCATGAATGGATGATTGAATTTAAAAACCCTCCAACTGATGTATCGCAATTTCAGAAAGCATTAGATGAAGCCATACAATCTTTGAACTCCGATTATGAAGCGAAGCGCTACAACAACATGACATTAAATCCGTTAATAATAAATATAGCTCGAAAAAATTTGTTTTACGATTGGTTAAAAGATAGGGACAAATTGGGCGGGCAACACAAAATCCCAAGGCTTTCTAACCAAAGGGATTATCTGGAACAACTGAAAAGCATGCAGTTTCAAACCGTATAAAAATTAAAAAAGATGAAAAACACCTTCTACATCTTGATTACACTTTTTTTATTGAGTTCCTGCGGACCGCATAGAATGAGTTGTGGCGCCAGAGGAATTTGTATCTCTCCCGAAAAGCAAACACAAGAAAAACCTGAAAAAATGGTTACCATTAAAGCATAAAGAGGCTGTCCAAAAATCACTTTTTTAAACAGCCCCTTTTTATGATTATTACACTCTTTTTACTCCTCCTCCATCATATCAATATGTCTGTCGTGGTAGCCTAAAAGGTATAAAACACCATCGAGGCCTAAACTTGAAATAGAACTTTCTGCTTTTTCTTTTACCGTAGGTTTGGCATGAAAAGCAATACCTAAACCTGCTAAATTCAACATTGGCAAATCATTGGCACCATCACCGACCGCAATAGTTTGATTGATGTGAATGCCTTCCTTATCAGCAATGGCTTGAAGGTATTCTGCTTTCTTTTTACCATCGACAATTTCGCCGAGATAATTTCCCGTCAGTTTTCCGTCTTTGATTTCCAATTCATTGGCATGAACATAATCAATGCCTAATTCCTTTTGAAGGTATTTCCCAAAAAAAGTAAATCCTCCGGATAAAATAGCAGTTTTATAACCGTAATATTTCAAAGCCTTCATCAAGCGATGCGCTCCTTTCGTTATAGGCAGATTTTCAGCAACATTTTGCAGCACATCCTCACTCAAACCTTCTAACAAAGCCATGCGTTGCTTGAAGCTTTCGCTAAAATCAATTTCACCATTCATTGCAGCTTCCGTGATGGCTCGAACTTGCTCACCAACACCGGCTAAATCAGCCAATTCATCAATCACTTCGGTTTGAATCAAGGTGGAATCCATATCAAAACACACCAAGCGTCTGTTTCTTCGATACATATTGTCTTCTTGAAAAGAAATATCCACATCCAAAGTTCTGGAGATTTCCATAAAACTGGCCGTCATAAATGTTTTATCGACAATCGTTCCCGTTACCGATAATTGGATACAAGAACGAGGAAACTCTTCCTTATCAATAATAGAAACCCTACCGGTTAATCTTTTGATAGCGTCAATATTTAAATTTTGGTTGGATAGAATCCTAGTCACAGCAGCCAATTGTACCGCCGTTAATGTCTCACCCAAAACATTAATGGTATAGCGTTGTTTGCGTTGTCCTTTTACCCATATTTCGTAATCCGCAATCGAAATCGGAATAAATTTAACTTTAACACCTAATTCATACGCCTTAAACAACAAATCTTTCAAAACTGGCCCCGAAGAAGAGCCTGCTTTTATTTCAAATAAAATACCTAAAGAGAGCGTGTCATGAATATCTGCCTGCCCAATATCTAAAATGATGGCATCATAATTCGCTAAGATGGATGTCAAACCAGCAGTAACACCAGGTTTGTCCTGACCAGAAACTTTTAATAAAATAACCTCTACATCTGCTATTTGCATTTTATATATATTTGATTTAGAATGGACAAAAATCGGCAATCTGGCGTTGATAAAAAAAAATATTGTTCCTTTTTTCAAACAATAACAAATAGTGTAAATTACCCGTAAAAAAACCTGTTCAAATGAATGAACAGGTTTATATTTATGAGAAAAATGCAATCCACTAGCAACCGAGAGTTTGTGTTAATGCTTATTATTTTTCATTTTCATCAAAATTTACCATCCAGTTGATTCCAAATTTATCTATAAACATTCCGAAATAAGCACCCCAAAAGGTTTGATTCATTGGCATGGTAACCGTTCCTCCTGCCGAAAGTCCGTTAAACAATTTATCAGCCTCTTCTTTACTAGTAGCATTGATTGAAAGTGAAATGTTTTGTCCAAAAGCAACTTCGCCACCTGCCGAATTACTGTCGCTTCCCATCAGGATTGTCCCGTCACCGATAGGCAAAGTAACATGCATAATTTTATTGCCTTCCGCTTCAGAAAGTACAGGATTGCCTTCTGCCGGTGGCATGTCTTTAAATTTTCCAATATAAGGGAATTCCCCGCCAAATACTGATTTATAAAATAGAAATACTTCTTCGCAGTTTCCATTAAAAACTAAGTACGGATTAATTGCTGCCATGATTGTAATTTTTAAATTAATATATTATTTTCTTCTGAAATTTTCTTTACCAAATCTAGCGCTTTTGGCCATGTCGTTTTAAAATAATCGATATACTTTTCGACTGCATCCATTTTAGCTTCTAAAACAGTAATTCCTTTGTCTTCGGTCAAACGGTACATTTCCATAGCGCCAGTCCATTCTTGAGCCGCATCATCAACAGGTATTTCCTGAAATTTTTTGATTTCGCTCAAATGTTTAAAAGCCATGTATTCATTATCAATTTTCTTGTAAATAATGCTGTTCATTCCATCTCCGTTTGGAGATAAAAAACGAATTTTGCTACCTTCTTTCCAATCGCTTTCTGCATAAGACCCTTCACAAAAAACGGAGGTCCATTGTTTGTATGTTTCTTCATTCCATAAAACGTCCCAAACTTTTTCTTTTGGAGCATTAATCTCGATTTTAAATTCCAGTGTTGTCATTTTGTTTGTTTTTTAGATTAACTTAAATCCTACTGTTTTCGTACTTTACTAAAATCCATGTATAACATATTCCAACGATGTCCGTCCAGGTCTGCAAAACCACAACCGTACATCCAACCTTGAATTTCGGCAGGTTTAGAAAAAACTACACCGCCTGCTTCTTCTACTTTCTTAGCAAATTCATCCACTTCTTCTCTACTTTCGGCATCAATTGAAATTAATACTTCGGAACTTGATTGTGTATCTGTGATTTTATTTTGCACAAAACCTTCAAATATCGCTTCCTCAAAAAGCATCACTGCAAAATGAGTAGATCCAACTGACAGACATGTTGATTGCGGAGTAGCGTATTCTTCATTAAAAGAAAAACCTATTTTAGCGAAAAATGCTTTTGATTTCGCCACCTCTTTTACCGGCAAATTAAGCCATATTTGCTTTGTCATTTTGTTTGTTTTTAAAGGGTTGAAATTTCAACATATTTTTTAAAATTATCTAAAATTGCCTGCCAGCCATTTTTCTGCATTTCTTCAGAATTTTCTGTTTCGGGGTCAAATTTTTCTATAAGCACCACGCCGTTTTTTTGACTTTCAAAAATAATTTTCACTTTTCTCCCATCTACCACTTCGTATTCTATTAAAGAAGGATTCACCACATTCGTATAAATTCCTTCGAAATCAAAACCCATTGTACCGTCTTTTGAAGCCATGGTATATTTAAATTTCCCTCCCACTTTCAAGTCATTTTCTGCAAAAGGAGTATGCCAATCATCAGAGGCATTATTCCACTTCATGACATGTTCCGGTGCAGTCCATAATTCCCAGACTTTTTCAATTGAAGCGTTTATTGTATCTTGTACTGTTATCATTTCACGATTCTTTTTTAAATTTCGGACTATAAATTTACAAAATATTTAAAGTCGTTTCTCTTTTATAATCAAGAATATAGCTTTAAAAAAAGTATAAAAAAAACCTGCTCAAATGAATGAGCAGGTTTACTATTTTTAGAAAAGATTAAAATTAATCTTTATCAGAACTCAAATTATGATGCAATTTCTAAACGTTTCAATAAATTTTTATTCAACGTTTTTTTTGCATAATCTACGTCGATTTCTAATGTTTTATCATCAGAACTTGGCAATTCATACATCGCATCGGTTAAGATGGCTTCACATAAAGAACGCAATCCACGTGCGCCTAATTTGTATTCTAATGCTTTATCCACAATAAAATCCAAGGCTTCGTCTGTGATGGTAAAAGTTACCTCATCCATCAAAAACAATTTTTCGTATTGTTTGATTAACGCATTTTTAGGTTGTGTCAAAATCGCACGCAAGGTTTCTCTGTCCAAAGGATCCATGTGTGTCAATACGGGCAAACGACCAATAATCTCCGGAATCAATCCAAAATCTTTGATGTCCTTTGGAATAATATATTGCAACAAATTGTCTTTGTCAATATTATCCACATTTTTTGAGGTAGAATAACCCACAGCCTGACGGTTCAATCGTTTCGAAATAATTCTTTCGATACCATCAAAAGCACCACCGGCAATAAACAAAATGTTTTGTGTATTGACCTCAACAAATTTTTGGTCCGGGTGCTTGCGTCCTCCTTTTGGTGGCACATTTACAACCGTTCCTTCCAATAATTTCAATAATGCTTGTTGTACCCCTTCACCAGAAACGTCACGTGTAATAGATGGATTGTCACTTTTACGGGCAATTTTATCTATTTCGTCAATGAATACAATTCCGCGTTCGGCTTTGGCTACATCATAATCAGCAGCTTGTAAAAGACGCGTCAAAATACTTTCGACATCTTCCCCAACATAACCTGCTTCTGTTAAAACTGTCGCATCTACAATAGCTAAAGGTACATCTAACATTTTTGCAATGGTTTTAGCCACTAATGTTTTTCCTGTTCCTGTTTGTCCCACCATGATGATGTTACTTTTTTCAATCTCGACCTCATCGTCTAATTGCTGTTGCATCAAACGTTTGTAGTGATTGTAAACCGCAACCGACATTACTTTTTTAGTTTGATCTTGTCCAATTACATATTGATCCAAGAACGCTCTAATTTCTTTTGGTTTTTTCAAAATCAAATCTCCAACCAGTTTTGAACTTCCGCCGGATTTTAATTCTTCTAAAACAATTCCGTGTGCTTGTTCGATACATTTATCACAAATATGTGCATTGATACCAGCAATCAACAATTGGGTTTCTGGCTTCTTTCTTCCACAAAACGAACACTCTAATACTACTTTTGCCATTCTTTTTTTGTTTAAAGTTTAAAAAGTTTAAAGTTTAAAGTTCCCGTAGCAACCTTAAACTTTAAACCTTAAACTTGTAACTATTTTTATCCTCTTATTAAAACCTCATCAATCATTCCGTATGCTTTTGCTTCTTCGGCAATCATCCAATAATCACGCTCACTATCTGTATGAACCTTATCGAAAGTTTGTCCAGAGTGGTGCGAGATAATTTTGTATAACTCATCTTTCAGTTTCAACATTTCACGTAAGTTGATTTCCATATCTGTAGCCACTCCTTGCGCTCCACCTGATGGTTGGTGAATCATTACTCTTGAATGTGGCAATGCCGAACGTTTTCCTGCAGCTCCTGCACATAAAAGTACTGCTCCCATAGAAGCTGCCATTCCGGTACAAATTGTTGCTACATCTGGTTTGATGTATTGCATGGTGTCATAAATTCCCAATCCTGCGTAAACGCTACCTCCTGGAGAGTTCAAATAAATTTGAATGTCCTTAGAAGCATCGGCACTCTCCAGGAACAACAACTGTGCCTGAACGATGTTTGCGATTTGGTCATCTATTCCTGTTCCAAGGAATATAATTCTGTCCATCATCAATCTGGAAAAAACGTCTAATTGTGAAATATTCAACTGACGTTCTTCGATGATATAGGGAGTCATGTTTTTAGGAGTCATTGCGCCTACGATTTTATCGTAATACATCGAGTTTACACCGTGGTCTTTTGTAGCAAATTTTTTAAATTCTTTACCGTAGTTCATATTTTTTTGTTCTAAGTTTTACGTAATATCTTGTGATTCGATTTATTGCAAAGGTCATACCTAATTCTAAATGATGTCAATATGTCTTATTTTTAGCCCAGATGGGAGTAAAAAGCTTTTTGAATTCCGTTTTTTAGTTTTTTTATTCTTGCAAAGCGACTGAAAGAAGCTCTTGCAGGAATAAAAAAAACGGAAACGGAAGAAAAAACTTGTACCGTACAGCTGGATTGGCTCCCGCAACTAATTGAAACAAAAGAGCGTCAAAAAATATTTTTTTTCTGACGCTCAAATATAACTATTTTTTATTGTTTCGTATCTGTAATCAAATCATAAAATTTTAATAATCTCTGGCCCTCTTAGGGCTTTTGACTTCCGACTTTACGAGCTACAGACTCCTATTTATTCTCCGTAAGAAGCAGCAATAAATTCGTCATAAGTTACTTCTTTAGTAGTCGGATTTGCTTTCTCTTTGAACAATTCCAATAATTTCTCCGCAACAACTTGGTCCGAAAGTCTTTTTACTTCGTCTTGGTTAGACAAAACTCTAGCCACAATTCCTTGAACTTCTTCGTCAGTAGGATTTGCTTGCCCGAATTGCGCCATTTGTTGACGGATATTTTTTGTAGTGAATGTTTTCAAATCTTCGAAAGTGATTTTGATATCAGATTGAGCCATTGCTCTACCTTCGATCAATTGAAAACGCAATCCTTTTTCAGAACGTGCATATTCTACTTCAGCTTCTTCAGGAGACAATTTTTTCTCTCCTACCGTTTGCAACCATTTTTTAAGGAATTCAGAAGGTAAATCAAATTTTGTACTTTCGATTAAAAACTCCGTAACATCCCCTAATAATTTTTGGTCCGCTTGTTGTGCAAATTGAGTTTCAGCATCTTCTTTGATTTTAGCTTTCAATTCTTCAAGTGAAGAAACAGTTCCAGCTCCAAACAATTTGTCGAACAATTCTTGGTTCAATTCAGCCAATTCAGCTGTATTGATCGCTTCGATTGTGAAGTTTACATCAACCTCTAAACCGTGAACGTCATCATGATTTACTTTCATCACGTCCATCAATTGGTGGTCGTCTTCAAATAAACCTTTAGTGTTTACAGTCACTACATCTCCTACTTTTTTACCAATGAATAAATCAAAAGTCGCTTTGTCTTTGAAAAGATCCGCAGCAATAGTGGTAGCGTTATTAATTCCTTTTTCTTCGTTTGTGAAAGTTCCTGTTACATCAGAATCTGCAGCAACAACCTCTTGAGGTATTGCAGTTCCAAATTGTTTTTGGATGCGTTCTACTTGACCGTCGATCAATTTATCATCCGCAGAAACTACATATTTTACAATGTCATTTTTAGCTTCTAAATCCAATTCGAAGTTTGGCACTAAACCAATTTCGTACTCGAAAACCAATTCTTCAGTATCCCAAGAAAAATCTTCGTTTACTTTAGCAAGTGGCGTTCCAAGAAGGTTTAATCTTTCTGATTGTACGAAACGCTCTAAAGCTAAATCCACAACTTTCTGAACTTCTTCTTGTTTAATCCCTTTACCGTATTGTTTTTCAACAAGATCTTTAGGCACCGCTCCTTTTCTAAATCCCTTAACAGTTGCCAAAGGCATTTTTTCGTTTATTCTTTTTGCTACTTGTCCTTTGTAATCCATGTGAACAACTGTCATTACAATTGTCTCAGTTACAGCGTCTGTTGCTACTCTTTTAATATCCATCTTCTTCTTTAATTTACATAATAAAATTGGATTGCAAAATTATAAAATTTTTCCAACCCAAACAAGCATTTTACCATTTTGAATTTTAACCAGTTATTTGACAAAATCACAGGTCCGAAAAGGAAAATAATTTGGGCGTGTCCCTCCGTCTCGTCCCAAAAGACGAGACGGAGGGACAGGCTGTACGTTACAAACGAAGTTCACTGAACTCCGCTAAAAATTAAAAACATTGTGAAGTAATCTTTTATTGCGCTTCGCTTCATAAAAGGATTTTCACTGCCATCCTTCACGCGGGCTGTGGAATGCGACAATATAAAATTGCTTTGAAATTTTGACGAATTAGTGATAATTATATTGGAATTTTTTCGTTATAACAACAAAAATATTGTATGTTTACAGTAAATAAGTTGTGTTATGGGAAAAGTCACACATAGAACAAAGCCGTTCGATACTAAAAGAAGTGTCCAAAAAGCATCTGGTAACGCTGTAAATATTAGAAAATCTTTATTCAGTTTTGATGGCAAGGAATATAAATGGAACAATAAGCTTGAGCGTGTTAGTGTCATCAGAGCTGGCATTCCATATGATTCAATTGAATTAATTAGCAAAAGACTTAATAATCCAATAAAGTCAGTTCTGGCAATAGTTGGGATTCCACAAACTACATATAATAAGAAAAAAAGCGAACATTTACTTTTGGACAGTAGAAATAGTGAATTAGTGATTCTAATTAACGAGTTAATTGACTATGGCTTGGAAGTTTTCAATAACGAGGAAGAAAAATTTCAACGCTGGTTAAAGAAACCTAACTTGTCCATTGGGGGAAGCTCACCCGAAAATATGCTTGACACAATAACCGGTATTAACGAGGTTAAATTTAGTTTGAATCGCTTAGAATTCGGAAATTTAGCGTAATGATAGTATTTAGAATTGAACGTGAAAAATATTTAAACACTACGTTAAATGGAGTAGGTGCTTCAATTTCAGAAGGTTATCGATGGAATAGTCTTAATACTCGCATTGTTTATACTGCTGAAACTAGAGCTCTAGCAACATTGGAAGTTTCTGTTCATTTAGATTTAAGCGAGGATTTACCAGATGATCGTTTTTATGTCGAAATTGAAGTACCCGATGGAATTACTATACAGGAAGTAAAGCTGGAAGATTTACCAAATGATTGGAATTCAAAACCACCATCTTTAACTACTCAAACCATCGGTGATGATTTCGTAAATTACAATGAAGCTGCCATTTTAAAAGTCCCTAGTAGTATCGTACCAAAAGAATTTAATTATTTAATAAACCCTGTTCATCCAGATTCATCAAAAATTAAGGTCGTAAGCACTTCAAAAATGATGTTTGATCAGCGATTAAAAAGTATTAAAGAATAAATTATCGCTAACAGCAGGCCCAGCTCCGCAAAGTGTTCATTTAAAGAATAAAGTTGTTGTAGACCCTGCGCAAACGTCTCTGACTTTACGCCCACAATGATGAGCCAATAATACAAAAATAACAGCCAAAACCGATACTAAAAAAAGCCTCGAAAAATAATTTTCGAGGCTTTTTAAGATTGTCTTTATAAATTGTAGCCCGTAGCGGAATCGAACCGCTCTTACATGGATGAAAACCATGCGTCCTAACCGATAGACGAACGGGCCTTTTTTTTCTATTTCGGGTACAAAAATAGCACTATTTTTGAGATACTCAAAGCCAAACCCAAAAACCTTCCAATAAAAACAGCCTGTACTGAACTTGTAAATTGTAATCATTTCAGTAATAACGCCTACCAATAATACAATTGTTTTTAACAAGCTGATTTTTCAAAGAACAAATCTAAAATCTAATGCTAAAGGCGCCACATGTGAACACAAAGAATAAAAAACACCCAGCTCCGCAAAGATTCAAAGAATAAATTCATCGTCTTCTCTGACTTTTCTCTCCATAAAAATGCCTCCAAATAGCGTTTGCTTTTTTGGAGGCATTCCATTTTAACCAATAAAAATAGGTTTTTTTTAAAGCGATTAGTTGAACTGTGCAGCTACATATTCAATTAAACTTTCATCATCCATTTTATTAGAAGTACTTTCGTTAGTCTCGACATTTTTATACTGTGGAGTCTCATTCAAATATTTAATAAATTGTTCTTGTGCAGTACCAGTTCCCGTCACATGCAATTCATCTACATTTTGCATATGAGCAGTAATGTTTTTGAATAGTTTATGAAGTAAATCTCTTTCAGCATTGTTTGCTGCGTTTTCGCTTGAATTACGACCTTGTCCGTCAACTTTTTCGTGACCTAATATTACGAACTCTCCTGAATCTACATTTTCTCTTCCTACAATAGTTGCATGATGTGAATCCATCCAAACACCAAATTGTTTTTTGTTTTTTTCTGACATTTTATATGTTTTTTATATTAATACTTGTTTCTCATTCTAGAATATTTAAACTCCTTTTACAGTTGTTCCTACTGCCCAAACAAAGAAACCAACAAGTAGTTATTCCTGTAAATAATTTTGAGTGATGGTTTGAATAATTTGTTCCTAAGAAGCAAAAATAACACTATACATTTGCAAAAATGTAATACAATTTTTGGTAATGATTCTATAATTCACACATTTCCAACAAACAAGCTGTGCAATCTTCTCTTTGCGCCCACAATAATGAGCTACTAATAATTTTAAGTCTATCTTATGAAGAAAAAATGGAACTTAAATAGAAATCAAAACGGCAATAGCATCACCAACAGTAACAAAACCAGTTCCAGAACCTATCAAGTTTTGTCCAAACAACACATTATTCCTCACTGTCCTGTATTTTGATAAAGTCAGCAAAGGATCTTTTCCTGAGGTCTCACCTTTTTCTTGGTCTACCGTTGTCATTACGCATCTTCCGCAAGGTTTCACGCCAAAAAAAGTCAGTTCACCAATTGTAAATTCTTTCCAAGAATCTTCTTCATAAGCGTCACCGCCAGTAAAAACAAAATTAGGTCGAAACCGATTCATCGGCAGTACTTCCTTCATACGCGAATTCAAATCATCCAATGATGATTGACCAATCAACAAAAAAGGATAGCCATCCGAAAAAGAATTAATATCGGCTTCCGTCACTGCGTATTTAGTCTCTACTTTTCGATGACTTTCCTCGGGCATGTAAACCAAACGAGCCGAAAATCCCAATATTCGGGAAAACCAATCTGAAATAACCGAACCGACTTCATACGCCTGAATGGAATCCTCCCAAACCATCACCTCAATCTTAGTTTCGGTTTCCGAAAAAGATTGCTGCAGCGGAAGTTGTATCGTATCTAATTGTACCCGATGTGTAATCTTCAAAAAATTTCCTGTAATTTCAGGCTGAAAAAGAGCTAATTCCGGATGTTCCCTTTGCGACAGAAACATTCCGTTCTCATCAACTAACAGCCAACGGCGGTCGTGCTCCAAGCCCCGATCAGTCACTTGAGCTTCTTGCAATTTAATTCCACCTAATGATTTTACAGGATAAATCCAGATTTCTGAAAGTTGTAACATACTACTATATTTTTCTCAAAATTACAAAAAACAAAGTATTCCGTTTTTAATAATTCAAACTCAATCCAAAACCCATTCCCATATCACTGTCGTAATGCGTGGTAATTCCGAAATTTCTCTTGACAATATACCGCAAACCCGCCATGTATTCCTTGTCGGTATTCCACATTAAATTCATGCGCAATCTTTTGGAAACCGGAATATCCATGCGTTCAAATTGCAACCTGAAATTCCCGTCGGTATAGACTTCAGCTTGTGCTTTGATGAGCATTGGCAACGTATATTCGACTCCGGCACTGAATACAGCGCGATTGTCTTTGGTATTGGTTTGACCAAAAAGATTTTCTTCCATTGCTCCCATTTCCATTTTGCGATACCGCCAGTCAAAACCAATGAACGGCATTAACCATTGCATTTTCCCAATGTATCGTCCAATGTGTGTTTCAGTTTCATAACCGTGATGATCGGTATAACCTAAACGCCATTCAGTACCAATACTCCAACGTGTGTTTTGAATCATCAGCATTCCATCGTTTCCATTGGTGGCAAAATCATTTTCGGCCATCACATGAAAAGCCCTGTCATCGGCGAATAATTTGCGTTGCGCTAATTTTGGATTTGGAATCAAAGGATTGGGCTCTTGATTTTCATAACTAAAAACACGACCCATTCCCGCCATCATGTGATAGAGAATGTGACAATGAAAAAACCAATCGCCTTTGACATTCGCATTAAACTCAATGGTATCGGTTTCCATGGGCATAATGTCAATGATATTTTTCATGGGAGCAAACTCTTCCTGACCATTCAAGACTCTAAAATCATGTCCGTGTAGATGCATCGGGTGGCGCATCATGGAGCCATTGAAAAGTACAATTCGAACATTCTCTCCTTTTTTAATTAGAATTTTATCGGCTTCCGAAACTACTTTATTGTCCAGACTCCACACGTAGCGATTCATGTTACCAGACAATTCAAACCGCAATTCTTTTACCGGTGCGTCTTTTGGCAAGGTTGTTTTAGTGGGTGATTTCAGCATGGCATAATTCAACGTAGTAATGTCAGATAGCGCATTACTATTATAATCCTCCTCCGTCATTTTCATTCCATCCATTTTCGGAGCGGTTTCCCCCATTTTCATTTTTCCCATATCATGAGACGAATGATCCATTTCAACTTCTTTCTGTGTTCCTTCTTTAGAATCTATTGGCCCGGTGATTTCAGGATACATCACTACATTCATGTCCATTTGATTCAGCGACATTTTCATGCCCATATCATCTAAATCCCCATTCATTTTCATCATGCCGTTCATCATTTTCATTCCTTCAAAATACTTTAACTTAGGCAAAGGCGATATCAATTGCTTTATTCCATCTCCTAAATACAACGAAGCGGATTTTGTCCGATCCTCCGAAGTGACTAAAAATTCAAAAGCAGTCTTATCGGCAGGAATAGTCACGACAACATCATAGGTTTCAGATACCGCAACAATCAAACGATCCACCTCAACTGGTTCCACATCGTTTCCATCACTGGCCACAACAGTAATTTTTCCACCGGCATACGTCAGCCAAAAATAGGTAGAGGCGCCGCCATTGGCAATCCGCAACCTCACTTTATCTCCCGCCTTGAATTGCGAAAGCTGGCTTTCATTTTTCCCGTTAATAAGGAATTTATTGTAATACACATCACTTACATCCATCGCATTCATTCGTTTCCATTCGTTGGCAACCTTGGTCTTAAAATGTCCCGCTTTTATGGCTTCGGCATAGCTTTGCGTAGTTCCTTTTTGAATCGCAAACCAGTCCGTGGCATTGTGCAACATCCGATGGACATTTTTCGGATTTAAGTCCGTCCATTCACTCAAAATGATTGGGACCGTTGGTAAATCATCAATTCCTGTTCTAAAAGTTGGATCTTCATTTCTTTTATTCATCACAAAAGAACCGTACATCCCTATTTGCTCCTGTAAACCAGTATGACTGTGGTACCAATGCGTTCCATGTTGAATAATCGGGAATGTGTATTTGTGTACTGTATGGGGTTTAATTGGCATTTGGGTCAAATTGGGCACACCATCCTCTTTATTAGGTAAAAACAATCCGTGCCAGTGTAACGAAGTGTCTTCATCCAACTCATTATGCACATAAATTTCGGCAATATCGCCTTCGGTGAATGTGAGTGTTGGCATCGGAATTTGTCCGTTTACGGCAATTGCTCTTTTAGGCGTATCGCCAAAAGTGACAATGGTATCGCGAACATATAAATCATACCGAACCGTTCTAGGCGGTGCATTTTTCGCTGTTCTTTTAACGGGCTCGGCTTTCACTGTGATGCTGTCTATAGGAGTAGCCACATGATTTTGATGCGCATCCGCACTTGCCGCTTTGGTTTGATTCACGCTGGTTCGCAACGGGATTTGCTTTTTAACAATTGCTTTTGGCACTTGTTTTTTGGCAACTGCTTTTTTTACTGGTTTTGCTTTCTCTTTAATTAAATCCATCCCGCATTTGGGACATTTTCCGGGTTTATTCGCATGAATTTCTGGGTGCATCACACAAGTGTACGTTACAGGCTGCGTTTGAAAAATGGATGCTTTTCTGGAAATGGTAATTCCATTTTTATTTTCTGCTTTTGCAAAAGGAGAAATAATCATCAGGAATACAAGTAGTAGTATAGTACTTTTCATGTTTTTTAATTTTCTAAGAAACGCTTTAATATTTTTTGTTTAAAGTTTTAAACCACGCAATCGCAACGCATTCACAATTACGGAAACCGAACTGAAACTCATGGCCAAAGCCGCAATCATTGGTGAAAGTAAAATCCCAAAAAAAGGATACAGAACACCTGCGGCAATTGGAATTCCAAGTACATTATAGAAAAAGGCAAAAAATAAATTTTGTCTGATATTTTTCATCACCGCATGACTCAAGTTTTTGGCTTTGACGATTCCTTGTAAATCACCTTTCACCAACGTTATTTTCGCACTTTCTATCGCCACATCCGTTCCGGTTCCCATCGCAATGCCGACATCAGCTTGCGCCAAAGCTGGAGCATCGTTGATTCCATCGCCCGCCATGGCTACAATTTTCCCTTCGGATTGCAGTCGTTTAATTTCCTTAAGCTTGTCTTCTGGCAAACAACCCGCTTTAAATGACGTTAAATTCAGTTCTGCTGCCACAGCCTTTGCGGTATTTTCATTATCTCCGGTAAGCATAATGACCTCAACCCCTTGACGAATTAATTCTTTTATAGCTTCAACACTTGTTGCTTTTATAGCGTCACTGATGGACACAAATCCCACAGCAATTCCGTCAACTGAAATATAAGAAACTGTTTTCCCTAGTTTTTGTTCAGCAATAATTTTATTTTCTAATTCTGCAGAAACCGTAGCACTCACCTGTTCCATTAATTTTTTATTTCCGAGCGCTACTTTTTTATGGGTCACTGTACCAACAACTCCTTTTCCTGAAATGGCTTCAAAATCGTTTACTTCGATTAATGCAACTTCTTTCGCTTTCGCAAAATTGACTACGGCTTGCGCCAAAGGATGTTCGCTATACTGATTTAAGGAAGCGATACTTTGCAATAGTTCATTTTCGGCATTATTCAGGGAAAATACTTTTTCAACAGAAGGTTTTCCTTCGGTGATTGTTCCTGTTTTATCAGTAATGAGAACATTTACTTTATTCATATTTTCGAGCGCTTCGGCATTTTTTATCAGAACTCCGGATTGCGCCCCTTTCCCAACACCAACCATTACTGACATAGGTGTGGCCAATCCCAAAGCGCACGGACAGGCAATGATCAATACCGCAATAGCATTGATAAATCCATACACCAGTTCGGGTACCGGTCCAAATCGTGCCCAAACAAAAAAGGTGATTACCGATACAAAAACAACAATTGGCACAAAATATTTAGCGATTTTATCCGCTAATTTTTGGATGGGTGCTTTAGACCTACTGGCAGTATTAACCATTTGTACAATTTGTGAAAGCAAGGTTTCCGAACCCACTTTTTCGGCAATCATCACAAAGGATTTGTTCCCGTTGATTGTTCCGGAACTAATACTATCACCTATTTTTTTATCCACAGGGATGGGTTCCCCTGTAATCATCGATTCATCAATGGTACTTTCTCCATCGGTAATTTTTCCATCGACCGGGATTTTATCTCCCGGTTTAACACGCAATAGATTCCCTTTTTTAATGTCGTGAATTGAAATTACTGTATCAGTTCCATCAACAATTAAAGTGGCTTCGGTGGGTGCTAATTTCAACAATTCTTTTATGGCTCCACTTGTTTGACTGTGTGCTCTGGCCTCGAGTAATTGTCCCAACAAAACCAATGTTAGTATGACAGTTGTCGCTTCAAAATACAGCGAAACCGTTCCATTATGCGTTTTAAATTCATTTGGAAAAATATCAGGAAAAAACATTCCGACTAAACTAAATAAAAACGCCACTCCTGTACCAATTCCGATAAGGGTAAACATATTGAGATTCCAAGTACTGATGGATTTCCAAGCGCGCTCAAAAAACATCCAACACGCATAAAAAACGACTGGAAGCGATACAATTAGTTGTACCCAATTCCATTTTGAAGCATCCATAATTTTCAGTAATGGATTATTCGGAATCATATCTGACATGGCAATAATGAAAATAGGAACCGTAAAAACCACTGCTATTTTCATTTTACGCACCAAGTCATTGTACACCTTATTTTCTTCAGAATCGGTAGGTTGCATTGGCACTAAATCCATTCCACAAATAGGGCAAGAACCGGGGCCTTCTTTGATTACTTCGGGATGCATGGGACACGTGTACATTGTTTTTGCAACACTCAATTCTGGAACTTTTTCTAGATTCATTCCGCAAACTGGGCAACTTCCCGGTTTATCATAGACTTTTTCGCCCTCACAATGCATCGGGCAATAATATTTGCCTTGTGCATTACTGGGTAAAGTAACTATCGATTTCTCTTGCGGTTTATCCGAACTGCAACAGGATTTTTCCATTGGCTTTTCAATTGTTTCATGAGAATCAACCCCTTTATTCATTGCTATTGTATATTTTCCTGCAGCTGTCAATGCCTCCTGCAATTGAGCAGTGGGAATGTGTTCATCCATTGTTATCGTTGCCATTGGTGGATCCAAAGTAACTGTTGCTTGAATTCCATCGATAGCATTCAATGTTTTTTCGACTTTGGAACGACAACCGTCGCAAGACATTCCGATAATTGAATACGTATGTTTCATTTGACTGTGTATAAAATCAACCTTACACTTTTTTGGAGTGTACGATTGATTCGATTAAATACGTTGTAGCGTTATTTTTTTGCTTCAGTTACAGGAACAGGCTCTGTTAATTTCATTCCGCATTTTGAACATTTATCATTTAGATTACCTTGAACTTCAGGATGCATCGAACAGGCATAGGTTTTAGCATTATTTTTCAATTCTATTGAATCATTGCTCATCTTAGTACCATCAGAACTCTTCATTGTTGAAGTATCGTCCATCATAATAGAATCATTTGTTGAATTTTCTTTGTTCTTTTGGTTACAAGAAACCATTACTACAGCCGCCATTAGGGCTAAAAAAAATAATTTTTTCATTGTTTTAATTTATTAATTGCAGATTAATTTCTGCATTATAAAATTACAAAAAACAGTCTCCAAACCCTTGTAGTTTTGTCTATATAAATTATATAATTTACTAATTATCAATTAAAAAAAAGGTTTTTTTGGACCTCTATGTATCCTTGCAGAAACAACGATTTCAATTTAATTGAAGAATGACCGGTTTTATAGTCATCACTTTGATGTTATACAATTCTATTTCTTTTGACTTAGAGTTTAAAAGTTATGCTTCTCTTACTATTCATTGTTTGAACTGCCAATCGTTTTATCAATCCAATCCACTACTTCATTTTTTTGCTTAGATGATAGTTTTGCATTTTTATGAAATAACGTATACGAAACCAAAGGCATTTCGTTGGATTTTATTTGTTTTACAATTGCATCTAATTTGTTTTCCTGCTTTCGCTTGGAGTATGTGCCAAACTCATTAAAATTCAAATTTTCTTTCCCTTCCTTGATATGTTTTTCCATTAAAAAACGTACTGGCTGAACATAAGAATAAAAAGGATAATCGGTATTATTACTATGACAATCATAACAAGATGTTCTTAATATTGTTGCCACATTATTAGGCACATCATACGCTTTTGTAAAATCGACAGTCATGTCTTGCTCGGGATTCACATTTCGAACCGGTTGATACAGTTGCATCAATAAAAAAATAATTAATGCTACAAAAAATATTTTCTTGATGCTTTTTTCCATCTTACAACGCTTTTCTCATTGAACCACAAGTTAGCATCTCCGAACCATAATACGGGTTTTTTATGTCCCTGATTTCACTTATCCAAATAGCTCCTTTACCCTCATTTGCCATAGGACAAAAATCCTGATACAATTTTTGATCGGTGCCAAAAGTTTTTATTAAATCATTTACATCTTTACTCAACATTACGAAATGCTCTCTTTGGTGGTCAATTTTACCAACGTTATCACCAATATGTTTTGCATGCTCTTTTGCATCATCAGCAATATTAAGATATTCAGCCTTTAATTTTGGATCTATACTACTGGCATTTATACTATTCAAAGTAGCATATAATTCTTTTCCATCGGTGGCTGCTCCTTTCGAATCATCTTTCGCTAATGCATTTTTAATTTGTAAATAATCTTTTACTATTTCATTAATTGTAAATGAAGATTGTGTCACTGTTGAAGTTTTTGTATCTGCATTGGATTCCTTTTTAGCGGATACAGTGCTTTGCAAATCTGAATCTTGTGCCGCTTTCTGGGTGAGTTCCATTCCACATTTAGAACATTCAGCTCCTTTTACACCTGTAATCTCAGGATGCATTGAACACGCATACATTTCCGATGTAGTTTGGCTAGTCCCTGATTTAACATCTTTAATTTCTTTATTTTTCTGGTCACAAGAAACTAAAACTAATGCCAGTGTTACGATTGATACTATTATATTTTTCATTTAATAAATTTATTAACTATTTAATTATTGTGTGTTTTATTGTGAAACATTAAAAAAGGTATATTCCAGTTTTAAATAAAATCCATTAGGATCCGATCGAAGCATCGAACTATACAGTTCCTTTTTATAGGCCACATCCACTCTTGCCTGACTGTTAATTATAAACTGTATGGAGGGTACTACATCAAGAAAGGACCGTCCATTGTCCGATAATGTTTGCCCCACAAACTCCACCATTGCATTCACGTTCGTTTGTTTGAAACTGGTATATTTCTTTGGATACATCAACCTTCCAAATGAAAGCGAATAGTTTATAGCATTACTGCTCTGAAACAAGGGAAAATTGTAATCCGGTTTATTGTCTAATGCTTTCTCAAAGCTGATTGTAGAACTAATCGCTGTTTTTTTGATTAATTGAGTAAAAATCAAACCCGTTTCATAACCCGAATTATTCCCCATTGTTTCAATTTCTTCTTGGCGAATAATCGAATTATTCCGGCTGTACCTTCCAAAAACTGCCATTCGAAAATGACTCTGGATATCATCAACAGAAAAAAAGCGGTACTTAGCATACAAACTGCCACCTTCGGCAGTAAATTGATTACTACTGTTGCTTAAATATGCAGCTGCATGGACCATTAAATTTCTATTTACTCCCCACATTATTTCTGGCGATACTTGGTAACCATAGCCGGACCGGAAATTCTCTTTCATAAATGACTGTCCTAATCGTATTCCTACAGAACCTGTTGGCATATTACTTGCCGGTTCAGTAACAACAAATAACTCTTGTGCCTGTACTTGAAAAGCAAACAGGAACAGGAAAATAAAACGCAAATAATTCATATTAGATTGTTTTCAAATGGAAGTCGTTTTCATTTCCTGCAGCATAACTGGCATATTTTGAAAATGATTTCTCTAATTTTTTATACTCTTTTTGGGTTACATACCCTTTGTCTAAGACTTGCACTCTAGTTGTTTCACTCCCTATTTTTGATTTAGAATCAACAAAAATAAACGTTGCATTTTCTTTTTTAACGACAAGGTTATCTTCAATTTTTAAATTGTCAAAGACCATTGTCAAGACCATCGAACCTATAAAGAAACCTGCCTTTTCCACACTGTTTTTTAATACTTTTGGGCTTAAGGAATTGTTTTTCTTTAAAACAACGGTGAATGTATTGGTATTTAAATCAGTAGCAACGCTCTCGACTTCGGGCATGGCTTTCAATTGTTTGTTTATTGCATTAGAACACATTGAACAGGTCAATCCAGTGGCAATTATTTCGGCTTTTGCGATTTGAGAATAGGATTTTAGGCCGGTAATCAAAACGAAACAAGCTATCAGGATGAATTTTAAATTTATATTTTTCATGTTCTTTATTTTTTTATTTGTGCTATTATTTCTTCCTCTGTCGGATTGATCGCTACTAATTTACCCGATGCATCAAACAAATACGAATTAGGCAATTCTTCTACTCCAAAAAGTACTGCTGATGCAGCATCAAAACCTTTGGCATCAATCAATTGCTCATACATCAATTTATCTTTTTGAATAGCGTTTCTCCATTTTGTTGTATCGGTATCAAGTGAAATGCCAACAATTTCAAAATTTTCATTTTTATGTGAATTATAAAAAGGAACTAACTTTTTATTAGCCAATCTACAGGGTGCACACCAAGATGCCCAAAAATCAATCAAGACCGTTTTCCCTTTCATAGAAGTCAAACTTATTGTGGTCTCCTTATTATTAAGCTGTAAATCTGGCATATTAGCCCCAATTTTTAGTTGAGCAGTCGCAGTTGAAACACTAACTATTAAACTGAATAGCAAAATTGTATTTTTCATTGAAATAATTATTGAATGGTCTCCACCGTTTTTCCACAAGTCATCATTTGAGAACCGTAATAAGGATTCTTAACTGCATTCTCTTTACTCAACCAGTTGGCCCCTTTCCCTCCATTAGCCATGGGACAAAATTGAAGATACACAGGCATTTCATATTTAGCCACTTTTAGCAATTCATACATCGATTTTGAAAAAGGAATAAAAAACTCTCTTTGGAGTTTGATATCTTCTGTCACAGAAATATTTCTGGTATTGGCCATTACACTTTTCATTTCTTTCATCCAAACCATATGAACATCCATTGCAAGTTCCTCCATTTTCACTTCATTTAAGGCAGTCAAAACATCTTTCGCTACTGTTGAAGCAGCTTTACCATCTGTTTTTACCAATGCATCTTTCAATACAAAATAGGCATCAAAAACAACTTTTAATTTAGTATCTACTTGATCTTTTACCACTGCAACAGTAGTAGTACTCGCGTGGTTTGCATGCATTTGTGTAGCTGTACTTTCTCTTTTAATTTCTGGTGTAGCGGCTACTTTAGCTTCTCTTTCATATTGACAACATCCATGTAAAGTATCATAAACAGCATCCGGAGCAAGAAATTTTTCACTGTCGTAGCCTGCTAAAGCAATGCGTTTCAAGATTTCGTCCTGACTTGTTTTTGTGGGATCGTACGTAAGTATTGCCATTTTAGTGTCTTTATTCCAGGCTACTTTGGCACGGTTTTTAAAATTTCCAGCAGTTTCGATCGTTGTTTTACACATGTCACAGTTTCCGTATATTTTTACCGTTTCTGTAGTAGCATTTTTAATCTGCGCGCTTGCGCCTGTAACTGATAGCAATAGTACTATTGCCATCAATATTCTTTTTATTGAGTTCATTGTATCGTAATTTGGAAGTGAGTCAGTCACAAAAAACATTAAAAAAATAGCACTTTATACTATGTTTTAAATGAATGTGACTTAAAAATTAATGATTGTAAAGCATATAATGCTTTGAAGCAGACAGTTTTTTGGCTGTCACAGAAGGAATTTAGCTTATTTTAGGTGGAAGCCAAATAAAACGGAAATCGGAAGAAATAAAGATTTCTGAGTAATAATAATTTTGCTTTTCAGTAGAAAAACTAAAGAGTTCGGTATTCAATTCGGTATAAAACAACGCAGTCATACCTAAATAAACGGTTGAACTGCTGCAAGTAACACTTTTACAAGCGCCATTACAACCTTCATGAGACTTGTCTTTTGAAGACTGTTCTTTTTTACAACATTCTTTTTTATCCTTTTTTGAAGAGGATTCTTTTTTGCAACAGGCCTTCTCTGTTTTTGTTCCACATGCAAAAGCTACGCTCGGTGTCATAAAGAAACCAAGCATAACTAATAGCACTATGTAAAACTTTTTCGACATTGTTTATCTTATATAGAAGTACAAAGGTATTAAATTAACAAATAGTGTAATTTAATTCACTCACAAATACATGTTAAAAACAATTCCTTATTTTCCTTCGCCTAATATTCCATTCATTATAGACTGTAATACTGACAAGATAATACTAAAAAATAAGGCAGTCCAAAACGTATCTACGCTAAATCCGCCTACAATTTTTGTACACAACAAAATCATCAGTGCATTGATTACTAATAAAAACAATCCTAAAGTAATAATTGTAACCGGCAATGTAAGTATTACCAATATTGGTTTGATAAAAATATTAAGCAACCCTAGAACAATTGCAACGATTAATGCTGTTGTAAATCCTGCAACGCGAACACCCGGCATAAAATTCGCAATTAGCAATACTAAGCCCGAAGTGATAAGAATTTTGATCAGTAAATTCATGGATTTTTATTTTAAAATTTTAATAAATGTAGTGAAAATTTAAAATTATCACCTTCATTTCAAAAAAGAACTTGCTTTTTGGTAAAACTCAGTTGGGTTTTCGGCATGAAGCCAATGCCCTACATTCGGAATCGTTTCGATGCTTGAATCAGGAAAATGTTGTTTTATATTCTCGAAATCACTGTCCAGAATATAATTTGATTTTCCTCCACGAATAAACAATGTCGATTTCTCGAAAATGGAATTCTCCGGTAAAGGAATTCCTATTTCAACCATTTTATGATTAAATACTGCCAAATTAAATCGGAACGCGAGTTGCCCCGGCTCTAACCAAAATAAATTTTTCATTAAGAATTGTCTGGTTCCAAAATCAGGAATATACTTTTCCATAATTTCTTCGACATTACCTCGGCTTGGTTTTTTTGAAAAATCAACGGCGTTCAATCCCGCCAAAATATCCTGATGGTGTTGCGGATAAAATTTTGGTCCAATATCAGCCACAATTAATTTTCCCACTAATTCAGGATGTGTCATTGCTAAAAGCATCGCTACTTTACCGCCCATAGAATGACCAATGATGTTGATGTTTTCTAAATTATGAGCTTGACAATACTCGTAAACATCCTGCACCATAATTTCATAACTGAAATTTTCTGAATGTAAACTGCGTCCGTGGTTGCGTAAATCGAGAATATGAACTTGAAAATCAGTTGCGAACTGCGTTCCGAGTGTTTTCCAATTATCTGACATTCCCAGAAATCCGTGGAGAATTAAAAGTGGTTGCCCTGAGCCTTCTATTTTTGAGAAAAGCATACGATTTTAGATTTTAACGTTTTAATTTAAATTACAAACCATTAAGAAATTAAGGTCATTAAGCTTTTGACTTAATCCTTCTTAATTTCACAATGGTTTAAAAAAACTATTTTAATTTTTGCAAATACATGTTCACCACATTATCCAAACCCAAATAAATAGCTTCGGAAATTAACGCGTGACCAATAGAAACTTCGAGTAGTCCCGGAATGTTTTGTTTAAAAAACTGAATGTTGTCCAAACTCAAATCGTGACCTGCGTTGATTCCTAATCCAAGTTCGTTTGCCAAAATGGCTGATTGTGTGTACGGTAAAATTCCGTTTTGATTTCCTAAACTGTATTGATGTGCAAATGCTTCGGTGTACAACTCGATTCTTTCAGTTCCAATTTTTTTAGCGCCTTCAATCATTTCGAGAACTGGATCTACAAAAATAGACGTTCGGATTCCGTTGCGTTGAAATTCCTGAACGATTTCGGTTAAATAAGAAGCATGTTTTATGGTGTCCCAACCTGCATTAGAGGTTATGGCATCGATTGCATCTGGCACCAAAGTCACTTGAGTCGGTTTTATTTCCAGAACAAGATCGATAAAGGTTTTTTCTGGATTTCCTTCAATATTATATTCGGTGTAAACGATTGCCTTTAAATCTCGGGCATCTTGATAGCGGATGTGACGCTCATCCGGGCGGGGATGGATGGTAATTCCTTCGGCACCAAACTTCTGAATATCGGTGGCTACTTTTAATAAATCGGGAACATTTCCTCCGCGAGCATTTCGCAAAGTAGCTATTTTATTGATGTTTACACTTAACTTTGTCATTGGAACACTTTTTGATTTTGATACTAGTATTTACTTGGAACAAAAATACAAAGTAAAAGGTAGGAGATTTTGCTTATTTTTGATTATTTTGCATGAAATATTGCCGACTGATTTATGACAGAAATTACAGAATATATTACCAATGACTTTAAAGCGATTGACAGCCTCGATTCTGTTGCTGCTGTTCAAGACTTTTTTAGCGAATTACACTTTTCACATTTTCCAATTGTTGAAGAGGGAGTTTACATTGGCAGCATTGCCTCCGAAGACATAGAAACCTTTGACAGTCATAAAAAAGTGGCTGATTATCGATTTACTCTTGAGGGCTTTTTTACCAGAACAAATACGATGTGGCTGGATGTTTTGGAAGTTTTTGCAAAAAATCACACTAATTTAGTTCCTGTTTTGGACGAAAACAACACCTATGTTGGGTATTATGAAATTGAGGACATCATGAAATTTTTTCATGAAACACCCTTTTTAAAAGAGCCAGGCGGAATCATTGTTGTTAAAAAAGGAGTTTTGGATTATTCTATGAGTCAAATCACTCAAATTATAGAAAGCAATAACGGAAAACTTTTAGGGTTGTTTATTTCTGAAGCAGATATTGATAGTGTTGAAGTTACTTTGAAAATAACTTTAGGCGCGATGAATGAGATCATCCAAACTTTTAGAAGATACAATTATGAAATCATTTCAGAGCATCAAGAAGACAATTATATCAATAATTTAAAAGAGCGTTCTGACTATTTAGACAAATACCTTAATATATAGTTTTCGTTTAACCGATTATTTTTTTAATCGATTAAATGCTAAAATAAACATATCAACATTAAACGATTAAACAAAAGATGAAAGTAGCTATCTACGGTCAATATTATCAAAACAGTACAGAACCCATCATAAATGACATCTTTGTTTTTTTTAACAAAAACAATGTAGAGATGATTATTGAATCTCATTTTTTGTTGATGCTTAATGAGCGGAAGATTGTAGAAAAAAAATACAAAACGTTCACATCTCATACGGAACTCGACTCCAGTTTTGACATGCTGATCAGCATCGGTGGAGACGGAACTATCCTTAGAGCCGCAACATTAGTCAGAGATTCTGGCATACCAATTCTAGGAATAAATGCGGGAAGATTAGGTTTCTTAGCTTCTGTACAAAAAGAGAATATTGCATCTTTTATGCAATTTGTCATCGATAAAAAATATACGATTTCTAAAAGAGCTTTACTGAGCTTAACATGTACTCCACCGAACGAATCTATTGACGCAATTAATTTTGCCATGAATGAAATTACGGTCAGTCGAAAAGATACCACTTCGATGATCACAATTGACACGTACTTGAACGACGAATATTTGAATTCCTATTGGGCTGACGGCCTTATCATCTCGACACCCACAGGATCTACAGGATATTCCCTGAGCTGCGGCGGTCCTATTTTGACACCTGACGTAAAAAGTCTCGTTATTACTCCTATTGCTCCGCACAATCTTACCGCAAGACCACTTGTGGTTCCAGATGAAACTGAAATTCGTTTAAAAGTTTCGGGAAGAGAAGAATACTATTTAATCTCCTTAGATTCCAGAGTTACTTCCGTAAAAAACGAATCGATTCTGACTTTAAAGAAAACTCCTTTTCAAATTAATATGGTCGAAATTCCCGGAGAAACATTTTTGAAAACACTTCGCAACAAACTACTTTGGGGAGAAGACAAAAGAAATTAAATCATTTTGATCAAGCGCTATACGATTCTATCAATTTTCCCCGTTTTAGTAAAACTAATACTTAATTAGTGTGCGTTTAGTAGTTAATTATTAAAAAAACACACATTTAACTGAATGGGTATTGAATCGAATTGATAATTATTATATTTGCACGCAATTTTTGATTAAATGAACAAAATTTTTTATTTATTTTTTTGCTTTTTTCCTTTAATGGTCACCAATGCTCAGATACATGAGGTTGGTGTTTTTATAGGCGGAAGTAATTTTATAGGAGATGTTGGCCCTACTACTTATGTTTCGCCAAATGAACCCGCCTTTGGATTGCTATATAAATGGAATAAAAGCGCCAGACATGCGTATCGAATTTCGTACACGCAATCAAGAATCGTTTCAAATGATTTAGATTCAAAAGAAGCTGGCAGAAACCAAAGAGGCTATCGTTTTGAAAATAGCATAAAAGAAGTATCTTTAGGCCTTGAATTCAACTTTTTTGATTTTAATCTTCATGAATCCAGTACTAAAATCACTCCTTATGTGCATTCTGGCATAAGTTATTTTAGACATGATGAATTGTATGTATCGAACGGAGAAACTTACACAGTTGAAAACACAAGTTCATTTGCAATACCAATGACTGTAGGAATAAAATCAAACATTAGCCCTAGTTTGATATTGGCTGCAGAAGTTGGCGCAAGATATACTTTGACAGATAACATCGACGGGAGTAATTCAGAAAACAAAAATTTGGAATCGCTCCGATTTGGAAATATAAATAATAATGATTGGTATGTTTTTTCAGGAGTTACTTTAACTTATACCTTTGGGAATAAACCCTGTTATTGTGCAGAATAAAAAAATGAATTTACTAGAGACGATCAACAAGAACAACTTGCCAAAACATGTAGCCATCATAATGGATGGCAATGGCCGTTGGGCAAAACAACAGGGATTTTTAAGAGCTTTAGGCCACGAAAGCGGAACAAAATCAGTCAAAGTAATAATCGAAGCCAGTGCTAAACTCGGCATCGAATTTCTTACTTTATATGCTTTTTCGACTGAAAATTGGAACCGACCAAAATTAGAAGTTGAAACTTTAATGAAAGTGCTAATCAATTCCTTGAAAAAAGAACTTGTAACACTCCAAAAAAACAACATCAAACTCAATGCTATTGGTAATTTAGAAAAATTACCTAAATCAGCACAAAAAGAACTACTTGATGTTATTGATAAAACGAAAGACAACACACAAATGACATTGACACTGGCGCTAAGCTATGGTTCAAGGGAAGAAATTGTTACAGCTGTAAAAAACATTTGCAGTAAAGTTAAAAATAATATAATTTCAATAGACACTATTGACGATTCCATTATTAATGAGCATCTTTACACGCAAAATTTACCGGACGTAGATTTATTAATACGAACAAGTGGAGAACATAGGATAAGTAACTTTTTGTTGTGGCAGATTGCCTATTCAGAATTATATTTTACTGATGTATTGTGGCCAGACTTTAAAGAACAAGATTTATATGAGGCTATCATTAGTTATCAAAAAAGAGAACGTAGATTTGGAAAAACAAGTGAACAAATTAAATAATTTTTTAGTGTTAAATAAAAGCATAAAAATAGTCTTTACCGTTTTGATTTTTGGAAGTTTTACACAAGTTAAAGCTCAAGAAAGAGTTCCTTTTGATCAAGGAAAAAAATACATTTTAGCCGATGTAGCCGTGGTTGGAGACATCAGTTTCAACTCTCAAACCGTAGTAACTTTCTCTGGTTTACAAAAAGGACAAGAAATAACAATTCCTGGTGAAGAAATTAGTGCTGCTATAAAAAAACTTGGAAAGCTGGGTCTCTTTGATGAAATTTCATTTTATATAAATAAAGTGCAAAATGACAGTATTTATCTTGATTTGAATATTGTAGAGTTGCCCAAATTAAACCAAGTAAAATTTGTAGGCGTTAAGAAAACGAAGACCGAAGCTTTAATAAAAGACAACAGTCTGAATAAAGGCAAAGTAGTTAATGAAAACTTGATTACCACTGCAAAAAACTACATAGAAAATAAATATAAAAAAGACGGTTATTACAATACAAAAGTAAATATAAACACTGTTAAAGATACATCTACAATCAATTCAGTAAACATGCTTGTCAATATTGACAAGGGCGATAAAGTAAAAATTCAAAAAATTGATTTTGTAGGAAACACAAAAATGTCTGACAAAGCATTACGTAAAGCGATGAAAGACACAAAACAAAAGAATTTTATTCGAGTCTTGAAAGCATCTAAATTTATAAAAGAGAAATACAAAACTGATTTAGAAAAAGTAATTTCGGCTTATAAAGAAAAAGGATACAGAGACGCCAGAATACTTTCGGATTCCGTTACTTTTGACAAAGAAAAGAATGCTTTATCTATTAAAATAAATGTAGAGGAAGGAAATAAATATTACTTTGGAGACATTAAATTTTTAGGAAATACAGTATACACTGATCAAGGATTAAGCCGCATATTAGGGGTTAAAAAAGGGGAAACTTATAATGGTGTTTTGCTGCAAAAAAGAATTGCGGATGCGTCTAAACCTGATGGTGAAGATATTGACAACTTGTATAAAAACAGTGGTTATTTGTTTTCCAATATAAATGCAGTTGAGGTAAGAACGGCCAATGACACTATTGATTTTGAAATACGAATCACTGAAGGACCAATTGCTTATTTTAACAAAATTACGGTGGTTGGAAATGACAAAACTAATGACCGCGTAATTTATCGTGAATTAAGAACAAAGCCAGGAGAGAAATATAGCAAAGAAGAATTGGTAAGAACCATTCGTGAAATTGGACAACTAGGATTTTTTGATCCAGAAGCGATTGATCCGAAGTTCAAAAATGTGGATTCTGGAGCAGGAACTGTAGATATTGAATACAATCTTGTAGAAAAAGGTTCCAGCCAAATTGAACTTCAAGGTGGTTATGGAGGTGGTGGCTTCATTGGTACTCTTGGGCTGTCTTTCAACAACTTTTCTGCACGAAATATTCTTAATAAAGATGCTTATAAACCATTACCAATGGGAGATGGTCAAAAAGTCTCTTTGCGTTTGCAAGCCAGTACATTTTTTCAAACCTATAGTGTTTCCTTTTCAGAACCTTGGTTTGGCGGAAAAAAACCGGTACAGTTTAGTACTTCTTTATCGTACAGCAAACAATTTTTAAATAATTTCATTACACAGAGAGCCGATAAAACCAAAAGTTTTAACATCATGACGTTGTCTGTTGGTCTAGCAAAAAGGCTGACTGTTCCAGATGATTTCTTTGTATTGTCACAATCGTTAAGTTACCAACATTATGATTTAAATAATTACAATACCGGATTATTTACCTTTGGAGATGGAACATCCAGAAACATGGCTTACACCATAGGGTTAACACGAAGCAATAAGGGTGTAAATCCAATATTCCCAATGTACGGATCGGAGTTTAGTATTTCAGCTAAATTAACCCCTCCTTATTCCTTACTAAACGGGGTTAATTATTCAACCTTAGGAGATAAAGAAGAATACAAATTAAAAAACACTGTTGACCGCTTAAATGTTCCAGATGCAAATGGGAACATTGTGCAGATAGGAGATTATATTGATACCAATGGGAACAAAGTAACGGACTTCAATCTTGCTGCAACAAATGTCAGTAAAGTAGATCAAGAGCGTTTTAAATGGTTGGAATATTATAAAATAAAGTTTAAAGCAGACTGGTATACAAAAATTTATGGTAAATTAGTACTAAGAACTTTAACTGAATTTGGGTTCCTTGGAGCATACAATCAAGAAAGAGGAGTTGTGCCTTTTGAGCGTTTCTATCTTGGTGGTGACGGACTGGCAAATTATTCTATGGATGGTAGAGAAACAGTACAGCTGAGAGGATATCCTAACAACTCATTAACACCCGTAAATGCGGCAGGGGAACAAATTGGAGCTACTGTTTTTAATAAATTCTCAATGGAATTACGTTATCCGATAACGTTAAAATCATCGGCATCAATTTACGCATTGGCTTTTATGGAAGCAGGATCATCATTCCGTGATTTCAAAAGCTATAATCCTTTTGCCTTAAATCGCTCTGCTGGAGTTGGATTACGTGTATTTATGCCCGCATTTGGTTTGTTGGGAATTGATTTTGGTCACGGTTTTGACACATTGCCAGGACAATCAAAAGCGAATGGATGGGAAACCCATTTTATCATTGGGCAACAATTCTAAAAAAAATTGATTTTAAATTTTCTAATACAGAAACGTTATGAGAAAACAATTTTTATATCTATTTTTAGCGTTAGTCGTTGTACATACAATTGACGCACAAACCAGAGGAACCAAGCTAGGCTACATTGATATGGAATACATATTACAAAATGTACCTGATTATACGGAAGCAAAGACTCAATTAGAGCAAAAAGCTGAAAAATGGAAACTGGAAATCGATACTAAGAAAATTGAAATCAATAAATTGAAGGAAGCCTTAAAAGCCGAAAGGGCTTTATTGACAAAAGAGTTAATTGACGAGAGAGAAACAGAAATTAATTTTCTTGAAAACGAAAACTTGCAATACCAACAAAAAAGATTTGGTGCCAATGGGGATTTGATGATACAAAAATCTGTTTTGGTAAAACCAATACAAGATCAAGTTTTTACTGCAGTTCAAGATATTGCAGAACGATTAAAATATGATTTTATCTTTGACAAAACTTCCGACTTGACTATGCTATTTGCTGCAAAAAGATTTGATATGAGCGATCAAATTTTACGCACATTAAACAGGTCCGAAAAAAGAGAACAGTTGACTAAAAAACAACTAAAAGAAGAACAAGCAAAAGAAATCAAAGAAGATGCACTAGATGAAAATCCAGCATTGGTAGACAGACAAAAACTCTTGGATGATAAAAAAGCTACCAGAGATAAAATACTTGCTGATAGAAAATTACTTCAAGAGCAAAAGAAAAAAGAATTTGATGATAAAAGACAACAAATTATAGCCGAAAGAGAGGCTAAAAAAAATGGCACGGTTTCTGCAAATATTAAAACAGTCAGCACCGAGAAAGTTACAAGTAACGACCCGGCCAAAGATAGTACTAAGCTAGCGGTTGAAGACGCTAAACAAAAACAAGCAGTTGCAAGAGCGAAAACAGTAGAAGATCGTAAGAAAATTTTAGAGGACCGTAAGAAAGCATTAGACGAGAAAAGAAAAAAAATACTGGAAGACAGAGAAGTTATTAGGAAAGCTAAAGAAGAAAAATTAAAAGAAAATACAAACAAAAATTAATTATTAAATATTTTAAAAACGATGAAACAAATTAAAACTCTATTTATTGCTGCACTTTTTATTTTAGGAGCACACCAAACAATTAATGCACAAGCAAAAACTGCTCATGTTGATGTAAGTGAAATTATGACAAAAATGCCTGCAGTGTTAGATGCTCAAAAACAATTGGATAAATTGAGTACTACTTATGATGCTGACTACAAAAAAATGGTTGAAGAATACCAAGGAAAATTGAAAAAATACGAAGCTGAAGCTGCAACAGTTACTGAAGCTATAAATGGTGAGCGTTCTAAAGAAGTTCAAGATATGCAAAAAAGAATTGTTGACTTTAGAGATAATGCTCAAAAAGAATTGCAACAAAAAGAATCTGATATTATGAAACCACTAATGGAAAAAGTAAGAGCTTCTATTCAAAAAGTAGGAAAAGCTAAAGGATTCCAATATGTTCTTGATGGTTCTAGCCTTTTACTTGCAGATGGTCCAAACTTGACTATGGATGTAAAAAAAGATTTAGGTTTCTAAAAAAAATAGATAATCGTACAAAACTGCTCATCCTTCTCTTAGGTTTGAGCAGTTTTTTGTTTAAAATAAACTCTAGGAAATTCAAATTCGAGCATGTAACTTTGTTTTTATGAACAACAACAATCAACCAATAGGAATTTTTGACTCCGGAATTGGCGGAACTTCCATTTGGAAAGCTATCCATCAATTACTGCCCAATGAAAAAACCATATATCTGGCAGATAGTAAAAATGCCCCTTATGGACAAAAATCTAAAGAAGAGATTGTTGCATTGAGCATGAAAAATACTGACTTCCTTCTGGAGATGAACTGCAAATTAATTGTGATAGCTTGCAATACAGCCACCACTAATGCAATCCAAGAATTAAGAGCAAAATATGACATTCCGTTTATAGGTATTGAACCCGCAATTAAACCCGCTGTAACACATTCAAAAACACAAATAATAGGAATCCTAGCAACACTAGGAACTTTGAATAGTGAGCTTTTTAACAAGACTACAGAAAAGTACCAAGACACAAAGATAATTGAGCAAGTAGGACACGGATTAGTGCAACTAATTGAGAACGGAGATATCAATTCACCAGAGATGACTAAACTGCTTCACTCCTACCTGACTCCAATGATTGAAGCCAACATTGATTATTTAGTATTAGGTTGCAGCCACTATCCTTATCTGATTCCGCAAATCAAAAAAATTATTCCAGAACACATTCAAATTATAGATTCTGGTGAGGCTGTTGCTAAACAAACACAGAATATATTGCGAGACAAAGTAGGTTTTTCATCGGCAGAAAAGAGTGAACCTATTTTTTACACGAATAGAAATCCGAAAGTTTTGTCTGAAATTTTAGAAAATAAATATAGGGTTGACGAAATAGAATTTTAAACTAAACTTACTCACTCTTCTTCCTTAAACCAACTCGAATACATCACGTAATTATTCGAAATGCGTTCGATTTCTCCAGCAAAATCAGATTGATCAATATCTTTCACTTTTTTAGCAGGAACTCCAGCCCAGATTGACCCTGATGCTACAACTGTGTTTTGAGTGATAACGGCACCGGCAGCCACAATAGAATTACTTTCGATCACGCAATTATCCATAACAATGGCTCCCATTCCTATCAGCACATTATCGTGAACTGTACAACCATGTACAATAGCATTATGACCGATGGAAACGTTATTTCCTATAATTGTTGGGTGTTTTTTGTAGGTACAATGAATTACTGCTCCATCTTGAATGTTTACTTTATTGCCAATTTTGATGTGATTTACATCCCCTCTAATTACGGCATTGAACCAAACACTACAATTTTCGCCAAACGAAACATCGCCAACAATGGTCGCATTTTCGGAAACATAACAATCTTCAGGAATTGAAGGAGACTTACCGTTTACAGATTTAATTAGCATGGGAAAGGATAAATATTAATTAATTGCAGGACAGTTACAATCGTATTTCACAGGTTTACAGAATAAATCGATTCCTAAAGTAATTTGATGATAACCTCCATTATCGAATTTAACAGCTCCCGTTAGTTGAGAATATGTATAAGCAAACATAAATTTGTCAAAGTTTACACCTACTATTGGAGTAATATATTGCAACTTTTGTTTGGAAACCGAATTTCCATCGATATATTCTGCACCATCAAAACTTCTTCTATAGGACAATCCGCCCCAAAGCTTTCCAAAATCTAACGTTTTATAGGCTTTTAAATTAATGTCAATCGATTTTTCTTTGGTTTGATCCACCATTTGAAATAAAATAGAAGGTTCCCATAATATTCTGTCTCTGTTACCAAAGATATAACCGGCGCTCAATAAGTACTTTCTTAAATTATCACTTTCATACTCCGTGTAAATATCTCTTCTGGTCTCTATGGCATTTTTTACTGTAGCATGAGCATAAAAATCTAAGTAGTTGTAGGATGCTCCTATATCCACATTAAAATAAGAGTCTTTTTGTACGACAGTTCCATCAATAATAGGATCAAAATCACCAGACTGAAGAAATTCCGTTTCGTCTAATTGACTTTGAATTAGTCCGGCACTTATTCCAAAAGACAATTGGTTTAAATCTATTTCATTTCTCGAAAACATTAAATGGTAGGCATAACTAAATTTGACACCTTTTTGGGAATGATATCCGTTTTTATCATTGAAAACTATAATTCCAGCACCCGCTTTTTCCCCTACTCTTCCATTAAAACTTAATGTTTGAAGCTCTGGAGCATCTTCCTGATCAAACCATTGTTTACGACCTGTCAACCTAATTTTGGCACAATTTGATGCACCCGCCATGGAAGGATGAATTAAGTAATAATTGTCTGAAAGATAATCGGAATAAACAGGAATTCCTTCCTGTGAAAAGGAATAAAAAGATGTAAAAAAAAGAACCGATAAAAATTTAATTTTATTATACATTTAATTACTTTTTAATAAGAATGAATAATTCTAAATCAATAAAAGTTTTGTAGGAACAAAGGCAAACAGCTTATATAAAATTAAACTAAAGTTAATTTATTCATTAAAAATTCAAATATAGTTATTCGTAGAAAATAACTTTAGTAAATTTGTAAAAATTTAAAAGTCATGAACAAAGTTAGCATAAAAGAAACACAAAACCCAACTATATTAAAGTTTGAATTTCAGGATTTTATAACCCAAAATGAAAGTTTTGAATTCAAAAACATTGATGAGGCCAAAACATCGCCATTAGCGCAACAATTATTTTACTTACCCTTTGTAAAAACAATTTACATCTCTGGAAATTTTATAGCAGTCGAGAAATATAATATTGTTGAATGGGATGATGTCAAAGATGCCGTAGCAGAGCAAATGGAAACATTTGTAAACAATGGCGGAACGATCATTACTATTGACGAAAACAAAACCAAAAAACAGCCCGTGACCGTTTATGGAGAAACCACTCCAAATCCAGCTGCATTGAAATTTGTAGTGAGCAAAATGTTGACTAAAAACGCTATCGAATTCAAAAATATTGATCAAACTGGTGCCTCTCCATTAGCAAAAGAACTTTTTAAATTTCCTTATGTGAAAGAGATTTTCATTGATGAAAACTACATCTCAGTAACTAAATATGAAATTAATGAATGGCAGGAAATAACATTAGAATTAAGAAGCTTCATTAAGCAATATATAGAAAATGGAGGAATAGTCCTAGATGAAAATTTCATTCAAGCAGTTACCGCTAAAGAGGATACAAAAGCAAAAGAGTTTGATAATCTGGATGTGACTTCACAACAAATTATCAACATATTAGAGGAGTATGTAAAACCCGCAGTACAAGCTGATGGTGGAAATATTGCATTCGATTCGTATAATGAAGCTGACAAAACCGTAAAAGTAATCCTTCAAGGAGCTTGCAGCGGTTGCCCTTCATCAACATTTACGTTAAAAAGTGGTATCGAAAACATGTTGAAAAGCATGTTGAACGACGAGGAAATTAAAGTGGAAGCCGTGAACGCATAAACAAAAAAAAATACTTATTTAATTGACAATACTATAGTTACACTAAAATAATTGCCGTTTTAAATTAAAATTTTAAATAAAATAGGTACATTTAATCTTTAACTTAACAAATAGAAATTATGTCAGTATTAAAAGTAATTGAAGTGCTTTCCAGTTCAGATATAAGTTGGGAAGATGCAGCTCGAAAAGGAGTTGCAAAGGCGGCTAAAACCATAAACCACATACGTTCTGTGTACATTAAAGACCACAGTGCAGCCATAAGTGGAGGTGAAATCACAGAATACAGAGTAAATCTAAAATTAACTTTCGAACTCGAATAGATTAATTTGACCGATTCATTTAAGCGTTCGTCATGGCGAACGCTTTTTTTTATTTTTAGAGGTTATTACAGTTATTCGTTGCACTACTTTCCGGCGTCAGTTATCCGTCTGCATTCTTAAACTGGTTGGTCTTGGCTGGAACCAAAAAACATCAAGTCTTCCTTTTTTATTTGTACGTCAAATTCACAAACGTTGTTTTACGTTTGTCAAAACAGGACGTAGTGGATGTCAAATACTGATTTTCAGCAAATTATTAATGGTTTAATAAAGTAAACCTAGAAAAAAATGTTTAATATTGTAGGACTAATCAAATAAAAATACCATGGGACTATCTTCATTTTTTAAAAATTTATTTGGCTCAGCCAAAGAAACTGCCAGCGAATTAGCTGACAAAGCCGAAACTACTTTTGAGCAAGCAAAAGAAACTGCTGCACCATACCTAGAAAAAGCAGAAATATTTGCAGAAGAAACATTTGAAAAAGCAAAAGAAACAGCAACTCCTTACCTTGAAAAAGCCGAAACTTTTGTAGAAGAAACATTTGAAAAAGTAAAAGAAACTGCAGCTCCAATTATAGATAAAGTAGGAGGTTTTGCTGGTCATGCAAAAGAAACTGTCACTGAATATTCTGAGAAAACAATAGAATCTGTAAAAGAAAAAACGGCTACAGCAACAGAAAAAGTCGAAGAAATAGCCAGTGAAACAAAAACTATAGCTACTGACGCTGTCGAAACTGTTTCTGAAAAAACAAGGTCTTTAGCAAATGAAGGTGATGCCGACACTACTGAAACCGCTAAAAAAACTATAAATAAAATAGAAGAAGACGCAGATTAATTTATAAAAAAATAATTTATTTGTATTTTTGCACTTCAAACTTAACCTTCTCTTTTGAGAAGGTTTTTTATTAGACAAAAAATGAACTTAAATCCAAATCAGTTAACGGATTATGCCAATACATTTATAGCCGTATTGATTGATTATTCGCCAAAAATTATTTCTGCCTTTCTCATTTTATTTGTTGGCCTTTATGTCATTCGGCTTATCAATAGATTCATTAGAAGACTAATGATAAAAAGAGATTTAGATCCTACCTTGACAAAGTTCCTTGCCGATATCCTACTTTGGGTTTTCAGAGTACTGCTTTTTGTGACTTTCATTTCAAAACTAGGAATAGAAACTTCGTCATTTGTTGCTATTCTGGGCGCCATGGGACTTGCTGTAGGTTTATCACTTCAAGGTTCGTTATCAAATTTTGCAGGTGGTATGCTGATTATTCTCTTCAAACCTTTCAAGGTACATGATACCATTGAAGCACAAGGAGTAATTGGAACCGTAAGTGAAATACAAATATTTGTAACTAAATTAATTACAGCAAATAATCAAACTATTTTTGTGCCCAATGGAGCTTTATCAAATGGAAACATTACCAATTATTCTTTACAAAAAATTAGAAGAGCCGATTTGACTATCGCAATTTCCTATGATACGGATATTAAAAAAGTGAAAGAAATAATTACTGCCATTTTAAAAAACAATCCAAAAGTACTTCAAACTCCTGCTGCCGAAGTTTCTGTAAAAAACTTAACAGACAATGCTATTCAGCTTGCGGTGAGGCCATGGGCAAATAATGAAGATTATGCTATCGTCTTCTCTGAAACTTTAGAAAGCTGCAAACTTGCATTTGATACTGCCGGGATAGTCATACAGCCATACATAAGAGAATCATCCCAAGATAATTCTTAATCTAAATATATTACTTCTTTGAAGTCGTAATCATAAAGTCTTTCAAATAATATGGTTCAAAATAAGCGACATCCACAGTGTCGTTTATTTTGAATTTTTCAAAACTTATCGCACTCATTTCTTTGGCAGAAGGATATACAATTTCGTCAAGGAAAACATAATTTTCTTTGGTCAAAACTGCCTGGCATTTTTCAGCACAATCACCAACAAAATAAAGCGTTTCCTCCAAATCCTCAAAGGAATTCTCCGTAATTATTTCGGCAAGAACTTCTCTTTTTCGCTCATAATTTGGGGTAAAAACAGCGCTATACACTTCCATTCTTCGAGCGTCAATCATAGGAATAATTAATCCGCTGGAAATGGTCACTTGTGATGCCAAAGCTTGTAGCGTATCAACAGCAATTAATGGAATATCCAGTGCGTAACACAGTCCTTTGGCTGCCGAAACGCCTATTCGCAATCCGGTATAGGAACCCGGACCTTGACTCACTGCGATGGCAGATAAATCATTGAGCGTAATTCCCGCCTCTTTTATAATTTCCTCAATAAAAACATGAAGTCGTTCTGCATGAGAATATCCTTCTTCGGCAATTTCTTTGCATACAATTGTTTTTCCGCCTTTTGCAAGAGCAACAGAACAGTTTTTTGTAGCGGTTTCGATGTTGAGAATGTAAGACAAAGCGTTTAAAGTTTAAGGTTTAAAGTTCCTCTCGAAATCTTTAAATTTGTTTTATTTTTCAATTACAAAATTCGCATTATTTTTTTTATTTCCAATTACAAATAAAATTGGAAACAATAAAGTGATAACAATTGGAATACTAATTTTTGTGTTCAGATAAAAATAACTATAAAAGAAAAACAAGATAATAAAAACCGAAAATCCTATTGTAACTCCTTTTAATAATTCCAAAGAAACATTTGGCTTAATATAAAAGCGTTCCAATGTATCTGTTTTTACAACTATTTCATTTTCTACTAAATAATCATCACACTGTATTGCAATAATATGTTTTCCAGCTTCAAGAGATAGCATTTTTTTTGAATTTAATAATGTTAGAACTCCTTGGCTAGTACCATCTACTTCAATAGTATATTTTCTCTTTTTATAAAAAATATCTTTTCTAATTTCAATCAATATATTATTTACCATCCTTTTTGGATTTTATTACTTCTTAACATCCTTATCCGTTTTTAGCGTTACCTTATCTCCAGAATTTAAGTCCTTAGAAACGGTACTGTAAGGTCCGGTTATAACAACATCTCCTTTTTTAAGACCTGTTAAAACCTCAATATTTGTATCGTCTTGAATTCCTGTTTTGATAATTCTAATTTTAGCTTTATCACCTACTTTTACAAATACACATTCAAATTTCTTATCACTTTTTGGAGCAGCTCCTTTTTGCTCCTCATTAGGATCTTCCACTTTAATTTCTTTTACAGCCGTCGTATCTGATTTTACCACAACGGAACTAATTGGGACAGACAATACATTCGTTTTTGTTTGTGTAATGATATCAACTGTTGCAGTCATACCCGGTCTAAAGGGAGAATAGGTATCCAGTTTTCCCTCTAATAAATCTTGATACGATTCTTTAAGAATTCTTACCTTGACTTTAAAATTAGTTACCTGATCTGCAGTCAAAGCTGAACTTGCTGAATTAGAAATACTGGTTACTGTTCCTTTAAATTGTTTTTTTAGATAAGCATCAACTTCAACATTAGCATCATCACCTACTTTTATTTTTACAATATCATTTTCATTGACATCCACTTCCACTTCCATATTATTTAAGTTCGCTACTCTCAGAATCTCTGTTCCAGTCATTTGTTGCGTTCCTAAAACGCGCTCTCCCAATTCTACGTTTAACATAGAAATTGTTCCATCCGCCGGTGCATAGATTGTAGTACGACCTAAATTATCTTTGGCTTCGTTTACAGTAGCCGAAGCACTTTGAACATTAAAATAAGCCGTTTGCTTAGCCGCTTTAGCCACTTCATAAGAGGCAACTGCTTTATCCCAATCTGACTTTGAAATAATTCCTTTTTCGAATAATGTTTTATTTCTGTCGTAACTTAATTTAGATTCTCTGAACGAAGCATCAGCCTGACTCAAATTTGCTCTGGTTCCTGATAAATTTGAAACCGAACGATTGTATCCGGAAGTGTACAAATCTGGGTTTATTTTAACCAATAAATCTCCTTTCTTTACAACTTGTCCTTCTTTTACGTTTAAAGAAATAATTTCCCCTGATACTTCAGATGAAATTTTAACCTCAATTTCTGGTTGAATTTTCCCGGTAGCCGAAACCGTTTCAACAATAGTTACAGGAACAACTTGGGCGATTTCAACTTCTGTTCCTTTGTCCTTATTTCCGATAACCCCAGATTTTGAAAGCGCTATTAATGCCGCAATAAGTACTATTGCTCCACCTATTAGGATATAAATTGTTTTCTTTGACATGATAAATTAGTTTTTGATAAGTGGAATTCCAAAATAGAATTCTAATATTTTAATTTTAAAAATATAATCGTATTTCGTTCTAAGAACATCGGATTGTGCATTAGTAAGTAAGGTTTGTGATTGATTAAAATCAAAAGAATTCATCAAACCAACTGCGTATTTTTCTTTGGCATAATCATACGCTCCTTGTCTCGATTCAAGTGCTACAACCGAAGATTCATAAGCATTCAGCGCCCCTTTAGCATCAGCAAATGCAGTAAAAACATTTCTTTGTAAATCTAAATCCTGTTGCTCCACAGCAATTTTTGATCTTTCTAAACTTACTTTAGAACGCTCTACATTATTTCTTGCAGAAAATCCATTGAAGATAGGAATCGATAGCTGAGCACCAAAAGATTGCCCTTTATTATCACTAAATTGATTAAAAAATGGTGTCGGGCTTCTTGTACCAATTAAATTTCCCATACTGTCAAATGCAGGTACATCTGCATACGAAACTCTACTGTTAAAACTGTAAAACCCTTGTAAGGTAGGTTGAAAAGCTCCTTTAGCAATTTCTACATTTTTTTGTGCAATCTCTAAATTAGTTCTGGCAATTTTCAATTCAGTTCTGCCCTCTTTGGCTTTATCATAAATGGCCACTGGAGATTGTGCCATAATATTATTTTCATCTTTAACATCGGTATCATCAACAACATCAAAGTTTTCAAAGTCTTTTAGCTGTAATAATTGAGCCAAACTTAATTTTGAAATCAATAAAGCATTGTCAGCAGTAATAACATTTTGGTTATTTGACGCTACTGTAGCTTTTATGTCCAATAAATCACCACGAGGAATAGATCCCGCTTTAACTAATTCTTCTGAACGTGCATATTGTTTTTCATTAATTCCCAATTGTTCTTTTTGCACTTTTAAGTTTTCTTTATTAAAAAGTACCTGCAAAAAAGCGTTTGCAACATTCAATGCTACATCTTCCTGCATTTTCAACAACTGATATTTTGCAGCCACTATTGAAAGATTGGCTCTACGTAATGTATTTTGATTTTGCAAACCTTTGTAAATATCCACTCCCACATTTGCTCCAGCAGAGGTAAACTGTGTCGTTTGATTACGCAAAAGTCCGGTTGTAATATCCTGATTCAGACCAATATTCCAGGAATGAGAGGCACTGGCATTCAGCGAAGGAAGGAAATTGCCAATCGCTCCTTTTTTATCAATGGCCGCAGTTTTAGTCTCTAACTCGGATTGTTTGATAGAGATGTTATTTTGTACGGCATATTTTACGCATTCTTCCAGAGTCCATTTTTTGGATTGTGCCTGAGCGGACAAACCAAACAGCACGATAAAAAAGAAACTGATACAACTATTTTTTTTCATATATTTTGAATGAAAGTGTAGCAAAGGTACTACACATATTTAACATTTTTTTAAAAACTAAAATTCTTTTTTGAGGGTGTTTTTAAGGCTTTATTTCTTCACTTTTTAGACCTTGATTCCACACTTTAATTTTATCCGAAGCTTTAATACCGCTTTTTATTTCGACATAAATGCCATCACTGACACCCAAGACTAAATCTTTTCTGGTGAATTTTTGTACCCCGGTTTCAACCTCTACGTATGGTTTTTGTGTTTTTTTATCAAATTGAATCAAGGATTCTTTTATCGCTAAAACCTTATCCACTTTTTCTAAAATAATGGAAGCATTTGCACTTAACCCCGCTCTGATAAAAGTATCGTCTCTATTGCTTAAAGAGGCTTTTATTTCGAATTGAATCGCGCCATTTTCTGTTTTACCTTTTGGGGCAATATATTGCAGAACGGCATCAAATTTTTTGTTTTCAATAGCACCAACAGTAATTTCGATTGCTAATTTTTCTTTTATTTTACCTACTTCTGATTCGTCAATTTTTCCAACGAATATCATACGTCCAACATCGGCAACACTTGCTATTGTTGTCCCTTCATTAAAATTATTACTTTCAATTACTTGGTTCCCTACTTTTACAGGAACATCCAGCACCATTCCATTTACTGTAGAACGAATCAAAGTATTGGCATAGCTTCCCAGTCCTGAAGTTGTTCCTGTTTTCACAATGTCATATCCTTGTCTAGATGCGCTATAATTCTGTTTCGCTTGTTTATATGCTAATTGTGCCGCATCAAAATCATTGGCAGAAATAACACCTTTATCAAACAACGTTTTTTGTCTTAAAAAAACTTTCTCCTGATTGTCTAAAGCGATTTTGGATGTTTGAACCTGGTTTTGAGAATTACTCAAGTTAGAAACATTGGCAACAACTTTAATTTTTGCAATTAAATCACCCGCTTTTATATTTTCACCGGCCTTAATATAAACCGCTTCAATAATACCTGAAATATTAGGTTTGATAAGTACTTCTTCATCTGGAACAATATTACCAGTTGCAATGGTATTTTTCACAATCGTTTTTATTTCTGCCTTATCTGTTTCAAAAACAATTGGAGATTCCTGATTTTTGGCATACAAATAATACAAAGCACCAAAGAACACTAATGCGATTGTAATTAAAATAGTTACGGTTAATCCTTTTTTCATTTTGCTTATTGTTTAATCGATTATATAATTTTTGATTGCTATTTTATTCTGTTCTTAATGCGTCTACTGGCTTTACATTTATAGCTGTTTGAGCCGGAATCAATCCTGCTAATAAACCCGAACCAATGAGTATGAACAAAGCAATAAAAACGACGGTCAAATCCACACTTGGGTTGGCAAACATCATTCCTTCACTTGGCATAGATGCTAAAACCATATTGATGATTGCTAATAATCCTGTGGCCAATGCAATTCCAAACATTCCTGCTATAATAGTCAGAAAAATAGCTTCTGATAATATTTGGGAACGAATCGCACCCGGTGTTGCGCCTAAAGCTCTTCGAATTCCTATTTCTTTGGTACGCTCTTTAACAACAATCAACATGATATTAGAAATACCAATTACTCCCGAAAGCAATACTAGTGTACCTACAAAATAAGCAATGAATTTTAGAATAAGAAACAAGCCTTGTATTTTACTGAACTCCTGAAACAAATCAAAATTACCAATTGCCCTGTCATCTTGAGGATGTATTGAATGTCTGGATTTCATAAAGTCTAGAATTTTAGGCTTTAACTCAGTAATTGAAGCATCATCATTAGCTGTAAGCGCCATCCATCCTACTGTATCTCCATAATTAAAGGCTTGCTGAAAAGTAGTAAATGGCATAAAAATATTTTTTTGAGCAGATTCAGCATCACCATTATTTCTAGATTTTGAATTATAAACACCCACGACCATAAAATTCACACCATTAATCTTGATATAGGTTCCAATAACCTCTTCTGCTTTTTCATACATTTCGTTTATTACACCTTGGCCGATAACCGCAACTTTACGCTTTAATACAATATCTTGCGGATTCACAAAACGCCCTTCTATAATGTCCATTGATTCTTGCTTAATCAATTCCGGGTAATCTCCATAAATAGTATAAGCTGCCGTTTTTGTTCCTCTGACAACATTATTTGCTCCTTCATAACCACCCAATTCATTTCTGGGCGAAACGTATAATAAATCAGGAAAATTCTCTTTCAAAGCATTAATATCGGCATTTTTAAAATTGAATTGTCTCGTTGTAGGCAATCCTTTGAACGGTTTTGAAGTAGTTTGTGACCACATAAACATGGTGTTGGTTGCAATTCCGTCAAACCCTTTTTTAACGCCATTTTCCAATCCGTTTCCTGCGGCGAGTAATATTACCAAAATAAATATTCCCCAAAAAACCCCAAACGCAGTAAGAATCGTCCTGAAGGTATTCGCGGTTAAAGCCTCTAAAATCTCGTTCCATTTATCTCTGTCAAACATAATTATTCGTCTCTAAGTGCTACAATAGGTTTTATTTTGGCGGCTCTGTATGCCGGAAAAAACCCAGCTAAAGCACCTGCTACAACTAACAACATCAAGGTGGTTAAAGCAATGCTAAAATCAACTTCGGGATTTAAAAAATAATCACTTGATACTTGCGGTCCTACTAATTCCAGCAATAATAAACTTGATAAAAGCCCGACAAATCCTGCTATTGTTGTAATAAAAATGGATTCATGCAAAATCATCCCGATAATAGAAACAGGAGATGCTCCAAGTGCTTTTCTAATACCAATTTCTTTGGTTCTTTCTTTTACAATAATCAACATGATATTACTAACTCCGACGACTCCTGCTATTATGGTACAAATTCCAACCCACCAAAAAAACAATCGGATGTACAGATTTAAATCATAAAACTGTTTTGCATTCTTTATGGAATTATTAATTCCTATAGCGCTTTCATCATCCGGCGCAATTGTATTTTTACTTCTTAACAATTGTCCTAACTCTTCCGTGAATTTTGTTGATTGCGCTAAAGCTTCCTCATAAGTATCTTTTTTAGGAAGCGTAAAATCAAGATTACTAATTTTATCCCCTACACCAAAAGCTTGTTGTGTAGTCGTTAATGGCAAATAAACCCTCGATTCTTCTCTTTCTCCAGCGGGATCAGTAAAAACACCAACCACTTTAAAGGTGATATTATTAATGACAATCTGTTCGCCAATAGGATTTTTTTCTTTAAACAAATCAAGCTTTACTTTTTGTCCAATAACGGTTACTTTTTCGCTGTTTTTTAAATCATTTTCATTAATAAATCTTCCTTGAACAATGGTTGCATTTTCAACATTTACATAATCGGGATAAACACCTATAAATCTGTAATTTCCAGTTTCTTTACCATAGACCATAACTCCGTTCCAAAAAATATAATTTGCAGATTTTATATTTAATTGATCTCCGAATTTCTGAACTGAAACAGCATAGTCACTATTTCTGAATTGTATTTGCCTCCCCGGATTTAATCCTTTAAACCCTTTTGTTGTCATACCTGACCACACAGAAATTAATCCATCAGCGTCACGTTCAAACTGTTTTTCAATCCCATTTTGAAGTCCTTTGCCCACGCCTAAAAGAATCACTAATATAAAAATTCCAGACGCCACAGAAATTCCCGTGAGAAAAGTTCTCAGTTTGTTCTTAGCAATTGCCTCAAAAATTTCCTGCCAGCGTTCTATATTAAACATAAGCAGATGCTCTTACTTGTTCTACTAATTTATCATCGATGATTAAGCCATCTTTTAAAACTACGTTTCTTTTGCACATGGCAGCAATATCAGGCTCATGAGTTACAATCAAAATGGTTTTCCCCTCGTCATTAATCCCTTGTATTAGCTCCATAACTTCATAAGAGGTCTTAGTATCCAAAGCTCCTGTAGGCTCATCGGCCAATAATACTTTGGGATTTGAAGCCAATGCTCTTGCAATGGCAACACGTTGTTTTTGTCCACCGGAAAGTTCATTTGGCAAGTGATGGGAATGCGAAGACAAACCAACTTTCTCCAAAAAACTCATTGCAATTTCATTGCGTTCTTTCCTTTTTACACCTTGATAATACAATGGCATCGCCACATTATCCAAAGCACTTTTATAATTAATTAAATTGAAAGATTGAAAAACAAAACCTAAAAACTTATTGCGATATCTTGAAGCAATAGTTTCGTTGAGATTTTTAATAGGCACACTATCCAAAATATAATTGCCAGAATCAGCTTCATCAAGTATTCCAAGAATATTAAGCAACGTCGATTTTCCTGAACCGGAAGACCCCATAATAGCCACCAATTCCCCTTCTTTAATGTTGAAATTAATTCCTTTTAAGACATGTAATTCGGAATTTCCCATTTTATAGGACTTATGCAAATCTTTAATTTCAATCATAATTATGTTAATTTTAAAACATATTAATTCTTCTCTAAAAGAAATTACAACAAGAAAACGTTAATGTCTTTATGAGTAATTTAATCATAAGACTTAATTATTGTATAAATGTTACACATTAATCCTAAAAAAGAATTGTTTTGTTAATTTTGTCTCCTCAAACTCAAATAAAATGCATAAATACTTTTCAGTTCTACTTATAATTCTGTCTATCGCACTGATAACAAGTTGTTCAACAACTACTAAAATAGCTACGCTAAAACCAGAACCAGATGATGCCTCTCCTTTAGTGTACGAAAACACCCCTTCTTTTATCAATTTACCAATCAGCGTAAAATTGAAGGATATCGAAAACCAAACAAATTCACTCTTAAATGGCTTGATCTATGAAGACAACAATATTGAAGATGATGATATTGAAATGAAGATTTGGAAATTAGCTCCAATTACAATCAAAAATGACAACGGTGCCAATGGTCAAAAAATCAAAACGATCTTGCCTTTAAAAGCTATTGTAAAGTACAGAATTGGAACTAAGAAAATGGGAGTTGAATTATACAACACTAAAGAATTTAATCTTGATGGTGTGGTAACTTTAGTGAGTGAGGCAGGTTTGACCAATTGGAAAATGAATACTAAAACGGAACTAAAATCATTGGACTGGAATGAAAGTCCGACGATGACTGTTTTTGGAAAAAACATCCCTGTAAATTATCTTATCAATCCGGGAATAAAGCTTTTCAAATCAAAAATCGAAAAAAAAATTGATGATGCTATTGCAAAATCAATGGATTTCAAACCAAATGTTTTGGCCGCTCTAGAGAAAATTTGTGTCCCTTTTCAAATGAGCGACACGTATGATAGTTGGCTCCGTATTGTTCCTATTGAAATTTATTCTACCAATGCAAAACTCAAAAATGACACTTTTGTATTGGAAATGGGAATGAAATGCAACATGGAAACATTAATAGGAAAGCAACCCGAATCTAAATTTAATGCCAGCAAAATTGTTTTAAAACCCGTATCTAAAATACCTCAAGAAATCACCGCAAACATTGTTGCTGTTTCTACCTATGTGGAAGCGTCAAAACTAATGACCAAGAATTTTGCCGGACAAGAATTTGGTTCAGGTTCTAAGAAAGTAAAAGTTCAGAATGTTGCCATTTGGCACAAAAACGGAAAAATGATAATTGCTTTAGATGTATTGGGATCTCTAAATGGAATCATCTATTTATCCGGTTTTCCTCAATATAACGACAAAACTAAAGAAGTATATTTTGATCAATTGGATTATGCTTTGGACACAAAAAATAAATTAATGCGAACTGCTAATTGGTTAGCGCAAGGAATAATTTTAAGAAAAATAGAGCAAAATTGCCGCTACTCCATAAGACCAAATCTTGAAGAAGGTCAAAAAAGCATGATGACTTATTTAAAAAACTATTCTCCCATGCAAGGTGTTTTTGTAAATGGAAAAATGGAGGAGATTCAATTTCAAAAAATTCAATTGACAAATCAAGCCATTATTGCCTTTATAAAAGTACAAGGAACCGTGAATGTATCTGTCGATGGATTGAAATAGAGTGGTCAATGCTCAGTTTTTAGTAATCAGCAAACAGTATTCTTTAAACTCAAACACACTGTTTTCAGAATGACTTTTGATATTGCTATTGAAATTAATATTTTAGAATTTCTTCTTTTTCATTCGATAAATAGCATACCCAATTCCTGCAACAAGCAAATAGGGAATTACCATCAAATAGACTATACCGTCATTTACCGCAGCAGCTTTCGTTGTATTTCCTTCACTGGTCAAGGCAGCACGACACATCGCACATTGTGCAGTTACCGATAGCGAAAAGAGATTAAAAACAAGAATTAACAATAAAGAAAAAAGGTACGATTTACCATTTCTTTTCATTTTTTCTGGAGTTTTAACCACTTTACTTTTATTACTTAAATCGTTAGTATACATAATACGGTGAAATCATTAAATAAACAACTACTCCAGTTATAGCAACATACAACCAGATTGGAAACGTAATTTTGGAGATTTTTTTATGGGTATCAAAATTTTCCGCTAATGCTCTAACATACGTTATTAAAACCATCGGAATAATGGCAATTGATAAAACAATATGGGTAATTAATATAAAGAAATAAACGTATCTAATTGTTCCTTCCCCACCAAATTTTGTCGAATCAGAAGTCATGTGATATGCCACATACATCACAAGAAAAGCAACAGATAAGGCAATTGCACCTGTCATCAACCTTTCATGAAGTTTTCTTTTTCCGTTTTTAATGGCTAGAACTGCTGCAATTAAAATAATCGCTGTAATTCCGTTGGTAGTAGCATAGATTGGTGGCAAAAATGAAAGTGGTTCTACATTGTATCCAAAATCTTTTAGCTTAACTCCAAAAAGAATGGCAACTACAACTGGGATTAAAATTGAAACTGCTACAATTAACTTATTGTATTTCTGTTCTAACGAATTATTTTCCATTATTATTCTTCTAATAAAATATTAATATCTTGTTGAATGTTTCTTACTCCTTTTTTATCCAAACCATCATAATATAAAATTGGATTACCATAATCATCTTTTCTACAACGGATGTTTCCATTTTTATCAATCAAAGCAAACAATCCCGAATGCTCGAAACCACCAACAACTTTTTTATTTTCACCCGCATAAAGATTAAATCCTTTATTGGCTAAATTAAAAATATAGGCTTTATCACCCGTTAAAAAATTCCAATTAGAGGATTTTACTCCGAGAAGATTAGCATGTTCTTTTAGTTTTTTTGGAGTGTCATGTTCTGGATCAATCGTAATTGAGACAATCCCAAAATTAGGATTCCCAAAAAAATTCTTTTCTAAAACCAACATACTTTCATTCATTTTTGGACAAATCGTAGGACAGGTCGAAAAGAAAAATTCCAAGACATATACTTTCCCTTTGTAGGTTTCATTAGTAATTTTCTTATTGTCTTGATTTATTAATTCAAATTTAGGCGCAGGTCCTATTTTAATTAACTGCCCTTCTTCTAAAATTGCTGGATTAACACTATCCAGTCTATCCCCCTGAACAACTTTATCGTTTTTAATTCTTTCTACTATTTTTGGAACTGCATAAATCCCAAAAATCAAAATAATAAAAGAGATTCCTATGTATGATTTATTTTTGAACATAAAACATTAAATTTTTCTGGTGGCGTTATTGTTCTTTTTAAGAGCTGCACGATATTCATAAAGAATTACTTTAAAATCATCAAGCATTTCGTTACTCAACTCCGCTGGATGAAATGTATTGTACCCCTCTTTAGTGTTTTTTACTAGTTTTCGACCGCGAAGATTTCGTTTTTTATCAATAATGTAGACTTTTGGCGTACCAAAATTCTCATCTAGTTTCTCCACCAATTTTAATTGAGCGTAATACGTATTAATTTCTTCTGTCGATGCGAATACAAAGCGCCACTGTGCAACATCTGTAAAAGCACCCAAAGCATCCACCACTTTTTTAGCCTCTTTTTCAGTTCCAGTTGGACAAATCATCACAAACTGAACATCTTTAAACTCATGATACCTTTGATAAATTTTTTGATTTAAATTGAAAAGATTCCCTCTGTTTTTTAAAATCTCAATACCCATAAAACCGAGAATCGTTACTTTGCCATTCAAACTAACTTTTTGACCGTCTAAAGATTGCCAATTACCTAAATCAGCAGTATTAGGAGTTACTGTTGGCAATTTAGTAAACCCGTTGACACCTGAAGCAAAAAAAAGATAGGCAACTATAGGCAAAATAAAAAGAACGAAAAGGACACTATTTTTTTTCATTGTAAGATACTTATTAAAGTACAAAAATAAAAAAAGGTACGCAATGCGTACCCTTTTTTTGAATTAATATCTTGTTAAAAATTCCATTTAATGGTAGAATTTTTAAAAACCTCATAAATATAATCCCCTTCTGTCAAAAGAATGAAGAGTAAATATAATATCAGAAAAATTACTGGAAAAACAACTGCGCTTCTTAAAGAACTTTTTTCACCTTCCATGTGCATAAATGCAAATACAATGTAATAGGCTTTAAAAATAGTAAGAGCATAGAATATCCAATTAAGTAAGTTCATACTTAAAAAATCATTCATGAAAAGAAAATCCGGTTTCAATATACCCAAATAAACTTCTACTACTGTAACGGCAGATAATATTCCGAAAACTTTCCAGATTCTGCCTATATTAGATACGTGTTCGTGTGACATGATAATTGCTTTTTGAAAATTAAACTAGATAGAAAACTGTAAATACAAATACCCAAACTAAATCGACAAAGTGCCAATAAAGACCCACTTTTTCTACCATTTCATAACTTTTTCTTTTTTCGTAAGTTCCAATTAACACATTGAAAAATATGATAATATTTATGATTACTCCAGAAAAAACGTGAAATCCGTGAAATCCTGTGATAAAGAAAAAGAAGTCAGCAAATAATTTACTTCCGTATTCATTTCTTTTCAAGTTTGCGCCTTCAACAACATAATGTGCTTGACTCAATCTTGATTCAGACTCTTCTCTTGAAAGAATTGTTTTTTTCTTCTCTTTTGTAATTACCTCAGTTCTGATTAAAAGTTCAGGATGCGCTTTGAAACCTGCTTGAACTTCAGCAACTGAATAAGAAGGCAAACTTGGCTCATCCATGAACCATTTCCCTTTACTTCTTGTCAATTGCTCTCTTTCTTCAGGCAAAATAGCCGCAAATTCAGCTAAAGCAACACGGTTACCATCTTTATCCACAAACTGAAGTAAACTTCCTCCTTTTGTTTCAATAGCACCATATTCTCCTTTGATGAAATTTTTCCATTCCCATGCTTGAGATCCTACGAAAATCAAACCACCGATAATGGTTAAGAACATGTAAAGAACTACTTTGTTTTTTTTCATTTGATGACCTGCATCAACGGCCAAAACCATTGTTACTGATGAAAAAATCAAAATAAAAGTCATTAATGCCACATAGTACATCGGAGCAGATACTCCATGCATAAATGGGAAGTGAGTAAACACTTCATCGGCCAATGGCCATGTTTCAATAAATTTAAATCGTGAAAAACCATACGCTGCCAGAAATCCAGAGAACGTTAAAGCATCTGATACGATAAAAAACCACATCATTAATTTGCCATAACTTGCTCCCATTGGCTCATTGCCGCCTCCCCAAGTTTTTTCTCCACTATTTGCAGTAGTAACTGTCGCTTCCATAAAAGTTATTCGTTAAAAAGTTCCCAAATTTACGTTTTTTTCTTATTTAAAGAAATATAAAAACAAAAACAAATAAACCCACAATAAGTCAAGAAAGTGCCAGTACATTGCACCTAGTTCAATTCCAAGGGTTTGAGATGAATTGTATTTTTGTTTAAAATGATTATAAATTATAATTAGTAGTGAAATCACGCCACCAGCAAGGTGAATCAAGTGCACAACCGTAACAACGTATAAAAAAGTAGTGGTTATTGAGCTTCCACTTCCGGTGAAATAATATCCGTTTTCCACTATTTGCCCAAATCCTACAAACTGTAAAATTACAAACAATATTCCAAGAACTAATGTCGTCAAAAGAAAAATTGTCGTTTTACTTTGATGGTTTTTTTGAATTGCTTTCTTAGCCAAATGAAAAGTAACACTGCAACCTATTATTGCAATAGTACTGTAATAAAACGCTATTGGTAATTGAAAATCCTTCAACCAGTCTGCTCTGGATTTACTCACCACAAAAGCACTCGTAAGCCCTGCAAACATCATGGTCATACTTACCATAGCAAACAACAAAATCAATTTGTAGGATCTTTCCGTTCTGGATTTTTGCTCCTCAGTTGTCATTATCATCTCCATAATTATCTTAAAAATTTATCAAATATATAAACCAATTGTAACAATGTAATGTAAGAAACACTAACTAACATTAATGTTCTAGCCGCTTTTGCAGTTCTTAATTTGTATAATCGAACAGCATAAAAAAGCATCCATAACCCCAGTAAAAATACAACAATTGCAGCAATTGGTGTTATGTACAAACGTCCAGTATACCCTAAAACTGGTAAAAGTGACGCTAAAATTAACCAAACCGTATACAAGATAATCTGCAAGGCGGTACCTTTGTCTTTTTTACCTGTTGGCAACATAAAGAAACCTGCTTTTTCATAATCTTCATACAAAAACCATCCGATAGCCCAAAAATGTGGGAATTGCCAAAAAAACTGAATTAAAAATAAAGTTCCTGCTTCTATTCCAAATTCTCCTGTTGCAGCAACCCAGCCCAACATAAAAGGAATTGCTCCCGGAAAAGCTCCAACAAAAACAGACAATGAAGTCATCGTCTTCAAAGGAGTATAAACGCTTGTATATAAAAATATTGAAACGGCGCCAAACATAGCGGTTTTTGGATTGATTGTGTAAAGCAATGCAATTCCAACAATCGTTAAAAGACTCGCAATAATCAGAGCCGTAGCCTGAGACATTCTGCCGGCTGGAACGGGACGATTTTTTGTCCTATCCATCAAAGCATCCAGATCTTTTTCGATAACTTGATTAAAAGCATTTGATGCGCCTACCATACAATAGCCACCAACTGCCAATTTCAGCAAAACCATCCAATCTAATGAATGTAAATCATAAATCCCCAACATAAATCCTGCAACAGACGAAAAGACAACACTAATAGCTAAACGTGCCTTAGTGATCTCTCTGAAATCAATATAAATGGATTTTAATGAAAATGTATTTAGTGTTGCGTTCAATACCAGAGTTTGTTTGTTTTTAAAAACTTTTGCAAAAGTAGTGTATCAAAAGGGATTTGACAAAAAACAATTCACAAAAGATTAATAATCAAAATACCAATTAAAAATATCAGCTCTTAATCCTAAAGTAAACCAATTCGTGCTTTCTGTGAAAGTGGCTGCAGTGTTTTTAGCCGGATCAAAACTTCTATAAATATAACTTCCAAAAAGCTTTAAATTCGTCGAGGGATTCACTAAATACCCCCCCTGAAAATCAGCAATAAAAACAGCCGTTTTATTTCCTTGACCTACTTTTACACCACTATCGAAAGGCCTTTTTTCATCGTAATCTTTATAGATATTTCCTCCGTAATTGAAGCCGTCTTCGGTGGTGTCAAAATCCAGTCCTCGTGTTCCCACAGTAACTTTTGCATCAGCAAAAAACCTTCCTTTATGGTAACGGGCAATAGCAATAAATTCCTTGAAATTTGCGCCCCATTGATGTCCGATACTTTGGTTGTTGTGTGCATAATTTGTGATTGGCATGCTATGAGAATACACATACGGACGCACCTGATTGTACTCTAATTGAAGTAGTAAATTATCAACTTTGAAAGCATTGTAATACTTAACACCTAACTGATATCCGTACTTATTTTTCCAACTATTATCTCCTTCTTTGATGTCTCCAAGAGAAAACTCGTCCAGAATAAACTGTCCGTAAAAATTGATTTGATTGCTCCATTTGTATTTAAAAGTCAGCCCCAAAACAGCATTTCCACTTCTTGCAGAAGAAGCGAATTCAACCGAACGATAAAATATAATTGGATTCACAAAATTGACATCAAATCCTCTGTCATTCGTATTGGTCCAAATCACCGATTCGAATAAACCAAGATTCAGTTTATTCGAAATGTTCCAACTCAAATAATGATTTGCCATAAATTTTGTCGCATAGGTTCTTTCTAATGTGACCTCAGGACGAACATCTTTGAGCCACATGTATGTATTGGTATATTTAATTTTCCAAAAATTAGTATTCAATTTAAAATAAGGATATGGACTGGCCCCGTCACTTTCTAATAAAGAACGGTATCCATCTCCAATAAAATTTCGACCATAACCCAATTGCAAATCAAGATATTTACTAGGTGTAAAGGTCAAATTGGCTTCAGCCAAAGGAAAATCATACGCATCCGTTTTAAATTCTTTTGCAATTCCTATCCCGGGAATAATAGCAGGATTTCCTCCCGCAGGCTTGATAGATTCAGCATAACGGTTGAAGTAATCTGCAAAACGCCCTTGACTTTCAAAAACAGTTGTGGTGAAATTCAGCATTTTGCCCAAACCTCCTCTGAAATTGATTCCGCGTGTGTTTACGTAGGTATAAGACGCCTCACTTTTTGAAGCTTTACCAACCTGCAAATCAAGTATAGGATTTAATGTAAACCAATATCCTTCACCTTGGATTTCAACGGCACTTTCATTCCATAATTTTCTTGCCCACCAACCGGAAGCTTTCTTTTTTATCTTTTCATTAACGGCTTTCAAATCATAATATTTTGAAACCTCGGCATACGTATATGGCTTTGAAGCGGTATGATTATTACTTCCCACTTGATTTAAAGAGCCATCAAACTGTGCATAGTAACTATGCGAAAAAGGAACATTCAAATGACTTTCAAACTCCGGATTACTGAATTTTTTATATACAATACTGTCCAACTCTGTAAGCTTCGGTTTATTATTTGAAACCATTTCGGCTTTCGCCAAAGCTTCTGCTTCGAGTTCCATTCTACTTTTTAAAGGTATGGCAATAGTAATGGTAAACTTAGAATAAGTAGGTTTTCCGTTATACGTTGACGGTTCTATTTTTGGAAATGTACCAAAAACTCTTTTTGTTTCTTTTATCAACGCCTCATCAACAGCATCAACATAAATCACTTTAAAAACACCATTACTGTCCACTTCAAAAAGGACTTTTACATTCCCTTGAAAATTATTTTGTTTTAAATTATCCGGAACTTGAAAATTTTGAAAAACAAAATCCTGAACTTGATTGTAAAAACAATTTTCCAATTCTTTCGATTGTAAATTTAAACAATCCGGAAAAACAGGAAATCGCTCCGCCGAATTGCCAGATTGTATTGAAGCAGTATTTATATCTTGGGAATATGCAAAAAAAGAATACGAAAATAAAAATAAAGCCAACAACCCCTTTTTCATGTTTATATCTTTTATAAATTTAATACTCATTAGATGAATTTTGTCCGTTAGCAATACTTTTTGCACCTGATGTACCTATCCTTTTTACTCCTAATTGAATCATCTTAACTGCCTCTTCATAAGTCCTCACACCGCCGGCAGCTTTTACCGGAAGAGGCGAAGCGTTTTCAAGCATTATCATTATTGAGGGAATAGTAGCGCCGTTTGGCAAATTATTTTCTGTTTTATAAAATCCAGTCGAAGACTTCACAAAAACCGATGCAAAAAGCTCTTGTTTAAAATTAGAAACGATTGTGTTTTTTATCAAACTTGACAACTGGATAATTTCCTTATCACTTAAAGCCGCCACTTCAATAATCCACTTTACAACCTTATTATTATCTAAACCTAATTGGGTACATTTCAGAATTTCCTCTTTTACCAGGGCTAATTCTCCTCTTTTAAAAGCTTCATAATTGCATACAAAATCTAAATCATCAGCACCATCATGTATCGCCTGAAGAGCTTCACTAAGCTTACTTTCTAATGCCGATTTACCTTCCGGAAAATCAATTACAGTTCCTATTGACACGACCGAATTTGCCTCAACAATCATTTTTTTTGCCAATGAAACCATATTCGGACGAATCATAATAAGCTTAAAATGCTCCTCGATGGCTTCTTGGATAAATCCTTTGACTATCAAAGTATTTTCTTTTTCGCTGAGTCCCGCTTGTTCTGCCGTTTTCAAATAGGTAGAATCTAAATATTGCTTAATATTCATGGGCTTTGATTTCTTAATTAGAGTAGATTATGACACACAAAAATACATTTTATATGAACATAAGTTTACTATAAAATTTCACTATTTTGTATTTTTAACGCTAGAACTGAAGTTTTTACATGCTTTTTAAAAAAAGACAAACCAAACTAAATAAACATTCCTGTTCCTGAATGCTATAAAATAAAAAAGTCCCACCAAAGTGGGACTCTATTTAAATTGAATTTTATTTAAATTTTGTTTTTAAATCAAATAAAATAATACCTGCTACTCCTAGAGTCGCACCAGATAAATTGGCTAAAACATCAAATACATCTGCATGTCTGGTAGCGGTTAATAATTCTTGCGCTATTTCTATGCCTATTCCAAAAAAAACAGAAAACAGAAAAGAAATTATTGTAGGTTTTAAACTGTTTACCGCATTTGTATATTTTTGAAAAAACAAAAAACAAAGTACCGTTAAAACAAAATGAAAAAAGACATGCACTAATTTATCCAAGTTTGAAACATTCCCTAGCGGAACATTATTTAGTTGAACTAAACAAAAGAAAGCAATAACACCCGCCCATAATAAAGCGGCCAAAAAAAATAGTTGTTTAGGCACCAATGAGTTCTTTGTATGATTCGCTAGATAATAAATCATCTACTTCTGCCATATTTGCAATTTTTATTTTGACCATCCATCCAGCTCCATAAGGATCAGAATTAACACTTTCAGGAGTACTTTCAAGAGCATCATTAAATGCAATAATTTCACCTGTTAATGGCAGGAATAAATCAGAAACGGTTTTAACTGCTTCTACTGTACCAAAAACCTCATCTTTGTCTAAAGTCTGGTCTAAAGTTTCAACTTCAACATAAACGATATCTCCTAATTCTTTTTGTGCAAAATCAGTGATTCCTACAGTTGCAGTATCGCCATCAATACTAATCCATTCGTGATCTTTAGTGTACTTTAAATTTACTGGTATGTTCATATAAATTGTAATTGATAATTATTTATTGCTAATTTAAATTTTATGCCACAAATGTAATAATCTTCTATTCAAAATTGTTCCCTTTTAGAAAAATTAATTCCCAAAATTATAACGAAGTGTGATTCCGGAACGAACATTTGTCAACGGAAAAGAAGTAGATATTACTGCTTTAGAAAAAGAGTGGTCATAATAGAAAATAGCCGTTAGATTTTTACTAAAAGCATAATCTGCTTTGACTGTCAAGGACCATATATTTTGTCCTCCAGCCAATTGATTGTTGTCGTAATCTAAATATCTAACAATCGTTTGATTATTTCTATAAGTTACATCTGCTTTCAAATTGATGTCACTTTTTATTATTCCTGTTGGATTATCTGCCAGTCTGGAAGAGAAAATCACATCTTTGAAACGATACCCCATTCCTACAACATATTCTATACCTTTAACTTCTGTCAACAAATTATTATCAAAACTCATGGACAACGCTCTGTCTTTTTTGATTTCGGCTAATACTTTTAAGGAGCTTTTTAGTTCAAAATCCATTCGTAACAACGGATTAAATTGTTCCACCAAGTTTATATTTGACATTATGGTTTGATTGAAAAAATTACCACTTACATCCTTTCCTTCCGGGTCTTTGTCGTATTCAAAATTTGACCTAAACGCATTTATCGTATAAGAAGCCCTGTAATTATGTTGCAAAGAGAAACGTTTGAAATTCTTTTTAAAGAGACCATAACGCATCAAACCATTGTATTTTATCGACCAGTTTGGAATTGGGAAACTTCTAAAAATCCCAAGAGAAACATCCGATGCATTTCCGCCTGAGTAAGCCGCTAAAAATGCCGGCAACAATACTGCCTGATTGTTTTTTCCATACCCTATCGGAAATCCATCTGAATCCAAATTACCAGGGTTATTAATATCAATTCCTCGTTGCGTTGCTAATCGATTGGCTACCGTAAGCCTGTTCATTCTAAAATCATCAAATGCAAGCGATGAATTTTCATCACTAGTGGAAAACGAAGTTCTTATCAATACTGTAGAAATTGAAAAAATACCTGTATTGTATGGAGATCTAGGGTTGTACATCCCATCCGTAACATCATACTGTTCTGAAAAATTTTCAGAATAGGCACGATCTAATGTCAAATCAACCTTTAAATCTGGTAACAAATCAACATTTGCCGTAGCTTTAAATAATTTATTGGTTACTTGAGAAAAATTTTGGTTAAAATCAGGATAGTTCGTTAACCAACCATTTTTGGCAGCTTCATATCGCACATCATCTTGGCTTCCGAAAATAAATGCTAACGACGGTCTTGATGAGCCAAGAAAGCCTACGCCTGGAGTATATCCCGGTAAAACAGTACCGCTGTTGTAGGTGTAATTCATCTGAATGTTTTTAACACTCGTCAAAATACCTATAAAACTATCTACAAATTCATTGTTTTTTGGCACTTGATTAGCATTTGTATTTACTATTTTTTCACCAGGTTTTGGAGCAGTTGTTTTAGGTTTTGGAACCGTTTTATTAGTATTTTTTGTCAGTCCTAAATATTTATACAACATATCCATGTTGAAAGTCGCATTCAAATTATTTGAACTTGCATTTTGAATCGTGTTCCCTAAATTATAACTGTTTCCTTCAATTTCTATTTGAGACAACGCATTAGAAGTACGCTGCCAAGTATAGTCCCCTGTATAAGAATAATTAGCTTTGACAAAACTAAATAATGGGATTTTATTGATTGGAATTTCATAATTCACAACCAATTGCTGCATGTGTTGATTGGGATCTCCAATATCCCAATAACTGTCCCAGATTGTAAAAGTATCTATCGGCTCATTATCTTCATTCAAATAATTTTTCACAATATTACTGGATGAAGCTGTATAATTTAATTTCAAAGATTTAGTCAAATTATAATTAAATCCATATTGATAATTGAAAGCAAAATTTCTTCGATATAAAGGATCCAGTCCAATTCCTTCCACATCTACCTGTCTAAATTGCTGACGGTTGTACTGTCTGATGATATTGGTATTAAACGAAATATTTGAAGGCAAATAATTAAAATTGAAATCACTTAACAATTTCCAATAATTACTCTTTTTCATGAATTTTGTCTTCTTGAAAGGCTCTACTGATTTTGGTTTAAAAGTATAAGCATAATCCACCGATGAATTTACCTGTTGGTCTACATAATCTTCAATTTCAAAATCATGTCTTTCCACTTCATTAAAAGATTGAGAAAAAGTAAAGTTCTCCGGATCATATACATGCTGTTTTTGTTCTGGACTACGGTCTTTTCTAACCCCAATGAAATTTATACTTTTCCGTTTTGTGTAATCTATAGCTCTTTTTTCGATATTGTCTTTTTCGTTTTGATCAGCCGTGTTATCCAGCAATTGTTTTAGCCTAATATCTTGATTAAAAGGATCGTATTCCGGAGTTATCGTTTCTTCACCAATCGCATAATTGAAAGGCAGATTAATTTGCCATTTTGGAGGCAACAATTTACCCAGATTCACATTGGTCACAATACTATATTGCTCAGTATCCTCACGGTTTCTTTCATTTGGCCCTTGTTCTAAAGTTCCAAAACCAATAGTACTCTTTTTACCTGAAGCAGAAACTGTAGCAAAATCAGCTAAATTTGTATCAACATTCAATACCGCTGCCATCCCGCCTTGATTATCCATATCCGCTAAGCGTAGTTCATTAAACCAAACTTCTCCTTTGATATCATTCCGGGATTCGTTGTTTTTTAGACCAACCATAAGCGTTCGCACTAATCCAAAATTAGGATTCCCTTTTATACCCAATCGCAATCTATCACTTCCGTCACCCTCAGTATTTGCTGGATCATTATCCGGATAATAAATACCATCCAGGGGCAATGCACTCGGATTAATACTCATTGCGAGAATCTTTAATTTTGTCAATAAAGCCAAGGATAAATCAATCTCATTTTCGTCAGGCCAAACTTCCTCTGCACTTAAAGGAGAACAATCTGTATTTGATGCAGAAGATGGACTCGTTACTTTTAAAGGTATCTCAATTTGATAAAAATTTTGAGTAAAGTCATTACCAAAACGGATGAATCCAACCATTTGATTGTCCTGAAGTACAACTTCATTTGGTAACGATTCTGCGTGTAAAAACATTTTCAGTTTCTTGAATTGACGCATATCAATACTTACATTTTTAAAAACTGCTCTGGAATCTTCCGGCTCTAATCCATTTCCAGATACTCGTAATGCTAACGACTGCTCATTTTGATTAATAACTGTATTGTTGTTGTATAATTGTTCCCTTAGTACTCCCGGAGGAACAATATAATTTATGGGACATCTCTCATTATTCTCCTGAACATTAACCGCTAAAACATCTAGATTAGTATCATCATCCGCAACATTAGTATCATTAAAATCAAGCGTATTGGTATATCTTCTCCATTCTCCTCGTACCAAATCCAACGCACCAAAACGAACGGTTACTTCTTCACTAAAACCTGTCATAAACATTCTCATGAAGCGTATGGATCTAAAATCAGAAATATTTCCTACAGTGTTTTCAGGTTGTGAAACTGGTATTTTAAACTGCAACCATCTCGCTTCAGTAGTCGAGCCATCCGCCAAAGTCACTTGGGTATTTCTTATATCAGTAATATAGTTTTGACCCACATTCATGTTTGGCTGAACATCAATACTGTATTCGTAATACGCATTGATTGTGTTCATAGTATTATCCCTGTTGATATCCTCTACATCAGGAACGGTTGTAGATCCTCTGTTAGGATCATTAATATCAACCGCAGAGTTTCCATCAGTACCGTTGTACATTTTATATCGGTCCAAAATTCCTCCGGAAGCATTCAAATAAAACGTATAATCATCCGCCGCCGGATCTAACTCTGAAGCAAAATTTGTATACACAGCTCCTTCATTGCCATTAACCAAACCATCCAAACCAATATCTTGATTTGTCCTGTTTGCTACATTAGTGTCAAAAGCATATATTAATGATTGTGAAGCCGGAACATCTCCCCATAATGGCCGTGGATTTACCACTATCTGATCCGGCCCAAGTCCGTTTTCATATTGTTTTCTTCCATCTTTCAAAACATCTTCCGATATTTCACCCAAATTGAAATAAATTTTTCCTGTATTGGATTGTGGTGCCTGACCGTTTCCTACATAAGGATCTAATACCCAAAACTGAATATATTCGACATTTCCTTGTTCAAAATTAGTCGAATTTAAGGATCGCATAATTCCTCCAAAATTATCTCTTGGATTTACTGCCGAATTCAAACTGTTATTATATGGACCTCTGTCAGAAGGATAATAACTTAAATCCAGTGTATTTATAACTTGTGACTGTCCTTGTGCAATATCTGTCAAAGGATACAATTCCTCACTAAAAACTCTTCTGGTATTGTTGAATGACAAATCTTCATTTGAAATTCCTGCTGGCTTTTGAGTATAAAAAATAGGATCAATTGAATACCATGCTAATTTGGCTCTTTTAAATCCATAACTCAAATCATTGGCATTCGCATTAAAATCATACGTACTCGTGGTATTTCTTTCCGGTGTTGACGCCAGGCTCCATGCATACGGAGAACGCATATCTATAGTAGACTGTGAACCTTCAAAATCATCTACATAAATGGTAGACTCGCCCTGAAATTGATCTGCTTTTGGAGTATCTGGTTTCAAAAAAGCAATTTCTCCTCTTACAGAAAGATTAGATGGCACATCAGTATCTACATTTGGCAATTTATTTACTAATCGGGTCAAGAAAGGAACTTCAGTAGAAAAATTAGTGTTGAATCCAAAAATAGTATTGTTAACTGATTCCTGACCAAAGCTTGATTTTTGAGTAAACGGCCTTTCGGTCATCTTAAGGAAAGTTCCTCCAATTAAGAAATTATCCGAAATTCTATGTTCTACATTTACGCCCATAAACCTTCTGGTTTGCAAACCAAAAACGGAATTATTTTCCAATGACACTTCGATAGGTGTATTAGAAGCTTGAAGCGACGGATCTAAGATTTGAACTCTTCCCAATTGATAATTTACACTATAATCAATTCCTTCAACTAAAACTCTACCTGCAGCTGTAACCACAACAGAACCTTGGGGCACATTTAAAGCACCAATCGGAATTCCATCGCCACCAGATGATTTATATTTTCCTCTTAATAAAAATTTATTTTTATCGCTGTCCTGCAAAGCGCCAGATTGTGTATTTCGGTACATACTGCGAAACACATATTTCTTTTGGTTTTCATTATAAGAACTGGTATTGTTATAATTTTCACCGGATCCTGTATTCGATAATTTAGAGAATAACAGTTCTCCAAATGGTTCTTTGGTAGTAAAAATAATTCTTCCGTATTGAGCATCCATCGTTAAGCCAGGCAAAAAATCAAAAAAACCATCACCTCCAGCTTGAGGATCATTGTTATAATTTAATTTATCCAAGTTAAATACTTTTAACAAAGGAGTTTCGGCAACTTCATTTTGAGGCAATGGATTCGTTGGAAAAGGACTTCCCGGAACTTCAGTAATATAATTTAAAGAAGATGGATCGGTGTACAGAATGTTAAATCTAAAATCTTCTTGTTTTACTTGATAAGCACCCGGAATCTGATAGATATTTTTCATCATCAGGTTCCAAACTGGATTTTTAACATTGGTCAAATTACTTTTCAGCATTTTCAAAATCAAACTTTGAGAAATAATGGCTTGATTTGAAGGACTGTCTCCTGTGACTACTGTTGCATCTACTCCATCGTTACCAAATTCACCTACTTGGTACACTTGATCACCAATTGTATATTGATAAGCAACTGCCAAAACCTCATCATTGGCCAATCTTTGTTGTAATGAGATATATCCTAATTGGGTGTTATACGTATATTCATTTGGATTTAACTTTCGCGCATTTTCTAATTTAGAGTAATCTTGTCCTTCGCTTACCGTGACATTAAAACCTGAGTTTGCCGTTACAATTTCACGAATATTTGGATTCAATAAACCACCACCGACTTGTATTAATTCAGGATTGTATGCATTGTTTTTATTATCTGTTGGAGTATCTGGTCCTGTAGTAAAAAACGGAGGACTGGAAGGAATAGGATCTAAAACAACCACTTCATTATCCGCTAAACCATTTAATTGTGCTTCCCCTAAATCCTGAAGTGCAATAATATTTCTGAGGTTATTATTGGTAACTACTACCCTATTTTGTTTGTTGGTTACCCAAATTTCCAGCCGGGTAATTTGAACTCTGCTGTCTATAAAAGGGTAATTTACTAATGATTTATCGTACCTGTTTCTAAAATATTGAGATAAGAAAAAATGCCTGTCATTATCATAATCTAATGCAAACATGTCAAAATTTTCAATTGTCCCTCCACCTTGAGCGATTAAACTTTTCGTTTGTGATTTTTGTTCCGAAAAAACTCCGGTAATAGTGGTTTTTCCAAATTGCAATTGTGTTTTTACACCAAATAAACTTTGCGCACCTCGAATCAAAGAACTGTTCAAAGGCATACTCACATTTCCTACTTCGATTTTTTGGATGATATCGTCTTCTGAAGGCGCATATTCTAACTTCATTAAATTTTGAAAAGCAAAAGTTGATTGTGTATCGTAATTAGCATTTACGTTAAGTCGCGTTCCTACTTTACCCATCAAACTCATACTTATCCTTTGATCAAAATCGAAAGAAAGATTGGACCTGTTTCTGGGCGAAAAAGAGGGATTATCTTGTTTTGTATACCGCATTCCTAAATCCATTTCTATAGATCCGGTCGGTTTTACATCGATGGTATTACTTCCAAAAATAGATTCAAAAAGCCCTGATTTCACATAATACCTTGGCAATAAATCTTTTTTAGCGGCTTCGCTACCTTCTTTTTTACCATCAATAGCATCCACCTTTTTTTTAAAATAATCACGCATTGATTCTTTCAAAACCAATTTTTCATATTCTTTTGGCGTCAATATAATAGGATAATTGATAGAGAATCCATCAACAGAATTAGTGTAAATATACCTGTCTGTTATAGGGTCATAAGTGTAAGCTGAAAGAATACTCTTTGGGTTTTTTAGCTGGACTTTTCCAATAGAAAACCCAGTTTTAACGGTATCCTGAGCTGCCTGATTTACTTGGGCTTGCGATGCAAAACCACAGAATAATACAAGCAAAAAAGTACAAATTTTATGCATACAACTCGTGTTACTTGAATCCTCTATAGGTTTTTTAAAGCTTTCTTGATGATTGACTCCACAGAAGCCTCTGGGTCTTCTTTGACAATCTTTTCTACCACTCTTTCTGAAGATTTTCGTAAAAACCCCAAAACTTCCAAAGCTGATAACGCCTCATCTCGATTTGTATTGCTTTGCGACATAGAAACTTCATCTAAATCATACAATTTTAATACCTTCTCTTTTAAATCCAGTATTACTCTTTGCGCTGTTTTACTCCCTATCCCTTTTATAGATTGAATGGTTACCACATCACCAGATGCTATTGCATTAGTAATTTGTTTTGGGTCCAAAGAAGAAAGCATTGTTCGTGCTATACTCGCTCCTATTCCGGAGACGGATAATAACATTTTGAAAATCTCTCTTTCTGACTTTTCCACAAAACCAAAAAGTGTATGCGCATCCTCTTTTATTTGAAGATGCGTATATACTTTTATAAAATCCGTATTTGGAAGCAAAGAATAAGTATGTAAAGAAATATTTACGTGATAACCAACTCCCCCACAATCAATAATTATTTGCGTGGGTGATTTCTCTACTAATTTTCCTTGTAAATGTGCTATCATTAATTCTTAAATATATCACCAAATATAATAAAATTAGCACATAATTTTATTATATTCATCAATTTAACTTCGCGTATAATTTATCGCTTATTAAACTAAATTAAATTTGCTTTTTTCTTTCCTTTCTCCTGTGCATCAATCACTGCAATCGCTGCCATGTTAACCATTTCCTCAACACTTGCGCCTAATTGAAATATGTGAACTGGTTTTCCCATTCCTAACATAATAGGTCCTATTGAGTCTATTTTATTCAATTCTTTCAATAATTTATAGGTAATATTAGCCGATTCCAAATTGGGGAAAATCAACGTATTTACTTTCTTTCCAGCTAACTTAGAAAAAGGAAATTTTGCTTTTAACATTTCAGGATTCAAGGCAAAATCTGCTTGAAGTTCACCGTCAATAATCATATCTGGATGATTTTTATGCAAATAAGCTACTGCTTCTCTAACCTTTACAGCACTTTCACTTGTAGATGATCCAAAATTAGAAAATGATATCATTGCAATGACTGGCTCTACACCAAACATTTTGGCAGTTTTCGCAGTCATAATAGCAATTTTGGCTAAATCATCTGCAGATGGATTAATGTTTATTGCGGTATCGGATAAAAACATTGGCCCACGAGCTGTCATCATCATATTTGTAGTAGCCACAATTGAGGCTCCATGCGCTTTCTCAACAAGCTGCAACATTGGCTTCACAACAGACGGGTAACTTCTGGAATGACCAGTAACCAATGCATCTGCTTCACCTTCATTGACCATCATTGCTGCAAAATAGTTTCTTTCACGCATTAATTTCTGTGCGTCCAAAAAGGAAATACCACGTCTTTGTCTGGAAGACCAATACGTGTTAGCAAACTTATTTCTTCGATCTTCTTCTTCTTTAATTTTAGGATCTATAATTTGAACATCGGCATCAAAACCTATTTCTTCTTTTAATTCTAAAATAATTTCTTTATTCCCTAATAAAATTGGAAAACCAATACCTTCTTCCCATACAATTTGCGCTGCTTTAAGAACATCTAAATGATCTGCTTCAGCAAAAACAATTTTTTTAGGATCCATTTTAGCTCTGTTTGTAATCAAACGAACCATTTTATTATCATTCCCTAGACGGTCTAATAATTCTTCCTCGTATTTTTTCCAATCAGTAATAGGATTCAACGCCACACCAGAGTCCATCGCAGCTTTTGCAACAGCAGGCGCAACAATGGTTATTAATCGTGGATCAAATGGTTTTGGGATAATATATTCTCTACCAAAATTTAATTTTGTAGCTCCATAAGCAATATTTACTTGTTCAGGAACTGACTCTTTAGTCAATAAAGCAAGTGCTTTAACGGCTGCCATCTTCATGGCTTCATTTATCTTGGTTGCCCGAACATCTAATGCGCCTCTAAAAATATAAGGGAATCCAAGAACGTTATTCACCTGATTGGGAAAATCTGAACGTCCTGTTGCCATAATCACATCTTTACGGGTTGCAATCGCCAGATTATAATCTATTTCCGGATCTGGATTTGCCATCGCAAAAACAATAGGATTATCAGCCATTCCAAGTAACATTTGTGGAGACATAATATCTCCTGTCGATAAGCCTAAGAAAACATCTGCATCAACCAAGGCTTCTTGCAAACTCATTGCAGGGATGTCTTTGGCATATTTTTGTTGTAATTCGGATAGCTTTGGGTTGTCTTTAGTCAATAATCCTTTACTATTGAACATAAAAATATTTTCGGTTTTAACCCCTAATAAAACATACAAATCAGAACAAGCCAAAGCAGCAGAACCTGCTCCTGAAACGACCATTTTCACATCTTCTGCTTTTTTATCTGCTAATTCTAATGCATTCAGCAATGCTGCAGATGATATGATGGCAGTACCGTGCTGATCATCGTGCATTACCGGAATATTCAACTCTTCGACTAATCGTCTTTCAATTTCAAAAGACTCTGGTGCTTTAATATCTTCTAGATTAATACCTCCAAAAGTGGGCGCTATATTTTTAACCGTTTGAATGAATTCTTCAATATCTTTTGTTCCAATTTCGATGTCAAACACATCAATATCAGCAAAAATTTTAAACAACAATCCTTTCCCTTCCATTACTGGTTTTGAGGCTTCCGGACCAATGTCACCCAATCCTAAAACTGCAGTTCCATTTGTGATTACCGCTACTAAATTTCCTTTTGCAGTATATTTATAAACGTTGTTTATGTCTTTGGCTATTTCTAAACACGGCTCAGCTACACCGGGAGAATATGCCAAAGATAAATCTCTTTGTGTTGCATATTTCTTAGTGGGAACTACTTGAATTTTACCAGGAGTTGGCTTTGCGTGGTATAATAATGCTTCTCTTCTTTTGCTATTTTTGTCCATTTTTTTAGATTTTATTCTAGCTTACAAAGATATAAGACTTGTTTTAAAAAGGAAGCTTTTATACTATTCTTTTATAAAAATAGGCAGGCATTCCCAAATACAAACAAAAACAGCTGCAAAAAATTTGTAGCTGTTTTTTATTCTTAATATATTCCTATTTTATTGTGTTATGTAAGAGTTTAAATGTTCAATTGTGTCTTTTTGCAAATCGATTATTGCTTTTACTACATCACTGATGGAGATAATTCCAATTACTATACTATCCTCTAAAACCGGTAAATGCCGTACTCGTTTTGTGCTCATTAATTCCATGCAGTACTCTAAATTATCCGATGGACTTACCGTAACCACATCTGTCTCCATGATTTCATGGACAAAGGCTTTCTTTGAAGATTTTGCTTTCAAAACAATTTTTCGAGCATAATCTCTTTCAGATAAAACCCCTTTGAGGACAGTATCTTCTATAATAAGAATTGCCCCGATGTTTTTTTCACTCATCACTGTCAATGCTTCGTATACAGTGTTAGTGGAAAGTATGGAATAAACTTCCTTCCCTTTGGTGCTTAAAATTTGGTTAACTGTCATAATTGATTCATTTAGTGAATTATAAAGTTAAAAAAAATATGCATTCAAACAACAAAAAACATTTTTTTAACCTCTAAAATATATCATCCGGACAAATCAGTTCTCCTAATTTATCTTTTAATTCTTCGTTCAAAATTTGCAATCCATATTGATAGGATGCATTCATCCAGCCAAATCCCTCCTTGGCGATGTAATCAAATTCAGTTCCTACATTACCATATTCAGCAAAAACCTTGTGCGAACTGATTTCCAAATCATATTTTTCCGGAATCGTTCCATTAAAATCCACTGCGTTTTTAGTAATTAGCCACAACCACCGGTACACCATTTCTTGTGCTTTATCCAAATAATTATAGTTAATTAACCCTTCCCATAATAATATTTGATGCGGTGCCCAACCGAAAGGATAATCCCATTGTCGTTGCGGAGCCTCTTTTGCAGCAGTAGCAATACTTGCCTTAGTACTTCCCGTAATTCCTCCTGTTTTTACAAATTGTGGCAAGGCTACTTCAACTAATTTTTTAGCCTGATTTTCATCACACAACCCAGCCCACAAAGGGAAAAATGTTGTCGCCGCTTCAAATGGAAATTGCTCTTGATTCACAAAATCATAATCAAAATACATGCTTGCTTTTTCGTTCCAGCACAATTCATTCATTTTATCTTTACGGAAAAGCGCTTTTTGCTCCCATTCTTCTGAAGTATGAGCTACATCACCAACTTGGAAAGTGTTCCCGAAATAGGTTGCTATTAGGTAAGCGACATCTTTTTCGTATTTATAAAGAAAACTATTTATATCTACCGAGTTTAAATTGGCACACGTATTTATAAGCCTATCGGTTGTATCATGGCCACTTTCTCTCAAGCTACGGTCATGAACGAAATACATATCAAGATCAGCATCAACAAGAGTTCGGTTTAAATATTGTTTTTCAAACTCTCGAATTGGCAAATTGTATTTTTTAGCATACGGCTCTAAAATATCATCAAAATGACCAGGTTCCACTTCAAATGGCATTCCTACCCCGTCCGCTTTATATCGATTTAAACCTGTTGGTGTCAATCGTTTTCCCTGAACCATCCAAACGGAATTGTATTCCAAGATTACTGTTTCTAAATGACTTCTCAACCATTCTAAACTGGGCACTTTCTTTTTTACAATTGCGATTAACAATGAAGAATACAATGGAGGCTGCGTTCTTGTTAAGTAATAACTTCTATTCGCATTTAGAATCTTACCGTAATGTATGATTTGATATTTAAAGTTTTCGGCAATAGACATTGCTTTTCCCAATTGATTGTCAATAATTAAACCAACACCAATAAAATAGCTATCCCATCCGTACATTTCGTTGAATCTTCCGCCGGGAACCACAAAAGGTACTCCTTGTAAACTGTATATTTTTTGCTCTAAAGCTAAAGCCAGAATACCTGGTTTAGTATTTAAAGTTTCCACATATTCCATCGAAAAATTTTCGGGCAAAATCCCTACTTTAAAATTCTGAAGTTCTTTTTCTAATTCCTGAAAATAGGCAACACCTTGCTTGTCTTTTGCCGAAACATAAAGCGTAGGAACCTCATTGTTCGTTTTCTCGTCCTTAAGAATTTGCTCTAACCCTTTTCTATCTATAGTTCTGGTCAATTCATTCCAATAGTCTTCTCTAATTTTCCTCGAAATTCGGTGTACTGGATTCTCTTGAATGCGACTCAAATCAACTTCTCCCAATGCAGAATTCGTATTCTTGAGCTGCGCTAATTCCTGCAATAAATTGGACAAATGATACGTCCCTACAATAACTTCTTCTTGTTTGGTAATTTCGTCAACCAAAACAAATTTTTTAGGGCCATTGTCGTCTTTCGTTATTTTTTTATCCTGATCTGTATCCTCTTGAAGCAATAGTTCCTGGAATACTTTGTCTATGTTGAGTACGAATTTCATTGTTTAGTAGTAAGTTTTTTTAAAATAAAGAAAGAAACGAGTAAGAGCGCCATTGGAATTAAAGTATAATAAAATGCATTTTCCGGGCCTTCGTTTTTAAATAAATAACCAATAACTCTAGAACCCAAAGTGCCGCCAAGCGCAGAGAAAACGACAATTAAACCAGTCATGGAACTGTGGAGTTTTTTAGGCAAAGCACTTAATACCACAGAATTTAAAAGTGGATAAATAGGTGCAATAAAAAGTCCTACTAATGGAAATGCAAATCCTATCAAGGGAATATCACCAAGGGAATTGATCTCTTTGACATCTAATCCAACAGCTTTAGGAAGTACGAAAATTACAATAAGCATTGCTGCTACAATACAGCAACTAAGTACCCAAATCCAATTGACTTTTTTAGTAATAACACCAGCCACTAGTCTTCCCACAGCTAATGAAATGGCCAAAATACTCGCCATCATAATACTAATATTCTCCGGAAGATGCAATACTTTGCTATTGAAAGTAGGCAACCAAGACATGATTCCCTGCTCAATCATTACAAACAAGAACGCACTGATTACAAAAACAATGGTTAACAGTTTCGCGAATAATTTGAACATTTCTTTGAAATCATCGGCTAAATTAACACCCGGAATTTCAGTTTGATTTTCGAATTTGGTAAAAAATAAAAAACCAAAAGATAGTAATGAAATCCCCGCCAATAACCAATAAACATTCAGCCAAGCATCTGGATTCACATCCGAATTAAAAGCAGGAAACAAGAAATATGCCAATGCAATCCCTATCATAAAAACGCCTTCAATACTGCTCATCAAACTATTGTGTTCCTGTTGATTCTCGGTTATGGTTCCAATAAGCGAATACACCGATACTTTTATCAACGCAAACGAAACGCCAACGGTAGCAAAAAGTAATTTTGCTGTTCCAAAAGAATTTCCAAAATACATACTAACGCACGCTACTGAAACCAAAGCCAAACCAATAAGCATGGCGCGCTTGTAGCCTATTCTGGGTAAAAATGAAGCGATTAAAAAAGAAACTATGGCGATAGGCAAATCTTTGAAAGCTTCCAGAACGCTGGCTTGTAATTCATCTACACCATAATTTTTTTGAGCCTTTAATATCACAATTCCTACGCTGTTCAGCAGAATTGCAAATACAAAGTAATTGAGATACATGGCTAATTTTATAGTGCTTTTTTTCATGTTTTATTTCTTAATTAATTATATAATTATTGTTTTCAATCCCTTCAAATATGACAATCTTAATTTTGACACGATATGAAATTTAAAAACTCATCGTGCTTGTCTGTCCATTTTCAGTATGGTCAATGGTAAACCCATTGGTTTGAAGATTTGCTTTTAGGTGCGCAACTGTAGTACCATTTACCCATTTGATATCTATAATATCATCTACAGTATCATTGATTTCTACTTGACCTGAAAATGCATTTGAAGTATTTCTTAACCGAATTAGGTCTAGCTGTTTACTAACAACTCCTGTTTTCAATCCCTGCTCAATATCCGATATTGTCAATGTGGTGCGATTAATTTCTTTATGACCTGCACTACCTCCATTATCTGCTGCTTGATAATTATTTTTACCGGCAAAAATATCCAAATACCAAACCTGCGGTATACCAGGCATAAACATTTGAATGACTCTTGCAAGAAGTAGCTTTTGTTCGTCTTCCCCTAATGCACTAAAAAAGGTTGCATTTATTTGATAATAAGAAATTTTATTCCCGGAAGGATCGTAAAGATTCTTTACCCGACCGCCACGTTCCATGATTTTATTCATGATACTTTCAATCTCGGTATCTTCTAACAAACCTTTATTATAAACCCCATTTACTTCCTTGCCTTTCAAGTCCAAAACAGGTATGCCATCATGGCAACCAAGCATGTTTACTGTTTTATATCCTTTGGCAATAATTTCCTTAGCCCAACTCAATAATGCTTTACTCGTTTTATTTTCGATAGTATGTATCGTTAAACCCGGCAAGAAAAAGTCATAGATATAATATCCTTCATTGGCTACCTCATCATGTAAATGCAAACCATATTCTGCGTGAATTTCTGGCAATAGCATCAAATTATTTTGTTGTGCTATTTTCTTGATACGCGCTAAATATTCCCAAGTCCCCTGTTTATTAAAAAAATTAGATTCCCCTACTTGTTTGTGCAAATAGGCAAAAGCGTCTAATCGAAGGATATTACAACCATAACCGTTTAATTTCTTTAGTGTTTCCTCATAAAAATCCCATACTAAAGGGGATTCACCATTGACATCCATTTGTCCTAAATAGGAACGTTTTTGTTCAACAATTTGTAAAATTTCAGATTTCGAAGGAGTACAATCTTCAAAATCAATGGTCGTGAAATCTTGATTATAATTAATTGCTGTATTAATTATGGAAACAATAAATAGACTTTGCACTTCTGTTAGTCTTTTTACAGTTTGTAAATCTGCTACAGCAATCGGATTGTAAGTTATTTGCTGATAAAAAGTATTCCAATAAGGCTGTTCCGTACCATCCGGAAAACGTACTTTCAATACGGGCAAACCCGACTTTCTCATGAACAATTTATTGAGAAACTCTGGTTTTGGAATTATAATTCCATCTTCATTCATTACCCCGTTTCCCTCCCAGAATTCGTTCCAATTGATAAAAAAATCTTTAAATTTTGATTCATTACCGTATTGTAGTATGTCTTTAAACTGAGGGGAAGCTACAGAAAGATGATTTAATACGATATCAAATTTCAGTTTTATCTGGAGCTCATTCAAGACCTTTAAATCTTTTGGGTCTACTAAATCTTTATTTATATCATAATCAATAATAGAAAAACCTCTGTCTAAATCACTATTAAAAAAGGTAGGTAAAACGTATAGTAAAGAAAACACATCTTTAAACTCTTCCATTTTAAGCATGGCTATAGTATCACTAAATTTTTCTCCAATACTATCTGGATAAATATTGAGCATAACCCCATTACTGATCTTTTTATTATTTTCTTGCATCGTATTTTATAAAAGTTTAGAAAGGATATTGATGTTATCCGGCAATCGTCCTACATTTTGCAATTTCAAAGCCGCTAATTTTAAAGCGATGTCCAAACATTCATGAATTGATTTTTCCTTAATGTAAGCGAATAAAAATCCGGACCAAAAAGCATCTCCTGCTCCCGTAGAGTCCATAACTTTGTCAATTTTTATTGCTGGCATTTCTATAATATCTTTTCCTTTTTGAGATAATTTCACCCCTTTGCTTCCTAATGTTAAGCAAACGGTATCTACTCCCTGATCGTGAAAAAACTCAAAGATCTCTTCATGTGGAAGCTCTTTTTCAAAAAGACGCAACATGTCATCCTCGCTAATTTTTATCAATGGATTGAACTTACAGTACGCATTGATCACTTTAAAAGCCTTCTTTCTACTTTTCCATAGCTTTCTTGCATAGTTGACATCAATACTTAGCTTACATCCTAAATCGTAAGCTTCTTGTGCTTTCTTTAAGATCGTCTTTTGTGCAGGATTTTTACTTAATGCGAAACAAGTGGTATGGAAAATCTTCGTATTGGATAGTATTTCCGTTGAAATTTGTTCCTCATCAATACAACAATCTGCGGAACGATACGGAATGAAATCTGGCGTTCCCTGAGACCTTGAAACAAAAATAACACTCGTTGATTTATTATCCAGAACTTTAAGGTGGTTTGTATTCACACCAACACTCGCTAACCGTTCCGAAATATAGGAACCAAAACCATCGTTCCCTACCGTTGCAACCATTATAGTATTCAATCCTAATCGTGTTGAATTCATAGCAACGTTAGTCGGTGAGCCTCCTAAATACCTATGATAATCTCTAGTCTCATTAATAAGCACCTCTTCTTGATGACCAATAAAATCTACAAGTACTTCACCAACACAAAGGATATCTATTTTATCGCTAATATTATTTATTGTATTATCCACTTTATTTCGTTTTTTTTATTTTTATTAATAATGTACACAGCGCAGCAATGACTAACAATACTCCAGCAAAACTAATCGCTTGACGCGGGTCATTATCTAAAAAATTCTTTAAAATATATCCAAAAGATAGGTTTTGGATAATCATTGGAATAACAATCATCATATTAATAATCCCCATATAAACCCCGTAACGCTCTTTTGGAATAACAGCAACAACCATCAAATAGGGAATCCCCATCATACTTGCCCAAGCAATTCCGTAACCAATAATCACCGCAAAAAATACATATTGATTTTGTACCATTGGAAAAAAAAGTAAAGAAATTGCTCCTAATAATAGGCAAACAAAATGAATCGTTTTTGCACCGTATTTTTTAGCTAATACAGCCAAATAAAAAGCTATTGAAAACGTAACTATAAATCCAAAAGCGCCAATTAATCCATTCCATTCGACCGCCTTTTCATAGCCAACTGGATTCTTGGGTGTAACATTCCATACTGATAATGCAATACTTTTTGAATTATTTTGCCAATAACACATCATCGCATACCACTGAAACAAATAAACCAAAAATAGTTGCCACATCACCATGGGCATTTCTAGAACGGCTTTATAAATATCTATAAAAGGAGAGAAAAATTTTAATGGTTCTGATTTTAAAATGGCTATTTCTTCTGCTGTTGGCGGGATTTCTTTTGTTCTATTCATACTCCACCAAATGGACGTTATGGAGAGTATCGCTCCGAGAAAAAAGGACGCATAAATCCAAGTTGGTAAAGCTCCTGTATAACCCACAAAAACAAGTGGAAATAGAAATAGTGAAATATAGGATAGAAACTGACCGAAGCCAGTAAAAAAGCTTTGAGCCTGAAAACCTGTGGGCTGTTGTTCTTCGTCTAATGTATCAGCAATAAATGCGCGATAAGGTTCCATTGCGGTGTTATTACCAACATCTAGAATCCAAAGCAAACCGGCAGCCATCCATAAAGAACTGCTAAATGGGAACAAGAATAAAGCGATACTACAAACTATGGCGCCGATAAAAAAGTAAGGTTTACGCCTTCCCCATCTTGGATGCCAAGTTTTATCGCTCATCGCACCAATGATAGGTTGAATCAATAAACCGGTTAAAGGTCCCGCAAGATTTAGTATGGGAATTTGATCCGGACTTGCATGTAAAAAATCATAAATAGGATTTACGGCACTTTGTTGCAAGCCAAAGCTGTATTGTATACCAAAAAAACCAACATTCATATTGATTATCTGCCAAAAGCTCAATTTTACTTTTAAATTCATTCTAGGTGGTCAATTTGTTAATTTTTTCTAAAATTAATTTTAAAATTGCCAATTAAATACAGAATGAAAACAAAAACGTTTTCGGAAGACCCGAAAACGTTTTCGATAATTTAAATCACCTAAAAAATTTGCTCTTATTTTGAAGTAAATGGAATAATTATTTTAGTCTCCCATTGTAGCTCCTCGCCTCCATTAAAGGGATTCGACAAAAAATGTTCCAAAACTTTATTTTCCAATTTAAGATTATGCTCTTTTGCGTAATCCATTAAGGCAAACCAAGCTCTGTCTGAGGTTCTGAAATTCCCATAATAAGTAGCTTTTAATCCTTTGACAGCAGGTAAAGTTTTGAATTTCACAGCATTATTTACAACACTCTTTGTGGGCTTGTCAACTGGAAAACAATAATTAAAATCGATTGTTTCTTTATCAAGATCCCAATTTATAATTTCTAAGTAAGGTCGTCCTATTATTTTTATTTCATTTTCAAATAGAAAACCAGTAATGATCGCATCGTTTGCAATCATAGTTTGGCCTTTTTCCTGTAAAACACTTTTCAAATTAATATACGCTACAAATGTTTCCTCTGAAACCCCTTCACCTTCAATTTTCACTTTAAAATTTTTCAAATGGTCGCTCAATCCTTTCTTAAAATCAGTTATTTTTTTTATTTGCTCTTGTTTGAACTTAGTATTAAAAAATGGCACCGTTATTTTATTATACAGACTATGCTTCAAATCCTTAATCCCAACATTCACTTTTGTCACCGAATCATTTATAGAAACAATGTCCCAAGTGTATTCCATTTGAACATCTTTTTTTGTCATTTCTTGTTTGACAAAGTCAAAGTTCCTTTTCTCTATAATCACATACCTTTCAGATTCCTTTAAAACCTGTGCAGTAGTCCATTCCTGAATCCCTTGAAAAACAGTTCCTGTAGCTGCATTTACTTTAAACGAAATACAATAATCTGTTTCCTTAACGAAAAGATACCAAATTAGAAATAATGAAAGCAAAACACTAAATCCTATTATAATTTTTTTTCTGACTCTCATTATTATTTATTCATCTTTAATTTATTATTGATATAATCTCCAATATTATTGCCCTGTACTATGCCATTTTCAATAGCCGCTCTATAATGAATTCCGCCGTATAGCCTACTAATTGAGGCTTCCGCAGCAGCTTGTTTAAAGGATGTAAAAGGTCTTTTAGGCAACCCGAAAGAAACTTCGGAATCATCGATATAACTAAAATTATCCCCAAAAATAGAGGTTAGAATTATTGCTGAACACGAAGAAACAACAGAATGTCCGCTTACATATTCCGGAAAAGGTGGTGTTTGTAATTGTGGCCTCCAGTTTTCATCTATATTTTGATTAATATATGTTTCAGGACGCACAACATTACTTCTGTACTTTTCATCCCAACAACTGATGAAACTTTCAAAAATTCCAAGAGATGTTTTAGTATATGCAAAAACTGTAGTCTCAAAATCTGATTTTGATTTTTTTAAAGCTATTTTAGTAATGTTAATCCAGTGTGCATCTGGTGTATTTTTCTTCTTTGCAAACATCATGTGCCCCTGTATCACTGTAGCATACGGATTACAATCCCAAAACGAAGCAATCGCTGATTCTTCAGGAATTGGTTTGGTTTGATTTTTCTCCACTTCAATTAATTTTTCAGAAATCAAATTTCCTAAATCATACGTCTCTTTGGCATCTTTATAAAAAGCAGAATTTTTATCCGTAGAAAATGGATAAGGTGCAATGGGTTTAAATTGAGATGCCGAATCCATAACTAAAGTTCTTATTTCGCCCCAATGCGGTTCCACACCATCCATATAAGATGGCGGAGTTGGCTGCCATCTTCCAGCTTGATCTGCATGAACTGAAAATTTAGAAAAAGTCCGAGTTTGCTTATAATTGTCTTTCCCCATCCACATTTTGATTCTGTCCACCACTTTTAAGGCGTATTCTTTAGACACATCAAATTCTTTTTGATTTTCGGAACCCCATTTTTCATACAAACTATCTCTGTATTTTTCCAGAGCTTCCTCAGAAAAAATCAACTGTTTACTCACTTCAATATGGGCAATAAGTGCGGCTAAATTTTTATTCACTCCACTTTTCGGATCCAGTTTAGGTATAGAATCTAATCCTTTTAACTGTCCTTGTAAGCTTTCATATTTAGTGTTGTTTTGTGCCATAATCTCATAAGCGGCAACATTAGGATAAACATAAATTCTACTCGCAACTGGAGGCGAAAAGATGTCATGTACCATAATTCCTGTTACCGTATCAACTGCCGCACAGAAATCATCTGATGTCACTTTAATTGGAGTCTCTTTTTTACATGAAGTTAAAAAAAGCATCACAAATCCTAAAAGATAAATCTTAGCGTTCATGGTATTGGGTTTAATTATTTTATTTGTCATTAAATTATTTTTTAGCTGCAGGCATTTCATACAATTCTGCCTTTTTATTATTGATAGTAATCAGCATATATTTCTTTCCATTGAAATTGACAATATCCAAATGTCTAACTGCCTTTTGAGTCAAATCAATTCCTATTTGATTGCCTAAAAATATAGTTTTATCATTTTTGATCAATGCGCCTGAAAACCCATCAAATCTACTATGATACGGAGAAACCCCAAAATAATTTCCTGCCGCAAAAACTTCTTCTTTCGCATCTGAATCAAAATTAGATTTCAGAAAACTGGTAATTGGCGCGACTTGCATTTTATTCGAAAAAGGGACAAAAGTAAACTTTCCTTTATCATTCCTTAAATAACCAGATTTCAAATTATGAACTTCAAACAATTTTCCTTTTTCCAGCATTTTTGGATCAAAAACTTCTTCAAGTGTTTTCCCTGCGAAAGATTTATAACTATTGAATTTCTTTTTTAGCATTCCGCTGAATTGTTCTGCTAATTCGTCGAGCCCCATTGTGGTAAAATATTGTCCTTTCTTTTCTATTGCAACAATGGTTTCAAAAGAGCCGTTGGTATCAAAATCATCATAATACATTTTCATTGGAAAATCCTGTGAAGCTTTAAATTTAGAATTCATTCCCCAGTTTCCTAGCAAATAATCTTCATCACCATCATGATCAATATCAAAAGAAAGTACTGATTGCCATAGTCCATTGCTTTTTTCTGGAAAAACCGTTGCGGTTACATCCGTAAATTTTCCGTTTTTATTAGCAATAAAAGTAGGTTTCATCCATTCCCCCACTACAATTAAATCTATCTTTCCATCTTTATTAAAATCTGCAAAAACAGCATCCGTAACCATTCCGATTTTCTCAAAAGTCTTATTTTGAACAATAGTGAATATTCCTTTATTGTTGTTCAATAAATAGCAATCCGGCATGCTTCCAAATCTATTATTGATAGAATTATTACCCACAAAAATATCTAAATCTCCGTCATTATCATAATCAAAAGTCTTCACAACCGATGCATTTTGAGCCAGCTTAGGCAAAACCGCATCTATATATTGATTATTTTTGTTTACATACAAACGGTCTTGCAAATTAGAGGCGTTTTCACCGCCTCCGGAAGCGACATACAAATCATTTGTTTTATCATTATTGAAATCGCCTATGACAACGGAAGCATCTTCAAAAACAGAATCTTTTTCGATTGCAGCAAATCCTTTTTTGACAAATCCATTTGGATTCTGAATATAAATTGATGCTTTTTTATCTTTCGAAGCTCCAAAGAAAATATCGTCCTTTCCATCTCCATTCAAATCTCCAACCGCCGTTGCTGCACCACGATCAGTGCGTTGGTAAGGAATTAATTTTTGGGACAAAATATCAATAAAATCATTTTCCTGATGCATAAAGTCAATACCCAAACCAGTCTCTACTTTTTTGAAAATTGGCAGAACTGTCGGATGTAATTTTTTATAATCAAAAATCTTTCTATTCTGATTGGCTTTTATGGTAAGCGTTTGACATGTTTTAACATTCTTTACGGTCTGATAGGTTTTATCCGGCCAAATCACCACTAACGAATCTACCTTAGTTGCTTTTCCATAACCAAAATGAATAATAGGTTCAGATGAAGACTGAAATCCTCTGGTGGTTTGCAGTTCCTTAAATTGCTTTTTCCCTTTGGAATAAGAAATTACTTTAGCTCCAATCCCAAAAGTGTTTTTTCCGGTAAACCGCAATTTCAATTTTAAATAGTTTGATTTGGCATCCGTTTTATTGATATAAAGAGATGCAATTGCATTGGTATTATTGGTAATTACATCTAAATCTCCGTCATTATCAATATCAGCATAACCGCTACCATTTGAAATTATAGAATCATTTTCTATCCAATCACTCGACCGGTTTTTAAACTGTAAATCAGCTGCTCCCTGAAAAACATAATTGGTCACATTTCCCTTTGGCATTCGCTTCAACGCTTCTTTATCCAATAACTTGGTCGTACTTATTTTACTTTTTATTTGATCATTTGAATAATATTTCACGTAATCTAAATCGTTAGGACGCTTTGGAATTCCGTTAGCAACAAAAATATCCTGCTCTCCATCTTGATCATAATCACCAAATAAAGTACTCCAACTCCAATCAGTCGCAGCAACGCCGCTCAATAGCGCCGTTTCTGTAAAATGCACTCCTGCTTGATTTAACTGCAACGTATTTCTGGAATACTGATAATGATAGCCTAGTTTTTCGGTTCTCATTTTTAACATTTGAGTATTGTCATCACCTAATGATGATTTCAACACTTTTTCGTCTTCTGGTAGCATGTCTAAACTTAGAATATCTGGAAAACCATCATGATTAACATCAGCAACATCAACTCCCATAGAGAATCGGCTGGTGTGACCAAAATACTGTTTCAAACTTTCCGTAAAAGTTCCATCACCATTATTTAGATAGTAATAATCATCTTCGTGAAAATCATTGCCTACATAAATATCCGGATACCCATCTAAATTAAAATCAGAAACTGCCAATCCTAAACCATAGCCATTGGCACCGCCAAAAATTCCTGCCTGCTCACTTACGTCAACAAATTTTCCGTTATCATTGCGAAATAACTTATCCCCACACTCATAACTTCTTTTATTTCTAATAGCAGCATTTCCAAAAGATAATTCAGAGTGAACAGCATGATTTAATAAGTACATGTCTAAATCTCCATCTAGATCAAAATCAAAAAACGCGGCTGAAGAGCTGTAATTATCAAGATCTAATCCGTATTCAGCAGCACTTTCAGTAAATGTATTGTCCTTATTATTGATAAATAATTCATTTTGACCCTCAAAACCATTAATTCCAACAACTGCACAAACATAAATATCAAGATAACCATCTCCATTTACATCGGCCATAACTGTCCCAGCATTCCAGTCACTTTGACTTTCTACACCTGCTTTTACTGAAATATCCTCAAACTTATTTTTTCCTTTATTTAAGTACAATTTATTTTTTCCTTGGTTGGAAGTAAAATAAATATCTACCAAACCATCATTATTGATATCGCCGAGGGAAACACCTCCACCATTATAATAATAGAGGTAATCTAAAATGGATATGTTTTTGGACTCTAATAATTGGTTATTGAATGTAATATTGCTTTCCGTTGAAGACAATTTCTCAAAGAGTTGTCCTTCTTTTTTGGAACAACTCATAAACAGCAATGAAGTAAATCCTATTTTGAAAAAATTATTCATGTCGTCTAAATATTTTAGGGGCATTATCATTTACAACAGCTATAATTGAAACCGTTTTATTCTTATCCTGTATTATTCTCACCTGTTTCACTTCTCCTTTTATAAAGAAACCGGATTGACTGTAAGGCACCCATGAGAAAGTCCCATTTTTATTTCCTAAAAGCACACTGCCATAATTAGCATCCAGTCGAGAGAATTGTGGCTTGAATTCGTATTGATTTCCACCCAAGATTAAATCTAAAATTCCATCATTATTCACATCCATAGTACTAATGGTGTTTACACAAGAAAACTGGACTTCTTTTGGAAGCGCTTTTATCTCAAACTTACCATTTCCTTTATTGATCGCAATTACACTTTCTTGAAAATTTACTGTCTTCTGAATCGAATTATCGACTACTTCTTTAGCAAATAATTCCTGAAATGTTTTCTTGGAATAATCTGCATAGCTTAAATTTTTCTTCTTAATCGAAGGAATCTGTTTGGCCAATTCCTGTTTTAGATTTATTGGTAAATCTCTGCCTTCAATTGATCTGGTTGCTATTTGCTCAATGGTTCCGTTATTATCAAAATCATTGGTAAACAATTTCATCGGATTTGTATTGGTCGCTTTGTAATTTGTATTTGTTCCTTTATTACCCAGAATCAAATCTTTTTTACCGTCATTGTTCAAATCTACACAGCTAACTGCATTCCAAAAACCATGAAAATTCGTCAGATTCGATTTGAATTCTACCAATCTTCGTCCATTGTTTTTGAAAATCATTGGCGCTGTCCAATCCCCGACTAAAATTAAATCTTTTCTGGAATCGTTGTCAATATCTTCCCAAATTGCATCGGTTATCATTCCAACCGAATTAATTTTGAACGCTTTTTTATCCGTTACATTTGTAAAATTTCCTTTTGCGTCATTTTCCAATAACAAATGCTTAGGATCAATTCCATAAACACCAGGAACGCTTCTACTTCCTATAAATACATCAATATCACCATCATTATCAAAATCATTTGGCGCAATTACCGAGACGTTATTATTGGTTGTTGGTATGTTTGTTTTGCTTTTCACAAAAACTCCTTTTCCGTTATTCAAATACAGACGGTTTTTATAATTCGCCTGATCTGATTTTTCATTTCCACCTGAACCCACCAATAAATCGATATCTCCATCATTATCCGCATCAAAAAAACTGGCTGCAGTATCTTCAAAAGTAGCATCTGTATCTAAGTCTTTTTGATCCGTAATTAAAAAATTACCATTCTCTTTATTTAAATATATTTTACCGGCTTGCCCTTTGGCTCCGCCAATATATACATCTTCATTTCCATCACCGTTAATATCAGCCACTGCAAGTGCAGGTCCTTCTTGCGAAAGCATTTTAGAAATTAATCCTTCATGATCAAAATCGATGTAATCATTTTCTTTGTGGGCTAAAAACGGCGCTTTCCTTTCGGCAAATAGAGGCTTAAGTACCTTATTTTTGGGAACATAATCCAATTTAGCCGCTGCAATATTTAAATTCACGGTGGTATTATTCACCACTTTTTTAATCATTTGAAACTTTCCATTGGGCCAAATTACTTGTAATGAATCAATTTTTTTAGTTCCAATACCAAAAGTCATCACATAATCTATCGAAGACTGAAATCCTCTGGAAGGAATTAATTCTTGTCTGAGAATTTCTTTGCCTGAGAACAACTCCACCACGCTACCTACCGCAAATTTATTTTGCCCTTCGCCTTTTAGTTTTACTTTTATGAAATGATTATTTTTGTTCTTTTCAGAATTATTTCGATAAACAAATGCTTCCATATTGACATTATTGACAATCAAATCTAGATCCCCATCATTATCTAAATCTCCATAAGCAGCACCATTAGAAAAACTTGGAGTATCTAATCCCCATTTCATAGCTTCATTACTAAAGGTCAGGTTTTTATTATTCTTGAAGGCATAATTTGGTATTGGAGTGCTTGGCATTTTACTGATAATGGTTTGAATTTCTTCTTTTTTACCGGTAACCACCATTTTCTGCATAAACTCATTGGCAAAAAAATCAACAAAATCTTGATTGGTTAAATCGTTATAAATTCCGTTACAAACATAAATATCTTTGTAGCCATCATTATCCATATCAAATAATAAAGCACCCCAACTCCAATCTGTTTTTGCAACGCCGGCATGATTTGCTACTTCAAGGAATTGATTGTCACCATTGTTTATTTGCAATGTATTTTGCATGTATTGATAGTAGAAATCTAGATTTACTTTCCTTGTAAATAAATCATAGTTTTCAAAATTTGTAGTCGTTTTTAAGCGTTCGTCCGGCTCCGGTAACATATCAGTTACAAAAATATCGGCTTTCCCGTCATTGTTTACATCGGCCATATCAGCACCCATTGAAGACTGGCTGATGTGTGATGTCCATCCCTGAATTTGTTCGGTAAAGGTTCCGTTTTTATTATTTATGTATAAATAATCTCTTTCATAAAAATCATTGGAAATATAAATATCCGGATACAAATCTCCGTTTACATCACCTACTGTAACTCCTAAACCAAAGCCTATCAAGCTACCATAAATACCAGACGCTTCACTTACGTCAACAAATTTTCCGTTGTCATTGCGCATTAATTTGTCTCCTCCGCCTTTTAATATTTCGGCCACATCCCAATCTTTATCCCTTAAGTCTCTTTTATTGGAATAATTTAGACTACTTACTGGAATAAAACTATTGTTTAAAATATAAACATCTAAATCACCATCTTTATCATAATCAAAAAAAGCAGCGTGCGTAGTAATACCAGTGTCTGCCAGATTATATTCATCTGCTTTTTCGGTAAAAGTATTATTGCCATTATTAATAAAAAGTTCATTTTTTTGTTGATCACCCAAACTATTTCCTGCATTACATACATAAATATCGAGTAAACCATCGGCATTTAAATCTACCATTACAACACCCGTTGACCAGGTTTTGGTTCCTTCAACACCGGCTTTTTTAGAAATATCTTCAAATTTAAAGTTTCCTTTATTTAAGTAGAGTTTGTTGGTTCCGAGATTTGAAGTAAAATACACATCCGAAAGACCATCGTTGTTAATGTCACCAATAGCAACACCACCGCCATTGTAAAAGTTTCTGTATTTAAATATGTTCATGTCTGCGCCATTTTTCACTTCATTAAGGAAATTAATTCCGGTTTCTGAAGCATCTAATTTGGAGAATAAGGTGTCTTTATTTTCTGAGTTTTCTTTGGAACAATTGGAAAAAAAGAGAATAATAAGTGGTAATAAGACAAAACGATTTGACATATTATATTGTAGAATTTAGTTAGGTAATTTTAGCTGATTAGAATTGCCTAATTTATATAATATTGATAATAAAAAAGAATAAAATTGATATAAAATAAAGAGGGTAATAAATACCCTCTTTAAAACTAACTCAAAAAATAATTAATAGTAAAAAAATCTTTAATAACCAGGGTTTTGAACTACATTAGGATTAAACAATGCATCCGCTGGAATTGGGTATAATGCGTATTTACCATCTGAAGTAGTTGGTTTTAACTCTCTTGGAGCTAAAAATTTCTCAAAACGGATCATGTCATTTCTTCTCCAGCCTTCATACCATAATTCTTTACCTCTTTCTAAGTACACAGCATCTAAAGTTGCTGCACTTAAACTTGGCGTCAATTTAGCTCTAACCTTTATTTGATCGATTATTGATTTAGCTGTTGCTGCTCCACCTGTACCACCTCTTAAGGCCGCTTCAGCTTTCATCAGCAAGGCATCAGAATAACGCATTAAAACATAATCATTAGCAGGATTCCCTAAATTAGCATTGTCTGGCTCATATTTCTGAGTTCGTATACCCGCAGTTTCTAAAGTAGCTCCACTTGTGATCATGGTAACCGCAGCAGTATAAAACAATGGTCTACCAGTTCTGTCTTTCAAAGGTGTCACTCCTCCCGGAGCGAACATTTGTCCAGCTTGAAACCCAATAGGATTACCAAAATTAGCGATGATCGATGATGAAGTATGTTGTCTGCGATCATCCGCAGCATCAAATCTATTGTAATATTCTGCTACCGTAGCAAAACCATTCCAACCATCTGGAGTTTGATTGTAGTGCATACTCATTCTCCATCTGGACTGAATACCTCCACCTGTACCAAGTACATTTTTAGAAGAAAATAAAATTTCCCCGGATGTGTTGTTTGTTGGTGCAAAATTACTCCAGTATTCTGATACTAATGAACTATTTATCGCATTAACATGAGTGATAACTTTATTCATATCAGCAGCATCAAAAGTATAAGGACCTGAGGCGTTATCCGCATTAAAAACTGCTTTATTCAAATACAATTTAGCTAATAAAAAATTACATGCATCTTTATTTGCTATACTTGCGTCATTGGCAACACGTGGTTGCAAATCTGCCAAAACAGCTTCTAACTCCGTAATAACAAATGCAGTAGCTTCCTTTCGAGACCAGAATTTTGGACTTTCAGTAATAAGGGACCCTACTTCTCTATAAGGCGCTTGCCCAAATAAATCAATTACGTTGTAATAATAGAAGGCTCTTAAAAAACGAGCTTGCGTTTTTTGTTGAGCAGTTGCAGTGTTATTGATCACCAAATTACAATTATAAACATTTGTCAACAAGGCATTCCATGCATTTCTAATTTCCACATTGTCTGATCCCCAAGTATGAACGTGAAATTGTCTCCATTTAGCATTATCATCCCAGTCGCCTCCTCTGGTTGGACCTACCAATCCATCACCAGACATTTCGTTCATGGTAAACATTTTGTCTTGGTCCTGAAAACCTCTTAATCCTTCATAAGCAGATTGCAGAAAGTTTCCTGTATTTACATTACCACCAGCGCCATCAGCAGTGACATAGCCATCTAATACTTCTTCTTCTAAATTTGTACAACTCACACCAAATGCAATTGTACCTATAAAAAAGATGCTTTTTATAATATTTATTCTTTTCATTTTTTGTTAATTAAAATGTTACATTAAGTCCAATAGCAATACTTTTTTCTCTTGGATAGGATAAATAATCCATACCTGCAGAAGGTACTCCATTTAAAGCTTTATCAGTATCTACTTCCGGGTCAAATCCAGAATATCCAGTGATAACGAACAAGTTTTGTCCACTTACAAAGAAACGCGCTGATTTAATTTTTAATTTTTCTAAAACATCGCCTTTAAAAGTATACCCTACTGTTAAATTCCCCATTCTTAAGAAATCACCACTTTCTAAGTATTTTGTTGATGGTGAGTTTGGGTCAGACTGAACCTGAGGCGAAGCTGCTGCCTCTGGAGTTACGTTTCTTCCTCCAATTAATGCTCCTTTAAAGAAATAAGCATTAGCCGTGTTATTATATAAATAATGACCAAAAGCACCATAAAACGAAGCTCCTACATCAAATCTTTTGTAAGAAAAATTAGTAGAAAAACCTAAATTTATTTTTGGTAACGGTTGTTTGTCTAATAATTTTTTGTCAGCATTACCTAAACCGGTATCAGATCCATCAGCTGCAGCATAGATAGAATTACCCGTTGCATCATACCCACGGAAATCGTATAAGAAATAAGTGTATAATGGGTAACCATCTTTAATAATTTCAGCATTAGCACCTGACAAACCTTGACCATTTATTCCGCCTGCTAATAACGATACTGAACCAAAATTTTTGATCTCATTGTCTAAGAAAGCAACATTTCCTGAAATATCCCAAGCCATGTCCTCAGTATCAATAACTTTATAACTCAAAGCAGCTTCAAAACCTTTGTTAATTAAATTCCCCGGTAAGTTAACGCTTCTGTTTGATCCTGGTCCTGGTTGCGCTGTAGCTTGCGGTACAGGAGCAATTAAATCCTTAGTATCTCTATTGAAATAATCCAATGAACCTGTTAAGCGATTTTTCAAGAAGGTAAAATCAGTACCTATACCATAGGACGTGGTTGTTTCCCAACGCAATAAATTATTGGCTCCGGATATGGTATTTGGCGAACCACCATTTCCGTAATTTGCTTTAGAAACCGCTGAATTCACAGCAAATTCTTGATTTCCAGTGATACCATAATTTCCTCTAATTTTAAAGTCGTTTACCGCCCCGTCTTTACTGCTTATCAATTTGTAAGCTGCACCTACAGAAGGAAAGTAACCCCATTTATTATCAGCACCTAATTTAGTTGATCCGTCAGCACGAACTGTACCAGTAAGAATCAAATCTTTATAAACAACGAATTCAGCTCTGGCAAAATACGATTGTAATTCCGTTTTATTTCTAAAAGACGAAGCTCTAAATTCCGCTTGAATACCGCCTTGAATATTGTCTATCAAATTTGTTTGTTCTGGAACATATCCATGACCTCTTGCACTACTTCCATCTACATCATAAGAATAATAGGAATAGCCCACTAAACCATTTACGGATAAATTGTCGCTAAAATCATTAGTATACGTAAATGTATGCTCTAATGTTTTGTTGAATTTAGTTAAATCAGCAATTTCAGCAAACCCTCTTTTTGTAATACCGCCATTAGCAGCATCACTTTTCACAAGATCTTGGCTATTAATTTCGATTGTAGGAGCTATTTGTCTTTTTCTTATTGAAGTTGACGTTTCGATACCAAATAAAACTTGGTATTTCAAATGATCCGTAATTTTCAGTGTAGCGTTAATGTTTCCTAATATCTTATTCGTGTTGGTATAATCTTTATAGGAATCTAACAATTCTACTGGATTCAAATAATCATTACCAACAAAAGTATAATCGCCATTAGCTTGATAAATAGGTAAAGTTGGATTCCAGTAAAGTGCCGTACCAATTAAATTCCCTATGTAACCCGCATTATTACTTAACAAAGTTGTTTCGTCTTTAATTGCAGCATACAGCAATCTTGATTCAACTTTCAAGGCTTTATTGAAAAATTCATTTGTGTTTGCAAAAGACGCCGTGTATTTATCAATACCCGTATTTTTTACAATTCCATCTGTTACATTGGCTCCAAATGAAAGTCTGGTATTTGAATTATCCGTTGAACTACTGAATGCAATATCATGATTATTAGAGAAACCACCACGCAAAATAGCATCTTCCCAATTGTAAGACCTTGATCCTCTATCCACTCCACCTGCAGCAACAAACTCATCACCGTTAAGCAACTTAAAATCGCCTGACATTTTACTAAAACTAACAGATGTATTGTACGTTAGCTGAGGAATTTTTGATTTTCCCTTTTTAGTTGTGATAACAATAACACCATTCGCACCACGAGAACCATAAATAGCCGTAGAAGAGGCATCCTTTAGAATACTCATACTCTCGATATCATTTTGATTCACAAAATTTAATGGGTTTTTAGCCGAAGAAGCCCCTAAATCAGCAATTTCAGAACCTCCGGAAGAAACATTTCCTCCGTCAAGCGGAACTCCATCAATAACGATTAATGGTCCATTCCCGGATCGTATAGATGAATTACCTCTAATTCTTATAGAAACTCCTGCACCAGGCTCTCCACTAGATTGTGTTACCTGAACTCCTGAGACTTTACCTCTTAATAATTCCGCAGGTGACGTTGCTGCAACATTATCGAAATCTTCTGAAGTAATCATGTCTACCGCTCCAGTTGCGTCTTTCTTTCTAACTGTTCCGTAACCAATGACGATTACTTCTTTCAGTTCTGCTGAATCCTCTTGTAATACAACACTAACGGTGCTTTTCCCTGCTACATTTAGCTCTTGACTTTTAAGACCAATGTAACTAAAAACTAAAACTGCGTTTGAGCCAACATTTTTGATAGTAAATTTCCCATCAAAATCCGTTTGTGCTCCATTTGTTGTTCCTTTAACTAAGATAGAAGCCCCTGGAAGCGGACCGCTAGCATCAGATACAGTTCCAGACACATCTTGCGAATATGTCAAACTTGTACATAGCATCGTTAGAAACACCATCAAGCCTTTAATTAGACTATTTTTCATACGTAATAAATAAGTTGGTTAATAATTTGTTTTAATGGTTTGTTTTAAATATTAAGTTCAAACATAATTATAATTTTATGATAATATTAAGATTTTACTAAACTATAACGTTTTCGTTACGCCGAAAACGTTTTCGATTTTAAAATTAATACCTTAAAAAATTAGTGTTATAATTATAATAAACACAAAAAAATGGCACTAAAAAAACTATTATTGTATTATTTTCGCTTTTATAGCGAAAAATCATTGCGTTTTTATCAAAAATAATGATTATTAAGAAAGAACATTGCGAATTATTTAAAGTAAAATCATTTTTTGCTGTAAATTAATAATTTTAACTTGACAAAACAAACATACCTCTAAACATTTGGCCAAAAAAACTACATCTGCTTAATTTACCATTTCGTAACGCTAAAAAAACTGTCATGCATCAAAAAACACATTAACTTTAAGATCTAGATACACTAACATTATGTTTTAAACAGAAAAATCCTTAATATTTTAAATGTAAAAATAATCTTAAATAAAAAAATTGAACCACATAGAAACATAAAAAAAGAGTCAAATAGTACAATTCTTGGATTCACACAGCATGATTTTCTTTAAAAAAGTGAGACGACTTCCAACATTTTAGTTCTTTATTTCTATATGTTAAAAACGCAATTACACCCAACGGGTTTATTTAACAAACTCATCCAGTGTTTGAGAATCTTCTTTGATGACAATCCAAAAAAATAGAAATAAAAAAGCCACAAATACAACAATTAAATCCATTATAAACAGATTGAATTATGCATTCGTGGCAAAAAAATCTTTAACTTAATTATTTAATAACAATTGTTTTATTGTCAACTCCAATTCCAATAATCTTTAACGATTTCCATTGTTTGGGTAACAATCCTTTATTGTATTTCAACCCCATATCCGTTTGCTCCACTCCGCCAAAACCATAAATAACCGCCTGAAGCATCGCTCCCGCGCCTGTTGCAAAATACGGATTGTTACTATTGGCTGATTCTGAAAACACACCAAAAGGCGGACGACTATTTGGCAAATAGGACTTCACAAAATAACTATAGGCTTTTTCTCTATCCCCTAATCGTGCATACAAAACAGATAAAACTCCAGAGGCCATCGCAGGACCATCTTTTTTATCTATTTTCTCGGAGTAGTATTCCAAATCTTTTTCAATTTGAACTTTGTCTGTGATTATATGTAAAGGATACGCTAACAAATTCACATCCGCTTGTTTTATCATTTGGCCCTGATACCCTTTATAATTTTGAGTAATCCCATTCACTCTGTGAATAACTAATTTCTCCGATACTGCTGCCCATTTTGGATTGATCGGTTCGTTCAAAATTGTTGCCGCTTTGATCGTATTTTTCAAAGACTCAATAGCTGATGCATTTGTAAAAGCATTATCATCTACGTGTTGCGCATATTCATCGGCACCAACAACATTCAGAATGGAGTAACTTCCATCTTGGTTTTTAACTACACGACTTACCCAAAAATCTGCTGTTTCTTTCAGAACCGCCCATTCTTTTCTCAACCAGGATTTATCTTGTGTATAACTGTAGTAATTCCAAAATGCAATCGAAATATCTGCTGTGATGTGTTGCTCAAAAATTCCGGTCAAAGCCCAAGTCGGTGTAGCCTCTTCCCCTGTATCATCAGATTCCCAAGGATACATCGCTCCTTTATACCCATAAATAAAAGCTTTTTGTTTTGCTTTTTGCAAACGGTCTGAACGATAATCTAAACACGATTTCGCCATATCTGGCTGTAACGCCAAAAGTGTTGGATACATCCAAAGCTCCGTGTCCCAAAAAATGTGTCCGTTATATCCTTGTGAGGATAATCCCATTGGTGCAATACTTTGTCTGGTTTCCGGACGGATATACGAATACAAATTGAACAAGGCAAAACGTACGCGTTGTTGCGCATCAAGATCTCCTTCAATTTGAATATCACCGGTATTCCATAATTCGGCCCAAGCTTGTTTATGACGATTCAATAATTTATCAATTCCTTCCTGTAAAGCATATATGGGCTGTCTTTCGGATTCGTTCAAAGGATCAGTAACATCTTTTGAAGTGCAAATTCCTCCTGCAACAGCAAAACGGTATTTTTTACCCTTCATTAATTTTTTAGTAAAACCAACTTCATTTCCGGTTTGCTTCAAAGTTTCTCCTTGCCCGTCAAAAAGAAATGTTGTTGAAGCAGCAACCGTATATTTCCCAGTTAACGTTTTAGCGACTGTCCCAAAAACCGGCATTAAATACTGATTGTCTTTCAAAACCCGAAACTGACTTTTCGCTTCTTTCAATTCATCAGGAACTACCATATAATTAGCAGCGGTAATTTCGATATCCTTTATAGGAGTAATTTCGACAATCGCCATCGCTGAAAAAGGAACCGCTCTATTAGCCAAAATCGTATAATTGATATTTGCTAAATTTTTAAATGAAAATGAAGTGGTACTTGTTCCTTCTTTCATAGCAACTACTTGACTCCAGTTATCAATATTATCTGATTTGATTTCTTGATTGTTTATATTCAAATGCAGATTCAAAAACTCAATCCCTCTAACAATTCTACTAATTCCATTTTCAGGACTACCATCATAAACTCCGTTCAGAATAATTTCTTTCGTTTTTAAAGGCGTGTCATCTGTAACAATTCCTATTTGTCCATTTGCCATGGCTACACCAAAATAATTTTCTCTGGAATTTGCCCGTAAATGCCATTCGTCTGATTTAGTTTGTCCAAAAACAATTGAACTTGTTAAAAGCAGGAAAACTAGACTCTTAAATGTTGAAATCATATTTATATTTTTTAATAATATTTTCAAACTTATATAATTTATTTATTAAAAAATTGAATAGTTCCATATAGTACATGGAATACAAATCGAAAACGTTTTCGACATATCGAAAACGTTTTTAATGATACTATTTTGAATAATTAAAAAATAGAATTCTATTTTTATGAAGACAATATAATAATAAATTCTTTTTTTAATGAAGTTCGCAAATAACATTCTATCGATTTTCTTCTTATTTGGCAGCACATTATTCATGTTTTCTTGTAAAAAAGAAGAAACCAATACAGTCATTGCCATTAATTCTTCTGAAAAAATAAAAATTGATTCTACAGAGACATACAAAGAACCGTTTAGACCACAATTTCATTTTTCTCCAGAAAAAAAATGGATGAATGACCCTAACGGTATGGTTTTCTATAAAGGAATTTATCATTTGTTTTACCAATATTACCCTGATGATATTGTTTGGGGACCGATGCATTGGGGACATGCCACAAGCACCGATTTAATTCATTGGACACACAAAAAAATTGCTTTATTTCCTGATAAATTAGGAATGATATTTTCAGGAAGTGCGGTTGTAGATCAAAATAATACTTCCGGTTTAGGAACTACAGAAAATCCGCCGATGGTTGCGATTTTTACGTATCACGATATGGCAGGCGAAAAAGCGGGCAGATCAGATTATCAAACTCAAGGATTGGCTTACAGCTTAGATGCAGGGGAGACTTGGTTGAAATATGAAAAAAATCCTATTGTTAAAAATTCCGGTTTAAAAGATTTCAGAGATCCTAAAGTTTTTTGGAACAGTGAAACTAATCTTTGGAATATGGTATTAGTAGCCGGAGATCATGCTCAATTTTACACCTCTGAAAATTTAATTAATTGGAAATTCGAAAGTGAATTTGGCAAAAAAATAGGTGCTCATGGCGGTGTTTGGGAATGCCCTGATATTTTCAAATTAAAAGTTGCCGGTTCCAAAGAAGAAAAATGGGTTTTACTGATCAGTATCAATCCTGGCGCACCAAATGGCGGTTCCGGAACACAGTATTTCGTAGGTGATTTTGATGGAAAAAGTTTTAAAACTACCCAAAAAGACATTAAATGGATTGACAACGGCACCGATAATTATGCAGGAGTTACATATAACAATACACCTGACAACAAGAGACTATTTTTAGGCTGGATGAGCAATTGGCTGTATGCCAGAAATACACCCACAAAAAACTGGAGAAGCGCCATGACATTGCCTCGAGAACTTTCTCTTGTAAAAATAAACAATAGTTATGTTCTAAAAAATAGTCCTGTTGAACCATTCAAAAAACAATTGGTTTCAGAATTCTCAAAGGATTTGTTGCGTATTAAACCACAGCAAAAAATCAATTTTACTTATGATAATTTCAACCAATCTGAAATAAAGTTTAAAGCCGCTTCAAAAAATTTAAAACTGATTTTTTCTAACGAAGTAAATGATTCATTGGTTGTAAATTATGATGCTGCACAAAAAACCTTTTCGATAGACAGACGCCATTCCGGAATAGTAAATTTCGAACAAAACTTTGGAAAAGAAATCCATAAAACTGCAACACCAAATGTCATTTCGGAAACTATTGATTACCAAATTATTTTAGATTGGTCCTCTATAGAAATTTTCCTAAATGAAGGAGTATATAGCTTTACGGAACAAATTTTCCCGAACAAGCCCTATACAAAACTAAGCATCCAATCTAATGAGAAACAAGAAATAAAAAACCTTACTGTCCATAGAATTAAAGGAATCTGGTAACAATACATACATTTATAAAACCAAAACTAATAACCATAAATTATAAAAAATGAATAACGTTCGAAACTGGTCCCTTACTGTAGCTGTTGCGGGATTTTTATTTGGCTTTGATACCGTTGTAATATCTGGTGCCAATTTACCCATCAAAGAATTATGGCACACCACTCCATTATTTCATGGAATTTTTATCATGTCAATGGCTTTATGGGGAACCGTATTGGGTTCTTTGTTAGGAGGGATTCCATGTGACAAATTGGGTCGAAAGAAAACATTGTTCTGGATTGGAATCCTATTTTTAGTATCGGCTTTAGGTTCAGCATTTGCACAAGATCCTTATACGTTTTCATTTTTCCGTTTCATTGGCGGTATTGGTGTTGGAGCTTCATCCGTGGCAGCTCCTATTTACATTTCAGAAATTTCCACTCCACAAAACAGAGGGAAGTTAGGAACATTATTTCAGTTTAATATTGTATTCGGGATCTTGATTGCCTTCTTTTCCAATTATTTATTCGAAGGTGTTGGTGGAGAAAATGACTGGCGTTGGATGATTGGTATTGTTGCGCTTCCTGCATTTATTTACAGTCTAATCGTTTTACAAATTCCGGATAGTCCGCGCTGGTTAATATTGAAAAAAAGAGATGACGCAGCCGGGATGAAAGTCCTTGAAATGATTTACAGTAAACAAGAGGCTTTAGAAAATTTTCATGAAATCAAAAAAGATTTAATGGAGACTTCTGTAAAGGAATCTATCTTTTCAAAAAAATACAAACTCCCTATCATTTTAGCTTTTTTACTGGCTTTTTTCAACCAACTATCAGGAATTAATTTTATTCTATACTATGCCCCGGAAATATTGGAAATGGCAGGATTAGGTTCAAAAGAATCCTTGCTGAACTCTATCCTAATTGGAGTAACAAATTTAATTTTTACCATTGCCGGAATGCGATTAATAGATGTTTTAGGACGAAAACAGCTCATGATCATAGGCTCATTAGGTTACATTATAAGTTTAGGCATGGTTGCTCTTGCCTTTTACAATAATCTGGGTCCTATCCTTTTGATGACATCAATCATGTTGTTTATAGCTTCTCATGCTATTGGACAGGGTGCCGTAATTTGGGTATTCATTTCAGAAATATTTCCAAATAATGTTAGAGCTAACGGACAATCTTTTGGGACAGGAATTCACTGGATTTTTGCTGCATTAATTACTTTGGCCGGACCGGTTGTCATTGACTTGTTCAAAGTAAATCCTTGGCCAATCTTTGCATTTTTTGCCTTTATGATGGTGCTACAATTGGTTTTTGTATTGTTTATGATGCCAGAAACCAAAGGTTTATCGTTAGAAGAATTGGAACACAAAATGGTTAACAATGAATAATTTAAAAGAAAAACTCAGCATCGTTTGTTTTGGAGAAGTATTATTTGATGTTTTTCCAACACATAGAAAAATTGGTGGCGCACCATTGAATGTAGCACTAAGACTAGCATCACTCGGGGTAAATACTCATATAATCAGTCGAGCTGGCACCGATGCAATAGGTCGTGAATTGATAGATTATGTTCGAATGAATGGTGTAAATACTACTTCGATTCAAGTTGACAAAATTTTTAATACTGGAGAAGTAATAGTACAATTAAACGAAAAAGGTTCTGCTTCATACACCATAAATTACCCGGTTGCCTGGGATAAAATTGTTTGTATTCCGGAAGACGAAATCAGGGTCAAAAAAGCGGATGCACTTGTTTTTGGGAGTCTTGTATGCCGAGATTCTGTTTCGCAAGGCTCACTTTTAGAAATAATAAACTATGCCAAATACGCAGTTTTCGATGTTAATTTACGTACTCCTTTTTATACCAAGGAAATACTGATTAATTTAATGATGCAGTCTGATTTTATAAAATTCAATGATGACGAGTTGTATGAAATTAGTGCTTTCATGAATTCTCCCTACCATTCATTAGAACAAAACATACTTTTTATTGCTGAACAAACTAACACAAAACACATTTGTGTAACCAAAGGAAGTCATGGCGCAGTTTTGTATTATAATGGAAAAATGTACTACAATAGTGGCTATAAAATTGATGTTGTTGATACTGTGGGTTCCGGAGATTCCTTTTTAGCAGGATTGCTAAGTGAGTTGCTGATTGATAACAATCCTCAACAAGCAATTGATTTCGCTTGTGCCTTAGGAGCAATTGTAGCAAAGAACGAAGGCGCAAATCCAAAAATATCCAGTAAAGAAATCTATGCATTTATGAATCCAATATAAAACCAATAAATCATATAGTGCTGGCATAAAATACTCACAAAAAATACAGTAAAAAAATATTAATACAAACAACCATGAAACTTATTCTCTCTTTATGTTTATTTTCTGCTCTTACGTTATTCTCTATTGAAAGTATATCAGCTCAAAACAAATTTGTAAAAACAAGTCAAAAAAATGATGCCAAATGGTGGAAAGAAGCCGTTGTGTACCAAGTATATCCTCGAAGCTTCAAAGACAGTGACGGCGATGGAGTTGGGGATCTAAAAGGAATCATTTCAAAATTAGATTACATAAAAAGCCTAGGAATCGATGCGGTTTGGCTGAATCCGATTTATACTTCTCCAAATGATGATAACGGATATGACATTAGTAATTACAGAGAAATCATGACCGATTTTGGGACTATGCAGGACTTTGATCTTTTGCTAAAAGGAATGCATGAACGCGGAATCAAACTCATCATGGATCTAGTCGTAAATCACAGTAGCGATGAGCACGAATGGTTCAAACAATCCAGAAGTTCAAGAGACAATAAATACCGCGATTACTACCATTGGTGGCCGGCCGAAAAAGGCAAACCTCCTTACCGATGGAGTTTTTTTGATGTGAATAGCGATGCCTGGAAATATGACGCCCAAACTGATGCTTATTATTTGCATTATTTTTCTCAAAAGCAGCCCGATTTAAATTGGGAAAACCCAAAACTAAGACAAGAAATATATGAAATGATGCGTTTTTGGCTTGACAAAGGGATTGATGGTTTTAGAATGGATGCTTTTCAGTTTGCTTCAAAAGATACTACATGGCCCGAATTACCAAAAGGATATGAGAAAAACATCATAAAATACTACGGAGTTGGCCCACATTTACATGATTATTTACAGGAAATGAATCGGGAAGTTTTTAGCAAATATGATATTATGACCGTTGCCGAAGGTGCCGGAAGTACTCCCGAAGATGCAATGCTGTTTGTGGATCCAGACCGAAAAGAATTAGACATGGCCTATCATTTTGAAAGTGTCGACATTGGTAAGCACATCAATAATTTTGGTCTTGTTAAATACAAAGATATTTTTTCAAGGTATGACGAAACTTTTAAAGATAAAGGATGGCTGTCGATTTTTCTGGCCAATCACGACCAACCCAGAATGGTAAGTAAATTTGGAAATGATACTCCTAAATTCAGAGAAATCTCTTCAAAGATGCTCTCTACATTTATAATGACCATGCGTGGAACGCCTTATTACTATTCCGGTGACGAATTAGGAATGACTAACATTCGCTTTGATTCCATAGAAGATTATCACGATGTGGATACGCGCAATAAATACATTGGATTAAAAAATAAAGGGGGTGATTTGAAAGCGTTTTTGGAAGGACAAAAACAAACTTCAAGAGAAAACGGAAGAACACCTTTTCAATGGGATTCAACGAAAAATGCCGGATTTACAACTGGAAAACCTTGGTTGAAAGTAAATCCAAATTACAATTTAATAAATGCTGAAGCACAGGAAAAAGACCCAAATTCGGCCTTAAACTATTTTAGAACATTAGTACAATTACGCAAAAAAGAACCTGTTCTTGTCTATGGAAACTATACGTTGTTGGACAGAGAAAACCCGAATATATTTGCATACATTAGAGAGTTAGAAGGCAAAAAAATATTAATTTTATTGAATTTTTCAGATAAAAAATCTTCCTTCAACATTGGGATTCCCATCACTAAATCTAAAATTATTTTAGACAATTATACGAATACCAAAAATCTAAAAAAGAATATTTTACGTCCATACGAAGCGGTAATAATTGAACTCAAATAAAAATTAAATACTTCAAAAAAGGAGATCCTAAACAAACTGTTTTTTGAAAATTGATTTACAATAAATAAATTGTAAATTCGTTTTCAGGAAGCAGTTTTTTTGGCTTTGACAAATAGAGTATAAACTATGAACAACCCCACTCTCAAAGAAATTGCCGCTCAATTGGGGATTTCTATAACAACAGTTTCAAAGTCATTAAAAGGATACTCAGACGTAAGTGAAAAAACAAAAAAAGCGGTAATTGAACTTGCTCAAAAACTGAATTATACTCCAAACAGTTTTGCAGTCAACCTTAGAACAAAAGAATCTAAAACTATCGGACTGATAATCCCTACGCTTGTTCACGATTTTTTTTCAAATGTGATTAGAGGAATTCTTGAAGAGGCTGAGAAGAGGGATTACTTGGTTATTATTTTACAATCCAATGAAAAATTAGTGTTTGAAAAAAAACAAATTGATCTGTTATTAAATAAAAGAGTAGATGGTATTTTAATGTCCTTGTCTAATGAAACTGGGGATTTTGAACATTTAAAATCGATTATTGCACACAATACTCCGCTGGTACTTTTTGATAAAATTGCCAAGCTTGTAAATTGCTCAAAAGTAACTATTAATGATAAAAAAGCAGCTTACGATGCTGTTAGCTATCTTATAAAAAGAGGATACAAAAAAATAGCTCATTTCAGAGGGTCTTATTTACCTCAAAATGCTATTGATCGGTTTTTAGGATACAAAAAAGCACTTGAAGACAACGGTATTCCTTATAATTCCTCTCTTGTTTTTGTATGTGATAATAACACTGATTTTGATGATGGTTATGAAAATGCTAAAAAAGTAATTGATGAACATCCAGAAATCGATGCTATTTTTGCCGTTACCGATTTAGTGGCTATTGGAATTATTAAATACTTTAATGAAACAGGAATTTCCATTCCACAACAAATTGCCGTTTTAGGCTTCAGTAATTGGTTTATGTCAAGCGTTATATCACCAAAACTTTCAACAATGGACCAACCTGCTTTTGAAATTGGAAGAAGATCAGCATCGATTTTATTTGATGAAATAAATCTGAAAAAGAAGAACTTACCCGTAATTTTTCAGTCCATTGAATTAGAAACCCGCTTAATTGAAAGAGAATCAACATAAAAAATTAAATCCTTAAAGGAACCACAAACCCTTGTTTATTAAATTTAACGAATCAATATTAATTTGTTTATTTTGATAAAAAACCTAAAAACAAGATAAAAATTAATATCTTGGTAAAGAATATTTTAAGTTGGAGTCGTTTTTTATAGACATAAACTAAACACATGAAGACTTGAAAGGAAGTCATTTCTAAAATATTTTCCTAAAATTAAATACGTAGAAATTCGATTCATGAAAGATATTACTCTTAAAGAAATTGCAACAAAACTGGGAATTTCAATAACTACTGTTTCAAAAGCACTGAAAAACTATCCGGATGTTAGTGAAAAAACTAAGAAAGCGGTAATTGAACTTGCTCAAAAACTACATTATACCCCTAATAGTTTTGCCGTAAATTTAAGAACAAAAGAGTCAAAAACCATTGGTTTAATTATCCCTGAAGTAGTACATCACTTTTTTTCGAATGTGGTAAATGCCATTATTAACGAGGCTGAAAAAAATGGATATCTCGTTATCATTTTACAGTCTAATGAAACATTAGCTTTAGAAAAAAAACAAGTAGAACTCCTTATAAACAAGAGAGTAGACGGCATTATAATGTCGCTATCCAATGAATCCAACAACGACGATCACATTAAAGAAGTAATAAATAGAAAGATTCCTTTTGTGATGTTTGACAAGATTGCCAAGCTTTCTAAATGCTCAAAAGTAGTAATTGACGACCAAAAAGCAGCCTTTAATGCAGTCCAACACTTAATTGATAATGGCTGCAAGAAGATTGCACATATTCGAGGCCCATTGAATCCTCAAAACGCAATAGACCGATACATAGGTTACAAAAAAGCATTAGAAAAAAATAATATTCCTTTTGACACTAAATTAGTCTATACGTGTGAAAACGTAACTTTTGAAGAAGGCAGAGATTTTGCAAAGCAAATTATTAATGAGCATCCTGACACAGATGGTATTTTTGCAATTACAGATTTGGTTGCAGTAGGTACACTAGCCTATTTCAATGAAAATAAAATCAATGTACCAGAACAAGTAGCCGTAATTGGGTTTAGTAATTGGTTTATGTCGCAAGTGCTGACACCGAAATTAAGTACTGTGAATCAGCCAAGTCATCAAATGGGAATTGAATCTTTTAACTTATTGCTGGAAGAAATGAATTGTCATAAAGAAGGAATTCCTTTTACTCCAAGAACTATAGAATTAGAAACTAATGTTATCGTTAGAGAATCTTCTATAAAATTCAACCAAATTGAATTCTAAGATACTGTTATTCTATAAAATCAATATTTCTTTTTATTCCTTGAAACTTAGCTCTTTTAAGTGGTGAATTTTTAAATACTGCTTTAAATGTTTCTTCGGTAATTTCTATCCAATCCTTTTTTGACATGGAAAGTAATTCTGGATTTGGGTTAAATAGAGGTTCGCTATGTGCTTTTGAAAACTTATTCCAAGGACAAACATCCTGACACACATCACATCCAAAAGCCCAATCAGCAAACTTTCCTTTCATTTCTTGAGGAATATTCTCTTTTAATTCAATCGTGAAATAAGAGATGCATTTGCTGCCATCAACTACATAAGGCGCAACTATGGCCTCCGTAGGACAAGCGTCAATGCAAGCGGTACAAGTACCACAATGATCCGTTGTAGAATTGTCATAATCTAAATCTAAATCGATTATGAGTTCAGCAATAAAATAAAAAGAACCTACCTTTTGCGTCAGTAAATTACTGTTTTTGCCAATCCAACCTAAACCACTTTTGGAGGCCCAAGCTTTATCGAGTACTGGTGCCGAGTCTACAAATGCACGACCAGAAACTTCTCCTATTGTTGATTGAATGGAGAATAAAAATTCTTTGAGTTTTTCTTTAATTACAAAATGATAATCCTGCCCATACGCATATTTTGAAATTTTATAAGAATCTGAATTTTGAAGTTGCTCAGGATAATAATTGAGTAACAGCGAAACAACACTTTTGGCATCATCAACCAGTAACGTTGGATTTAGACGCTTGTCAAAATGGTTTTCCATATAGGACATTTGGCCGTTTTTATTGGTCTTTAACCAGTTTTCTAAACGTGGCGCCTCTTGTTCTAAAAAGCCAGCTTTGGATATTCCACAAGATAAAAAGCCGAGACGCTGCGCTTCAGATTTGATAAACTGTGTGTATGTAGCCTTGTGGTCTATGATTAAAAAAATAGAAGTTAATAAATGGAATTCCCTAGCCCTGATAGTAGCGGCATCCCACGCTTTTTCTGCACGGATATAGCGGATAGCAGGAAATAGCTCCTAAAAAATTAGAATAAACCTCCTTGAATGTTTGTATTTAATTTCCCTAAATGCTTGTAGGCTTTATCAGTCACTTCCCTACCGCGTGGGGTTCTCATGATAAATCCTTCTTGAATCAAAAACGGCTCATAGACTTCCTCAATTGTTTCGCTGCTTTCGGATACGGCTGTTGCCAAAGTTGTTAAACCAACCGGTCCACCTTTGAATTTATCGATAATGGTGGTTAAAATTTTATTATCCATTTCGTCCAGACCATGCGCGTCAACATTAAGCGCTTTTAAAGCGTAGCGGGCAATTTCTATGTCAATTGTACCGTTCCCTTTTATCTGGGCAAAATCACGTACACGACGTAACAATGCGTTAGCGATACGAGGTGTTCCGCGGCTTCTTCCAGCAATTTCTATGGCTGCTTCCATTGAGATTGGCATTTTAAATATGGTAGCACTTCTTTCCACGATTGTGGTGAGCAGCTCTGTGGTATAATACTGTAAACGGGACGATATTCCAAAACGTGCTCTCATAGGAGCGGTCAATAAACCGGAACGGGTTGTGGCTCCTATCAATGTGAAGGGGTTTAGATTGATTTGGACTGTTCTTGCATTTGGTCCAGATTCAATCATAATATCAATTTTAAAATCCTCCATAGCAGAATACAAATATTCTTCCACTATTGGACTTAAGCGATGAATTTCATCAATAAACAAAACGTCCCTTTCTTCAAGATTAGTCAATAAACCTGCTAAATCCCCGGGCTTGTCTAAAACTGGCCCAGAAGTAATTTTGATACCAACTTGAAGTTCATTAGCCAGAATATTCGCTAAAGTAGTTTTTCCTAAACCGGGAGGACCATGAAATAGCGTATGATCAAGTGCTTCATTTCGTTGGTTTGCAGCTTGCACAAAAACTTTTAGGTTTTCTAATATTTGGTCTTGTCCTGCAAAATCATCAAAAGAAAGCGGTCTTAATTTTTTTTCAAGATCAAGTTCCTCCGAATTGTAACTGTTTGATGTTGGGTCTAAATTTTCATTCATGTAACAAAGATAGCAAAGCAATTCTGAATTATAAATTTTAAATTTTAAATGCCATAAAAATTAAAAAAGGGATCTGAACAAATGTATCACAAGAGAAACAAAAAAATAAACGCCACAAAAAAAGCCTCTACTTTCGCAGAGGCTTTACTTTATATTTTAATGGTGTAAAACTTCTTCCCCTTCTTTCATTGGGACGTTTTGAGGTACAAAATCCACATCGTGTGCTGGATTACTGTAGTCATAAGGCCAACGATGTACGTGAGGAATTTCACCTGGCCAGTTACCGTGTATGTGTTCAACAGGTGCTGTCCATTCTAATGTATTCGATTTCCATGGATTCATCACCGATTTTTTACCGTAGAAAATACTACTAAAAAAGTTGTATAAAAAAACCAATTGAAAAACTCCTCCCACTAATGCAAATGTTGTAATTAAAACGTTTACATTTTGTAAATCATCGAATAATGGAAAGTTTGTGTTTGTATAGTAACGTCTTGGTAAACCAGCTAATCCTATAAAGTGCATTGGGAAGAAAACTCCATAAGCACAGATTGCAGTTACCCAAAAGTGTACATATCCAAGGTTCTTGTTTAACATTCTTCCGAACATTCTTGGGAACCAGTGGTAAATACCAGCAAACATACCGTAAAGAGCAGAAATACCCATTACTAAGTGAAAGTGAGCGACTACGAAGTAAGTATCATGTACATTAATATCAAGAGTACTGTCTCCAAGAATAATTCCTGTTAAACCCCCTGTAATAAAGGTAGAAACTAAGCCAATTGAAAACAACATCGCCGGATTCAATTGCAAGTTACCTTTCCAAAGTGTTGTGATGTAATTAAACGCTTTAACAGCTGAAGGAATAGCAATCAATAATGTAGTAAAGGTAAATACAGAACCTAGAAACGGGTTCATACCCGATATAAACATGTGGTGACCCCAAACAATTGTTGATAAGAAAGCAATTGCCAAAATTGACATAATCATCGCTCTGTAACCAAAAATTGGTTTACGAGAATTTGTTGCAATAACTTCCGAAGTAATACCCAAAGCAGGTAATAAAACGATATAAACTTCAGGGTGTCCTAAGAACCAAAATAAGTGTTCAAACAAAACTGGTGAACCACCTTGATAATGTAATACTTCTCCAGCAATATAAATATCTGACAAGAAGAATGACGTTCCGAAACTTCTATCAAAAATCAACAATAAGGCTGCAGACAAAAGAACAGGGAAAGAAACAATACCAATAATTGCTGTTACAAAGAAAGCCCAAATTGTAAGAGGCAATCTAGTCATAGTCATTCCTTTTGTTCTTAAATTAATTACTGTTACAACGTAATTCAAGGAACCCATCAAAGAAGATGCAATAAAAATAGCCATTGAAACTAACCATAATGTCATCCCTAAACCTGAACCAGGAATAGCTTGTGGCAATGCACTCAACGGTGGATAAATAGTCCATCCAGCAGATGCAGGTCCAGCTTCAACAAAAAGAGAACTAACCATGATTATACTAGACAGGAAGAACAACCAATATGATACCATATTCATGAAACCTGATGCCATATCGCGTGCACCAATCTGAAGCGGTATTAATAAGTTACTAAAAGTACCACTTAAAGCAGCCGTTAACACAAAGAAAACCATTATGGTTCCGTGTATGGTAACCAATGCCAAATAAATATCATTTGTCATTACTCCGTTTGGAGCAAATTTATCACCAAGTAAAATATTGAAAATTTTAAATGATTCTTCTGGCCATGCTAATTGCATTCTAAATAGCATAGACATTCCTACTCCAATAATTCCCATAATGATACCCGTAATTAGGTATTGTTTGGCAATCATTTTATGATCAATACTAAAAATATATTTAGTAATAAAAGTGTCTTTATGGTGATGTTCGTGTTCGTGATCTATTGCGTGATCGTGACCTTCTGCTGACATATATGTTTACTTTAAAATTTTCTTATTAATTATTTCATCGCTACGGCAACTGCTGCAGTATCTTTTGCTTTTGTAGAATCTGCACCAGGTGCTCCGTCTGTAGCAGCAGGTTCAGCCATAGCAGCTTTTACTTCACTTACAATTGTAGCTTTATCTGTCAACCATGCTTTATAGTCTTCCGGTGTATCTACAATTATTTTCATTTGCATGTTATAATGAGATGCTCCACAAATTTTATTACAAAGCAATAAATAATCAAACGTATAAGGATCTAGAGCAGTTTCGCCTTTAGCTACTAATGCTATACTTTTCTTAGATCTTAAAGCATTAATATTAGCTACTTTTTCTACCATAAATGGTAATTCTCTATATTCTACTGTGGTATAAATAGGTTCAAAAGCAAATTGTGTAACCATACCAGGAACACAGTTCATTTGTGCTCTAAAGTGAGGCATATACGCTGAGTGCAAAACATCTTGAGAACGCATTTTGAAAAGAATTTTTTTACCTTTAGGAATATGCAATTCCGTTACTACAATATCATCTTGTGCATATGGATCAGCTAAATCAACACCTACAGCATTTGCACCTTCAATGAATCTTACATTTGCCTTACCTAATACGTTATCATTACCTGAGTATCTAGCCTTCCAGTTGAACTGTTGTGCATACAATTCAATAACTATTGTATCCTCATCTTCATCAACAAACATAATATTGGTCCAAGCGAAAAGACCGTAAAGAATCAATCCTGCCAAAACAACAGCCGGAATAACACTCCAAATAGCTTCTAACTTATTATTATCTGCAAAATAAAGCGCTTTTTGATCTTTTTTCCCTCTGTATTTGAAAGCAAAATAATGCAACAATACTTGCGTTATAGCCTGAACTATAAAAATAAGAACCCATGTAATATTCATTAAATTATCTACTTCACCACCATGTGCAGAGGCTGGTGTATGAAGAACAAGAGGTCCCCATTTAAACAATCCGTAAATTGAAAAAATATAAATGAAAGCCAAAAATCCAAACATCAAATAACCTTGAACGTTATTGTCGTTATCTGTAGCTACTTCTGTTCTATCTGAATTGGATCCAACTTGTGTCAGGTCGAATATTTTAGTCAATTGCCATAAAGCAACAGCTAATAAAATTAAAACTATAATTACCAACAAACTTGTCATCTGTTTTTTTCTTTAAATATTAATAATGAAAATGTTTACTTTCCTCTATGAAAGGATTTCTTTTTGCTAACAAAGGAGCTTTAGTTAACGCTGTGAAAACAACGTAAATAAACAATCCTAAGAAGAAAAGAACGGATGCTATTTCTGGTATACCGATAAACCATCTATCTCCTACAGTTCCCGGCATAATCATATTAAAGAAATCAATATAATGACCTGCCAGTATTACAATTCCTGCCATAACCAGTACCCAAGTAATTCTCTTGAAATCTGTATTAATTAATATTAATAACGGGAATAAAAAATTCATCACTACGGCACCAAAAAATGGAAGATTATATAATTCAATTCTGGTGATAAAATACGTTACCTCTTCAGGGATATTAGCATACCAAATCAACATGTATTGCGAGAACCATAAATAAGTCCAAAAAATACTAAAACCAAACATGAATTTAGCTAAATCATGAATGTGACTCGTATTGACATGTTCCAGAACACCTTTTGATTTCAAATATAAAGTAACCAAAGCAATAGTTGTAATGGCGCTTACAAAGAAACTTGCAAAAACATACCATCCAAACAATGTACTAAACCAGTGAGGATCAATAGACATAATCCAATCCCAAGACATAATAGACTCTGACACGATGAAGAAAACTAAAAACATAGCTGATATGTTGAAGTTTTTCTTGTAAAACGAGTTATCATTTGCTTCATCTTGAGCCAAACAGTTTTTTCTTGAAAAATATTGATATACACTCCAACCTGTCAAAAATATAGCTGCTCTAATAATCCAAAAAGGAAAATTTAAATATCCAGTTTTATTAGCAATTAATTTATCATTTGCTACAACTTCAGGATCTAACCATATAAAAATATGATTGAAATGCAAACCACATAATATTAGAATCACAAAAAAGATAACAGAACCAACCGGTAAATACGATGTTATACCTTGCATAACTCTGAATAATACCGGAGACCATCCAGCTTGAGCTACTTGTTGAATTGCATAAAACACTAATACTCCAAGAGAAACAAGCATAAAGAAAATACAAGCAACGTATAAAGCAGACCAAGGTTTGTTTTGTAGTTGGTGTAAAACATGATTCAAATGCTCCGTATGTTCCGCTTCTTCACTAACATCATGACCTTCTTTTTTAACAGCTGCTTCAGCGTGAACTGCTTCAGCATGTTGTGCTTCAGCAACCTCAGTAGTGTCATCCGTTAAAGCCACTGCTTCATGAGATTCTTCTGTTTTTTTCTCTTCGGAAACTTCGCTGTGGGCAGCACCAGCTTCATGCGAAGATTCAGCAGCAGTTTTCGCTTCATGTTTAGCTTCACCATGACCACCATGACTTTCGGCCGCAAGAAGTTTTTCAACTTCTTGAATATCTTTAGGTGCAGTTAAAAAACCATATCCAATTCCTAAAAGACCTACAGCCATTAAGATGAAGGAAAAAGTTTTTAATTTACTTGAAAATGTATACATATCTATTACGATCAGTTTGTTCAACAATTATAATTCGCTTTTTAGTTTTAGAACATAGTCAGTAACTAACCAACGTTCATGGGCACTCAATTGGTTAGCATGTGAACCCATTGAATTTAAACCATAAGTTATAACATGAAAAATACTTCCTTCAGTGATAACTCTATCTTTATAACTAGGAACGCCCAGAAATTTTTCTCTTTCTACAAGCTTTCCTTTACCGTTTCCAGAAGCTCCATGGCAACTAATACAATAGATTTCAAAAAGGGCTGCGCCTTTTTCAGGATCTCTGCTTAGAGAATCTAAAGGAGATTTAAGATTTGCTTTTGCTAACTCATACCCTGCGGTAGAATTTTCATATTCAAAAGGCTCAAATCCTCTGTTAATGGTTCCTTCAGCTGGAAGTTGACCTTCTTTACCATTTTTAAATGCATTCGATTCAGAATAGGTTTCATACCCAACTGACTCATACATATTTGGAAAATACTGATAGTTTGGTGCCGCATTATTATGGCAAGATGAAACTAAAATAGTTATGCCAAATAAAAGTGTTATTTTATATACGCTTTTCATATCTATAATTAATGCTTTTCTATTACTTTAACTTCTACAGCTCCGGTGCTTTGGAAAAAAGAAACTAATTCTTCTTCATTATCATTTACAGCAACTTCCATTAAAAAATGGTCATCTGTAGTTCTTACATCTGGATTTTCTGCTTCTTTAAAAGGCCATAATTTACTTCTCATATAAAAAGTAATAACCATTAAGTGAGCTGCAAAAAACACCGTAAGTTCAAACATAATTGGAACGAAAGCGGGCATGTTTTCAATATAACTGAAACTTGGCTTTCCACCAATATCTTGCGGCCAATCTTGAATCATAATATAATTCATCATAGCTGTTGCTACCGAGATTCCAACGCAACCATAAAGAAAAGCACAAATAGCTAATCTTGTAGGTGCAATTCCCATAGCTTTATCCAAACCGTGAACCGGGAATGGAGTAAAAACTTCTTCAATATGATGATGAGCTGCTCTGGTTTTTTTTACCGCATCCATCAATATATCATCGTCATTATAAATGGCGTATATTACTTTATTACTCATGATGTGAATCTTTATTTGCTTCTCTTTCTCTTTTGTAATTATCTCCAGTTCCTTTCAAAATTGTTTTTACCTCTGCTTGCGCAATTACAGGAAATGTTCTTGAATATAATAAGAACAATACAAAGAAGAAACCGATTGTTCCGATGAAAATTCCAATATCAACAAATGTAGGTGAAAACATTGTCCAAGAAGATGGTAAATAATCTCTATGTAATGATGTTACGATAATTACAAATCTCTCAAACCACATTCCAATATTTACAACTATCGAAATTATAAACGAGAACATGATACTTGTTCTTAATTTTTTGAACCACATGAATTGTGGAGAAAAAACATTACATGTCATCATCGACCAATATGCCCACCAGTAAGGCCCGGTAGCTCTGTTTAAGAACGCATATTGTTCGTATTCTACACCAGAATACCATGCGACAAATAATTCAGTTATATAGGCAACCCCCACAATAGAACCAGTGATCATAATAACAATATTCATCAACTCAATATGTTGAACTGTTATGTAAGCCTCTAGGTTAGATACTTTTCTCATAATGATAAGCAACGTGTTAACCATTGCAAATCCAGAGAAAACTGCTCCAGCAACAAAGTATGGAGGAAAAATTGTGGTGTGCCATCCTGGAATAACAGAGGTAGCAAAATCCATTGATACAATAGTATGTACCGAAAGTACAAGTGGAGTCGCTAAACCTGCAAGCACCAAAGATACTTCTTCAAAACGCTGCCAGTCTTTTGCTCTACCGCTCCATCCAAAACTTAATATAGAATACACTCTTTTATTAAAAGGAGTAATAGCTCTATCGCGTAACATGGCAAAATCAGGCAATAAACCAGTCCACCAGAATACTAATGAAACAGAAAGATACGTTGAAATTGCAAATACATCCCAAAGCAACGGCGAGTTAAAGTTAACCCAAAGAGAACCAAATTGATTCGGAATTGGCAAAACCCAATACGCTAACCAAGGACGTCCCATGTGAATGATTGGAAATAAACCAGCTTGAATAACCGAGAAAATTGTCATTGCTTCTGCAGAACGGTTAATTGCCATTCTCCAACGCTGACGGAAAAGCAATAATACCGCCGAAATAAGTGTTCCAGCGTGACCAATACCAACCCACCAAACAAAGTTCGTGATATCCCAAGCCCATCCTACAGTTTTATTTAAACCCCATGTTCCAATACCTGTAGATACGGTGTAAATTATACAGCACAATCCCCAAAGGAAGGCTATTAATGCGATTGAAAATACAATCCACCAATGTTTGTTTGCTTTACCTTCAACAGGTGCAGCTACATCTACAGTTACATCATGATAAGATTTATCACCTATAACTAAGGGTTTTCTAATGGTTGCTTCGTAGTGAGACGACATAATCCTTTATATTGATTCTTAATTAATTATTTTTTGTACTAGGTATTTCTAACTTTAACGTGATAAATCACATTTGGTTTTGTTCCAACATGCTCCAATAAATGATACATTCTTTCGTCAGTAGCTAATTTAGTTATTTCAGCTTCTTTATCATTTACATCGCCAAATTTCATTGCTCCAGTAGAACAAGCATTTGAACATGCCGTTTGGAATTCTCCATCAACGATTGCTCTTCCTTCTCTTTTTGCTTTCAAAATTGTCGCTTGTGTCATTTGAATACACATGGAACATTTTTCCATAACTCCACGAGAACGAACATTCACATCAGGATTCAATACCATACGCCCTAAATCGTCATTCATATGATAATCGAATTCACTGTTTTTGTTGTACAAGAACCAGTTAAAACGACGCACTTTATACGGACAGTTGTTAGCGCAATAACGCGTTCCAACACATCTGTTATAAGCCATGTGGTTTTGACCTTGACGAGAGTGAGAAGTTGCAGCAACTGGACAAACCGTTTCACAAGGTGCATGATTACAATGTTGACACATTACAGGTTGAAAAGATACTTGTGGGTTATCACCCGCTTTTTCCATTTCATTAAATGTAGACAATGAACTAGATAAACCTGCGATATTTTCTTTTCTTTCGTTATCCCCTTCAAAAGTACTTTCAGAGGAATAATATCTATCAATACGCAACCAGTGCATATCACGACTTCTTCTAACTTCTGATTTTCCAACAACAGGAACGTTGTTTTCAGCATGACAAGCAATTACACAAGCACCACAACCGGTACATGCGTTCAAGTCAATCGAAAGATTAAAATGATGACCCGTAGAACGATCAAATGAATCCCATAAATCTACTTTAGTTGCTTCAACTTCTTTATGATCCAATGAAACCATTGGTTGTTCATTCCAAACGTGAGCATCTTTTGTATTGAAAATCTCTAAAGAAGTTTCTTTAATGATATCACCTCTTCCCATCAATGTTTTCTGACCTTGAACACAAGCAAACTCATGTTCGCCTCCAGCTTTCGCCAATGTTACTGACTGTACATTATCAAAACCTTTATATAAAGAGTAGGCATTTAAACCCACCATCATTTCTTCTTTCAAAGCCGCTTTACGACCGTAACCTAATGCTAAACCAATTGTACCAACAGCTTGACCTGGTTGAACGATTACCGGAACATTTTCTAATTTAACTCCATCAGCAGTAGTAATAGTAGCATAACTTCCGTTTAAACCACCATTTGCAACGATCTCATTAGAAAGCTCATATTTCTTAGCATCAGCATTCGAAACAGTAACATAATTATCCCAAGATACTCTTGTAATTGGATCCGGAAACTCTTGCAACCAAGGGTTATTGGCTTGTTGCCCATCTCCCATACCTGTTTTAGTATATAAAACAAGCTCTAATCCTTGAGAAGCTTTTGATTTTGCCAAAGCATTTGCAGCAGCACTATAATCAGCAGAACCAGCAGATACAGTTGCAATAACTCCAACATAAACACCATCATGCAATACTTTATTCCAAGAAGAACCAGTTATTATAGTTGACGCATTAGCTTTAATATAATCGTAGAAAGTACCCGTAAGTCCATTTAAGGACAACAAGACATCTTGAAATTGTTTTGTACTGAAAAGAGGGCGAATTGCCGGCTGAGTAATTCCGTAAGTTCCTTTTGTGATACTTACATCATTCCATGATTCTAAATAATGAGGAACAGCAGCTGCAATAGTACTTACTAAAGCAGTTTCATCTTCTTTTAAAGAAAACGCCACTGAAGTTTTTACTTTTTTAAGTCCTTCAACAAAAGAAGCACTATCTGCCAAAGTATATACTGGATTAACACCACTCATTATCAAAGTATGAACACTTCCCGCTTTCATATCATTGATTAACTGAGTAACTTTTGCATCAGATCCTTTTCTTATTTGTCTTACTCCAGAAGTACTGAAAGCTTCACTCGCCAACACTTGGTTGATAGCCAAAACTAACAATTGAGCATTTTTATCTTGAATACCTGATACTAAAACTCCTTTTGAACCAGCAGCTTTCAATTGTTGAGCCGCTTTTGTAACTTCTGCTTTAAATTTATCTTCTAAACTTACAGCAACAGCAGAACCCGTTACAATATTATATATATGAACTAATGCTTGTTTTTGATTAGCCGTAGACATAGGCAAACGTTTATCAGCAGCAGCACCAGACAAAGTCATGTTTGCTTCTAATTGGAAATGACGAGACATCTTTCCTGCTTTAGGAATTCTACCTTTAGCATACCCTGAATCAAATCCTCCACCTTGCCAATCTCCAAGGAAATCAGCTCCAACAGAAACTATAAGCGACGCTTTAGAAAAATCATAATCAACCAAAGCTCTTTCTGCGTAAACCGTTTCGAAAGCGTCTAATGCTTCAGATTCAGATACAGCATCATAAACAACATGTTTAGCATTTGGATTTTTACCTATAAACTCAGCAATCAACTTTTCAGTTGACGGACTAGCCAATGTGTTTGTTAAAAGCACCACTTGACCGCCTTTTGCAGTAGCATCAACTATACTTGATTTAATTTTAGAATCAACAGCAGACCAAGATGAATTTTTACCTTCAATTTTTGGCTCTTTCAAACGCATACTGTCATATAAAGACAGAATAGACGCATGAACTCTTGCATTAGCACTAAACTTAGCTCCGGCAATAGTATTATTATCTATTTTAATAGGACGCCCTTCACGAGTTTTTATCAAAAGATTAGCAAAATCAAATCCATCAAAAACAGAAGTTGCATAATAATCCGCCACTCCAGGAATGATTTGCTCCGGCTGTAGCACATAAGGGATCGACTTGTTCACAGGACCTTCACAAGCTGCAAGCGTTGCTGCTGCAGTACTGAAACCAACGTACTTTAAAAAATCACGGCGTGATGTTGACGAAGATGACAAAGAGTCACTATTTCCTAAAAATTCATCAGTAGGAATTTCTTCAACAAATTCGTTATTTCTAAGCGCCTCAACAATAGAACTATTTTTGTCTAGTTCTTCAACACTTTTCCAGTATTTTTTGTTTGATGACATATATAAATATTAAAATCTTAATAATTTGATTAATAGTGGCATTTACCACATTCTAAACCTCCCATTTGCGCTGCAGTCAATTTGTCCACACCGTATTTCTTAGAAAGTTCATCATGAATTTTAGTATAATATTCATTCCCTTCCATTTTAACATCTGTTTTTCTGTGGCAATCTATACACCAACCCATTGTCAATGGAGCAAATTGTTTTTGAATTTCATACTCCTGAACCGGGCCGTGACATGTTTGACATTCAATTCCAGCAACAGTTACGTGTTGTGAGTGATTGAAGTAAACAAAATCAGGTAAATTGTGAATACGAACCCATTTTACAGGTTGAGTTTTACCAGTATAACTTTGAGTTGTTTTATCCCAACCAACCGCAGTATACAATTTTTGGATTTGCTCATCGTAAAATGCTTTGCTATATTCTGGAGTAGCAGTAGTTTCAGCAACTTCAGCAATATTTTTATGACAGTTCATACAAACATTCAATGAAGGAATTCCAGCATTCTTACTAACTCTTGCTGCAGAGTGACAATACTTACAATTGATTTCATTGTCACCAGCATGTATTCTATGAGAATAATGGATTGGCTGTATTGGTTCGTAATTTTGATCTACACCAATTTGCATTAAAAAGCCATAAACAAAATAAGCACTTGCCAAAAGCAGAAACACTGCAGTAACTAATACCAAAAATTGATTTCTAACAAACGCCTTCCATATAGGAGTCGTTGGAGGTTTAGGAAGTATTTCAATACCGTTCGCTTTGGCAACTTTAGTCAAAACGTTATTCACCAAAAACAACATGACTACCAAAACAATCATAACAAGCGCCAGGGCACCTAATATAATATTATTTGAAATTCCACTATCAGCAGGAGCAGTTCCAGGAACCGCAGCACTTCCTGCAGCTGCCGCAGGAGCCTCCGCTTTTGGCTCTGAAGTATAGGCAATGATATTATCAATATCACCATCTGACAATTGAGGGAAAGCAGACATGACTGCCTTATTATTCTCCTCAAATACTTTAACCGCCTGAGCGTCTCCAGATTTAATTAATTCTGAACTGTTACGCACCCATTTATGAAGCCATGAAGCATCATATTTAGCAGCAATACCCCTAAGAGCAGGGCCTGTAGCTTTCGCATCAAGTTTGTGACATGCCGCACAGTTTGCATTAAAAAGCTCTTTACCCTTTACTGGGTCCGCACTTTGTGTAGTAGCGGAAGCATCCGGAGCAGCATCTGTAGCTGCAGGAGTAGCTTCTTGAGCAAATGAAGTAAAGGAAAAAGATAGCATTAAAGCCATGCTAAAAAATAATTTCCTTGAGATCGAATTATGGTTACCCACCTTTTTCATATAGTATAATGATTATCTACTAAAAATTGGCACAGTTTTTTCTAATTGAATTATGAAAACTGATCCTTTATTTTAAAACTTGCACAAAAATACGACTTAAGAACTATTCTCAAAACCTTAAAATAGTCTTAATTTCAATTTATATCAATTCTAAATAACATTTGCCGTTTGGTATCATTCATTAAATATTACTTTTGCACAAAAACAATCACATTATGAGAATTTTAGCCCTTCGAAAAGCATTTTTCATCTCTCTTATCTTATTTATTTTCTATAGTAACGCAAACGCTCAAGACGGAAATATCCGAGTATATCAAGACTCAAAATTTGAACAATTATTGAATGAAAAGAGAAAAACAAATGTTTCATACGCTGTAAATGACTCTTATAATATTCAAATTTTCAGTGGAGACAGCGAAAAAGCAAAAAAAACATTGAATGATTTCAAGCAAGAATTTAGAGACATCGATGGAACAATTATTTTTTTTACACCAAATTATAAAGTTTTGGTTGGGAATTTCAGAACACGAATTGAAGCAGAACGAAATCTTATCGAAATTAAAAAAAACTATAGTAATGTACATCTAATAAAGCCTAATAAATAAGTCAGAAATTGTAATCACTCTGGAAAAACACTTAAATTATCTCAAAAAAAAAGCAACTCTAATTGAGTTGCTTTTTTTTGAATATCTGTTAACTCAAAAGCCAAAAATTTTGCGCAGTACTCCCTATTAACATTTAGGAGATCGGTTTTTTTTTCACAGCCTGACAAAGTGGAGTACTTTGCTCTATAGGTAATCACAATTCAAAATGTTGCGTTTAGGAACAATGTTTTATAGAAGCGTTTCAACTATTCCTGAATACTCGATTTAAACGAGTAACTATTTACTCCTAATCAACCCAACAAATCGTTTGCAACGCACTTTAAATAGACTATTAGAAAAGCCACATATTTACAATACAAAAAAAGAGAATTACCTTCTTCATATTACCTACGAATGATCTCTTTCCTGCAAAACGATTTTGACATTTACCGGATTGTTTTTACTATAATTTACTCGAAGTTTTATCTTTATTTTTAGGCTTCCAACATAATCAGATAAAAGCCATCTTCAAAGGATTGAAGTTCTTAGTTCTTTGCTGTTTTTGATTAGTAGCTTAATTTCTGCAACAACTATTCGCGTCTACTCTCCGAATTTTCTTTGACAGGTTCATTTATTTTTTTTAAAATAACCTTTTAGAAATTTCTAAAACTATTTTATGATTCACTATCAACCGTCGTGACTAAATGAATAGGAGTAGCCATAAAACTTAATCTTTTTCTTTGATGCTATAATTTACAGGACACCTCTAAGGTATTACAATAAAAAGGCCTCATAAATAAACCTAGCCAATGTACAGTTGTATTTATCAGATAATGATTTTAAGAAAATAATTATAAAAACAAACACTCACTCGCTTAAACCAACTGCTTATTAGCTATCTGCTTGACAAACGCCAAGTTTGTCTTTTAATTTGTGTACCAAAGAACAACTACAAACGATCGTCAGTGGCAATCCTTGCGTGAGAGATAGAAGCTAGCTACCCTGTAGCGCGGATAGCCCGACACCAGCTAGGAAAAAGGGCAATGACCGGTATGTTGCTAGCCCTTTTTGCTAGCTGGTGGCACGCCCATATAAAACTAAAAAATCCCGACAGAATCGGGATTTTAATTTTAATATATTGAAATTTTATTTCAATTTCTTTTTAACAGCTACTTCATGGTACGATTCAATAACATCTCTTTCTTCGATGTCGTTATATCCTTTTACTTGAATACCACAATCGTATCCTTTAGCGACTTCTTTGACATCATCTTTGAAACGTTTCAGTGCCAAAAGCTCTCCAGTGAAGACAACTACACCTTCTCTAATAATTCTCATTTTAGCGCTTCGGACAATTTTACCGTCCATAACCATACAACCTGCGATTGAACCTACTTTAGAGATTTTGAATATCTCTCTAATCTCAGCTGTACCTAGAATTTCTTCTTTCATTTCAGGAGCTAACATTCCTTCCATTGCATCTTTCAAGTCGTCGATGGCGGCATAAATAATAGAGTAGTAACGGATATCGATTTCCTCTTTGTCTGCTAATTGTCTTGCATTTCCAGCAGGACGCACATTAAATCCAATGATAATTGCATCTGAAGCAGAAGCCAACATTACGTCAGTTTCTGTAATTGCTCCAACACCTTTATGGATAATATTAATTTGAATTTCTTCAGTAGATAATTTAGAGAACGAATCAGACAATGCTTCAACAGAACCATCCACATCTCCTTTAAGGATAATGTTCAATTCTTTAAATTGACCCAATGCAATTCTACGTCCAATTTCATCTAATGTAATATGTCTTTGTGTACGAACTGATTGCTCACGCATCAATTGAGAACGTTTTGAAGCAATTTGTTTCGCTTCTTTTTCGTCTTCAAAAATATTGAACTTATCACCCGCAGTTGCTGCTCCATCAAGACCAAGAACTGAAACCGGAGTCGAAGGACCCGCAACAGTTACTATATTCCCTCTTTCGTCATGCATGGCTTTAATTTTACCATGATGCTTACCAGCTAACATATAATCTCCAATTTTCAATGTTCCGTTTTGAACTAATATCGTAGAAACATATCCTTTTCCTTTGTCAAGGAAAGCCTCAACAACAGTTCCAGAAGCCGCTTTATTTGGATTTGCTTTCAAATCTAAAAGTTCTGCTTCTAACAATACTTTTTCTAATAATTCTTTCACACCTGTTCCTACTTTCGCAGAAATATCATGTGATTGAATTTTCCCTCCCCAATCTTCAACAAGTAAATTCATACCTGCTAATCTTTCTTTTACTTTTTCAGGATTAGCATTTGGCTTATCAATTTTATTGATAGCAAATATGATAGGAACTCCAGCTGCTTGAGCATGGCTGATTGCTTCTTTAGTTTGCGGCATGATGTCATCATCAGCAGCAATCACAATAATAGCAATATCGGTAACTTGAGCACCACGCGCACGCATTGCTGTAAAGGCTTCGTGACCCGGTGTATCTAAGAATGCAATTTTTTGTCCGTTATCCAAAGTTACTCCGTAGGCACCAATGTGTTGTGTAATTCCTCCAGACTCCCCTGCGATTACGTTTTCTTTACGAATGTAATCTAGTAACGATGTCTTACCGTGATCGACGTGACCCATTACCGTTACAATTGGCGCTCTGAAAACTAAATCTTCTTCTCTGTCTTCAACAACCTGAATTGCTTCTTCGATGTCTACCGTGATAAATTCAACTTCATAACCAAATTCATCAGCAACGATAGTCAACGTTTCTGCATCAAGACGTTGGTTCATGGTCACCATGATTCCAAGTGACATACACGTTCCAATCACTTTAGTAATTGGCACATCCATCATGATAGCAATTTCACCTACAGTAACAAACTCAGTAACCTTAATAGTTTTACTTCCTTCGTCAATGGCTCTTTGCTCATCATCCGATTTCTGACGGTGCGTATCTCTTTTATCTCTTCTATATTTAGCCGCTTTAGATTTACCACCTTTACCTTGTAGTTTTTCTAAAGTCTCTCTAATTTGATTTTTAACTTCTTCTTCAGTAGGCTCTACTTTTGCAACAATGGCAGGTCTGTTTCCTTTTACAAAACCAGGTCTTGCACTTCTGTTAGCATTGAATCCACCGCCACCTACATTAGGTGTAATCTTGTTAGGATTTGGCGCACCTGGAACTCCCGGTGTTGCAGGCGGTCTAGGAGCACCTGGTTTAGGAGCAATCCTTTTACGCTTGTTTTTATTTGCATTGGCTGCAGCCGAACCTGGAGCACCCGGTTTATTCGGAGTGATTTTTGGCTCTTCTTTTTTCTTTTTCGGTTTGTTGAATTGCGATAAATCAATTATCTGACCCGTTAAAGTAGTCCCCGATAGTTTTTGATATTGCGTTGTGATGGTTTCATCAACAGGTGCTTCATCAACTTTAACTGCTTCGGTTTTTACAACTTCTTTTGGTTCAGCAGGAACTTCTTTTGCAGTCTCTGTTTTAACCTCTTTTATTCCAACAACAGGTTTCACCTCTTTTTTGTCTGCAACAGGTTTCTCAGTTGACGGTTTTTCAGGCGAAACTTCTTTTGGGATAGCTTTTGCTTCAGATGCATGAGCTACCGGAGCCTCTGCTTTTTCAACAGCTTTTACAGGCACAACGATTGACGGTTTTTTTGGATTAAGATCAATCTTACCCACTTGAACCGGTCCAGCTATAACTGCTCTCGCTTTTATAACCTCTTGTTGTTTTAGTCGCTCTTCCTCAATTTTACGTTTGTCTTCGATTTCTTTCTCTCGCTCTAAACGCAAAGCTTCTTTTTCTTTTCTTTTCTCTTCCCCGACTTCTTTAGAAGCCTCTTTATTCCCTTTGTCACCTGCAAACTGACCGCACAAGACATTGTATACATCATCAGAAATTTTTGCGTTTGGATTTGCTTCAATAGCAATCCCCTTATCTTTTAGATAATCCACAGCTCTTTCTAAAGAAATATTCAATTCCCTTAAAACTTTGTTTATTCTAATAATTCTCTCTTCAGACATAAAACCTTTTTATTATTACCTTTTTTGTTATTCCTCACTTTACTCCAAACTCGATACCTATCGAGCTAGAATTTATTGTAAAGTGGCGTGTTTATCGTTGAAGACAGATTGACTAACTGTCAAATTCTTCTTTCAATATTCTCATTACATCTAGAATCGTTTCCTCTTCTAGGTCTGTTCTTCTTACTAAATCTTCTACATCTTGTTTTAAGATACTTTTTGCTGTATCCAAACCAATTTTTGCAAATTCTTCAATAACCCAGTCTTCAATTTCATCTGAAAACTCAGTTAACTCAACATCATCCTCATCAGCTGTAGCACCTGCAACATCACCTTCACGAATAACATCTAACTCATAACCAGTCAATAAACCCGCTAATTTAATATTGTGTCCTCCACGACCAATTGCTTTTGAAACTTCTTCAAGTTTCAAGAAAACTTCTGCTCTTTTTGTTTCTTCATTAATTTTAATAGAAGATACTTTTGCAGGACTTAATGCTCTTGTGATAAATAACTGTATGTTACTTGTGTAGTTAATAACATCGATATTTTCGTTTCCTAATTCACGAACAATTCCATGAATACGAGAACCTTTCATACCTACACATGCTCCTACTGGATCAATTCTGTCGTCATAAGAATCTACGGCTACTTTTGCTTTTTCACCTGGTATTCTTACTACTTTTTTAACCATGATCAAACCATCAAATACTTCCGGGATTTCTTGTTCAAATAATTTTTCTAAAAACTTCTCAGAAGTCCTAGACATAATAATTTGAGGTTTATTTCCTTTTAATTCAACGCTTTCTATTATCCCTCTAACATTATCTCCCTTGCGGAAAAAGTCAGAAGGTATTTGTTTTTCTTTTGGCAAAATAATCTCATTCCCTTCATCATCGACCAAAATTACGACTCTTGGACGCACATGGTGCACTTCAGCAGTATAGATATCACCAATTAAATCTTTAAATTGTTTGTAAAGATTTGTGTTATCATGTTCATGAATTTTAGAAATTAAATTCTGACGTAAAGCTAAAATTGCTCTTCTTCCTAAATCAATTAATTTCACTTCTTCGGAAACCTCTTCACCAATTTCAAAATCAGGTTCAATTTTTCTCGCTTCAGTTAAAGTAATTTCAAGATGATCAAAATCTAAGTCTTCATCCGCAACGATTACTCTTCTCTGCCATATCTCCATATCCCCTTTATCTGGATTTATAATGATATCAAAATTATCATCTGAACCGTATTTTTTCTTCAATGCATTTCTGAATACATCTTCTAAAATTGCCATAAGCGTTACACGATCAATAAGTTTATCATCTTTAAACTCTGAGAATGAATCGATTAATGCTAAATTTTCCATGCGAATTCTTTAATTAAAATGTTACTGTAACAATTGCTTCTTTTATATCTGCGTAAGGCAATTTAAGTTCTTTTTGAACTGTTTCTTTCCCTTTCCCTATCTTTTTAGGTTCTCTAGCTTTCCAAGACAAAATTACAAAATCATCATTAGCATCCACTAATTCTGCTTCAATAATTTCAACTGAGGTCTTCACAATCAATGTTCGACCTATATTTTTCTTGTATTGCCTTATTAGTCTCAATGGAGATCCAACTCCTACCGAAGCTACCTCTAAGGAGTAATCTTGTTCCTCTCTGTCCAGATTACTATCTATGAATTTACTCACATCTATACAATCTTGAAGCGCCACTCCTGTATCGCCATCCAAAGTCACAATAACCTTGAAAGCATCAGTAATGATAAGGTCTATCAAAAAAATTGATGGCTTTTCTAACAAGCCTTCCGTCAACAACGTGTTTACTTTTTCTTTAAATGTCATATTTTTATAAAAAGAGGGGACATTTAGTCCCCTCATTATCTAGATTTTAATAAATAACGGTGCAAATATAGTGTTTTTTTTTATAAACTGAAATAATCGATTGCTGTAAAATAATTTCTTATCTTTATAGAAGCATTAAAATAACAGTTTTCATCATAATTTAACACTTTTATAGTTATGAAACGAATTTTAGTCCCTACTGATTTTTCTGAATATGCCGAAAACGCTTTAAAAGTAGCAGCCTTGATTGCAAAAAAAAATAAGTGCGAAATTTTTTTGTTGCATTTATTAGAATTACCCAACCAAATGAATGATGCAGTAATCGGCGGTAGCAGCATACCCGAAGTGATGTTGTTTATAAAAAAAGCAAACGAAACACTTCAAAAAATCAAAGAAAAACCTTATCTAAATGGAATTTCAATAAATGCATCGGTACAATTCGAAAGAGCTTTTAGTGGTATTTTATCTTTTAATAAAAAAAATGAAATTGATTTAATCGTGATGGGCTCACACGGAACTTCAGGCATCGAAGAAGTACTCATTGGATCCAATACCGAAAAAGTAGTACGACTCTCTGAAATCCCGGTACTGGTCATAAAAAAGAACATTCGTGACTTTAAATTCAACAACTTTGTGTTTGCATCTGATTTCTCGAAAGAAACTAAAAAACCTTTCAAAAAAATGATAGAATTTGCCAAAATATTTAATGCAAATTTATACTTAGTCATGATTTGCACACCCAATAGTTTTAAAACCACCAAAAAGTCCGAGGAAATAATGAAAAATTTTACCGCCTCTTTTGAGATCGAAAACTACTCTACACACATTTACAATGACGTTAATATAGAAAGTGGAATTATTAATTTCACCAACAGTATTGACGCCGATTTGATAGGCCTTTGCACACACGGAAGAACTGGATTTGCCCATTTTTTCAATGGAAGCATCAGTGAAGATTTAGTAAACCACACTGTCAAACCAGTTATAACTTTCAAGATTTGATTAATCCAAAAGAAAATTAAATCTCCCCAAACCTCACCTCCCCGTTTATTACAGGCATTTCAACAAACTAATCGCCAAAACAATTGTTGAATTTATTGCATAAAAAAACCTCTCAATAAATGAGAGGTTTTACGTTGGTCTACAAGGACTCGAACCTTGAAAGACTGCACCAAAAACAGTTGTGTTACCATTACACCATAGACCAGCATTGCTGCTAAGCGAGTGCAAATTTAAAATAAAATTTAGTTTGTACAAATTTATTTTGCATTTTTATGAAAAAAAATTTAGTAATAATTAAAAACAACTTCAAAAAAATACTAAAAACCTTTACAATCAATGTGTTATTGAAATGTAATACTTTTCCAGAAAATATTGTTAATGCTACCATGTTTAAACAAAAAAACATTTTCTTTGTAACTCAAATTTAAATTAAATTTTAGTACATGGATAAAGCAGCATTCAATTTCAATAAATGGAATACAATAATTGGTTGGTTTACATTTGGAATAGCATTATTGACATACACTTTAACTGTTGAACCCACCATGAGTTTTTGGGATTGTGGTGAATATATTGCCACAGCAGCAAAACTTGAAGTAGGCCATCCTCCCGGAGCGCCTTTATACCAAATGATTGGTGCTTTTTTCGCCATGTTTGCTTCAGATAATACAAAAATTGCCTTAATGGTAAACATGATGTCTGTGTTTTCTAGTGCATTTACCATTTTATTCTTATTCTGGTCATCCTCAATAATTTTGAAAAAATTGATTTCAAAATTCTCTGAGACCAATAAAAACAATGACATCGTTATTCTTGGAAGTTCATTTGTAGGTGCTTTAGCCTATACTTTTTCTGATAGTTTTTGGTTTAATGCTGTAGAAGCCGAAGTGTACGCCATGGCATCGTTATTTATTGCCTTGTTATTTTGGCTGGGATTACGTTGGGAACAAGATATGGACAAGCCTAGAGGAAACAAATGGCTTTTAATCATTTCTCTTGTTGTTGGACTTTCATTTGGAGTTCATTTTATGGCATTATTAACAATTCCAGCAATAGGTTTTCTTTATTTTTTTAAAAACTATAAAGTAGTTACCCTCAAAAATTTCATCCTTGCAAATGTTGTTGTTATCGCTATACTATTATTTATTTTCAAATTACTTCTTCCTATGACTATGGGATTCTTTGGTAAAACCGAAGTTTTCATGGTCAACAGTTTAGGATTGCCTTTTGACTCGGGAACTATTTTTGTTGCTTTAGTCGTAATCGCTTTCTTTTACTTTGGATTAAAATACACCAACCAAAAAGGTTTTGTATTTTACAATACTATAATCCTTTGTATATTATTTATTTTAATTGGTTTCTCGACATGGATGATGCTACCCATCAGAGCAAACGCAAATACCGTAATCAACGAAAACAAACCCTCTGATGCAGCTGAAGTCCTAGCGTACTACAATAGAGAACAATATGGTGTAAATCCTTTGTTTTACGGCCCGCAATACACAGAAGCTTTTGCTGGTTTGGACAAAAATAATCCTTATTTAGACAAAGCTCCCAATTATGAAAGAGATTATAAAACGGGAAAATATATTATTACGAATAACTTTAAAAATGCAGAGCAAAATACGGATAACAATCAAAAAACTATTTTGCCAAGAATGTGGAGCGGTGATCACATCGAAAACTACATGAATTTCACCAATCCACCTCAATTCCGATTAAATCCTAATTATCCCTACGAGGATGATTTAGCTAAATACGGCATCGATCCAAGTCAATTGAGTGAGGAAGATTACAATAAGGCAATTGCTCAATTAAAAAACGAAACCGAAAAAATAGTTACAGAATTCAGACAAGCTTATGCTCAAAAACAAATTGACAACGAAGGCTATATTACGTTCCTGAAAAGCTATGGTGATTATTTAATTGTAGAAAAACCTACAACTACTGACAATTTAGGATTCATGGTTGAGTACCAATTTGGCTATATGTATTGGAGGTACTTAATGTGGAATTTTGTTGGAAGACAAAATGATGTTCAAGGAAAATACGACTATTTAGATGGCAACTGGCTTAGTGGCATAACATTTATAGATGAATTGCACTTAGGAAGCCAAGACAATCTACCTTCGGATGTATTGAACAATAAAGGTCGAAATGTGTATTTCTTTCTACCTTTTATACTCGGTTTAATCGGCTTAATGTATCACGCCAATAAAGACTTAAAAAGTTTCTATGTATTACTCACCTTATTCCTATTTACCGGAATAGCATTGAAAATCTACTTAAACGAAAGACCTTTCGAGCCTAGAGAAAGAGATTATGCCTTAGTAGGTTCCTTTTATGTATTTGCCATTTGGATAGGCTTTGGTGTTTATGCATTGTACGAAAGTGCCACAAAATATTTAGCACCCAAACTGGCAGGACCTATTATCATCGCCGCAAGTTTATTGGCAGCTCCAGTTCTTATGGCTTCTCAAAACTGGGATGATCATGACCGTTCCGGAAAATATACTGCTGTTGCTATGGCAAAAGCATATCTGGAATCCTGTGATCCAGACGCCATTTTATTCACAATAGGCGATAATGACACCTTCCCGCTTTGGTACGCACAAGAAATCGAAAAAGTGAGAACAGATGTAAAAATTGTAAATACGAGCCTTTTCATGACGGATTGGTATATCGATCAGATGAAAACCAAAACGTATGAATCCGATCCTTTGCCTATCTCATTTACACACGACCAATATGTAGGAGATAAACTGGATTATGTAGCCCACATTCCAAAAATTGAAAGCCGCTGGGATATAAAAGATTTCATCAATTTTATCAAAAATCCAAAATCAACTGTAGAGATGCAAAATGGACAAACCATTCATTTTTATCCTACAAACAAAATTCGAATTCCTGTTGACAAAAATGTAATTATAAAAAACAAAGTAGTAAATCCCAAATACAATGATTCTATTGTGCCCTACATTGACTTGGACATAAAAGGAAATGCATTGTACAAAAACAGATTAATGATGCTTGACATTGTTGCTAATAACAATTGGAAAAGACCAATCTATTTTAGTGGAGGGGCATTTGACCCTGAAGACTATTTATGGATGAAAGAATACCTTCAATTAGAGGGAATGGTGTACAAACTGGTTCCAATAAGAACAGCTCTTTCAAAAGATTCAAGTCCTCTTGATATGGGACAAATAGATTCTGATAAAATGTACGCTAAGGTTATGAAATGGGATTGGGGAAATAGTGAAAGTCCAAAAATTTACCACGACCCTGAAACGCGTAGAAACAGCATAACTTACAGAACCAACCTTTCCAGATTAATGAATCAGTTAATTATTGAAGGACAAAAGGACAAAGCAAAAAACATTATTGATCTGGCAATGACAAAAATGCCATTGGAATATTTTGACTATTATTCTTTACTAGAACCTTTCGCTGGCGGATATTACAAAATCGATGAAAAACTAAAAGCACAACAATTGCTAAGCAAATTGATCTTAAAATACAGAGAAAACCTTAATTATTATGGCAATCTAAAATCTTCTGAGCAAACTAGTATTGCCATTCCTATCATCACTGATATTGAGCGATACAGAAGTCTTTTGAGCGTAATGAAAGAAAATGGCGATGTAGATTTCTATGATAAAAATAGAATTGTATTCAACACTTACATTAAAATGTTTGACCGCTTTGGGCGCGAAAAAGAATAATTTAAAATAAAAAATCCTGATGGTATAAAAGGTAGCGATATTGAAAAGTATCGCTATTTTTTTTTTAATTTTAAAAATCAACAAATGAAATTGTACTGGATAAAGACAAATCGGTTTATAAAAAAGATTTTTTCAAATTATACTTGGGATGTTTCCAATACAATAAATAGTAATACAGTCTACCTCACCTTTGATGATGGGCCTATTCCAGAAATCACAGATTGGGTTTTGAATGAATTAAAAAAGCACCATGCAAAAGCTACTTTTTTTTGCATAGGAGATAATATTGATAAAAACCCCGAAATATTCAAAAAGGTAATTAGCGAAGGTCATTCTATAGGAAATCACACTTTTAATCATTTGAACGGTTGGAAAACATCAACCGAAGCTTACATAGAAAACACTAAACGATGCGAAGCAACTATTCAAAAAAACAATCCCTCTAATCTAAGATCTAAAATATTTCGTCCGCCATACGGCAAAATAAAAGCAACTCAATCCAGAAAAATCAGAAAGCTGGGATATAAAATAATTATGTGGGATGTGCTAAGTGCTGACTTTGATCAAACTATATCGCAGGAACAATGCTTAGAAAATGTAATATCAAATCTAAGACCAGGAAGTATTATTGTTTTCCACGACAGTATAAAAGCCTTTAAAAACTTAGAATACGTATTGCCTAAAACATTAGCTTATTTAAAAGAAAATAGTTTTAATTGTGAAGTGCTGTAATGAAATGGGTTACAATTGCTCTTGAACAATACTAATAATAGTGTTCGCATCTAATTCCCCGGATTGTCTCCATATCATTTGACCTTGTTTATAAATCATCAACGTAGGCAAGCCTTTAATGCGTAAAGCATCGGCTAATTCTTGATTTTTATCCACATCAATCTTTATGACTTTTGCTTTATCACCAAGAGCGGCTGCTACATCTCTAATTACAGGATGCATTGAAACTGAAGGCTCATTCCATTCTGTGTAAAAGTCTATCAACACAGGTACTTGAGCGTTTATAAGTTCTCCAAATTTTGACATAAAAGCAAAAATTTAATTTTTTAAATTCACTAAAAAGAGATATTTATTTTACAAATGTAGCATTTTAAACGAATTATGCCACATTAACACCTTTTTTTAGTTCGATGACTGTTATTTCCGGCATGATTCCTACTCGACCCGGATAGGCATGAAAACCAAAACCTCTGTTTACATAAACGTATCGTCCTACATTTTCATATAATCCAGCCCATTGTTTGTAAACATATTGTGCTAAACTCCACTTAAAATAACCTGGAATTTCTATTCCAAACTGCATTCCGTGTGTGTGGCCCGAAAGCGTAAGGTGATAATGTTTTTCATCATGTTGCACTACATGCTCCCAATGCGAAGGATCATGACTCATTAAAATCTTGAAATCTTCTTTCCTTAAATCTCCAGAAGCTTTATTCAAATCTCCGGCCTGCTTGAAGTTATGGCCCCAGTTTTCGACACCGACTAATGCTATTTTAGCATTTCCTTTTTTAATAAAAGTATGTTCGTTTAGCATTAAATTAAAACCTATTTTCCCGTACAAACTTTTTATAGCTTTAAAATTATCTTCTTTTGCTGCCTCAGATGGCCAGGTTACATACTCTCCATAATCGTGATTCCCTAAAACCGAATATTTCCCATATTCATGCTTTTTAATCCTGTTAAAAGTTTCTATCCACGGATGCATTTCTTTGGCATCCGTATTCACAATATCTCCTGTAAACAAAATCATGTCTGAATTTTGCTCGTTGACTAAATCTATTGCATAATTAATTTTCTCCGGATTATCAAAACTTCCACTGTGAACATCTGATATTTGAGTAATCGTAAAACCATCAAAAGCATCGGGCAAATCCGGGAAAAATATACGCTGTTTGATGACTTTATAATTGTATTTACCTATAGTCACCCCATATATTAAAGATAAAAAAGGGACCGCTGCTAATCCTAATCCTATTTGACTGACAAACTTTCTTCGTGAATTCAGAAAATCTGTGTTTTTATCATAATTAACAAAATAGTTAACCGTTCCGGCACCTAATCTAAAGATGTCTTCTCCCATTAATATCAATGTCAAAATTAATTTTGGAACATAAACAATAAGCAACAAACCCATGATAACCATCATTTGTTTGGTCTGACCTACACTTCGGTCAAATTGCATCAGTGAATAAACAATAAAGACTAAAACCACTATGCTTATACCCTGAATTGAAAACAATATTGGCTTTGATTTTATTAAAGTTTTTAATACTTGAAAAGTATAAAGCTCAATAAGAAGAAGGATTAAGGATAAGAATACGATACGAAAGATCATTTTAAAAAAATTTTATACAAAATAACAAAACAATTAACCAAAATGGTTTTTTATTAAATAAAATTTAACGGTTGATTGAACTTAAAAAAATACCCGCATTATTTAGTTTAAAAATAATGCGGTTTTTTAGGACTAGACATGCTTTTACTATTTCAAAACTAAGGTCATGTTTGGGGTTATTATAAAATCCGTAACCATTGTTGAACTATAACGTTGCGCATATACTTCGACATAATCATTTGTAGTTAATTCTACCAAAGCATTTAGTGGCAACACAACAATATCACTGGCAACGGTACCGCGTCCATAAATTTTATATTGAGTAACAACCGTTCCGTTTTTAGCAATATAAATAATATAAGTCCCAGGATTTGAAACCTGAAAAGAAATAGAGCCTGTCACTTGAAAAAATCTTTTCTTTTTTCCTAAGTAGACTAATTTATTACTGGTTGCACCGGTAGAGAATCTAAATAAATTTGTTGAAGCGGATACTCCTAGAACTTTAGTAATATTACTGGGGTTATTTATATTGAAATTAGTAACGGCGCCCGATCCAACGGCATAGTCTATCGAAAACTCTCCTACAGCTGTAGCATCAGTTTCATTGGGTATACCTGCACAACGAACATTCCAATTATTATTAAAATTATATCCTGTATAAGTTCCAGCTGAATATCCATTTACATATTTTCCAGTAGTTACCGTTCCTGTAAAAACAACAGTCTCCATTACGGCATCACCAGTTATTGTTGGATTAGAAGACACATCAAAGCCAATACTTGTTCCAGCAACCTCACTGAAACCTCCTTGTTTTTGTACTAGTCCAAATGTTCCTTCCAATTTTTCATAAGTACCCGCATTGTTACTAAACCACGCTGCATTACTTATCAATAATTTACTAATAGAATCATAAACAATACCCGTAGTATTGCCTACATATTGAACTATACTTACAAAAACCAATCCAAAACCAGTTATAGAACCTACACTAGAAGAACCTGCAATCACTGCATCTCTAATAATTAAATTTTGGGTTACTGCTCCAGCTAAGTTAAAAACTTTTCCTCCTCCGGTAACCTGAATGGTAACATTTCTAATACTCCCTCCTGTTGCACCCTCAAACAAATTTTCAGATGTTCTAACTAATTTATCCTCATTAGCATCTTGACCTGAAATGTAGGCATTGTTTAAATCAATTGGCAAATCAAAAATTACGGTTCCATTAATTTCATACAAAGTTCCCGTGTCTAAAAGATACTTTGTAGTACCTCCCGCAGCCTTCTCCGTAGCTAAAACTGTCGCTAAAACATCTGTAGATTTTATACGTTTAAACTTTAATCGACCAGTTGTACTGCTATTAATTACAATCCATGATACTAAAGTTGAATTGTAATGATAAAAAGATTTCAAATCCGTATCATAAACTATTAAACCGTCGGCTGGAGACGCAATAGCCGTTCTTTGTGCAGTTGTCATTCTGGGTGTTAACATCCCTTGCGACGTTGATGAAACATCCAATACTGAACTTGCATGGGGTGTAATGGTTCCAATACCCACTTGGGCAGACACATTTGCAGTTATTATTATGAAAAATAACATACAGGCTTGAAATACCTTTTTTGAAAAATAATTTTTTCCCATAATATTACGAATTAAAGATTACCATAAAGAACTTCATTGAACTCAAAATCTCCTGTGTAAATTTATGAAAAGCAACGTTTAAGTACGTAAATAATCGTTTAAATGCATTATTTTAGTAAAATAATGTCTCAATTCCTACAGACTATATTTCGGAAAAAACTTTTGTTTAAAGATTAATAATTATTTTCTTTCAAATAAATATTTAATGTTTTTCGACCGAGGCAAATGGATCACAAAAATAAGTCTACGAGAAATTTTATCAATTTTAAAAAAAAAACACCGGTATCAATCACAAGATATTTTTCAATCCTTCACTCCTTTATCTCCCAAGTTTTGTACTTTTGAAAACTTTACAAAATCACACTTATGTCACGACAAAAACGCCTTTTCCTTCTCGATGCCTATGCCTTGATTTTTCGAGGTTATTATGCTTTTATAAAAAATCCAAGAATCAACTCGAAAGGGATGGACACATCAGCTATTATGGGATTTATGAATTCCTTAATGGATGTTATTAAAAGAGAGAAACCAGACCATTTAGCCGTTGCCTTTGACAATGGCGGAAGCCAATTGAGAAATGATATATTTCCTGAGTACAAAGCCAATCGCGATGCCACTCCCGAAGCTATTAAAATTGCAATTCCGTACATTCAAGATTTACTGAAAGCCATGCATATACCTATCATTGAAGTAAAAGGATATGAGGCTGATGATTTAATTGGAACAATTGCTAAACAAGCCGAAAAACAAAACTATAAAGTCTTTATGGTTACTCCTGACAAGGATTTTGCACAACTCGTTTCTGAAAATATATTTATGTACAAACCTGCCCGAATGGGTAATGGAATAGAGATTTGGGGGATCCCAGAGGTCTTAGCAAAATTTGAAATCGAGCGACCAGAGCAAGTAATTGACTTTCTTGGAATGATGGGCGATGCAGCCGATAATATTCCTGGACTGCCTGGAGTAGGCGAAGTAACAGCCAAGAAACTTTTGAAAGAATTTGGAACCATGGAAAATCTTTTAGCGAATACAGACAAGCTAAAAGGAAAAATGAAAGAAAACATTGAAGCCAATAAAGAAAAAGGATTGTTATCCAAAACTTTGGCGACTATTTTACTGGACTGTCCTGTTATTTTTGACGAAACCGATTATGAATTATCAACTCCAGATGTCGAAAAAACGGATGCGCTTTTCAATGAATTAGAATTTAGACGAATGGCAGAGCAGTTTGACGCCATATTTAAAAAAGGCGGAACTGCAACTACTAACAATAATTCTATTGACGAAACCAAACTGTACAAAAAACCACAACCAAAAAACGAAGAACAATTCGACCTTTTTGGAAGCGCAATACAAGATAACCCATCAGAAGAAACGCGTCATCAATACTACAATTCATTAGAAAACACCCAACATTCCTATCAGATAATTCAGGGGAATTTAGGACTACGATTACTGTTGCAAAATTTACAAAACCAAACTTCCGTTTGTTTTGATACCGAAACAACTGGTTTGGATGCTTTGCATGCAGAATTAGTTGGCATCTCATTCTCCTATGAGAAAGGAAAAGGATTTTATGTTCCGTTTCCGGAAAATCAAGAAGAAGCACAAACTTTAATTGAAAAATTTATTCCTTTTTTCGAAAATGAAAGCATCGAGAAAATTGGTCAGAATTTAAAATACGATTTAAAGATACTTTCTAATTACAAGGTAACCGTAAAAGGAAAATTATTCGACACCATGATTGCACATTATTTGATCAATCCGGATATGCGTCATAATATGGATATTTTAGCAGAAACCTATTTGAAATATTCCCCGAAATCGATCGAAATCTTAATAGGAAAAAAAGGAAAAAACCAGAAATCAATGCGCGATGTTGATTTGGAAGAAATCAAAGAATATGCTGTTGAAGATGCGGATGTAACCTTGCAACTTAAGGACATATTCACCTTAGAATTAGACAAAACTGGCACCAAGAAACTTTTTGAAGAAATTGAAATTCCATTAGTAAAAGTTCTGGCTGATATGGAAAAAGAAGGAATCCGTGTAGATGTAGATTTCCTGAAATCACTTTCAAAAACATTAGACGATGACATTAAAATTTTAGAAGCAAACATTTTTGAAACTGCTGGCGAGAAATTTAATCTGGCTTCACCAAAACAATTAGGCGATGTTTTATTCGATAAATTGAAAATTGGAGGCGTAAAACAAAAGAAAACCAAAACCGGTCAGTACGCAACAGGAGAGGAAATTCTGAGTTATTTAGCCACCGAAAACCCAATTGTAAAAGACATTCTGGACTGGCGACAATTAGTAAAATTGCAAAATACTTATGTGGAAGCATTACCCAACCAAGTAGACAAAATCACGCAACGCATCCACACCGATTATATGCAAGCGGTGGCGGCAACAGGCCGTTTGAGTTCAAATAATCCGAACTTGCAAAACATCCCGATTCGTACCGAACGCGGCAGACAAATCAGAAAAGCATTCGTTGCTCGAGATGAAAATCACACTTTAGTTTCTGCGGATTACTCCCAAATAGAATTGCGTGTAATTGCGGCATTAAGTGGTGAAGAAAACATGATTAAGGCATTCCAGAATCACGAAGACATACATAAATCTACTGCTTCAAAAGTATTTAATGTTCCACTCGAAGAAGTAACTCGCGAACAACGAAGTCATGCCAAAACAGTAAATTTCGGAATTATATATGGTGTTTCGGCTTTTGGATTGAGCAATCAAACTAACTTATCGCGCAAAGAAAGCGCTGATTTAATTGAGGCGTATTATCAAACCTATCCAAGATTAAAGTCCTATATTCAAGAACAAATAGATTTTGCGAGAGACAATGGCTATGTGCAAACCATCTTGGGGCGCCGTCGCTATTTGAAAGATATTAATTCGCAAAACGCCATTGTTCGTGGTGGTGCAGAACGAAATGCGGTAAATGCACCAATTCAAGGAAGTGCTGCCGATATCATCAAAATTGCAATGATTAATATTCATAAAAAACTAACATCCGAAAATTGGAAAAGCAAAATGCTGCTTCAGGTTCATGATGAGCTTGTTTTTGATGTTCATAATTCGGAACTCGAAAAAATTAAACCGATGATAAAACACGAAATGGAACACGCTTTCACGCTTGATGTACCTTTAGATGTTGATTTAGGAGCAGGAAAAGACTGGCTGGAAGCGCATTAAAATATCTTTTATTATAGTATAAAAAAATCTCTAATCATTAAAACAATTAGAGATTTTTTTAGTCTTATATTAAATGAGTTGCTACAATTTCCTTGTTGATTCTCTTTCTTTCAATTTTGTTTTGATTATGACCGTTTCATAAGGCAGATTTTCTTCTTTGGATTCTAACCTGTTAATAAGCAATTTAGCGGCCACTTCACCTATTTCGATTCCGTGCTGACTCACCGTTGTCAAACTTGGAGACAATCTTCTGGAAGCAAGAATTCCATCGGCAAAGCCAATGATAGAAATTTCTTCCGGTACCTTATATCCTTTTTTAAGGGCAATTCGCAAAGCTGCTACTGAATCATTTTCTTCAAGGGCAAAGATTCCATCAATTTTATTTTCAAAAACTTTTTCTATTTTATCCTTTAGATCATCTTCTGAATCCGTTCTTAAAATTATATCATTGTTTACAGCAATATTATTGTTTTCCAATGCTTTCAAATATCCTTCTGTTCTTAATTTACCGACACTTAAATTATCAACAGACGACAACAGGGCAATATGCTTACATCCTAAATCAATTAAGTGTTGTGTTGAATTTAAAGCGGAATCAAAATCATCCACAATAACTTTATCACAATCAACGCCTTCAGCAATTCGATCAAACATAACAATAGGAGTTCCATCATTAATGATTGCAGAAAAATGTTCATAATCCTGATTTTTTTGTGCTTCTTCAGAAACCGAAACTATAAATCCATCGATAGTTCCATTGCTTAGCATTTCCAGTGTGTGGGCTTCTTTTTCTGATGATTCGTTAGAGATACACATAATAACGTTGTACCCTTTTTCATCCGCTATTTTTTCTATACCACTAAATACTTTGGCAAAAAAAGAATTTAAAATATTTGGAATAATTACACCAATGGTTTTTGTCTTTCTATTTTTAAGGTTCAAACCAATAACATTGGGTTTATAATTTTTAAGCTTGGCATATTCTTTAATTTTAATTTTTGTTGATTCACTAATTTCAGGACTATCATTAAGTGCTTTTGAAACTGTTGAGACAGAAACATTAAGTTCTTTTGCAATTTGTTTTAATGTTGCTTTAGCTTTCATAAATTTAAAATATTAATGGGGAAGAGGAGACTATGTGATAATTATATAAATTATTTCAACAATTTTATAATAATATCTATTAAAATTAAACCAACTTTACGATATAATTAACTGTAAATCAGCACACAAGGCTTTATTTTTATTATTATATTTGTAAAAATAATCCATCAATCGCAAATATACATATTAAATTATTAATCAGAAAGAATACAACTACTAACCTTTTAAAGGTTTAAATTATGAAAAATATAGTGTCGATTCAAGGAGTTAAATCCAAAAAAAATACACCTTACCTAACCAAAAATTAAGGAATTATTTTTTTTTATATAATTAATAAAAAAAAACTTAAAAATCTAAAACCGAGCCCCTAAAAATTTCGTTAATACTTAAATAGACATATATTAATAACCTTTAAAGAAGTTAAATTATGAAAAATGTAGTTTCGATTCAAGAAGTAAAACCGTCTTTCACAAACAGAAGGAGCTTCCTGAAAATTAGTGGGCTCACACTTGTGGGTACAAGCCTGTTATTAGCAGGCTGTAATAATGACGATGACGGGAACGATCCAATAAATCAGTTTCCCGGAGTACGAAATGGAGTTTTTGATTTGGGTGGTGGAGATTTTGGTGTCTTATCCTATGCTTACGCATTGGAACAATTAGAAGCCGATTTTTATACTAAAGTAGTAAATGCTACTGGATTCACAACTAATTTTACACCACAAGATCAAGCTGTCCTAACAGATTTGTATCGTCATGAAGTCATTCACAGAGAATTTTTCAAGACTGCCTTAACAGGTGCTTTACCAGATGCTAAGACGCAATTACTACCCAGCTTAGCTTTTGATTATGGAAGCTTGAATTTCAGCAACCGCACTCAAGTCCTAGCTACAGCCAAAGCACTGGAAGACACAGGAGTAGCTGCTTATAATGGCGCTGGAAAACTATTAAAGAGTCCCGACTACCTCTTATTAGCAGGGAAAATAGTTTCTGTTGAAGCAAGACATGCATCGGCTATCAGAAGTTTAATCAATCCAAATTCAAAAGATTTTGCCGGCGATGATGTTGTAAATGTCACTACGGGATTAGATGTTGCAAGTAATCCATCGCAAGTAATTCCAATAGCTGGCGGATTTATCACCACAAAATTTACTGCTCAGTATTTACCTTAAACTTTTAAATTTAGAAATTATGAACATATTAAAATTTATAGAGTCTCTTGCAGATGAAAGTGTAATGCAAGCTAAAGGCTCCAGAAGAGAAAGTTTAGGCCAATTCAGTAAATTAGGTAAAAATTTAGCATTAGCAGCGATTCCATTCGGATTAGCATCTGTATCAACTTCAGCCTATGCTGCGGATATTTCGCCTACTCCGAGTACGCCAATTGGGGCTTTACAGCTGGCCTTGACATTAGAATATCTTGAAAAAGAATTTTACCAGATGGCTTTGGATTTAAATGTAATACCTTCATCTGAAAATTTAGGTCGCGATAGGAAAGTTTTTGAACAGATTTCCAAGCACGAAACTAGTCATGTAACTTTTCTAATCGCAGGGCTAGGAGGTACAGCAAGTGCAAATTTTGTGCCTAAACCCACTTTTGACTTTACTGTTGGCGGTGCTTTTAGCCCCTTTACAGATTACCCAACATTTCTGGCCTTGGCACAAGCCTTCGAAGACACAGGGGTAAGAGCATACAAAGGGCAGGCTGGAAATCTAATTTCAACTCCCGATTTATTAACCGCTGCACTACAGATTCACTCTGTTGAAGCCCGACATGCCTCAGAAGTAAGAAGACTTAGAGGATTAAAAGGCTGGATTACAGGAAACCAGAGAGGTGCCGGCATGCCAGCAGCCACACAAGCTATATATGACGGCGAAGAGGTTACACTGCAAGCTGGATATAATACAGCTTCACTCTTTGGAGCAGATGCAGGTTCAGAATCTTATGACGAGCCACTAACTACAGCTCAAGCGGTAGCAATAGCAAATATATTTATCGTATAAAGTTAATTGCACAAATCATTAAAACCATTTGAACTTAGAATTCAAATGGTTTTTTTTATGTATTCCTCTATTTATAACCATATTATTATAATTGATCTCATTATTTCCTTAAAATAATAATCTGTGGATTCATCGTTAAAATTATCTTTTACAGGTGTTTGTATTTAAAATAATTAATTGTACTTTTGCAACCCCTTTATTGGGGATGGAATGTTTAATTAAAAATATATTATGGACGCATTAAGCTACAAGACACAATCAGCAAGCAAAGCCACCGTTACAAAAGAGTGGATTGTTGTAGATGCTGATGGTCACAACTTAGGTCGTCTTGCTTCAAAAGTCGCTATGATTTTGAGAGGTAAGTACAAGCCAAGTTACACACCACACGTGGACTGCGGGGATAACGTAATCGTTATCAACTCAGAAAGAATCAACCTTACAGGAAACAAGATGAAAGAGAAAACTTACATCCGTCACACTGGCTACCCTGGGGGACAAAGAACTTTAACTGCTGAAGTATTGCAAGCTAAGAATCCTGCATTACTAGTTGAAAAAGCAATAAAAGGGATGTTACCTAAAAATAAATTAGGTGCAGAACTTTTTAGAAATTTAAATGTTGTTGTAGGATCAGAGCACAAACAAGGCGCTCAAAAACCTAAAACAGTTAACCTTAACGACCTTAAGTAATGGGAGTAATTCACAAAATCGGTAGAAGAAAAACCGCTGTTGCACGTGTTTATGTTTCGGAAGGAACAGGAGTAATCGTTGTAAACAAAAAACCATTCGAAACTTATTTCCCAACAGCAACTTTACAGTACAAAGTATTACAACCTATGTCTATGACAGAAAATGTAAGCAACTTTGACGTAAAAGTTAACGTTTACGGTGGTGGTTCAACTGGTCAAGCAGAAGCTGTAAGAATGGCATTGGCACGCGTTATGTGTGAAGTAAATGCTGAAAACAGAGCTATCTTGAAACCAGAAGGTTTATTGACAAGAGATCCAAGAATGGTTGAACGTAAGAAATTCGGTCAGAAGAAAGCTCGTAAGAGATTCCAATTCTCTAAACGTTAATATTACCTGTCTTGTTCAAATAGGACAAGACATCGTTCACTTATTATTGAATTTAAAAAAACAGTTGTTGTTGCTCTCCTACTGAGGTAGGAAATAGTTTAGCATCTAAATGTATAAAGCCGGGAAATCGCCATTTATTCATTGCTAATCAACAGAACGTAAACTAGAACAAAATGGCAAACAAAGTAGAAGTAAAAGAATTACTAGAAGCAGGTGTTCACTTCGGACACATGACTAGAAAATGGGATCCAAACATGGCTCCTTACATTTATATGGAGCGTAATGGTATTCACATTATCAATCTATATAAAACTGCAGCAAAAATTGAAGAAGCTAATGAAGCTTTGAAAAAAATCGCTGCATCAGGTAGAAAAATATTATTCGTTGCTACCAAAAAACAAGCAAAAGACATCGTTGCTGAAAAAGCAAAAGCTGCAAACATGCCTTACATCACTGAAAGATGGCCTGGTGGAATGCTAACTAACTTCGTAACTATCCGTAAAGCTGTTAAAAAAATGGCTACTATTGATAAAATGAAGAAAGATGGTACCTTCATGACCCTTTCTAAAAAAGAGCGTTTACAAGTTGATCGTCTTCGTGCTAAATTAGAGAAAAACTTAGGTTCAATCGCTGACATGTCTAGACTACCAGCTGCATTGTTCGTAGTTGATATCAAAGCGGAACACATTGCAATAAAAGAAGCTCAAAAATTAAACATTCCAGTTTTCGCAATGGTGGATACCAATTCTGACCCAAGAGAGGTTGAATTTGTTATCCCATCTAACGATGATGCTTCTAAATCAATTGATAAAATTTTATCTTTAGTTACGGCTGCAATTGTTGAAGGACTTTCTGATAGAGGTTCTGACAAAGAAGGCGAAGCTACTGCTGAAGTTGTTGCTCCTGCTACCACTGAAGTTGTTGCTCCTGCTGCTGAAGCTGTAGAAGTAGCTCCTGCTGTAGAAGCTGCTGCTCCAACTGCAACTGAAGAATAAATAAACATTTAATTCCAAGTTTTAAATTCCTCTCCATAAAAAATTAGAAACCTAAAGTTGATAATTTAATAAAATTGGAAATTGGATTTAACACTTGGAATTTTTTACTTTTAACCTTAAAAAATAATACAATATGGCAACAATTACTGCTGCAGACGTAAATAAATTAAGAACAATCACTGGTGCAGGAATGATGGACTGCAAAAAAGCCTTGGTTGAAGCGGACGGAGATTTTGATTTAGCTATCGAAAACTTACGTAAAAAAGGACAAAAAGTAGCTGCTAACCGTTCAGACAGAGAATCTACTGAAGGTGCTGCAATTGCTGTTGTAAATGCTGACAAAACTGCCGGAGTAGTTATCACATTGAACTGTGAGACTGACTTCGTAGGAATGAATGAAAACTTTGTGAAAATGGCTACTGAAATGGCTAATTTAGCATTGAACTTCAATACTAAAGAAGATTTTTTAGCAGCTGATTTCAACGGAATCACTGTTGCTGATAAATTAATCGAGCAAACTGGAGTTATCGGTGAAAAACTAGAAATTAGAACTTTCGAAAAATTAGAAGGTGCTTTCATCGGATCTTACATTCACTCAGGAAACAAAATCGCTACTTTAGTTTCTCTTTCTGCAAATGTTGAAGGTGCTGAAGAAGTTTCAAGAAACGTATCTATGCAAGCAGCAGCTATGGCTCCTATTGCATTAAACGAAGAAGGTGTTAATGCCGAAACTATCGCTAAAGAAATCGAAATTGCTAAAGACATCCTACGTCAAGAAGGAAAAGCGGAAGCAATGTTAGACAATATCGCTAAAGGTAAATTAGCACGTTTCTTTAAAGACAACACTTTAGTAAACCAAGATTACATCAAAGACAATAAAATGAGCGTTGCTGCTTATGTTAAATCTTTAGATAAAGATCTTATCGTTACAGGTTTCAAAAGAGCTGCTTTAGGATAATCTTTCTAAAATCGTTTCAGGTTTCTAAATTTATTTTAAATTCTGATTACAAATATAAAATCCCATTTTGTTGTAAAAACAAGATGGGATTTTTTTATTATCTAAAAATAAATTAAAACACTAAATTTGAATACTAATTATTTTTTATGTTCAAAACCAAAAAAGAGCTTGTATTCGTTATCCTAGCCGGAATCTTTATCACTAATGCTGTTGTCGCCGAATTGATAGGTGGAAAATTGATACAAATAGGCCCTTTCGTTATGAGTATTGGTATTTTACCCTGGCCCGTCGTTTTCCTCACCTCCGATTTAATCAATGAATACTTTGGTGAAAAAGGCGTTAAAAAACTATCCTATATTACGGCTTGTTTAATTGCTTACGCCTTTATCATTTTACTTTTAGCCCTATTTGTTCCCGCTGCAAAAGGAATTAGTCCTGTAAACGACGATCAATTTTATGCTGTTTTTGGTCAAAGCATGTGGATTATTGCCGGTAGTATTATCGCTTTTTTAGTTTCTCAATTGATTGATGTAAGCGTTTTTTGGTTTTTCAAAAACAGAACAGGAGAACGGAAAATATGGCTCAGAACAACCGGATCCACAGTTGTTTCCCAATTATTTGATTCCTTTATTGTTTTAGGAATTGCTTTTTGACTACCCGGGAAAATCAACTTTGATACCTTTTTAAGTTCGGCACTGATTGGCTATACATTCAAACTAGGAATCGCTATTTTACTGACTCCATTAATATATTTAGGTCACTATTTAATTAAAAAATATTTATCCGAAGAAACAGAATAATTATGGAAGACAAATCAAGATGTAAATGGAGTGTTGGAACTACTATTTACGAAAAATACCATGATGAAGAATGGGGAATTCCGGTTTATGATGATCAAAAATTATTTGAGTTTTTAATCCTCGAAACCTTTCAAGCGGGATTAAGTTGGATAACCATCTTAAAAAAAAGAGAAAACTTTCGATTAGCTTTTGATGATTTTGACTATAAAAAAGTAGCCCTTTATACAGAAGCTAAAATTCAGGAATTGTTGCAAAACGCTGGAATCATTCGCAATCAATTAAAAATCAGATCGGCAGTTTCAAATGCGGTTGCCTTTATGAAAGTACAAGAAGAATTTGGTAGTTTCAGTAAATACATTTGGGAATTCACCGGTGGAAAACCAATAAATAACAATCGACAGTCGCTAAAAGAAGTTCCTGCAACCACACCACTTTCAGATGAAATCAGCAAAGATTTGAAAAAACGTGGGTTTAAATTCGTAGGTTCTACAGTGGTTTATGCGCACATGCAAGCCACTGGAATGGTTGATGATCACGTAGCTGATTGCTGGAAAAAACAGTGCCTTTTTAAAAACTAATAACAAAACGAGTTCGAAAAGTTTTATTTTTTTTTCGAAATTTAAGAATCTCGTATTAAATAATATCCTATTTTTGCTCCACACTTTAGGGGTGTCTACAACATTGTAGGCTGAGAATTACCCTCTGAACCTGATCTAGTTCATACTAGCGTAGGGAAAAGTAAGATGACTTCTGCGCACATTTATGTGTCATTGTAGCCATTCCTAAAGTAGAGAAGCACTGCACTGCATCTCTATAATTTTCTAAAAATTAAAAGGAATGGAGCTCAAAATCAACAATCAAACGAAACAATTTGCAACTGACAGTCTAACTGTTCAAGCACTTCTTGACTTGGAAATTCCCATCAAACAAAATGGAATCGCCGTAGCCATTAACAACACCGTTATTCCAAAATCGAACTGGAATTCCCATCCTATACAAGAAACCGACGACATTCTCATCATCTCTGCCACGCAAGGAGGATAGTTTGGCTGCTTGGGCGGGCTATCCATTTCAAGTCCGCAGTTGCAATCCTATAAAACATAGTCTTAGTCAAAGCTTCCTTACGGTCGCTTCACTAATCCTTGTTTTGTTTGGCTTTCAACTTTACGGGCTTCCCATTACTATCCCTAACAGAAGACGAACACTCCTAAATCATAAAATTCAAACAAATGAATAACGAAGAAAAAATCTCAAGAACTCCTTTCCCAAACTCTACAAAAATTTACGTAGACGGAATCCTTCATCCCATAAAAGTAGCGATGCGAGAAATTGCATTGGCTGATACTAAAATGTCAAACGGCAGAATAGAAAAAAATCCCCCAGTTACCGTTTACGATACTTCCGGTCCCTTCACCGACCCAAATATCGAAATCGACATTAGAAAAGGTTTGCCCCGCATTCGGGAACAATGGATTCTGGACCGTAATGATGTTGAAGAATTGACTGAAATTTCTTCTGAATATGGAAAAAAACGTCTGAACGACGAAAAATTGAACGAATTGCGTTTTGAATATTTGCATAAACCCATGCGTTCCAAAAAAGGAGCCAACGTTTCCCAGTTGTATTATGCAAAACAGGGAATCATCACTCCCGAAATGGAATACATTGCCATTCGTGAAAACCAACCCTTGGAGTTGATAAACGAACAAACCAAAGCCATGCAATGCCAGCATGATGGAAACAGTTTTGGAGCCAACACGCCAAAATCCAAGATAACACCCGAATTTGTACGTAGTGAAGTAGCCAGAGGTCGAGCAATTATTCCAAATAACATCAACCACCCTGAAAGCGAGCCTATGATTGTAGGGCGTAACTTCTTGGTAAAAATTAATGCTAATATTGGGAACAGTGCCGTAACCTCAACTATCGAAGAAGAAGTAGAAAAAGCAGTTTGGGCTTGCCGTTGGGGAGCTGACACGATTATGGATTTATCAACAGGAAAAAATATTCACGAAACCAGAGAATGGATTATCCGAAATTCTCCAGTGCCAATTGGAACGGTGCCTATTTACCAAGCTTTAGAAAAAGTAAATGGTGTTGCCGAAGATTTAACTTGGGAAGTATTCCGTGATACGTTAATAGAACAAGCGGAACAAGGAGTTTCTTATTTCACTATTCACGCCGGCGTTTTATTGCGTTACATCCATTTAACTGCAGAACGTGTTACCGGAATTGTTTCCCGTGGTGGTTCTATCATGGCAAAATGGTGTTTGTTTCATCACAAAGAAAACTTCCTTTACACCCATTTCGAAGAAATTTGCGAAATCATGAAACAGTATGACGTAGCCTTTTCATTAGGAGATGGTTTACGCCCAGGTTCTATTGCCGATGCGAATGATGCCGCTCAATTTGCCGAATTAGAGACTCTTGGTGAACTGACAAAAGTAGCCTGGAAACACGATGTTCAGGTATTTATTGAAGGTCCTGGTCACGTACCGATGCACATGATTAAAGAGAACATGGACAAACAATTAGAACATTGTGATGAAGCTCCTTTTTATACTTTAGGACCATTAACTACTGATATTGCTCCGGGTTATGACCACATCACTTCTGCCATTGGTGCGGCAATGATAGGATGGTACGGTTGTGCGATGTTATGCTACGTGACACCAAAAGAACACCTCGGTTTACCCAACAAAAAAGACGTAAAAGACGGTGTTATCACTTATAAGATTTCGGCTCATGCCGCTGATTTGGCCAAAGGGCATCCGGGATCACAATACCGTGACAATGCCTTGAGCAAAGCGCGCTTTGAATTCCGTTGGGAAGACCAATTCAATTTGTCATTAGATCCAGATACAGCTCGTGAATTTCATGATGAAACATTACCGGCAGATGGTGCAAAAGTGGCTCATTTTTGTTCGATGTGTGGACCAAAATTCTGTTCTATGAAGATTTCGCAGGAAATTCGTGATGTTGCTGAAGCCGAAAAAGGGATGCAAGAGAAATCACAAGAATTTATCGAACAAGGAAAAGAAATTTATATATAAGAGGCAAGAGGAAAGAGAAAAGATTATGATCGTAATTACAAATCCAATTCCTATAACTAATGAAATCGACACCATTCATTCGCTTTTTGAAAATGGACTGGAGTTGCTTCATATTCGAAAACCAGAATTTACAGAACTCGAAATGAAAAATTTTATTACTGGAATTGGACGAGAATTTAGCAACCAAATTTCATTACACAGTCATCACCAACTGGCTTTAGGATCTGGAATACATCGGATTCATTTTACAGAAAAAATGAGAGCCGAAACATCCAAAGAAAGCTTAAAAAACTGGAAGAAAAATGGATTTACTCTCTCAACTTCGATTCATCAAATAATTGATTTTGAAGAACTATCTAATGTTTTTGATTACGCTTTTTTCGGGCCTGTTTTCGAAAGCATTTCTAAACCAAATTACATTTCGGATATTGATTTTAAAAAAGAATTAAAACAAAGAAATAACAATAAAACAGCACTGATTGCACTTGGAGGAATTACTTCCGATAGAATCAAAACTGCATTAGAATATGGCTTTGATGATGTGGCGCTTTTAGGTACCATTTGGAACAGTAACAATCCAATAGAAAATTTTAAACTATGCAAGAAAACAGACCTTTCGTATTAACAATTGCAGGCTTTGATCCTTCCGGAGGCGCAGGAGTTTTGGCGGATGCGAAAACATTCGAGCAACATTGCGTGTATGGTTTTGCTGTCAATACCGGCAACACCATTCAAACCGAAAATGAGTTCTTCGAAATACAATGGACTGACATAGATTTTGTTTTGAAATCATTGGACAAATTGCTTCAAAATTATACTATAAAAGCAGTAAAAATTGGAATTATTCCTTCGTTGGATTATTTAAAAGAAATTGTTTCACTTGTAAAAAAGCTTTCGCCAAAAACAAAAATAGTTTGGGATACGGTTTTGAAATCCACGACTAAATTCAATTTTACTACCATCGAAAACAAAGCTGTTTTGATTGAAATATTAGAAAAAATCGATTTAATAACACCGAATTATAATGAGATTTTGCAACTGTCTTCGGAAGAAATTAATGCTGACATCATAGCTACAATTCTTTCGAAATATTGTGCTGTTTTGCTAAAAGGAGGTCATAACCCGGACAAAATAGGTGTTGATTATTTATATCTGGAAAATGAAATTTTAAAGCTTGCGCCAAATAACACTTTGGTTTTCGAAAAACATGGCTCCGGTTGTGTATTATCATCAGCGATTACGGCAAATTTAGCTTTGGGACAACACCTAAAAACAGCTTGCACTAACGCCAAAAAATATATAGAGACGTACTTAGAATCAAACCAAACAAAATTAGGATACCATCATGTATAATAAGCTCCAATACATTTCGCAAGGAAATACAGTCGAAGAACAATTGCATAACATTCGTAAAGCACTGGACAATGGTTGCGATTGGATCCAAGTGCGTTTCAAAAATCAAAACGCCCGTGAAGTTTTCACTTTGGCGGAAGCCGTAAAAATAGTATGCAAAGAATATTTAGCCACTTTTATTATCAATGACAACGTCTTTTTAGCACAACAATTGGATACTGATGGAGTCCATCTGGGTTTAAGTGATATGAAAGTGGAAGAAGCCCGAGTACTTTTAGGAAAAACAAAAATCATTGGAGGAACTGCAAATACTTTTGAAGATGTGCTCCAAAGAACAGCCGAAGACTGTGATTATATCGGTTTAGGTCCATTTCAATTTACTGCAACCAAAAAGAATTTAAGCCCAATTTTAGGATTGGAAGGGTATCAATTGATTAGCGACAAAATGAAAATAAAAAAAATCCAAATTCCCATTTACGCCATTGGAGGCATCACACTGGAAAACGTCGAAAGCCTAATGGAAACCGGAATTTATGGCATCGCCATTTCTGGTTTGATTACACAAAGCGAAAATCCATCCCAACTTATCACTCAACTTAACGACAAATTATATGGTACCCTTTAAAATAGGAGACAAAACCTTTCAATCCCGCTTGTTTTTAGGTACAGGAAAATTCGGTTCCAATCAACAGATGGAAGAAGCCATTTTAGCATCTGGAAGCGAATTAGTTACCGTAGCACTGAAGCGTATCGATTTAGAAACGGAAACCGATACCATTTTATCACATCTTAGACATCCGCTGATTAATTTGCTACCCAATACTTCCGGCGCAAGAAATGCCAAAGAAGCCATTTTTGCGGCACAGTTAGCTCGAGAGGCATTAGAAACCAATTGGCTTAAACTGGAGATCCATCCCGATCCTAAATATTTGATGCCCGATGCAATCGAAACCTTAAAAGCTACGGAAGCTTTAGCCAAATTAGGGTTTATCATTTTGCCTTACATCCATGCCGATCCCGTTTTATGTAAACGACTGGAAGACGCCGGAACTTCGGCGGTGATGCCATTGGGTTCCCCAATTGGCAGTAACAAAGGATTAAAAACCATCGATTTTTTAGAAATAATAATTGAACAAAGTAGAGTTCCCGTGATTATAGATGCCGGAATCGGCGCACCATCCGATGCTGCAAAAGCAATGGAACTTGGGGCTGACGCTGTTTTGGTAAATACTGCGATTGCCGTGGCAGGAAATCCAATACTGATGGCAGAGGCTTTTAGAGAAGCCGTTATTGCGGGCAGAAAAGCCTACGAAGCGCAATTAGCACAAAAGGTTAATCGCGCCATAGCTTCCAGTCCTTTGACAGCGTTTTTGTATTAGTAATATTTTTTGGTCTATTTACAAGAAACCATTAAAAAATGGCACGCAGATTTTCCAGATTTACGCAGATGGAAAATAAAGGATCTGCTAAAATCCCCAAAATCTGCGTGCAACAAAAATTTATAAGCTAGTCGAAAGTTTAAACGTCGTAAAGTCAAAAGAAGTACTATTGTAAACAGTAATTTAAAATCAATCTATTACGTCATTTTGTCTGATTTTAAAATACGAAATTATACAGTAGCTGTTATTTAATTGTATGAAAATAACTATATTTAGTTTTTAATTAGTACTAATTTTTAAATTTTAAAAAAATGACAGAAAACGACATATCATTCAAAATAAGAGGAGCCATTTTCAAAGTGTACAACACTCTCGGTCCAGGTTTATTTGAATCTGTTTATGAAAGTGCTTTGTATTATGAATTGACTAAAATAAATTTAAAAGTTGAAAGACAACTTGAAATCACTATTCCTTACGATGAAATCATATTAGATGTTGCTTTTAAAGTTGATTTATTAGTAGAAGATAAAGTAATTATTGAATTAAAATCTGTCGAGGATTTAGCACCTATTCATTATAAACAAATTACAAACTATTTAAAACTTACTGATAAAAAACTAGGCCTACTTGTCAATTTTAATACGGTCAATATTTTAGATGAAATTAAACGAATTGCAAATAAATTATAATTGAGAATAAATGATTAGCACGCACAATTCACATATTTATAGAGATAAAAATTAAAAAAAACAGTTAAAAAATCTGCGAAAATCTGTAGAATCGGCGTGCCAAAAAACAGCATATTATTTTTACAAAAAAACTATGAAAACATTTAATTCGGTTTTTAACAATTACGATTGGGATACTATTAAATCCAAAATATACAGCACAACTGCGCTAGATGTCGAAAATACTTTGTCCAAAAACAAACGCAGTTTGGATGATTTTCTGACATTGATTTCACCTGCCGCCCTACCTTATTTAGAGCAAATGGCGCAACAGGCACAGGAATTAACCAAAAAAAGATTTGGCAAAACGATTCAGATGTATGCTCCTATGTATTTAAGTAACGAATGCCAAAACATTTGCACGTATTGTGGCTTTAGTTTAGACAACAAAATCAAACGAAAAACACTTACCGAAAATGAAATTACATTAGAAATTGAGGTCTTAAAAAAAGCGGGATTTGATCATGTTTTGCTGGTTACTGGCGAAGCCAATCACACTGTAAATATTCATTATTTTCTAAAGGCAATTGCACAAATAAAAAATGATTTTTCAACCATTTCAGCAGAAGTGCAACCCTTGTCAACAGAAGAATATGAACAATTACATGACGCCGGAGTCTATTCGATTTTAGTATACCAGGAAACCTATCATCGTGATGTTTATAAACAGTACCATACCAAAGGGAAGAAATCCAATTTTGATTTTCGTTTAGAAACACCAGATCGAGTGGGAACTGCGGGAATTCATAAAATTGGATTGGGTGTTTTATTAGGATTGGAAGATTGGCGTACGGACAGTTTTTTTAATGCCTTGCATTTAGATTATTTACAAAAAACCTATTGGCAAACTAAATATGCGGTTTCTTTCCCTAGATTGCGACCGGCGGAAGGAGTCATTGAGCCAAACTTTATCATGGATGATGCCGATTTGACACAGCTCATTTGTGCCTATCGCTTGTGGAATGAAGACTTAGAAATCTCCCTATCAACCCGGGAGAGCGAAAAATTCCGTGATAATATTATTCCTATTGGCATAACCAGTATGAGTGCCGGTTCTAAAACTAATCCTGGTGGATATGTGGTTGATCCACAATCATTAGAGCAATTTGAGATTAGTGATGAGCGTTCCGCTGCCGAAATTGCAAAAATTATTTCCAGCAAAGGATACGAGCCTGTTTGGAAGGATTGGGACAGAAATTTTAGTCTAAAGTCGAATGTCCAAAGTAAAGAGTAAAGAGTCTAAAAGTTTAGAAAGCAATATGGGTCAGCACTTTATATTTATTACTAATAGCAACCGACTTTAAAAAGTTCTCCACTGCGCTCGAACTGACATGTTTTTAACTTTTGACTTATATACTTTATCGCATTTGACTTTTGACTTTATAACTTTCCAACTTTAAGACTAAAAAAATGAGTATCATTCAAGATTTTTTACGATACAACCGCCAGATGATGTTGCCGGAAATAGGTTATTCAGGACAAAAAAAACTCAAAAAAGCTACAGTTTTAGTGATTGGCGCAGGTGGATTGGGTTGTCCTATTTTACAGTATATAGCAACCGCCGGAGTAGGAACTATTGGAATAGTTGATTTTGACAAAATCGAATTGCACAACTTACACCGTCAAATTTTATATACGGAGCAACAAGTTGGCAAATCAAAAGCACTTACGGCAAAATCGGTTTTGGAAACTTTAAATCCATTGATTCATGTTATTGCTTTTGAAGAAAAACTAACCATTGAAAACGCCGCAAAAATCATCATGGGTTTTGATGTAATTGTTGACGGTTGCGATAATTTTGAGACCCGTTATCTGGTAAATGATACCTGCGTAACATTAGGAAAATCATTGATTTACGGTAGTATTTTAAAATTTGAGGGGCAAATGGCTGTTTTTAACCATAATGGAAATAAAAATCTTCGGGATTTATTCCCCGAACCACCAAATCCAAAAGACATTCCCAATTGTAATTTAAATGGCGTATTGGGTACGCTCCCGGGAATTATTGGCACCATGATGGCGCATGAAACCTTGAAACTGATTATGGATTTACCCACTTTAGAAAACGAATTGGTATTATTTAACAGCTTGGATTGGAGTTTCAACAAACTTAAATTCTAAATTATTTACTTTTCAAAATCTCCATAAACTCTTCTCTGTAAATTTCCCTGCAACCCAAACTTTCAAGATGCGGATTATAAACTTGACAATCCAACAGTTGGTAATCTTCTTTTTTTAATTGGTTCACCAATGCAATAAAAGCTACTTTGGAAGCATTAGAAACTTTTGAAAACATACTTTCACCACAAAAAACATGACCCAAATCGATTCCATACAAACCACCAACCAAAACCTTATCCTGCCAAACCTCAACTGATTTAGCGATTCCTAATTCATGGAGTTTACAGTACGCCTCGATCATATCATTGGTAATCCAAGTTCCGTTTTGACCGTCGCGTTCAATGTTTTGACAATTTGAAATTACGTCCCTGAAATTCTGATTAAAAGTAACCTCAAAACTCTTTCTATTTAGAATGTTACGCATACTCTTGGAGACAATCAGTTCCTCCAGAAACAAAACCATTCTGGGAGTTGGCGACCACCATGTAATAGGTTCTCCATCTTCAAACCACGGAAAAATGCCGCTTTTATAAGCAAGTTGCAATCGTTGCGGTGACAAATCTCCTCCAAGAGCAAGAATACCTGTAGAGTTAGTCTGAGAAACGGGTGGAAAGAATAATGCTGTAGTTAAATAATACATTCTTTATCAAAAAATAAAACCCGACAGTGTTTTAAATACCTGTCGGGTTTGTTTTACTATATCAATAGAAATTCAAAAGATTAAAAAGGCAAATCGTCTGCTTCTTCTTCGTTTAAGTTAGTTGCCGGAGCAAAAGCTTCAGCAGCTGGCATAGGAGGCATTTGTGCAGCAGAAGGAGCTTCAGCTTGCAATTTCCCTATTCTCCATCCTTGGATAGTATTAAAATAAACCGTTTCCCCTTGAGGATTTGTCCATTCTCTACCTCTTAAATTAATATCAATTTTCACAGGCTCTCCTACTTGAAATCCGTTCAATAAGTCACATTTATCCTGAACAAACTGAACTAGAATATGTTGTGGATATTGCTCATCAGTAGTAACAACTACATCTCTTTTTTTGAAACCTCCAGATCCAACTTCTTTAGTTTGATCGATCATTTTAATTTTTCCTGTAACTTCCATCTTCTATGTTTTAATTGTTTTGCTCTATTTTTTTCTTTCCGCTAAAAGTACTTTCCATGCTGAAAATACGTCATTACTATTTAAATATTTTTTTGCTTCCAGATGTACTTTTAACGCATCATCGGAACTTAAAACTCCTTTTACCGCGAAATTTTGTTTTACAAATATACTAACTTCTTCCATTGTAGGCAAGACTTCAATATTCCCTAAAATCCCTAAATCGTTTCCATCAAAAATAGGACTTTCTTTTATAAAATCTGGAATCGCATCCACACCAATTCCTAATGTGGATAATGGTTTTGGCACTTCGAAAAGACCTTGATTCGATCTGGAATACCAGTTGCCACCTAATCTGGAAACTAAGTCTATTTTATGTTGATCAATCGCTCCGTTTTCGTCTAAAACAGATTCGTCAATATGAATGCGCACTACTTCACAAAGCACTAAATTACCAGCTCCCCCTTCAGTTCCCAACGGAATAATCTGAGTGACTTTACACTCAAATTGAACGGGCGACTCTTTTACTCTAAAAGGTTTCACCACCTCCGAGGCTATTGGCGTCAAGCCCGATTTTATAAACTCATCTACTCCATCAGCATATTCTGTACTTGCCAGAGAAGTTTGTTGAACCATATCATAGTTTACCACATTAATCACCACTTCACGAGTCGCTTCGGCATTAATTAAGGTGTGTTTTATGGAATTATCGCGAACGCGTCTTGCAGGCGAAAATATCAAAATCGGAGGATTCGCACTGAACACATTAAAGAAACTAAAAGGTGATAGATTAGGATTCCCATTCGCATCCATCGTACTGGCAAAAGCAATAGGTCTTGGCCCAACGGAACTTTGCAAATACGCTTGCAATTTTGCTGTTTCTATACTTTTAGGATCAATAGTAATCATACGTGTTTAATTTATTGCTGAAAGATACAAAAGTAGACAAATGAATTAAGTTTAAGAAGCAGTAACCTCAAATTAGAATAAAATAAAAGCTTGATTTTCTCAAAAAAAATTCTTTCTCCAAAACTAAAATACAAAAGCATTTATTTCGTTATATTTATACCTCTAAATTATATTTATGCAGTTTTCTGAAAGAAGAAATACAACTCGTTGGGTTATTATTTTTGCATCCTTTTTAATCATTTCATTAATTCTCTGGAACACGTATACTTTTTTTCAAATCTTCAAAAATGAAGAACGATTAAAAATGAACCTTTGGGCAAAAGCTCAAAAAACGCTTATCAATGCCGGCGAAAATACGGATGTGGAACTTCCTTTGCAAATTTTCAGTAACAACACCTCTATTCCTATTATTCTTACAGAGAATGACAGTATCATAAACACCGTAAATATTGACGATGCTATTGTAAAGAACACTCCTAAAGCCAAAGATTTTTTATCCAACTTAAAAGGTGAAAATGACCCTATCGTCATTGAATATGTCCCCGGAAAATTTCAAAATCTATATTATGGTAATTCTGCATTACTGAATAAACTGAAATACTATCCCGTTGCTTTAGTGCTTATCATTGTGCTTTTTGGAGCCCTCGTTTACAATTTTTACAGAAGTACCAAAATGGCTACACAGAACAAGCTTTGGGCTGGGATGGCAAAAGAAACGGCGCACCAGATAGGAACGCCGCTTTCTTCATTGATTGGCTGGGTCGAGCTCTTGAAATCCGAAAATGTGGATGAAAGCACCACTTTTGAAATTGAAAAAGACATTGAGCGTTTACAAACCATAACCGATCGTTTTTCGAAAATAGGATCGGAACCCAAATTAGAAAACAAAGACATCGTTGCAGAAACCTTTCAATCCTACGACTATTTACAATCCCGATTTTCGAAACAAATAGAGTTTTCGTTCAAGGCATCAAAAGCTCCTATCTTTGTTTCTTTGAATCCAACTTTACACAGCTGGACCATTGAAAATCTTGTAAAAAATGCCATCGATGCCATGAAAGGAAAGGGGAAATTAGCATTGGAAATTGATCAAGAAGGGGATTCTGTAAAAATAAACGTTACCGATACAGGAAACGGAATTCATAAAAATCAATTCAAATCCATCTTTGAACCCGGCTTTACCACTAAAAAACGCGGTTGGGGTTTAGGTCTGTCATTGACTAAAAGAATAGTGGAAGAATACCATAAAGGAACCATAAAAGTGCTGAATTCCGAGATTGGAAAAGGAACTACGATGCAAGTCAGTTTTAAAAAAAGCAACTTAGTTTAACGGAACACCAAACCAGGTAACCTTCGAAAACATCGTTTTTCTCACTATTTTAGAGGCACTCAAATAATTTTTTACAAACAAGGAATGTTCTTCGGCTTGCGCCAAAGCTGCTACAATTGATTTTTTAATCGATGTCACATTAGCTGTATTTTGATTACCAACAGAACCTACACTGTAAATATCGTTCTGAGATTTCACCAGTTGTTCTCTTGGCGTTTCAATCATGCTGCTAATTTCATCATCTGACAAAGTAGGTTTGAACTTATTGTTTCTGTAGTGAATAAAGTCATTCAACAGGACAACTGCCTGATTCATTTCATTCACAATAGCATTCAATTTTTCAATATTTGTATTTTGTCGCAAAAAGGTCAACTGTTGCTTTTTTCCTTCGTAACGCTCCAGAATCATGGCGTTTTTCAATCCATTTTTCTCAATTCTTTCTCCCGAAGCAAATAACTGATCGGCTTCAGACAAAGCATTATATTTTGTGATTTCTTTCTCAAAATCAAAGTGCTTCTTGGCTTTATTGATTTGAATTTTCCCTTCATAAAACTCATTATTGGTAATAGGCTCATTCGAAAATTGCCACAAATAATCAAATGGAATGTGGGAAGCAATTATTTTAGTAGGTTCTGCCTTAAAATAATAATTATTTATTTTTTTAAAAAACCTCCCATTATTGACATAACCAGAACCCCAAGTTGGATCAAATACATACCACTTTTTGTCAATTTTCGCAGCAATCCAAGCATGAGCTAAGTCACTAACTTTTCCGTTTTGCTTTGTATAACCTTCAACTATGTAGGATTGAATTCCTGTTTTTTGAGCGAGTTCATTAAAAACGACGGCATAATGAATACAAACCCCTTTTTTAGTTCTTAACGTCTTTGCGATTTTTTCCTGTACTGTTTCATTGAAATTTACGACAAACATATTGGCAACATCATAACTAATATTTGATGTAGTCCAATAAAAAACAGCCCTGATTTTATCCGTTTCTGTTTCAAAATTAGCGTTGATATATTTGGCAATTGTATTGGTTGAAGTTGTTGAATTGGGCGGAATAACAGCCATTTTAGCATCAACCAAGGAATACCCGGTATTCACCTGTGCAAAACTCAGAAGTGAGAAAAAGAAAAAAAGCAGCAAACCAATGTTTTTCATAGTATATAATGTAGTCTCCAAAAATTAAAAGGGGATAGGTTTTCACCTATCCCCTTTCTAAACTAAAATCATACCAATTTATTTTATTTACTAAAATATTACAAATTGGCTTTAATGCTTTCTGCCAAAACTTCAAATTCGTCTTTAGACAAGGATACTTTATTTTGAAAACGCATTTCATCCATTTCATTCAAGGGAATCAAATGAACGTGCGCATGGGGAACTTCAAGTCCTACAACTGCCATTCCAATTCTCTTGCAGGGAACAGTTTTTTCAAGGGCAACTGCTATTTTTTTAGAAAACTGCATCAGTCCGATATACAAATCATCTTCCATCTCAAAAATCTTATTTATTTCTTGTTTTGGAATACAAAGTGTATGTCCTTTTGCATTTGGATTTACATCCAAAAAAGCCAAGAAATTTTTATCTTCTGCGATTTTGTAACACGGAATTTCTCCGTTTATAATTTTTGTAAATATACTTGACATTGTTGAATTGGTTAATTGTTGAATCGGTTAAACCTTTAACTATTTAATCCCGAGATATTTCTAAAATCTCAAATTTCAACACTCCGTTTGGAACAGTGATTTCAGCTACTTCCCCTACTGATTTTCCCAATAAACCTTTCCCAATAGGTGAGGTTACAGAGATTTTTCCCGTTTTTAAATCGGCTTCACTTTCAGCTACCAACGTGTATTTCATTTCCATTCCATTGGTTTGGTTTTTGATTTTCACATTGGACAAAACCAATACTTTTGAAACATCAAGATGGGTTTCGTCTATTAATCTGGCGTTAGAGTGTACTTCTTCCAGCTTAGCAATACGCATTTCCAGCATTCCTTGTGCTTCTTTAGCAGCATCGTATTCGGCATTCTCAGAAAGGTCGCCTTTATCTCTTGCTTCAGCTATATCCGCAGATGCTTTTGGACGCATTACGCTTTTTAAATAATCTAATTCTTCTCTTAATTTCTTCAACCCTTCTGCGGTGTAATACGATACTGTACTCATAACTTCATCATTTATATAAATAGAAAAAATCCCATCAGGACGGGATTTCTTTCCACAAAGATACTATTATTATTTTTTCGTCTATAAATATATGTTAATCATATATAATTCAAAGTTAAATAAATTAAATTTGTTTCACTAATACTTTGACACTATTTTAAAATGAAAAAATACCTGCTGCTTTTCGTTATAATTCCTTTGTTTTTTTCGTGTAGTGATTCCGGTTTTGATAATACCAATCCATTTGTCCCAAATTATACTTTTACGGTAGATATTAATATGAATTTGCCAGCGTATTCGAATCTCAAATATGTAAGCAATGCGGTTTATTATCCCGGAGAAGGCGCACGTGGCATTATTGTTTTTAATACCGGCAGTGGTTACAATGCTTTTGATGCCGCTTGCCCCAATCAGGCTATAAGTTCCTGCTCTACCATGACTATAAATGGCATAAATGCCGTTTGTGGATGTGACAGTAAAGAATATAGTTTATTTACCGGACAGGGAACTTTACAATATCCTATGAAGCAATATCGCGTTCAAGTAAACGGAACGTCGCTTCGAGTTTATAATTAATGAAAAAGTCCGAAAAGTTTAAAAACTTTTCGGACTTTTTCATTATGACTAAAGAATACTCTAAAACTTCAGTGTCAAACCGGCAAGGAAATTAATTCCCGCTTGTGGATAATAATACGGATATACATCATACATGTATCCGTTAGAAACATATTTTTTGTCTAAAAAGTTATTCACTAAACCGGTCAACACAATTTCTTTGAAGATGGTTTTAGGTTTAAAAGTGTAGGCAATATTCAAATCATTCACAAAATAATCCGCTAACTTTGCAGCCGGTAATTCAATATTGTTCATGTATTGTTCCCCAACAAATTTTTGCAACCATGAAATATGAAGATTTTCCACTGGGGTATAAACCAAAATATTTCCTGCAATAATGGAGGGTGAATAGGCGATTTCAGTAGTGCCGTAATCCTGACCTTCAACTGCTAAATCAATATTTTTATTGGCACTTAACGTAAAATTAGGACGAATAATCAATTGATTTGTTAATGCTATTGTTGCATCAACTTCCAGCCCTAAACGGTAACTTTTTTCGCTATTGGAACGTATTGGAGCGCCTACATCATCTAAACTTCCGGTCAAAATCAATTGATCTTTATAGGCCATATAATACACATTCGAATTGAATTGCACTTTCTCTGCAACATATCTCCAACCCAATTCAAAGTCATTCAATTTTTCTGGCTTTACGTTTCCGCCTTCATAATCGGTTCTATTTGGTTCTCTATTTGCTCTTGCATAGGAAAAATACAAAGCATTATTAGCATTGATGTCATACGTAAATCCTGTCTTTGGATTAAAAAAATTAAACGAATCATCTACTACAGTGGCCTGAACGCCGTTGGCTTTGTAATTAACCGTACGGTATTGTAAATCCCCAAATAAACTTAGCTGTTCCGTGATTTGGTAATTGGCTTTCGCAAAAACAGTTCCGTCCGTTTTAACGGCATAATCATCATAATAGCGATCTCCTAATTCGCTCTGCGATGCAAATCGTGCCCAAATAACTTTGCCGAAGTGACTTCCTTCATACTTATTCCATCCGCCACCAAAAATCACATCCAATTTGTCTTTCTTGTAATTTGCAGAAAATGTAGTTCCGTAGAAATCATTATCCAACCATTTTTGACGAATCAAATCAGATGTTGTCACGGCACTAACTGGTTGTAATCCATAATCAGCTAAATCAGCATCTTCTTTATAGTTTTCATAGAATCCTTTCCCCTTGGTGTAATGCAACGCAAAATTTGTACTCCAGTTTTCTGATATTTTTTCGTTCCAATGCAATTGAGAGTGATCTTGCTGGTAATTATCGGTTTCATTGTCATAAAAACGAGCATTTCCTTGCTCATCCGTAAAAGCTCCTGCTGAATTAAACGTGCGATCATTGTTTAGTGTCTCGCCATCAATTCCGTTCCAAGACTGGTACGTTTTTTCGGTACCTCCAAAAACCAATGCTTTTATCAAAGTCGTTTTCCCTACATAAGTACCTTGAAGAAAATAGGATTTCAAATCAGATGCACCGCGGTCCACATAACCATCTGAATTTAAAGCAGACAAGCGCCCTGCGATTTCGAAATGATCGTTCAACAAACCAGTACTGAATTTTACGGTATGTTTTCTGGTATTGAAACTTCCATACGAGTTGGAGATTTCTCCTGTGCTTTCTTTGGCAAAATTATCCGTAAGCATATTTAAACTGGCACCAAAAGCGCCTGCTCCATTAGTAGAAGTTCCCACGCCGCGTTGCAATTGCAAACTCTCCAGCGAGGAGGCAAAATCTGGCATGTTTACCCAATACGTTCCATGACTTTCAGAATCGTTATACGGAATTCCATTGATGGTTACATTTACACGTGTGGCATCGCTACCACGAACCCGAATTCCGGTATACCCTACTCCATTTCCGGCATCAGAAGTGGTGACAACTGAAGGCAGATAATTCATCAGAATAGGAATATCCTGTCCTAGGTTTCGGAATTTTATTTCCTTTTTGTCCAAATTGCTAAAACTGACTGGTGTTTTTGTAGTGACGCGCACCGCTGAAACCAAGACCTCATCGAGTTGGTTTAGCTTGGTAGAGTCTTTGACTTGTGAGAAAGAGATAAAAGAAGCAAGAAAAAAGACAAAAGACATATAATATGTCAGATTCTGGGACTTTGAGACTTTGAGACTTTGAGACTTTGTAACTGTAATAAAAGTATTCATCCGTAAAAATATTACGAATAAAAGGGGGAATTATTCTTTTGTTAAATTAAAAAATGATTGTTTCCTATGACAAATAAAGTAGTGTGCATGCTATTTACTTGTCATTTTTTCCCTTGACAACATTACTTGTCCAGGTTCTTTGGGTATAATCTCAGCTCGTTATTTAGAGCACCCCTTTGAGACAGCGCAAAACTAATTATAAATTGTGAATTATAAATTATGAATTGAAATAAATTTTAAAAATCAGGTTTTCTGCGTGTCTTTTTAATTTCAGAAATGTTCTTTTTGTTCTTTATTCGCTTTTTAATAACCGACTTAGGAATTTTAGTTGGTCTACGTTCTTTAGGAATAAGCAATGCATTTTTTATAAGTTCCAAAAATCGTTTGGTTACAATTTCTTTGTTTCTAAACTGACTTCGATCTTCGTCACAATTCAAGATTAAAACTGAATCCGTTGTTACTCTGGAAGACAATTTGGTTTCAACCAAAAGTATTTCTTCTTCGGTTAAAGCTTGAGAATTTTTCAAATCAAAAGTCAATACCACTTTTGAAGAAACTTTATTTACGTTCTGACCGCCGGCTCCGCTACTGCGGACGGCTTTAAAAGTTAATTCTGATATGATTTTTTCTCTTTCCAATTTTATAGAGGCTGGTGTGCCGATTTTAATAAATCATTTACGCTTTTTACCGGATTGAATGTAATTAAAGGCACTTGAACAAATAGGGTAATCCAATTTGTCATAGCACCATTCCATAAACCCGGTAATTCATACGATTTGATAGTTTTTCCTAATGTGTTTTTCTCTACAATAAATCCGCTGTTATGATCCACGAATTTCGTTAAGTCAAACTTCTCTTTTTTATAATTTTTAAGCCCACAAACTAAATCTACGGGATTAAAATGAGTAGCGTTATCTAGGATTTTCTTTTGCCCTTCATTTGACAAATCTACTTGAGAGCTTTCTACAATTTGCAAGGAGACTCCGCCTTTTTCATCTTTTACCCAGAACGGTCCGCCACCAGGTTCTCCCTCATTTTTTACCATTCCACAAACTCTGATGGGTTTGTTTAAAAGAGCTTTAAGGGCCATAATTTTATCCTCAAAACTACGTTCGTAAAAATCGTCTGGAGTTCTAACATTTAATTTTTCTTCCAAAAAGAGTGAAATTTCATCAACATATTCTTGTTCAATTTCTTTAGCATCTAGTGCGTACAAATGCTTAAATACTTGTTGTTGTACTTCTATTAGAATTCCTGCTAATGCTTTTTTATAAAAAGCAATTTTTTGAATATTATTTTGAATTACGTTGTCAATGTTTTTTATAAAAATAATATCGGTGTCCTGATTATTTAAATTATTAATCAAAGCACCATGACCTCCCGGTCTAAAAAATAATCGTCCCTTTTCATCCCTAAAAGGTTTATTTTCAAAATCTACCGAAAGGGTATCTGTATTTTTGTTTTGATAGGAATAACTAACGCTTATAGTCGTGCCTGATTGGTTTTCAATTGGTTTTTTTATAGCATCAATTATACTTTCAAATTGATTTTGATGGATTTCTGAAACCGTAAAATGCAAATGGGCATTCGTATTTGAACTCGAATAATAAGCACATTCATACAAATGTTCTTCCAAAGCCGTCGCAATATGAGTCTTGTATTTATGAAAAGGAAGTACTCCCTTAGGTTTGCTTGAAAAAGCAAAGAAATCCTTAGCTAAAAGCAACTTTATAAAATAATAGTTTTTATAATCCCTACTAAGCGAATCAAAGTCTGGAAACTCTTCTCTTAATTTCTTATCAATTGCCTTGAAAAATGGAAATTTTTCTAAACCCACTATAAAAATAGATAACTCAGTATCTTTTTTCCTGTTTATATAGGCGTTGATACTTTCATTTTCAATATCAAATTCATTCAAAAAAGTAATTAAAAACTTAAACATTCTACTTGCCGCTCCAGATGCAGGAACGAATTTTTCTAATTTTAAATTTGTTTTGTTTTTATCAAAAAATGCTGCTTTTTCTTGAAAATCTTTTTCAGATAATTTTAAAATACCATTCAATAAAGTTGCCGGTCCCACCAGATTACTCTTTGTTATTCCGTTTCTAAAAAAACTCAATTGTTGTTTGATGTTTTTCAATGGAACTCCATGTTCATAAATTTGCACAAAATCAGTTGGAGAAAAACCCATTTTCTTAGCTTCTGTCAAATCATCAATTATTGAAACCGCTTTATTTAACCGTAAATTCTTGTCTCCCGAAAGTGTTATAAATGGCTTTTTATTATCGATCAAGGATTGTTTAAAAACCGAAAATACAGATTCTCTTTTTTCAGGGGTATCTCTTAAATCATCTTTTTCCCAAGGAACGTCAATATCAGTCAGAAAAAACAAATCGTATTCATGTTCAAGAGCCGCTTGATTCAATAACGGGTCACAACAGCCATAATACACCTCTGAAAAAACCTTAGTCACCATTAAATTAGTATCACAAAAGAGGTATTTATTAGCGATTAAAAGACGTTTATTTTCTAATTGGGTTTGGCCATACGCAATTGGCATCATGTCATCAACAGTACAAATAAGTTGTTTTTTATCCCATTTTTCTTGAAGATATTCTCGTGCGAACTCAGGAACCCATTCTGTTTTATAATATTCAGCTAGTTGTTTTGCTAATGTGGTTTTCCCCGTGCTTTCTGGGCCAAATAGAGCTATTTTAATTATTTTTGTAGCTCCGTTTGAGAGCTGTCTGAGATTTTCTTCCATTCTAAATAGCCAAAAACGGCAACTATTGTAAATACTACGTATTGAAAACTTGTAAAAGTAAATCCTTTTGAAAAATATAGTGGAATTGAAATTACATCTCCAATAATCCAAAATATCCAATTTTCTACTTTCCTTTTGGCCATGAGCCACATTCCTACAAAGAAAATTCCTGTGATAAATGTATCTACATAAGCGTACCAAGTGGTGAATTTTCCGAAATAGTGATATACCGAAACCACAAAAGCAACCGTAAATATAAAAAGAATTATCGCAATTCGTTTTTCAGAACTCGAAATTTTTGAAATTGTGAACTCAACCGTATCCTCTTTTTTTCTGGTCCAATGGTACCATCCATAAATACTCATTATAAAATAATAACCATTAATCATCATATCGCCCCATAAAGTCCATTTCCAAAGCAAATAAACAAATATTAAGGTACTTACAATCCCTGTTGGAAATACTAAAATGTTATCTTTTTTAGCGAACCAAACACTTAATAAACCAAAAATGACTGCTACAATTTCTAAAACTATATCTAATGTTGGGTAATCTCTATATTGAGAAAAAAAGTGTTCTATCATTGCAAAAATTAAATTATTGATTAAAAAAATTCATGTCGTTTTCAAAGGCTGTTCCTATTACCACCAAATCGGCTCCTGCATTGTACGCCTTTTGAATTCCTTGCAAATCTTCAATTCCGCCTCCAACAACTAATGGAATTTCAATATTTTGAGAAACTTTTTTAATCATTTCAAAAGGAACAGCTTGTTTTGCACCGCTTCCCGCTTCAAGATAAATCAATTTATTGCCTAACATTTCTCCTGCTTGTGCGGTTTGAATTACATAATCAATATCATTCCGATTCAGCGGTTTGGTTTTACTAACGCGTCCTACTGCAGTTTCATTTCCACTTTCGATTAAAATATAACCAGTTGAGATTATCTCTAAATCTGTTTGTTTCAAAATCGGAACCGCATTTACCTGATGTTCTATTAAATAATCGGGATTCCTTCCTGAGATTAGCGACAGAAACAAAATCGCATCTGCTTTATCTGAAATCTGAGATGGGTTTCCGGGAAAAAGAACGATTGGTAAATTGCAGTTTTGTTTAATTTTTACAATTAATTCATCAATAATAGCAGTTGTAACCAGGCTTCCGCCAATGAAAATATGAGATGCCGGCGATTGGTTAATTTTTGAAATTAAAAGATCTAGGTTTTCTAAAACCAATTTGTCGGGATCAAGAAGAATAGCGAGTAATTTTTGGTTATTCGTTTTGGATTTTATTATTTGACTGTATAGGTTCTTCATACGTTTTACCGCTAATTCGTTAATTTGCAGTTGGTTTTAATTTTCAAAAGCATAAACCAATGTGAAATTTTCCATTTCTTCAAAATGAATATTGAAATCTATAATCAAATTATTAAAATGAAGTTCAGCTTTATTTTGCTTAACATTTAACTCAAATGAATAAAGATTTATATGGTCTTTGAAACTGATTCCTTTTTCGTTTCTAATTTTGAAAATGGCTTCTTTGGCACCCCAAATTACCGTTAGTTTTCGAATGTAATCGTGACTGTCCATATCCAAGAATTGAAATTCGGAGTCACAAAATTTATCTGCGATTCGAGTGATTTTATCTCTTTGCAATTCGATGTCGATTCCTACGGTTTCCTCGCTAATGATTATAGCCGAAAAATTATGGGAATGCGTTATGGAAATGTGTTTCTCCCCATGAAGATGCGGCTTGCCGAATTCATCATAATACAAATCTAAATCGGTGTGACCCGTTTCCTGTAATAATTTGCGAACACTCAGGAAGGCGCGTTGGTGCATTTCGGATTTCATTCCGTCGAGTCGTATGCGATTACTATCGTTTAAGACCACTTGTTCTAATAATTCCGTATAGGATTCCGTTACTTTCCAAACGAGGATTTGAGTAGTGGAATTGACATGTATCGTTTTGTAAAGTGGCATCGTATTGTGTTCTTGGTTTTTTAGCCCTGGTAGCAGCGACATCCTTTTTTCACGCTTTTTTGCGTGGAAAAAGATATAGCGAATAACAGGAAATAGCTCCAGAAACTAAAATAAGTTCAGTTTAAAGAAATTATTTAGTTAATGTTCAAAAGATTAGCGAATTAAACAATTCATAAATCTTTTAGAAAACAGTAAAATTCTAAAGTTATTCCGTAAATTTGCAAAAAAATTTTACAATTACAAATATACTATAAATGAGTACTACAACTATGCCTTTTGTGGCTTTCAAAGTTAAAGACATTTCTCTAGCGGCTTGGGGAAGAAAAGAAATTGAACTAGCAGAAGCTGAAATGCCAGGTTTAATGGCGCTTCGTGCGGAATACAAAAACGAACAACCACTTGCTGGTGCTCGTATCGCAGGATGTTTGCACATGACAATCCAAACTGCGGTTTTGATTGAAACTTTAATCGCTCTTGGTGCCGAAGTTACTTGGAGTTCTTGTAACATTTTTTCTACTCAAGATCAAGCTGCTGCAGCTATTGCTGCTGCAGGAATTCAAGTTTATGCTTGGAAAGGTTTGAACGAAGTTGATTTTGACTGGTGTATTGAGCAAACATTATTCTTTGGTGAAGACAGAAAACCATTGAACATGATTCTTGATGACGGTGGAGATTTGACAAATATGGTTATTGACCGTTTCCCGGAATTAGTTGCTGGAATTAAAGGATTATCTGAAGAGACTACAACAGGAGTTCACAGATTGTACGAAAGAGTAAAAGCTGGAACGTTGCCAATGCCTGCAATTAACGTAAATGACTCGGTTACTAAATCGAAATTTGATAATAAATACGGTTGTAAAGAATCTGCAGTTGATGCGGTTCGTCGTGCAACTGACTTAATGCTTGCTGCAAAAAGAGTAATCGTTTGTGGTTACGGTGATGTAGGTAAAGGAACTGCAGCTTCTTTTAGAGGTGCTGGTTCTATTGTTACAGTTACTGAAATTGACCCAATATGTGCACTTCAAGCTGCAATGGACGGTTTTGAAGTAAAGAAATTAGATACCGTTATTGCTACTGCTGATATCATCATTACGACTACTGGAAATAAAGATATCGTTTTGGGTTCTCATTTCGAAAAAATGAAAGACAAAACTATCGTTTGTAACATTGGGCATTTTGACAACGAAATTGATATGGCTTGGTTGAACACAAACCACGGTGCATCAAAAATTGAAATCAAACCACAAGTAGACAAATATACTATTGCTGGAAATGACATCATCATTTTGGCTGAAGGTCGTTTGGTAAACCTAGGTTGCGCTACAGGTCACCCAAGTTTTGTAATGAGCAACTCCTTTACGAACCAAACTTTGGCTCAAATTGAATTGTGGAAAAACAGCGCGGCATATAACAATGACGTGTATATGTTACCAAAACATTTAGATGAGAAAGTAGCAATGCTACACTTAGCCAAACTAGGTGTTGAATTAGAAACATTACGTGTTGATCAAGCGGATTATATTGGTGTTCCAGTTGAAGGTCCATTCAAACCAGAATATTACAGATACTAGTCTGAAATTAGATTTTTAGATTTTTAGAACCCTTACAGCAATGTGAGGGTTTTTTTGGTTTTTGGTTGGTTCCGTTGTTCACAGATTTAATTTGCTAGTTATTACCTAAACAGACCAAGGTTTAATTGACAGCACAATAAAAGCAACAGCCATTATTAATAAATTAACAACGGAATCATTATGTTCTAAGTTTATGGTATATTTGAGTAAATTATTTCTTTTTCAGGAAATTAAACCTACTGAAAAGACCTATTAATAAAACCGAAGAAAAGAACAACCTAAACTATAAAACCATGAATACTTATTCTATTATTGCCCAACTTGTAATCGCGTTGTCCGTAAGTTATGTTTGGATTTTTAGGCTTGACAACATCGTTGCCGAATTTAAGCAATACGGCATATCGGATTTGACAAGAAATGCCGTTGGAGCCACAAAAATAGCCTTATCAACTTTGTTAATAACAGGAATTTGGTATCCTGAATTAGTCTTTATACCGGCACTTTTAATGGCTTTTTTAATGGCAAGCGCACAATTTTTTCATTTTAAAGCAAAAAATCCCTGGTCTAAACATTTTCCATCTTTATTCCTTTTGGCGTTATCCCTTTTTGTAGCGCTATTCGCTTCCAAATAATTAAAATATGAATTTTTTAAATGCACTAATTTTCTTTTCAGCATCCTCCTTTCTCATCTACGGAATCGCTTATTTTGTCTCTGCAAACATGAAAAATGAATTCAAACGCTTTGGTCTCGAAAAGTTTGGAATATTAACCGCTGTTTTAGAATTGACAGGCGCTTTAGGCTTATTTATAGGTATCCAGAACCACACTATTTTAGTTTTTGCCTCAGGAGGTTTAGCTTTGTTGATGCTGCTTGGTGTAGGTGTAAGAATAAAGATGAAAGACTCTTTGTTAGTTTCCTTACCAGCCTTTTTCTACTTTCTGTTGAACGTCTATATTTTATACAAAACCTTAGAATAAATCTAATCAGAAGTTTAATTTTATTGCAAACAGCTGGAAGTTTTTATAAAAAGTAACAACTCTACTTAAATGAATATACAAAACCATTCAGACACCTAGCTCTTCGAAGTCTCCCGACTTCGTAAGCAAAATACAATATCAATTACATCAAAGCTAAAATAAAACCCTTCAACCTATCGTCTCCACTTTCTTCGGAGAGCCCTGAGACTTAGGGATGGGGGTGAAGAAAACAAAAAACCCGTTTCGATAAAAATCGAAACGGGTTTTTAAATAATTGAGAAAATCAATTATGCTTCAACTTCAAATGGAAGGATAGAAACATACGATTTGTTATCTCTTTTCTTTTGGAAGAAAACAACTCCATCTACTCTTGCGTGTAGTGTGTGATCTTTACTAATGTAAACGTTTGCACCTGGATTATGTTTTGAACCTCTTTGTCTTACGATGATGTTCCCAGCAATAGCAGCTTGACCACCAAATATCTTAACGCCTAGACGTTTTGATTCTGATTCTCTACCATTCTTAGAACTACCGACACCTTTCTTGTGAGCCATGACGTATTAGTTTTATTTTGTTATTATTCTTTTGTGTCTTCTTTTTTAGCTTTAGCTACCTTTTTCTTTGGAGCTTCAACTTCTTCTGTAGTTGCTTCAACTGCTGCTTTTTTAGGAGCTGCTTTCTTTGCATCAACACCAGTAATACCTTCAATTACAATTTGAGTAAGATATTGTCTGTGACCGTTTCTCTTTTTGTATCCTTTTCTTCTTTTCTTTTTGAAAACGATAACTTTATCTCCTTTTAAGTGTTGTAACACTTTAGCTTCTACTGAAGCACCTTCTATAGCTGGGGCGCCTAAAGTGATAGTTCCGTTATCATCTAATAAAAGAACTTTGTCAAAAGAAACTTTTGAACCTTCTTCATTAGTCAAACGGTGAACATAAACCTTTAAGTCTTTGCTTACTTTGAACTGTTGCCCTGCTATCTCTACGATTGCATACATACTGAATTGTTTTAATAATTTTTAAGGTTGCAAATATACAATTAAATATTTAACCTGCAATTAGTAAAACAAAAATAATTACCGAGCCTAACACCTTGATTTATCATACTTTTGAAGTTATTTAATAAATACTCTAAATCAACAGTTGTTAAAGTTTCATTCTATAGTGTTTTTGATGTAACAATACCTGCATTTTCGTTACTTACTAGTAAATAAAATTATTAATCCAATATGAAAAAATCAATAATGGCCTTAAGTACAGCGCTCATGCTTGGTGGAATAGCTTCGGCTCAAAAAGTAGTTTTCGAAGAATATAATTTAGACAATGGCATGCATGTCATTTTACATAACGATCCTTCTGCCCCCGTAGTTGTCACTTCTGTGATGTATCACGTGGGTTCCAAAGACGAAAAACCGGACCGAACTGGTTTTGCCCATTTCTTTGAACATTTATTATTTGAGGGAACCGAAAATATTAAACGTGGGGAATGGATGAAAATTGTAAGTGCAAACGGAGGAACAAACAATGCTAACACTTCGGATGACAGAACCTATTATTACGAAGTATTTCCTTCTAATAATTTAGAATTAGCCCTTTGGATGGAATCCGAAAGATTAATGCATCCTGTAATCAATCAAATTGGTGTTGATACCCAAAATGAAGTTGTAAAAGAGGAGAAAAGAACCAGTTTTGACAATCGCCCTTATGGAAATATTCTTACCGTTGTAAAAGAAAATATGTTCAAAAATCATCCGTATCGATGGACTACCATTGGTTCCATGAAAGATTTAGATGCTGCAACCTTAGAAGAATTCCAAGCATTTAATAAAAAATTCTACATTCCAAACAATGCTGTTTTAGTGGTTGCCGGTGATTTCGAAAAAAATCAAGCCAAAGAATGGATTCAGAAATATTTTGGGTCTATAAAAAAAGGAACAGCTATCACAAAACAAACTTTTGTTGAAGAGCCAATCACTCAAACTTTAAAGGCAACGTATCAGGATGCCAACATCCAGATTCCAATGTTAGTTGCTTCGTACAGAACACCCTCAATGAAAACAAGAGATGCCAGAGTTTTGGATTTCATTTCTTCTTATTTAAGTGATGGTAAAAGTTCTAAATTGTACAAAAAAATAGTTGATGAGAAAAAAATGGCTTTACAAATAGGTGCTGTTGGTTTTAGTCAGGAAGATTACGGAATGTATATTTTGTATGGCTTGCCAATGGGAACTAACACAGCCGCCGATATCCTAAAAGAAATTGATGAAGAAATTGTAAAAATTCAAACCGAATTGATTTCGGAGAAAGACTTTCAAAAATTACAAAATAAGTTTGACAATAATTTTGTGAATGCCAATTCAAATGTAGAAGGAATTGCCGAAAATTTAGCAACCTATTATATGCTTTACGGCGATATCAATTTAATCAACACCGAGATAGAACTTTTACACTCTATTACTCGTGAGGAAATTAGAGACGTAGCAAAAAAATATTTGAATCCAAACCAAAGATTGCTTTTGGATTATATTCCTTCCACAGAACAGGCTAAAAACTAAGACATTCTAAATCATGAAAAAAACAATTATATTAGTATTCATTTTGTTGGTAACAGGAATTATGCAGGCACAAGATCGCACACAACCAAAACCTGGAGTTTCACCAGTAGTAAACATCAAAAAACCACAAACTTTTGTTATGCCTAATGGCCTGAAGGTCATGATTGTTGAAAATCACAAGCTGCCAAAAGTTAGCTTCAGTCTTTCGCTGGACAACGCTCCTTATGTTGAAGGCAATAAAAAAGGAGTTGATGACTTAACGAGCAGCATGATCGGAAACGGGAGTAAAAAATTAGCAAAAGATGCTTTCAACGAAGAGATTGATTTTCTGGGGGCTGATCTTAATTTTAATTCTCAAGGCGCTTACGCAAGTACTCTTTCTAAATATTCTAAACGAATTCTAGAATTAATGGCCGAAGGAGCCTTGTATCCCAATTTCACTCAAGAAGAATTCGAGAAAGAGAAAGCAAAATTACTGGAGGGACTTAAATCTCAAGAAAAGAGCGTTCCTGCAATTGCAAACAGAGTTGTTGACGCACTTGCTTTTGGAAAAAACCACCCTTCCGGAGAATACATGACTGAAGAAACGATTAAAAATGTAACACTTGCAGACATTCAAGCTAATTACGCCAATTATTTTGTTCCTGAAAACGCATATTTAGTGATTATTGGAGACATCAAATACAAAGAAGCAAAGCCAATAGTAGAGAAACTTTTTGGATCATGGCAAAAAAGAAGCACGCCAAAATTGACCTACGCAGCACCAGAAAATGTACCGTTTACTCAAATCAATTTTGTTGACGTTCCTAATGCAGTACAATCGGAGATTTCATTAGTAAATACTTTGAATTTAAAAATGAGTGATCCTGATTTCTTCCCTGCCGTAATCGCCACTTCAATACTTGGAGGTGATTTCAATAGTTACCTTAATATGAATTTAAGAGAAAAACACGCTTGGACTTACGGCGCTAGTTCCGTAATAGGAAGCGGAAAATATGTAACCAAATTAAGATCGACCTCGGCAGTAAGAAACGTAGTTACAGATAGTGCCGTAGTTGAATTTATCAAGGAAATCAAAAAAATACGTACGGAGAAAGTAAGCGAAGAATTATTGAGCAACACTAAAGCCGGTTACATAGGACGATTTGTTATGCAGGTAGAAAAACCACAATCAATTGCCCGATATGCTTTAAATATAGAGACCGAAGATCTTCCAAAAGATTTTTATGAAAACTACATTAAAACCATCAATGCGGTAACTGCTGATGATGTTCTTCGTGCAGCCAACAAATATTTCCTTTTAGACAACAAACGAATCATTATTGCCGGCAAAGGATCGGAAGTGATTCCAGCTTTGGAAAAACTAAAAATCCCAATGTTTTATTTTGACAAATATGGTAATTCATTGGAAAAACCAGTTTTCAAGAAAGACCCTCCTGCTGGCGTAACTGCCAAAAGCGTTATTGATAACTACATCAAAGCTATTGGCGGAGAAAAAGCGGCTTCCGCTGTAAAAACGATTGCAATGAACGGAACAACGACTATTCCGCAAGCGCCTTCTCCATTAAGTTTCACTACAAAAATTGACGTTAAAGGTAAATTAATGGTTGAATTAGCGATGGGAACCATGAGCTTGATGAAACAGGTGGTAAATGAAAAAGGAGCTTACGTAATGCAACAAGGGCAACGCCAAAACATCGAAGGAACGACCCTTACCGACATGAAAGCAAGCGCAACAACTTTTGAAGAATTATTACTTTCTAAAAAAGAAGGATTGGTATTAAGCGGTATAGAAACAATCAGCGGAAAAGAGGCGTATGCCGTAAAAAACGGAAAAACAACATTTTATTATGATGTAACTTCCGGATTAAAATTGGCAGAATCTAAAGTCGTAGAACAAGGCGGTCAAAGCATCACTCAAACTACAAATTATGGAGATTACAAAGAAGTAAAAGGAGTTAAGATTCCTTTTAATATTATCCAAAATATAGGATTTGAATTGGACATTAAAATATCTGATGTAAAAATTAACGAAGGTGTTTCAGATGCTGATTTTCAATAATCAAAACTTGAATTAGTGAACAAAGGCTGTCTAAAAAGACGGCCTTTGTTGTTTTATAACGCTTTCGAATCTATTTTTTAGCCGATAAATACACTCCGATTAAAATAATAAAGGCACCAAAAAACTGAACAGGAGTCAGCGTTTCATTGTCTAATAATCCCCAGAAAAAAGCAACAACAGGAATCAAATACGTTACCGAGGTAGCAAAAACAGGCGAAGACATTTGGATGAGTTTAAAGAACAGAATATTCGCAATTCCAGTTCCCACAACTCCAAGAACCACAATAAACAAAACCGATTCCTGCACTTTCACATCGTGTACCACTTCGAAGAAACCGGAGAAAGACAAAATAAAGAATGCTGGAAAAAACAACACCATAAAATTACCGGTAGTGATACTCAACGGACTCAAATCATGCAAATATTTCTTAATAAGATTCACATTAACCGCATAACATATAGACGCTATTAAAACCAAAATAGCATAATAATAATTCTGTTCCGGATGATGAATAGCACCATTCAAAATCAACAAAGCGCTTCCTATTAAACCAATTAGAATTCCAAAAATCTGATTCCTTTTGAATTGCAATCCAAAAACTAAAGCCCCTAAAATTAATGTATTTAAAGGAGTTAGAGAATTTAAAATAGAACTCACGGAACTGTCAATTTCGGTTTGGGCAATCGCAAAAAGATAAGCAGGCATAAATGTCCCGAAAAGAGAGGTTAAGGCAATGTACTTCCATTTATGCGCCGGAATTTTAGATAAACTTTTAAATCCTATCAGCACTAAAAAAACAGCGGCAAAAATGATTCGCAACGATCCTAATTGTAAAGCTGTCAAACCAATTAACCCTTTTTTTATTAATATAAAGGAACTTCCCCAAACCAAGGCAAGAACCATCAAGTACACCCATTTTAACTGCTTCGATTCCATAAAAATAATTTTGCCCCAAAATTGTAATTATTTTATGAATTACGCCTCCTTTTTTTAATTAATTTTGCAACACAGAAACCCGCTTTTAATCTTTAAAATTTACATCATAATGAATTTCAAAAAATCAATCGTAACACTAGTGCTTACAAGTGTTTTATTTGTAGGCTGTAAAGAAAAATCAACAGATACAGTTTCAAAAAAAACTGCAACAACAGAAGCTCCAAAAGTTAAAAAAGAAATTGCAGCTGCCAATCTTCAAACTGCGAGTTTCTCTGTGGAAGGAATGACATGTGCTATAGGTTGTGCCAAAACGATTCAAGAAGATTTAACCGGACTGGATGGCGTTCAGAAAGCAACGGTAGATTTTGACACAAAATTAGCCACTGTAACTTTTGACAAAACGGTTCAAACTCCAGAAAAATTGACTACCGTTGTCGAAGCTGCAGCAGATGGTAAAACATATAAAGTTTCAAATATGAAGTCGTAATCCAGACTTTCAAATTATATAAAAAAAGCATTCGTTACTGGCGAATGCTTTTTTTTATATATTAAATATTATTTCCATTTCAGGGTTTCCATCAGACGCTGCATGTCATTTTTGACATAACTGGCAGCTGGCATGATAGAATCATAATTGGGTTTTGCATAAAAATAAACAGAGCCTGTCACAAAATGTTTGGTGCTGTCTGTAGCATAAAACTGTGAATTCGTTGCCGCATTTCCTTCTACCTGATAAAACATACCATACACTTTTTTATCGGGATTCAAATATGGTTGCTCTAATATATCATCGGCTTTTATCACGTGTTCATAAGTCAATTTTTGCGCATCACGCAGCAGTTCATTAATGTTTTTCGCGACTGGTTTATAGGTAAGATAAATAGTCGCTTTCATTTTAGGATACGTAATGGTAAAACCACAATTCGTACCTTTTTTAATAATGGCATCTGAATTCATTTCAAAAGTAAATGGACATTCATTTTCAAAATTCACATATTTGGCTTCCGGATAATCCAATCGCAAATAGCTTGCTGGTTTTGGCAAGACATCATCTTTACAACTAAAACTCAACAAAGACATTATTACTATTGCCGAAAAAGTGATTATTTTTTTTAACATTTTTACTTATTCAATTGTTACTTTTATTTGCTTCACCCTTTTTTGATCCACTGCTTCTACTGTAAACAGACAGTTTTCGAATGAAATTTTTTGATTTTTCTTGGGAAAATTTCCCAAAATTTCAAGAATAAAGCCAGCCAGTGTTTCTGCTTCTCCTTTTTTGATTTCGAATAATTCTTCATTGACATCAATTATTCTGTAGAAATCCTTGAGGTTTATTTTTCCTTCAAAAAGGTAATTTCTATCGTCAATTTGAGAAAAATTAATATTCTCGTCATCAAATTCATCACTGATATCCCCTACAATTTCTTCGATCACATCTTCCAAAGACACCAACCCAGAAGTTCCTCCATATTCATCGACCACAATCGCAAGATGGCTTTTCATACTCTGAAAATCTTTCAGTAAATTGTCTAATTTTTTATTTTCGGGAACAAAGAAAGGCTCTCGCAACAGTAATTTCCAATCAAATTCATTAGTGTTAATATGCGGCAGCAAATCTTTGACAAATAAAACGCCTTCTATCTGGTCTATATTGTTTCGATAAACTGGAATTCTGGAATATCCTTTTTCTATGATTTTGGGACAAATAGCGGAAAAAGATTCGTCTATTTCTAAAGCAAAAATATCAATTCGAGGACTCATCACTTGTCTCGTATCGGTATTTCCAAAGCTTACAATACCTTCTAAAATTTTTTGTTCTTCGGTAGAAGTTTCATCCGAAGCGGTTAATTCTAAGGCTTGAGACAATTGATCGACGGAGAAATTTGTTTTTTGTTTCCCTAATTTATTGTGCAAATAAATCGTAGCAGCGCGCATGGGCAAACTTATTGGCGAAAGCAATTTATCCAAAAAAGCGATTGGATACACAATCAGCTTGGTGAATTTTATATTGTTTCTGCTGGCATATACTTTTGGCAAGACCTGACCGAATAATAAAATCAAAAAAGTAGCGGTCAGCACTTCCAAAATAAATTTTAATAATGGCGCTGTTACTGCCGAGAAAATAGTTTCACCAACAAACGAAAACAATAGTACTATGGAAATATTGATGAAATTATTGGCAACAAGAAGTGTCGCCACGAGTTTTTTGGGTTTTTCTAAAAGCGCAGCAATACGTTTCCCTTTAGAGTTATTATCTTGTGAAATTTCGTCCATGTCCTTTTGTGACAACGAAAACAAAGCTACTTCGGCACCTGAGATTAAAGCGGAACAAAACAGTAAAATAACTATTCCTGTGAAGCCAAATACAACATTAGCATCTATAGCGTAAGCAAAAAACAAACTGGGCTCTGGGTCCAAACTAGTTAAGATTAATTAAACAATCAAAATGGCAAGTCATTAATAGGCAAGACATTATTTTCCGAGTCAAAATTAGTGTTTTTCGCAACATCAACTGCAGGAATTTGTTTGTTGTTTTCACTGTCTTTTTTTGTGGTAAGAAAAGTGAATTCGGTTACCTGAATTTCGGTAGTGTGTTTTGTACTACCATCCTCTGATTGCCATTGACGGGACTTAATACGTCCTTCCACATATATTTTATCTCCTTTAGAAAGGTATTTTTCACAAAGTTCAGCCGCTTTATTGCGTACCACTAAATTATGCCACTCTGTAGAAGTGATTTTTTCATTGGTGGTTTTGTTGATATACACTTCGTTTGTGGCCAACTGAAATCTTCCGATACAATTGCCCCCGTCGAAATAATGCATTTTGATATCATCGCCAAGAAAACCGATAAGCATAACTTTATTTAATGTTCCGTTCATTTTAGAATATGGTATTTTATCAAAGATACATATTTTTAGAAACTCTATAAATCCTTTTCAATAAAATTATGAATCACAATTGGGAAAGGAAAAGTTTTCAAAGCTTCCCCATCAATTCCGTTTTCAATTGTTCCTTTTACTTTTACTTTCCAAAACTTAATATACAAATGTTGGTGTGACAATTTATGAATGATACTTTTTTCGTTGTATTCTAACATGCTTATAATTTCATATTGGTTATTAAAACCGGTGTGAACCTTAGCAGCAACACAATCAAAATCTTCTTCTTTTTCTGTTTCGATCAAAGGGAATTCATAGAGATTGTGCCAAATCCCTTTGTCTGTTCGTTTCTGGATAATTGTATTTCCCGCTTCATCTTCCACAACCAAATAATTAAAGTATCGGTTCCTAACTTTTAGTTTTTTGGATTTTACAGGCAACTGATCGACTTTATTTTTTTGCAAAGCGGCGCAACTTTCGTTGAAAACACAAATACCACAATTCGGACTTTTAGGAACACATTGCAAAGCGCCAAACTCCATAATGGCTTGATTGAAAGTTGCCGGGTTGTCATTTGGCATCAGTTCGAAAGCCAAAGCTGCGAATTCTTTTTTGGCGGAAGCCTGAGCAATATCCGTATCCACATCAAAATAACGGGATAAAACCCGAAACACATTTCCATCAACAACGGGAACAGCTTCATTGTAGGAGAAAGATGCAATGGCCGCTGCGGTATATTCCCCTACTCCTTTTAATTTCAATAAGTCATTATAATTCCCCGGGAAGATTCCCGATAAATCGAAGGCGATATGCTGTGCTGTTTTGTGTAAATTTCTAGCTCTGGAATAATATCCTAATCCCTGCCAAAGTTTCAAAACTTGCTCTTCATTGGCTTTCGCCAAATCAAAAACAGTAGGAAAAGCGGTCGTAAAAGATAAAAAATAAGGCATTCCTTGTGCCACACGCGTCTGTTGCAACATAATTTCAGAGAGCCAAATAGGGTACGGATTAGTGGTATTTCTCCAAGGCAAATCACGCTTATTTTGTAAATACCATTGTATTAGCACGTTAGAAAAAATCATGTTTTAATTATTTGTTAGCAAAAGTAAAAGTTTATGTGATTAAAATTTAATGAATTAGCTTGAATAATTGTTTTTTAAATTCCTATATTTGCAAACTCAAAAAAATAGTACAACATTATAAATAGGAAAGAAAATGACGAAAGCAGATATCGTAGCAAAAATTTCAGAAAAATTAGGTCTTGAAAAAGGAGATGTACAGGCAACTGTAGAGACCTTTATGAATGAAGTAAAAAATTCATTAGAAACTGGAGACAATGTTTATTTAAGAGGTTTTGGAAGTTTTATAGTGAAGACTAGAGCGGAGAAAACAGGAAGAAATATTTCTAAGAATACAACAATAAAAATTCCTGCACACAACATTCCTGCATTCAAACCTGCAAAAGTTTTTGTAGAAGGAGTGAAAACAAATAACGAAGCAAAATAATAATATTAATTAATCATAAAATCTACAAGATATGCCAAGTGGTAAAAAAAGAAAGAGACATAAGGTAGCAACGCACAAACGCAAGAAAAGAGCGAGAGCTAACCGTCACAAAAAGAAAAAGTAGTTTTAAACTACTTTTTTCTTTTTAAACGTTCATTGAAATTGAAAGTTAGTAATCAGTATTCAGTTTTTAGTATTCAGTCAACTGCGAACTTAAAACTGCAAACTGCCAGCTAATTTTCCCCGGGTTCAATACCTGTTAAAATATTGTTTAATCCATTTGTTCGCCTAGGCGAATAGATAAAAAATTTACCGTGTGAATAAAGAATTAATCATTAGATCTAGTTCTGAAGCCGTAGATTTTGCCTTATTAAAAGATGGAAAACTAATTGAATTACACAAAGAAGAAGAAAAAAGCAACTTCCAGGTTGGTGATATTTTTATTGCCAAAATCAGGAAACCAGTTGCCGGACTTAACGCTGCTTTTGTAAATGTAGGCTTCGAAAAAGATGCTTTTTTACATTATCATGATTTAGGACCTAATTTAGCTTCCCAACTGAAATTCATAAAACTTGTAAGCGCAGGTAAATTAAAAGATTTCTCCCTAAAAACCTTTCAGTTTGAAAAAGAAATAGATAAAGATGGCACCATAACTGATGTTTTGAGCGCCAATCAATCTGTTTTAGTACAAGTTGTCAAAGAACCTATATCTACCAAAGGACCACGAATTAGCGCTGAGCTTTCTCTTGCCGGAAGATTTATAGTTTTGGTTCCATTCTCTGATCGTGTTTCTATTTCTCAAAAAATAGAAGACAAAAAAGAAAAGGAACGCTTGAAACGATTAGTACAATCCATCAAACCAAAAGGATTTGGTGTTATTGTTCGCACAGTAGCCGAAGGCAAAAATACAGCCGAATTAGAAAAAGATTTGCAGAACCTGCTTAGCAGATGGACTGCAATGTGTAAAAAATTACCAACTGCTCATCATCCGTCAAAAGTATTAGGAGAACTCAACAGAGCCTCTTCGATATTAAGAGATGTATTTAATGATACCTTCAGCGGTATTCAAATTGATGATGAAGAGTTGTACAACCAAACAAAGGATTACTTGCAAGAAATTGCACCTTCGAAACAATCAATTGTTAAATTTTATCAATCAAAAGACACACCTATTTTTGAGAAATACAACATAGAGAGACAAATCAAAACTTCTTTTGGAAAAACAGTATCCATGAGTAAAGGGGCATATCTTATTATCGAACATACTGAAGCTTTGCACGTCATCGATGTAAACAGCGGAAATCGTTCTAATAAAGCCACCAACCAGGAAGATACCGCCATGGAAGTGAATATGATTGCAGCTGCCGAAATCGCAAGACAATTACGTCTTCGTGATATGGGCGGAATCATCGTAGTCGATTTTATCGATATGTCAAATCCTGAAAATCGTAAAGTCCTATTTGATTTCTTGAAAGAAGAAATGAGCGATGATAAAGCGAAACACAAGATCTTACCTCCTAGTAAATTTGGGTTAGTTCAAATTACGAGACAAAGAGTACGACCAGAAGTAAATATTAAAACTAGAGAAGAAGATCCAAACAATGAAAATGCGGAGATTGAAGCTCCTATACTAATCATTGATAAAATAGCTTCTGATTTAGAAAGAATTTTAAAAACCCACAAAGACGTTGTGCTTAATGTACATCCGTTTGTGGCTGCATACCTCAGTAAAGGTTTTCCATCATTACGTTCAAAATGGTTTCTTGAACATAAAAAGTGGGTGAAAATCATACCTCGTGACGCTTACACGTATTTAGAATATCATTTCTACGATAAAAAAGAAAATATTATTATAGAATAGATTCTAAAATAAATTCACAATAAAAACCGCCTTTCGTGAGATTGGCGGTTTTTTTATGCGTTATTGGGAGAGAATTGAAGTAATATCTTCCATTGAGAGACACAAAGCAATCAAGAGCTATTCCCAAACTCGTCCTCAACAATAATGTAATAAAAAACCGTAGTGACTCCATCTAAACCAAAACCAAAAGAGCGAAGTTATACTTAAATGTAATACATTTGTAGTAACTCAATGCCTTAATATTATGGAAATTCAAAACAAAAAAATTACTTTTAGAAGTGTTAAAGAAACCTCAAGTCTTATTATTGCAGGTAGAAAAGCGGCCCAAAAAGCTATTCGTGAAAATAGAATTTTGGGACTATCTTTTACTTTTACCAAAGGGAATAAAGTATATAGAGAAGAAGGCAACGGAAAAGTTGTATTCGTAAAACCAATCGCTGCAAGAAAATCTTTAAACATCAAAATAGGAACTATTCTTTATGCCAAGTCAAAATAGAGTTCGCATTTATGCTGGACCAAATGGTTCTGGCAAAAGTTCACTTTATGATGCAATTAGCAAAGAATATATTTCTGGAATATTTGTTAATGCTGATTTGATTGAAAAGCAACTAAATACAATAGGTTTTATTGATTTAACCGAATTTAATCTAAAAATCAACCCTACTCAATTAGATTCTTTTGAAAAATTACCTTCGAGTATTTCACTCATTAGAAAAGCGATAAGCGAAGAGTACATAATAGATGTAGTTGTAAAAGACAACTTTATTCTTAATAAACCAAAATCTACTAATAGTTATGAAGCTGCATTTGTAGCATCATTTATAAGACATTCATTACTCCGAGAAAAAAGAAATTTTACCTACGAAACCGTAATGAGCGATCGTTATAAGTTAGATGAAATTATTCAGGCTAATACCTTAGGTTACAAAACATATCTATATTTCATATGTACCGATGATTTTGAAAAAAATATTGAACGAGTAAAAAACAGAGTTTTAAAAGATGGTCATGATGTTGATGAGGAAAAAATAAAAAAACGTTATTTCAAAACTCTTGATAACTTGGCCGATGCTATTAAACTTGTTCATAGAGCCTATGTTTTTGATAATTCGGGAGATAAATATGAATTATTAGCAGAAATTTATCAAGGAACTGCATTTAAATTTCATACTGAATCAATTCCACAATGGTTTGAAAAGTATATCTACAATAAGTTTGAATTTTAAAAAACCGCCTTTCGTAAGATTGGCGGTTTTTTTATGTCTTTTTTTGAGCTAAATTGGCTTTATTTAAATATTTAAACGGCTTGCAACTTCAAGACGCTTCTTTTTCTTTGAAGAAATATAAAAGCGATCAGAACTCCCACAAGCGACATCCCAACTCCAACTAAATTGGGAGAGGCATAACTAAACCCTAACACCAATGGCAATCCACCAAGGAAAGCTCCCAAAGCGTTCCCTACGTTAAATGCAGCTTGGATTGCCGCCGAAGCGATCATTTCTGCCCCAACAGCCGTCTGAATCATCAGAACTTGAATTGGTGCCACCACCGCGAAAGAAATACAACCCGTAGAAAATACTAATGCCAAAGTCATATACTGGTTTGACGAAAAGAAATACACGAGTAATAAATCCAAGGTCATTATAAAAAGCAACATTATAATCGTTTTTGTCGGAGAAAATCTATCCGCTAATTTTCCTCCAATAAAATTTCCAAAAACCATTCCCAAACCAGCCAAGATTAAAATATAAGGTACGTCTTCGGCAGAAAAATTAGAAACATCTGTGAGGAGCGGAGCAATGTAACTAATCCAGCAGAATAGTCCCCCAAAACCAAAAGCAGTAATTGAAATGATCAACCAAGCCTCGGTTTTCTTGAAAAACTGCAACTGGCTTTTAATGGTTTCTTTGGGACCTGCTTTTAAATTTGGCATCCAAAAATAAAGAGAAGCAAAAGTTAGAAACCCTACAATTGCAATAATGATAAACGTATAGCGCCACGTATAATGATGTCCAATATAGGTTCCTATTGGTACTCCTGCAAGGTTCGCAATTGTTAATCCTGAAAACATAATAGATATGGCCTGCGCTTCTTTTCCTTTGTCTGCCAGACTGCTGGCAACAACAGCTCCAACTCCAAAAAAGGCTCCGTGAGGCAATCCAGAAAGCAATCTTGTAGCGAATAAAAACCCATAATTTGGGGCAATAATCGAAAGCGCATTGAAAAAGGCAAGCATAGCGGCCAAAATCAAAAGTGTTTTTTTGGGAGGATAATTTCTCGCAATAATAACCAATAAGGGTGCGCCAATTACGACTCCTAAAGCATACGCAGAAATTAAATGCCCGGCGACCGGTATTGAAATCTTTAAATCTGATGCGATGTCCGGCAATAAACCCATCATCACAAATTCAGTTATTCCTATAGTTAAACCGCCCAAGGAGAGCGCGATGAGACTTTTCTTCATTTTGTTTTATAAAAAATTAATATATGTGTTTTAAAAATGCTTTTTAAGATATTTTTGAAATGGAGTTTTCACTCTAGGATTCCCTCATATAAGATAAAAAGGCAACAGTACTGCCTATTCTTATAATTTGGGATTTTAAAATTGATTGTTTTTTCATAGGGCAAATGTATTTATAACAAACTCAAACAAGTTGTACATTTACAATATAAAATTGTAACTTTACGCTATGCCAAAATTAAATCAATTTGAAACGTTAGTCATTGACGAATTTGAAGAAGACAAATTTCACCTACCAACCCACAGTCATACGTATTATGAAATCATCTATATCGTAAAAGGGAATGGGGTCCATCACCTGAACAACAATCTACTATCCTATAAAACGGGAGATTTATTTGTGATTTCACCGGACGATGAGCACTATTTTGATATAAAAAAAAGTACGCGCTTTGTCTTTATAAAATTCACGGATAATTATTTCAATTCCAATAAAAAGCTGTTTTGTGATGAATTTCTGTTGAATACCCCAGAAAATTTTATGCGGGACAAATCACTAAAAGAAAACGTTTTAAGACTGGATGAACCTTGCAAAACCATTTTAAAAAACACTATAGAAAACATTTCTGCTTACAACAGCAAAACGAATGCTTCCACATCACCAATTGTTTTTTACCAAGTCTTGTCAATTTTCGGATTAATAAAGGAAACAATGCGTTGCATGAATATGCAAATTACAGGAACTGGTATTGATAACGACCAAATTATATCTTACATTCATCAAAACATCTACAATCCGAAACTGGTTCGAATAAAATCAATTTCGAAACATTTTAATATTTCCCATACCTACTTCGGTACTTATTTCAAACGAAGTTTTTCGATAACCTACAGAGATTACATTAATAATCTAAGAACTAAATTAATCGAAAAAAGGTTTTTCAACAACCAAATGCCTATCAAACAAATTGCTTATGAATTTGGTTTTACAGACGAAAGCCATTTGTCAAATTATTTTAAAAAACAAAAAAACATAAATCCTAGCGAATTTAAGAAACTGTAATTTTTCTAAATTAAGATTACTTTTTTATTTTCTTCTCTCTACAAAAAATCGCTTCATTAACTCCGAAGCTTCATTTGCCATAATTCCTGAAACAACAGTAGTTTTAGGATGCAATTGCGTTCCCATTTTTACAAAACCTCGGTTTTCATCCGTGGCACCAAAAACAATTTTCGAAATCTGACTCCAATACAAAGCGCCGGCGCACATCTGGCAAGGTTCCAGTGTGACATAAAGCGTGCAACCAATTAAATATTTTCCGCCAAGAAAATTAGCTGCAGCAGTAATAGCTTGCATTTCGGCATGAGCCGTTACATCAACTAGCATTTCAGTAAGATTATGACCTCTTGCTATCACTTTATTATCAATGACAATAATAGCACCAACAGGAATCTCGCCTTTTTCAAAAGCCATTTCAGCTTCCTGCAAAGCCTTTTTCATAAAATATTCGTCGGTGAATGGATTTATCATAGTAATAGACTGCAAATTCGCAAAATTAAAATTCTTTATGGGACAACTTTTTTTATCGAATGCAAAAATACAATTTCAAATCGTACCTTTGCTTTATGTCAGATAATTTACTTATAACCATAAACAATCCAACCGATTTACGCCAACTCGACGAAGCCCAACTTCCTCAAGTTGCTCAAGAGTTACGTGATTTCATTATCGATATTGTGGCTGTAAAAGAAGGACATCTCGGCGCAAGCCTTGGGGTGGTTGAATTGACCATTGCCCTGCATTATGTTTTTGACACACCAAATGATTTATTAATTTGGGACGTAGGACATCAAGCCTACGGACATAAAATACTGACCGGCAGAAGGGAAAATTTTCATACTAACAGACAATTGGGCGGTATTTCCGGTTTCCCAAAAAGAAGTGAGAGTATTTATGATGCTTTTGGCGTAGGCCACTCCTCTACTTCTATTTCGGCAGCTTTGGGAATGGCAATTGCCTCTAATTTGAAAGGCGATTACAACAAACACCATATTGCAGTAATTGGAGATGCTTCCATCGCATCAGGAATGGCTTTTGAAGGATTAAATCACGCCGGAGTTACGGATGCTAATTTACTGGTCATTCTAAATGATAACGCCATCGGGATTGATCCAAGTGTGGGCGCTTTAAAACAATACCTCACTGCCGTAAAAGAAGGGAAAAATCCGAGGCAAAATAACATGATTAAATCCTTGAATTTTGATTATTCGGGTCCCATAGACGGTCATGATATTTTTGCCGTAATTAAAGAACTGAAACGTTTGCAAAAAATCAAAGGACCTAAATTCCTTCATATCATTACCACCAAAGGAAAAGGATTACAACAAGCCGAAGAGAATCAGGTGAAATATCATGCTCCCGGTAAATTTGACGCTGTAACAGGAGAAATTCACATCAAATCAGAAGAGAATTTACCGCCAAAATATCAGGATGTTTTTGGCTTGACCGTATTGGATTTAGCCAGAAAAAATGAAAAAATCATAGGAATTACGCCTGCAATGCCATCCGGAAGTTCCTTAAAATTTATGATGGATGCCTTTCCAAAACGGGCATTTGATGTAGGGATTGCTGAGCAACATGCAGTGACCTTAGCAGCTGGAATGGCAACTCAAGGAATGGTAGTTTTTTGTAACATCTATTCTACATTTTTACAAAGAGGTTATGATCAGGTAATTCACGATGTAGCATTGCAGAATCTTCCGGTGATTTTTTGTTTGGATAGAGCTGGTTTAGTGGGAGAAGACGGCGCTACGCATCACGGTGTTTTCGATTTGGCTTATTTACGTTGCATTCCCAACATGATTGTTTATGCTCCGTTGAACGAACTAGAATTACAAAATATTTTATACACCGCACAATTGGGATTAAACCATCCAATAGCAATACGGTATCCAAGAGGTCGCGGTATTATTGCAGATTGGCAAACGCAACATTATGGAAAGTATCAAAAAACAATAATTGGAAAAAGTATTTGCATTAAAGATGGTTCGAAAGTAGCCGTTTTATCCAATGGAACTATTGGCAATAACGTCACTTTGGCTATAGCCAAAATAAAGCATCCAGAAACTATTGCGCATTATGACTTTTCATTTGTTAAACCATTAGACAAAGAGGCATTACATGGCATTTTTACTAAATATCCGACTGTAATTACTATAGAAGACGGTGTGGTAAAAGGCGGTTTTGGGAGTGCTATTCTTGAGTTTGCCTCAGTGAACAATTATACTTCAAAAATAATAAATCTGGGCATTCCGGATGAGTTTATTGAACACGGAACTATGGCTGAATTACAACAATATTGCAAAATTGACGTTAAAAGTCTTGAAATACTTTTTTCAAGGTATTAAAAGAATTATTTTGCAACCTTAAAATATAACTAGCCCAAAATGAATTTATTAACCTACACCTTTCTTTTACTTATATTCACAATCTCTTTCAATGGTTTTTCTCAAGAAGTAAGAATCACACCGTTATCTGATACACTTAGACCAATAACAGCGCTAACTATAGCAAAGAAACCGTTGACTGTAGCAATAAAAATACAAACCTTAACATATTATCTTCCATTATCTCATTGGAGTAAAAAAAACAGTTTAGGCTTTGACATATCTGAAGTGGCCTTTGTTAACTGGAGTGCAGGAGGAACAAGTTCGATTTCAGGGCTATTTAAAGGACAATTTCATAGAGTTTATAACAGGCGTAATTACAATTGGTCAAGTGAATTAATCGTTAAATACGGCTTGAATAAACAAGACGGAATCGACATACGAAAAACAGAAGATGCAATACAATTAAATTCTACATTTGGATACAGAAAAGACACTCTTTCCAACTGGTATCATTCGGCTAAATTTAACTTTAACACGCAATTCACGAATGGTTACGCCTATCCAAATACTGAAAAAGCAATTTCAAAGCCCTTTGCACCAGCTTATATTTTTATGGGAGTAGGAGCTGAAAATATAGATAAAGAAAAGAAAAGAATATTTTATATCTCGCCATTTACATTTAAAACAACCTTAGTTTTAGATCAAAGATTAGCAGATCAAGGTGCTTTTGGTGTTGTCAAGGCTACCTATGACCTGGAAGGAAATCTACTCACCGAAGGAGAAAGATCAAAGATGGAACTTGGTTTTTTAATAACTAATAAATACAAAAAAGAAATCTTCAAAAATATCAATCTAGAAAATCGCATAAGCTTATATTCTGATTATGTAAATCGTTTTGGGAATATAGACGTAGATTGTGATTTTATGGTAGAACTTGTGGTAAATCAATATGTAAAAGCGAATATTGGAGCACATGTAATATATGATGACGACATCAAATCAAAAAGAGAAATTGCAGGAATACAAGTAACCGAAGGTCCAAAGACACAAATAAGACAAGCTATTGGAGTTGGAATCGAATATATTTTCTAAAATTAATTCTTCTTTCTACCATTAATAGTTTCAAACAATTCTAGTGCATTTCCGTCAGTCAAAAGTGACACATAATGGCAAATATGGAGTAATCTACCATATAGATTCTCTTTTTCCAAATGATGCTTCTCCGGCAACATTTTCAAAATCAAGGAATCATAGTTAGAAGCTTCTCCGTTGAATTTATTATTGAAAGCGGTTATGAATTTATCCAATAAAGTTTGTATAATTTGATAGCCAACGATTTCTTTCTCGATGACTTCGCGGCTTTGGTAAATGTTTTTAACGCTGATTTTAATGATATCATCCATTTGTGCTTTGTACTTGCTTTTATCCATTATCGCATACGGGAATTTACCTTCCAGAATTAACGCTTCATTTTCGATAAAAACTTTGACTGCATCATTAATTAAACTACCGATTGCCAAAGCGCGCAAATAACTGATTCGGTCTTCTTTGGTTTCTAAAGTTTTGTATTTAGACGTATCAATACTGTCTTTCACCAATTTTATCAAATATTCTAATGCAAAATCTTCGGAAACTAGTCCTAAATTGATTCCGTCTTCAAAATCAATAATGGTATAACAAATATCATCAGCCGCTTCGACCAAATAGGCCAAAGGATGTCTTTCGAAACCTATATTATCTCCCGATTTATTTGGAATCAAACCCATATCAGAAGCCACATCTTGAAAAAAGGCTTTGTCGGTTTGAAAGAAACCGTATTTTTTATCGGCAATAGCTGCGGTTGGTTTTTTCGGCAGACTTTCTTTTGGATATTTCATAAAAGCGCCAAGAGTTGCATACGAAATTCTAAGTCCGCCTTCAATTCCGGGACGACTAGCAGTAAGAACCGAAAAGCCATTAGCATTCCCTTCAAAATCAATTAAATCCTGCCACTCTTTGGCTGTAAGTTGATCTTTATATTTTTGTCCGTTTCCGATAGAAAAATACTCTCCAATTGCTTTTTCACCAGAATGTCCAAAAGGCGGATTCCCAATATCATGCGCCAAGGATGCTGCAGCTACGATAGCTCCAAAATCATTCATGTGATAGCCGTGAATTTCTTTTAAATGCGGATATTTCTCTATGATTTTCTTACCTACCAATCGTCCTAAAGATCGACCAACAACCGAAACTTCTAAACTATGCGTCAATCTGGTATGCACAAAATCAGTTTTTGACAACGGAATAACCTGTGTTTTATCCTGCAAACTTCTAAAAGCAGAAGAGAAAATTATACGGTCATAATCAACTTCAAAACCCAAACGGGTATCATCCTGTTCTACACGTAATCTTTTGCCTTTGTCGCCTTGTCTTCTTAATGATAAAAGTTGTTCCCAGTTCATGATTTGTTTTTAGGATTTGGTTTCAAAGATACAGAAAGACAAATCAAAAATGTAGATAATCAAATGGATAATGCAGTACTATGCTTGATTTCTCCCATCACAAAAACACTTTGAGTATTCCCGATATTCTCAATAGTTGATAATTTATTCATTACAAAATCCTGATAGCTTGACATATCTTCGACCAATATTTTCAACATAAAGTCATAATCACCTGCAATGTTATAGCATTCGATAATTTCCGGAAGGGCAACAATATCTTTTACAAAATTACTACCCACGTTTCTGGCGTGTTCTTTAAGCCGAACATTACAAAAAACAGTCATCCCAAGATTCAATTTTTTCTTATTCAACAAGGCTACATATTTCATAATATAGCCGTCCCGTTCCAGTCTTTTTATACGTTCATAAACAGGTGTCACCGTCAGAAATAATTTACTGGCAAGCTCTTTAGTATTGATGTTCGAGTTTTCCTGCAAATGCTTTAAGATTTGCAAATCAATGTTATCTATATTTTCCATAGTATTTTTTACTGTTAAAAATCATTTTCAAAGTTTCATTCAGAACTAAAACCTACCATACATCTATATAATACTTTTATTCACTGAAACAATAGGCTAATTTAAGTTTAAATATCCAATACAATAACTTTGCATAGTAAAAAACACTGTATATAATGAAAACAAACAATCTAGGTTATCCAAGAATTGGTAGCAACAGAGAATTAAAAAAAGCCTGCGAATCGTATTGGGCAGGAAAAATTTCAGTAGACGAACTTTTAACTGTAGGCGCCACTATCCGCAAGGAAAATTGGCAATTACAAGCAGAAACCGGAATCGATTTAATCCCTTCCAATGACTTTTCCTTTTACGATCAAGTACTGGATTTATCGCTTACATTAGGTGTTATTCCAAAACGTTATCAAGAATTAGCCAAAACAAACTCCACTATTGATTTGTATTTTGCTATGGCCAGAGGTTCGCAAAAAGACGGACAAGATGTGGTTGCCATGGAAATGACAAAATGGTTTGATACCAATTATCATTATATTGTCCCAGAATTCACAAAAGATCAAGAATTCAAATTATTCTCCGAAAAAATAATCGACGAGTTCAAAGAAGCCAATGCTTTAGGAATCGTAACAAAACCCGTGTTAATAGGACCTGTTACTTATTTACTTCTTGGAAAAGAAAAGGATGAAGGCTTTCATAGAATAGACCTTGTTGATAAATTGCTTCCGGTATATTTTGAAATTCTTCAAAAACTGGAAAATGAAAATATGGAATGGATCCAATTTGACGAACCATTTTTGGCTTTGGATCTAACTGATAAAGAAAGAAATGCCATAACTTATGTTTATAATGAAATCAACAAGCGCTTCCCTAAAATAAAGTTAATTCTGGCGAACTATTTTGATTGTTTCGGAGAGAATCTTGAAACTGTCCTTGCCTTGCCCGTTCATACTTTGCATTTGGATTTGGTTCGTTGCCATTCCCAATTGGATGATATTCTGGAATCAGGGCAATTATCAGATAATGTGAATCTTTCGCTTGGGGTTGTCGATGGAAGAAATATTTGGAAAAATGATTTCAAAAAATCGTTAGCACTTATTCAGAAAGCAACTGACGCACTTGGTGAAAACAGAATCCTAATTGCGCCATCGTGCTCCCTGATTCACTCGCCCTGTGATTTAGATTTAGAAACTAATGATACTACGCTGACTCCCGAAATCAAACAATGGCTGGCTTTCGCCAAACAAAAAATTGAAGAAGTCGTGCTGCTCCAAAATTTCGCTTCAGGTGAGATAACTCTTGTTGATTCTGTTCTATTCCAAGAAAACACAACCGCCAACGAAAACAGAAAAACATCAAAGTTAATCCATAATCATGCGGTGAAAAATCGGGTTGCCAGCATTACAACTGGTGATGATCAAAGAGAAAATCCATTTTCAGTCCGTAGAAAAAAGCAAATAGACGTATTGAATCTTCCGTTATTCCCAACTACTACTATTGGTTCTTTTCCACAAACTACCGAAGTCCGAAGCTGGAGAGCGAAGTTCAAAAAAGGCGAATTAAACCAACAGCAATATGATGATTTACTCCAAAAAGAAACCGAAGAAACGATTCGTTTTCAAGAAGAAACAGGCATTGATGTATTGGTTCACGGAGAATTTGAACGCAATGACATGGTGGAATATTTTGGAGAGCAATTAGACGGATTTACGTTTACCAAAAACGGCTGGGTACAAAGTTACGGTAGCCGCTGCGTGAAGCCTCCAGTTATTTATGGTGATGTATCGCGTCCCAACCCAATGACTGTAAAATGGTCGGCCTTTGCACAATCGCTTACGCCAAAATGGGTAAAAGGAATGTTAACCGGTCCCGTGACTATTTTGCAATGGTCTTTTGTCCGCAACGATCAGCCACGCTCGGAAACTTGTATCCAAATTGCATTGGCGATTAGAGATGAAGTAATCGACTTAGAAAAGGCAGGAATTAAGATTATTCAAATTGATGAACCCGCCATTCGAGAAGGATTGCCTTTACGCAAAGAAGAATGGGCAACCTATTTGGATTGGGCAGTAAAAGCGTTTAGAATTTCGGCAAGTGGTGTAAAAGATGATACCCAAATCCATACCCACATGTGCTACAGTGAGTTTAACGACATTATTCAAAATATTGCCGATATGGATGCCGATGTTATCACCATAGAATGTTCGCGTTCGCAAATGGAATTGCTGGATGCTTTTGCCGATTTCAATTATCCTAACGAAATAGGACCTGGCGTGTATGACATTCACTCGCCTCGTGTGCCTTCTAGTTCCGAAATGGTAAAATTATTAGAAAAAGCGTCGGCAGTGATTCCTGTAGACCAACTTTGGGTAAATCCGGACTGTGGCTTAAAAACCCGTCATTGGGACGAAACTAAAAAGGCTTTAATCGAAATGGTCGCCGCAGCTCAAGAAATGAGAATTGCTGTCGCAAACATTGCAATCGATTAACAACCTGAATTCAGGTAAGCACTAAATTAAAACCCTAGTAAATCCTCGATTTATTAGGGTTTATTTTAAAAAAAAATCGGGTTTTATTTAAACAAATTATCCAAAAGCGAAAACATCAGTCGATTATTTTCTTTAATAAATGTAGTATTACTTACGATCTCATCATAGGTTTGAACATACGTGTCTTTTACTAATTCTGATTGCTCATGAAAAACCATTTTTTTCATAGCGGCATCCGTTACTTCCAAATGGAATTGAAGTCCCACTACTTGATCATTATATAAAAAAGCTTGATTCGCACAGGCTTCTGATTCCATTAAGCGAATGGCATTTTCAGGAATCGAAAACGTTTCTCCGTGCCAGTGAAAAACAGAAAATGATTTTGGATAAGCCTTCAGTATCGCAACATTTGAATCTAAAATTGAAACAGGAAACCAGCCAATTTCTTTTTGTTCATTATCCGTAATTTTTCCTCCTAACACATTTGAAATTAATTGTGCTCCCAGACAGATTCCGATTATTTTTTTTCGCTGGTCAATTGCGGACTTGACGAATGCTTTTTCGTCTTTTAGCCAAGGGAATGTGGCTTCGTCATGAATACTCATGGGTCCGCCCAAGATAATCAAGGCGTCTATCGTATCAAGATCCGGAAATTTAGGATTGTGGTATAATGTGGTATACGAAAGGGAATGCCCGTGCTCTTGAACCCAATTCTCTATACAACCCAGACCTTCAAAAGGAACGTGCTGTAAGCAATGGATATTTAATTTTTTACTCATACTGTCTTGTCCAGATTCTCTACAAAACTAATGAATCATTACTTTCAGAACTAGTATTATACTCCTATTTCATCCACTGAAACAAACATTTTCATTTTCTCGACAAACTCGTGCTTTTTCACCACATACGTTGCGGATAAAGTATCATGCAAACCTCTTTCTGTTTTACCCAGAAATGAAAAAGGGTCCATAGGATTAAGGCGGGATACCGTTCGTATCATAAAGTTTTTGGTATTGGGTTTGGAACCATCAACTCGTACTACAATAGTTTTGGTAAAATACTTAGCGAAGGTTCTGGAGAAGTACATTTCCGTAAATGCATAGTAAAAAAACAGGATTACAAGCCCAAAAAAGACCTTTTCAATTAAACTCAATGATGTAACCCAATTTGAGGCCTCATAACTATGGGCCAAGTCTCCAATTATAGTTATGGTCGTACCAATAGTAATTCCGATAATATAAACAATCAATACATCAATAAGGAAATTCAGGAAACGCTGGCTTTTAGAAGCTAATAAATCATCTGTTACAGTAAATTTTTTATTTTCCATTTTAATTAATATAAAAAATTATTACTTATAATCATCTCAAATATAGTGAATTATTTACAAATGTTACTATTAAATCTTGGTGTTTTAGCCCTGATTACTTCACTCAACTTTCATTTTATTTGGAGTTAAGTAAACTTTGTTTGAAGTGAAAATACTTTTTGTTTTTTCTTTAAAAATAAAAAAATTGAAACGAAAGCTGGAAATAGCTTCAAAAAAAAAGCAGTTATCATTACAATAACTGCTTTTAAACTTAAATACTTTTTTTAATTCGAATCTTAAAACAACTTCCGTCTGTTTTACAAATTCTTCTTCCATCTCTCGTTGTGATACATTTTCTAAAAATGTACTCAAAACTATCATCCTGTTTTGGACTCATAATTGAAAATTTAAAAATTTAACAATAAAGAAGTCCTTTTTTTACCAAAAAATTTTATATTTGAAGTCTCAAAACAAATACACTTTTGGCTATAGAATAGAACTTCAATTCTATTATCTATAATTGATTAAAAAAAGGCTTCAACTTCAATTGAAGCCTTTTTTATTTTATTTAAGACCCACACATTTCACAATCTTCTGGCCCTGCGTTTTTAGAAAGTTCAATCATGGCTCTGTATTCTTCGGCGGACATTTCTACCGCTTCCCTTACCACAGCGATGGGTTGTTCTTTAATTTCGATTGGCTCCGCTTTCTTGTCGTTATTCAATGTAAATTTAATCGCATCCACTGCCGCTTTTGTTCTCAAATAATACATTCCCGTTTTCAATCCAGATTGCCAAGCATAGAAATGCATCGATGTCAATTTAGAATAATTGGCATTTTGCATAAACAAGTTCAACGATTGTGATTGGTCCACAAAATAACCACGTTGACGGGACATATCGATAATATCTTTCATTGACATTTCCCAAACGGTTTTGTACAATTCTTTCAAGTCTTGCGGAATGTTTAAGTCTTGAACAGAACCGTTATTTCGCATCAATTCTTGTTTCAATGTTTCGTTCCACAAACCACGCTCCACTAAATCGTGCAACAAGTGTTTGTTTACCACAATAAATTCTCCTGAAAGGACTCTTCTGGTGTAAATGTTAGAAGTATAGGGTTCGAATGCTTCGTTGTTCCCCAAAATTTGTGAAGTAGATGCCGTTGGCATTGGTGCCACTAACAACGAGTTTCTCACTCCGTGTTCCATCACTTCTTTTCTTAACGAAGCCCAGTCCCAACGACCAGATAATTCCTCATCTTTCATTCCCCACAAATTATATTGAAATTCTCCTTGAGATATTGGCGAGCCTTTAAATGTCGAATAAGGACCTTCTTCTTTGGCCATTTCCATTGAAGCGGTTACCGCAGCAAAGTATAATGTTTCAAAAATTTCCTGATTCAGTTTTTTAGCCTCATCGCTCGTAAACGGCATACGCAACATAATAAAAGCATCGGCTAATCCTTGTACTCCAAGACCAATTGGCCTGTGGCGTTTATTCGAATTTTCTCCTTCAATTACCGGATAATAATTTCTGTCGATTACTTTATTTAAGTTTCTAGTTACTCGTTTTGTAACGGTATACATTAATTCATGGTCAAACTTTCCATTAGAAACGAACATCGGCAAGGAAAGAGAGGCTAGATTACAGACTGCAATTTCATCTTTGGATGTAAATTCCATAATCTCGGTACACAAATTCGAAGAACGAATCGTACCCAGATTTTTCTGGTTTGATTTTCTATTAACTGCATCTTTATACAACATGTAAGGCGTTCCGGTTTCGATTTGCGATTCTAGAATTTTCTCCCAAAGTTCATGCGCTTTAATGGTTTTTCTACCTTTTCCACGTTTCTCGTAATCAATATACATGGCTTCAAATTCTTCTCCATACACATCATATAATCCCGGACATTCATTAGGACACATCAACGTCCAATAACTGTCTTCTTGAACTCGTTTCATAAATAAATCAGACGTCCACATGGCGAAGAACAAATCTCTGGCGCGCATTTCTTCTTTTCCGGTATTCTTTTTTAAGTCTAGGAATTCGAAAATATCCGCATGCCAAGTTTCGATATAAATAGCAAAACTTCCCTTGCGTTTTCCACCTCCTTGATCTACATAACGTGCTGTATCATTAAAAACACGCAACATCGGAACAATTCCATTTGACGTTCCATTAGTCCCACGAATATAAGAACCCGTCGCTCTCACATTGTGAATAGAAAGCCCAACACCGCCTGCTGACTGCGAGATTTTAGCCGTTTGTTTCAACGTATCGTAAATCCCGTCAATACTGTCGTCTTGCATCGCAAGAAGGAAACAAGAAGACATTTGAGGTTTTGGAGTACCTGCATTGAATAATGTAGGCGTTGCATGGGTAAAGAATTTTTTCGACATTAAGTCGTATGTCTCAATCACCGATTCTAAATCATCTAAATGGATCCCAACCGAAACACGCATCAACATGTGTTGCGGGCGCTCCACTATTTTGCCGTTTATTTTAAGCAAATATGATCTTTCCAAGGTTTTAAACCCAAAATAATCATAATTGAAATCTCTATTATATATCACATGTGAATCCAAAAATTCAGCATTTTTCATAATCACCTGGTGCACTTCTTCAGATAACAAAGGTGCATCTTGTCCATTTCTCGGGTTTACATAATGAAACATATCGTTCATTGTTTCCGAAAATGATTTTTTAGTATTGGAATGTAAATTCGAAATTGCAATTCTTGCTGCCAACTGTGCATAATCAGGATGCGCAATAGTCATTGAAGCCGCAGTTTCGGCTGCTAAATTATCTAATTCTGACGTAGATACTCCATCATAAAGCCCTTCAATTACTCGCATTGCGACTTTCACGGCATCAACCAAATCATTCAAACCATAACATAGTTTTTTAATTCTATCTGTGATTTTGTCGAACATTACCGGCTCTTTGTGGCCGTCTCTTTTTACTACGTACATACTTTTGTTTGTTTTTTAAAACAGAAAATCCCTTCGCTGTTTTTCGTTATTTGTAATTTATGCTGAACTTGTTTCAGCATCTTTTTATGGAGCTATTTCCAGCTATCCATTGCAATCTTTCTAGTCCTGAAATTGTTTCAGGATACTGAAACAAGTTCAGGACTAGAAAGGACTTCCATTACTATCTCTGCTATTGCAAGAGTAGCACAAAAAATATTTAATGGATCGATAAGAATTCAAATTTTAAAAATCAGCGTCAAAAGATATTTTTTGAGCATCACCATCCGTGTTCATTACACCTGCTTTTTGATATTCGGCTACTTTCTTTTCAAAGAAGTTTGTTTTCCCTTGAAGAGAAATCATATCCATAAAATCAAATGGGTTTGTAGTATTATATTCTCTCTCGCAACCTAATTCCACTAACAATCTGTCAGCAACAAATTCTAAATATTGTGTCATTAATACGGCATTCATTCCTATCAAACTCACCGGAAGTGACTCGGTGATAAATTCCCTTTCAATATTTAAAGCATCTACAATAATGCTTCTGATTCTTTCTTTTGGCACTTTATTCACCAAGTGGTGGTTGTGTAAATGCACGGCAAAATCACAGTGAACTCCTTCATCACGGGAAATCAATTCGTTAGAAAAAGTCAATCCTGGCATTAATCCACGTTTTTTTAACCAATAAATAGAACAAAATGCTCCCGAAAAGAAAATTCCTTCCACCGCTGCAAAAGCAATTAAACGCTCCGCAAATGAATCAGATTCAATCCATTTCAAAGCCCAGTCCGCTTTTTTCTTAATTGCAGGAAAAACTTCTAAAGCATTAAATAATTCATCTTTCTCTGCTTCATCTTTTACATACGTATCAATCAATAACGAATAGGTCTCGCTGTGAATGTTTTCCATCATGATTTGAAAACCGTAAAAGAATTTCGCTTCCGCATATTGTACTTCGTTCACAAAATTTTCAGCCAGATTCTCATTTACAATTCCATCTGAAGCAGCAAAAAATGCCAAAATGTGTTTAACAAAATAACGCTCATCTTCCGATAATTTGTTATTCCAGTCATTTAAATCTTGTGACAAATCAATTTCTTCAGCAGTCCAGAAACTGGCTTCCATACTTTTATAAAATTCCCAAATATCATGGTGTTTGATTGGAAAAATCACGAAACGATTTTTATTTTCTTGTAAAATTGGTTCAACTTGCGCCATTATAATTGTTTGTTTTTTTTGAGATTTTAACGAAATTTTATGCATTTAGTGGATTACAAAGATTGTAAAATATTGCCGAAATTAAAAGCCAAACTTATCCACAAAAGCAATTAGTTTTTAACAAAGGAAAAAAATGAAAGGTTTTTTTTATGAATTTTAAATACCTATAAACCAGCGTCTTAAAACTTAAAAAAAGAGGTGAAGTACCGTAGAATATAGGGTTTTAAAAACAGCAAACAAGAAAATTTGGATTTATTTTAGATTTATTTCTTGAGTTCTTGCGCCACTTTTTCAAGCTCGGCATACCAGTCCTCTCCAAACTTTCTAACCAAAGCTTCTTTGACAAATTTATACACCGGCACTTCAAGCTCTTGACCTAAAGAGCAGGCCGGATCGCAAATATCCCATTTGTCATAATTAACAGCAGCAAACTCCGTGAAATCTTTCACACGGATAGGATACAAATGACACGAAACAGGTTTTTTCCAGTCAATTACGCCTTGATTGTATGCTTGCTCGATGCCACATAAAGCCGTTTTACCGTCAAACATTACGTAAGCACAATCTTTATTGTCAATCAGCGGCGTTTCAAGATCACCATCAGTCCCTATCGTCCAAGTTCCTTGCGCTTCGATAGCAGCAATTCCTTGTTTGCGTAAAAATGGTTTTACTTTAGGATAAATTTCTTCTAATATCTTAGTTTCCTCAACGCTCAATGGAGCTCCCGCATCGCCATCAACACAACAAGCCCCCTTACAGGCTGACAAATTACAAACAAAATCTTTTTTGAGTATGTCTTCTGAGACGATGGTTTTTCCTAATTGAAACATTATTTTGGGATACTGAGATTATAAAGTGCAAAGATAGCTAAAGTAAATTGTAATTTTTTAGATAAAACTAACTTTAACTTTTTTAAAAACCATCAAAATAATTGACATTAAAATCCAACTAAAAAACTAATATTGAACAACATACAACAATAAATAACAAAAACGCAATTGAAAATCAGTCTGTAAAAAAATGAATCAGAATTGTTGTAATAAAATTTAATTTTAATTAAAAATCTACCGAAAAGTTTAACTTTGTAAACAAAAAAATTATGTTTGAAATCGATTTTAGAGAAATAATTACGGTTGGAATGGTGCTTTTTGCCGTAATTGATATCGTGGGAACCATTCCTATTATTGTTGATTTAAGATCAAAGCATGGACACATAGAATCCGAAAAAGCTTCAATAGTAGCCGGTATAATCATGATTGTTTTCCTTTTTGTGGGAGAAGAATTATTGAATTTAATAGGAATTGATGTCAACTCTTTTGCCGTTGCGGGTTCGTTTGTATTGTTCTTCCTGGCATTAGAAATGATTTTAGGCATTCGTATTTATCGCGATGAAGAAGCGAGTTCCGCGTCTATTGTCCCTTTGGCATTTCCTCTGATAGCCGGCGCTGGAACAATGACTACTTTACTCTCTTTACGTTCCCAATTTTTTACCATAAACATTATTATTGCCATAATTTTGAACATCATTCTGGTCTACATCGTTTTGAAATCATCTTCTAAAATCGAAAAAATACTAGGAGAAAATGGGCTTGGTGTCATCCGGAAGACTTTTGGAGTAGTACTTCTTGCCATTGCTGTTAAATTATTCGCCGCGAATGTTAAAGGTTTGTTTGTCTAAAATTAATTTTCATAAATTTACCCTCTAAGATAATTTTAAAAGACAATCTGATTTTTAAACTGACATGCGTTTCTAAAATAAAAAATCTGTTTCTTTTATATCAAAAACAAAAACCTATTATGAAAATTTTCACTAACATCTTGGTATTTTTAGCAGTAGCGCTGATCATATTTAATGTTACTTTGTTGGATTTTAGAAATCCATTTCAGGGAGATAGCGTAGTTGCTTTTATTGGAATAGCCGCTTCTTTTTGCGCCGTTTTGATTCTTCTGATTTTTAAAATGGCAAAAAAGATTGAAGAGAAATCAAATGATCAACTATAATAATGTTTGATGTTCTCCTTGTTGGCGGTGGCGTTTCTGGTATTTCATGCGCACTCGTTTTGGGTTCTGCAAAAAACAAATCCTTTGTCATTGACAAGAGAATTGGTATTTTCACCCATCAAAAAACATCATCTCTTCAAGAAGCACTGTTTAATAATGCTTACGGAATCCCTCCAGGGAAATTAGGCTCTGAATTATTGGACGAAAGCACCGAACATCTTTTGAAAGCTTATCCTCACATCATTCAAATTCAAGAGGAAAAAGTATTGAAAATTGAAGGACAATTTCCGGAATTTACAGTCATAACAAACCGAAACTATTACCAAACAAAAACAATCGTTATAGGCATTGGATCTGCAAATACTTTTGCAATTGATGGATTGATGCATTATCTAGAACCCCATCAAAAATCCCTTCCCGAAAAACAACGAATCCAACTAAAGAACAGCGACCACAAAGTGGCTGAAGGAATTTATGCCATAGGAACTTTAGCGGGCTGGAGAAGCCAACTAGCCATTGCTGCCGGAAGTGGCGCTGCCGTTGCAACAGACATTCTCACGGTATGGAATGACGGCGTGCAGACTCATGCACACGACAGTATCAGGTAAATAGAATTTTATTCTGGAAAATCTCTAGGAAAATAGTGGTAGGTTTACATTTTCAATACACTATTTTATGTTATCATTATTATTGGGCTTGACCAGGCTAATCGTTTTTATAGTATTAGTTTCCTTTTTCTCGATTCTTTTCTATTTGACAAGTTTCTTTTGCAGCGAAGAAATGAATTCCAAAAGAGCACTTCATTTGCGCGATTTTTTAATACGGGTATCCAATTATATTTTAGGCATTCGCACCATTATTTATGGAGAAAATCCCACGATACAAGGACTGATTGTAGCCAATCACCGTTCTTATTTTGACCCAATTGTTATTGTAAATCAAATACATGCTTTTCCTGTAGGAAAGAAAGAAGTTGCTTCATGGCCTATGATTGGCTACATCTGTAAAATATCAGGTGTTTTATTTGTAGATAGAAAATGCCAAAAAAGCAGACAAAAAACTGCCGAAAATATTCGTGAAGTTCTGGCCAAAGGATATTCTATCATTAATTTTCCAGAAGGCACAACAGCTGTTTTGCCAACGACGGTAGATTTCAATTACGGCTCGTTTGTAATGGCTACTAAGATTAAAGCAGCCGTTATTCCTGTTGCCATTGATTACAAAGAAAAAACAGATGCTTTTGTGGGAGATGATACTTTCATTCCGCATTTTTTAAAGTGTTTTGGAAAACGGACTACCGAAATTAAAATGACTTTTTTTTCTCCTATTTATTCTGAAGATGCAACCTATTTATTAAACGCCTCTAAGAAAATGATAGACGATGAACTCATTCGGTATAAGAAAGATTGGGACAATGAAAATTAGTTATTTTTAAAGCAAGTATTTTTCTTCACAATTACTTCTTAGAAATTGCCTTAAGCATCGCATCTTCTTTCAATACAATCTCATAATAATAGCTTTCCCCATACAATTGTCGGGCAAACTCAGCGGCCAAGTATCTTTTTACCAATGACTTGCTTTTTCCAAAATTCAAATCCAATCCGTTTCCAAAAATAAATTTTTGAAACAAATTGAAATACAAATCCGTTTGATTCATTTTCATTTTGAATTGTTCGAAATTAAGTCCTTTAAAAGCGCTTCTGTTTTTGTCTAATTGTTCGAAAACAAAATTACCCACGATTCCGGATTGCAATAAATAAGCGGTACTTTCATTTCCGTGCTCTACTTCTAGCGGTACAAAAACGTCAGGAACAATTCCGCCACCACCGTAAACAATCTTCCCTTTTTTAGTTTTAAATTTTAAGGTATCCGAAACTTTTATACTGTCTTTTTCATACAATTCTCCATTTCCAAAACGAGCTTCTGATTCTTTAAAATACGCTTCATTTCCTTTCGAATAGGGCTTTTGAATCGAGCGCCCCGTTGGCGTATAATATCTGGCAATAGTCAATCGAACGGCCGAACCATCGGCAAAATCCATTTCACGTTGCACCAATCCTTTTCCAAAAGAACGACGCCCCACAATTGTTCCTCTGTCATTATCTTGAATGGCGCCCGCTAGAATCTCACTGGCAGAAGCGCTGTTTTCATTGATTAAAACAAATACATTTCCGTTTTCGAAACTCCCTTTTTTGGTTGCAAATGTCTTATCTATATTCCCATTTTTATTTTTGGTAAAAACAATCAATTGCTTGTCAGTCAATAATTCATCTGCAATAGCAATTGCTTCTTCCATATAACCGCCACCATTATCGCGAACATCAATTACGAGTGATTTTGCGCCTTGCTGTTTCAGTTTAGTTAAACCCGCCATGAACTCTCTGTAAGTAGTTTCGGCAAATCTATTTATTTTTATATAGCCCGTTTTATCACTCAAAAGCAACGCCACATCGACACTTTTTAGAGGAATAACATCCCGTTTTATTTTTACTTTAAGCTTTTTACCTTCGGATTTTCTGTAGATAGTCAATTCAATATCAGAACCTACTGTTCCTTTTAATTTAGAATACAAACTATCACTTGGCAATTTCCGACCAAATAATTTCGTTTTATCGGCATACAAAATCCGGTCACCTGCCTTTATTCCAGCTTTTGCCGAAGGGCCATTCTCTACTGGTTTTATAACCGCAACTGAATCGTTATACATATAAAAATTCACGCCTATTCCCACGAAATTCCCTTTCATGCTTTCTACCACTTCCAGCTGATCACTTGGCGGAATATATACGGAATGCGGGTCGAGTTGCGCCAGAATATTATCTACGGTAAGGTTTACAATAGAATCTGTATTGATATCATCGACATATTCATTATCAATAAAATCAATCAATTTATTGAGTTTGCTCCTAGAATTATTTCTGTCTGAAAAATCAGCTGCGTTAGGAAAATTCAACATTCCGCCCAACACAACACCCAAAGCAAGTGTTGAGAAAATAATAATGGGCAAATATTTTACGTTATTTTTCATACGAAGACAACATTTTATTCTTCTAATACTGGGATATGTTCTACTTCTACTCCTGCTTTTATAAGGAACTGGATTCCGGAATCATCGCGATAGCCGTTCTGATACACGACTCTTTTTATTCCGGATTGATGAATCAATTTGCTGCACTCTTTACAAGGTGAAAGCGTAATATATAAAGTCGCTCCTTCGCAAGATTGTGTGGATCGTGCCACTTTAAGAATCGCATTTGCTTCAGCATGTAAAACATCCCAACGCGTCAATCCTTCTTCATCTTCACAACAATTTTCAAAACCGGATGGCGTTCCATTGTATCCATCCGAGATTATCATTCTATCCCGCACAATAATCGCACCAACTTGTTTGCGTTTACAATAGGACAGAAGCCCCCATTCTTTGGCAATTCTAAGATACGCTTTATCGTATTTATTTAATTTTTTTTCGTTCATTTTATCTAATCCAGATTTCACTTTCAACAATCAATGGTATCACTACCCCTATAATAAATGCCGACATGACTAAGGTCCAATCGCGTTTCGAGAATCTGAAAACGGTTTGAACAATATACGACAAAATCAAAACCACAAAAACCACCACAATCTGGGCGGCTTCTATTCCTAATGCAAATTCTGACAACGGCAATACTTTAGAGGCTGCATCGCCACCAAGAATCGATTTGAAATAATTTGAAAAACCCAATCCATGAATTATTCCAAAGAAAAGTGTGATGAAAAACACCAAATTTATACTTTCTTTCTTGCTTGATTTCCCCGCCGTAAAAAGATTAAATAACGCCGTTATCAGTATCGTTATTGGAATTAATAATTCGACAACATTCACTTTAATCGCAATTATACCAAAAATAGAAAGCAATAAAGCCATCGTATGTCCAATGGTAAAAAGCGTTACTAAAAGTACAATGCGCTTCCAATCCTTAAAAGAAAAAGGAATTGCCAAGGCTATTAAAAATAAAACATGATCATAAGCATGAATGTCTAAAACGTGTTTTAATCCTATTTGAAAGTAAATCCAAAATTCTGACATGGGTAATTTATTAGGTTGATAAAGGGGTTGTAAACTTACGATTAATTTTGAAAATGAGTGATTTGATTGTTTAAATAAATGCAATTCAAAAGAGATCAAATTCAAAGAAAAAATATAAAAAATTAAAATCATTAATTTAAAAATAGATTTATCTTTGTAAGATAAAAAACCAATAATTATGTCATTTTCAGATTTATTTGATAGCGAATTCAAACAAAGAAATAAAGGTCATTTTTCAGCTATTGTTCGTGTAGCACTTGCTGACGATACGTTTGCTCCGGAAGAGAAACTATTTTTAGACAAACTGGCTGTTCGGTTAGAAATTTCTCAAGCGGAATATGAAGAAATTTTAGAAAACCCATTAAAATATCCTATAAATCCTCCATATTTACATGAGCAAAGACTGGAGCGTTTGTTTGATTTAGCGAGAATGGTTCATGTTGATCATCAGTTAGGTGATAAACAAGAATTATTATTAAGAAAAATTGGAGTAGCACTAGGCTTTAATGCTGAAAATGTAGATTATATTATACATAAAGCACTTAAATTAGTAGATAGAAAAGTAGATTTAGATACTTTCCTTTTCGAAATGCAAAACATGAACAAGTAATTGTAAAGTATCAAAAAAGCTCTCAGAAATCTGGGAGCTTTTTTATTAAACTTAAATTTTAGTATTTGCTTAATTTAGCTTTATGCATAAATTCTTCCGCTTTTTCTACCATGTTGTAGCTTCCGCAAAAGAACGGCACCCTTTCATGTAATTCTGTCGGTTCAATTTCCATGATTCTGTTAAATCCGTCAGAAGCCTTTCCTCCTGCTTGTTCAGCAATAAAAGCTAGCGGATTGCATTCGTACAACAATCGTAATTTCCCTTTTGGTGCTTTAGAACTCGTAGGATATAAATAAATTCCGCCTTTAATCATATTTCTATGAATATCCGAAACCAGACTACCTATGTATCTTGAAGTATAAGGCCTGTCTCCTTCTTCTAACTGGCAATATTTTATATAATCTTTTACTCCTTGTGGAAAATGAACATAATTTCCTTCGTTGATGGAATAAATATGACCATCGGTTGGGAATTGCATTTTTGGATGCGATAAATAAAAAGTTCCAATGGCCGGATTCAATGTAAATCCGTTTACTCCATGCCCTGTAGTATAAACCAACATCGTCGACGTTCCATAAATAACATATCCTGCCGCAACCTGATTGATTCCCGGCTGTAAAAAATCTTCAATCGTAACCGGAGTTCCTATTGGAGTAACTCTCCTATAAACCGAAAATATCGTTCCTACGGAAACATTTACATCAATATTTGATGAACCGTCAAGCGGATCCATTAAAACCACATACTTATTATTGTGACTATTATCGCTTCCTTCTACAGTGATGAAATCATCATTTTCTTCTGAAGCAATACCACAAACAATTTCGCGGTTGATCAACGTTTGAATGAAAACTTCATTCGCATAAACATCGAGTTTTTGCTGATCTTCCCCTTGTATGTTTTGTTCTCCGGCAGCGCCTACAATATCAACTAATCCTGCTTTGTTTACTTTATAATTGACTACTTTGGCAGCCAATCGGATGGAGTTAATGATTCGGGATAATTCGCCTGACGAATATTGAAAAGCATTTTGATTTTCAATGATAAATTCTCCTAGTGTTTTGTTGCGTTCTTCCATTACGAAATCGATGTAGTTAATTTGAAGTCACAAATATCGTTTTTTTTGTGAAAATGATTTGAATAAAATTTACTTAGTTTATCAGTATTGTATATTTGCTGAATAAAACACAAAATTAATACGTAAAAATGCAGTTTTATTGCATTTTTGAATCATTAAAATAAAAATTTATGAAATGAGCAGTATGGGAGCTTGATAAAAACGGCGATACAGTACTGCGAATTTCCTATTCAAACAAAAAAATAAAACCACATATGAATATTAGAAGAGGTAATGCCAATGATATGAAAGCTGTTCTGGGACTTATCCAGGAATTAGCCCTATTTGAAAAAGAACCTGATGCAGTCCTTGTTACTGTGGATGATTTAATTCGAGATGGTTTTGGCGCTACTCCCCTATTTTATGTTTTTGTAGCTGAAGTGGAAGAGGAGATTGTAGGTATTGCATTGTATTATTACCGCTTTTCGACTTGGAAAGGAAAAACAATCCATTTAGAAGATTTAGTGGTAAAAGACAAAATGCGAGGAACCGGGTTGGGATATGCTTTATATTCAGAAATCATAAAACAGGGTAAAAAAGATAATGTTCGAAGAGTGGAATGGAATGTATTAGACTGGAATACTCCAGCAATTGAATTCTATGAAAAATCTGGTGCAAAAGTGTTAAAAGATTGGTATGTTGTGCAAATGGATGAAATAGGAATCAACCATTTTGTAGAGAATAAATTAAAATAAAGTATAAAGAACAATTTTTGTTTAAAAATATGAGAGTATTCAAATTTGGAGGAGCTTCTGTAAAAGATGCCGCAGGAATTAAAAACGTATTTGACGTTTTACAAAAAGTGGGTTACGAAGATGTATTGTTAGTGGTTTCTGCAATGGGAAAAACGACCAATGCATTAGAAATTGTCATAAAAAATTATTTCGACAAATCAGCGGAATTAAATTCATCTGTACAGGAAGTAAAAAAATACCACAATCAAATTTTAATGGATTTGTTTGAGGATGACAAAAACGAAGTTTTTGCCGCTGTGAATACTCAATTCGCTGATTTAGAATATTTCTTGACACATAATAAATCTCCTAATTATAATTTTGTTTACGACCAGATTGTAAGCTTTGGCGAATTAATTTCGACAACTATTCTCAGTCATTTCATGAATTTCATGAATATAAAAACACAATGGCTGGATGTGCGTAATTTCATAAAAACGGACGCAAATTATAGAGATGCGGAAGTAGATTGGGAATTGACACAGAAAAATATTGCCAAAAACGTAAAACGAAAAATCTTAAACATCACACAAGGCTTCTTAGGTTCTGATGAGAATAATTTCACCACCACTTTAGGTCGTGAAGGTTCTGATTATACTGCGGCGATTTTTGCCTATTGCTTAAATGCTGAAAGCGTAACCATCTGGAAAGATGTTCCAGGAGTAATGAATGCCGACCCGAGATATTTTGAAAACGCAAGTTTATTAAATCAGATTTCGTATCGCGAAGCCATTGAGTTAGCTTTTTACGGAGCAACGGTTATTCACCCAAAAACATTGCAACCTTTACAAAAAAAGGAAATTCCTTTGTATGTAAAATCATTTATAAATCCATTACTAAAAGGGACAAGTGTTTCTAAAGGTGTCGATTTAGAACCGTATTTACCTTGTTTTATTGTCAAAAGAAACCAGCTTTTGATTTCGCTTTCCTCAATAGATTTCTCTTTCATCATGGAAGAAAACATCAGCGAAATTTTTTCGTTGTTTCACCAATTCAAAATAAAAGTAAACTTAATCCAGAATTCTGCCATTAGTTTCTCTGTATGTGTAGAAGATAAATTTGACAATTTTAAAGCGCTGAATGCCATTTTATCTAAAAAATTTAAAGTTGAATTTGACGAAAATGTAACCTTATACACTATCCGACATTTCAATGACAAAGCAGCTCAAACTGTTGAAGAAAATAAAGTAGTTTTATTGAAACAAGTCAGTCGTGAAACCATGCAAGTGATCACTAAAGAAGTTTAAAAACTGTTTCAACAGTATTAAAAAAGGGAATCGAAATTAAATTTTGATTCCCTTTTTTTGTTGTTCCAAAGCATACAATTAAGAACTCTAAACCAGAATATGACGATTTATCTATTCTCCGATTTTCTGATAGGCACATTTTCTAATTATCGAATTATAAATACTACTTTTGGGACTTTCGAGTTATAGTATTTATGTTGAAAAAATTACTTTTTTGGATTGTAATAGGCTGTTTTTCTGGGCTCCATGCTCAGGAAATTAATCCGCTGTACAAAACCAAAAAAATTCTTCCTTCCCGCGACACGATTTATATTGAACAAGAAAGTATTAATTCGAATTTTTTCAAACTGCTTGATGCCAATGGCAAACCCATCGACAGCACTTTATTTAAAATAAATTTCAAAAAAGGGACTTTAATTTTAAAAGAAAACAGTGCTTTTAACTCCGATTCACTTACTGTACACTATCTCAGATTTCCTGAAATACTAACCAAAGAATACCGCATTTACGACCCCAGCAGAGTTGTCAGTAATAAAGCAGGAGATGGGAATTTATACAAAATTGAAGAGAAAAACCTAAAGAAAAACGTGCCTTTAGATGGTTTGAATACTTCGGGAAGCATTACCCGTGGCATTACGATCGGAAACAATCAAAATGCGGTTTTGAATTCTAATTTAGACTTACAAATCACAGGAAAAATTTCCGAAAAAGTAAGCTTAAGGGCTTCCATTCAAGACAGTAATATTCCGTTACAGGATGGCGGCTATTCTCAAAAACTGGATCAGTTTGATAATGTTTTCATGGAGTTATTCAGCGATGAATGGAACATTCGGGCAGGAGATATTTTTCTGGAAAACAAGAAAACCCAATTCTTGAATTTCAATAAAAAAGTACAGGGACTTTCGACTAATTTTAACTTTGGAACCGAAGAAAACAAAACGAATGTATTTGCATCAGCGGCATTAGTTCGAGGACAATATGCCAAAAGTAATTTTGTGGGACAAGAAGGCAATCAAGGCCCTTACAAATTAAAGGGACAAAACGGAGAATTGTATGTTCTGGTAGTTTCGGGCTCTGAACGGGTTTATGTAAATGGTATTTTACTGAAACGAGGCGAAAACAATGATTATACGATAGATTACAATGCCGGAGAAATTGTATTTACGCCCCTTTTCACCATCACTTCCGAAATGCGAATCGCCATAGAATATCAATATTCCGATAGGAATTACACCCGTTTTGTAACGTACGCCGGTGCCACGCATGAAAATGAAAAATGGAGTTTTGGAGGCTATTTATATTCGGAAAACGACTTGAAAAATCAGCCGCTACAACAAAATTTATCACAGGAACAAGCCCAGACATTAGTCAATTCCGGAGATAATCCTGATTTAATGACAGCGCCTTCCGCCTATGCTGATTCCTACTCTGAGAATAAAGTGTTGTATCGGAAAACGATAGTTAATGCCGTTGAAATTTTCGAATACTCAAATGACGGGCAACAGGAATTATTCAATGTTCGGTTCACTTTGGTAGGAACCAATAATGGGAATTATATCGTGACAAATTTAGCTACCATTACCCGAGTTTATGAATATGTAGAGCCTATAAAGGGCATTCCTCAAGGAAATTACGAACCCATAATTCAGCTCATTGCGCCAACAAAAATTCAAGTAGCCACCTTTTTGGGAAAATACAAACCCAGCGAAAAAACGGCTGTCGATTTTGAAATTGGCCTTAGCAACAATGACCAAAATTTATTTTCATCCCTTGATGATGCCAATAATCAAGGCTTGGCTGGAAAAATAAATACCAGGCAACGGCTTTTTTCCAAAAAATGGCAGGTTGATGCTTTTGCTAATTATCAATTTATTCAGAAAGATTTCAGATCCGTGGAACGACTGTACAATATAGAATTTGACAGGGATTGGAACCTAGGAACTGCAGCCATTGGAAATCAAAGTCTATTGGTTTCCGGTTTACAATTGGACTTAAATCCAGAACCAAAATCTACTACCAAAGGATTGCTGTTGTATCAGTTTGAAAAACTGGATTTCTCGGAAAATTTTTCAGGCAGCAGGCATATTTTAAATGGTTTGTTTCGAATAAAAAAATGGACTTTTCAAAACCAAGGCAGTTTCCTAAAAAGCGATGGCAGTGTTTTATCGTCGAAATTTTCAAGAAACCAATCCCAAATGCGTTTTCATTTTGATAAAAATTGGATTAGTTCCAGCTTGCGTTTAGAAGACAATCAAGAAAAAAACAAAGCAACAAATCAGTTTTCGGCTCTAAGCCAAAAATTTACGGAGTATGGTTTTTTTACCGGTCGTGGCGACAGTACAAAAGTTTTTGTAGAATTAGGGTATTTAAGAAGAACCAATGACAGCCTACAAAGCGGCTTGATTCAGCGGGTAAATTCCTCCCAGACTTTCATGTTAAAATCTAAATTGATACAAACCAACAGAAGTGATTTGTCCCTTTATGCCAATTACAGAATCTTGGATTTTGTGGATGCGACAAGAAAAAGAGAACCTACATTAAATTCAAGAATAGTGTACACGGATCGTTTTTTTAATCAATTGATTCAAAGCACAACGGTTTATGAAACGAATTCCGGAACCATTCCGCAACAGGAATTTACGTATCTGGAAGTTTCCGCAGGTCAGGGCGTTTATACGTGGAATGATTATAACGGTAATGGAATTCAGGAATTACAGGAGTTTGAAGTCGCTCCATTTATAGATCAAGCAAAATTCATCAGGGTATTTTTGCCCAATCGGATTTATATAAAAACACATCAAAATAAGTTCTCCCAATCCGTGACATTAAACCCAAATCAGTGGCAAAACGAAAAAGGATTAAGAAAATTACTTTCCTATTTCTATAATCAAACCGCCTTTATAATTGACCGAAAAACGAGAAGTGACGGAGCTAATTTTGAATTAAACCCGTTTAGCGGTTCTAATGAGAATGTGCTTGGATTAAATTCCAGCTTGAGGAACAGCTTGTTTTATAATCGCGGAAAGCAAAACCATTCGATTACCTATTCTTACCTTCAGAATAAAACAAAAAACCTATTGTCGATAGGTTCGCAGGAAGCTACTAACAGTTCGCATCAATTGCAATATGGACATTTGTACCAAAGAAGTTGGCTTTTTGGTTTTTTTGCCAAAACAATCCAGACAACCATTCAATCAGAGAATTTCCCGGAAAAAAATTATAACATAAATGGATATCAATTGGCACCAAAAATCAGCTATTTATTCTCTAAGAACACTAGCTGGGATATCTTTTATGAATTGCAAAGCAAAGAGAATCAAATTGGCATTTTCGAAACATTATTACAAAACCGCTTTGGAAGTGCCTTTTCCTACGCCAGTGATAAAAAAATAACATTGAATGGCGAAGTTTCTTTTTACCAAAATAAATTTGAAGGAAATGAATTTTCTTCGGTTGGATTTCAAATGCTCGAAGGATTGCAAACGGGTCAAAACTTAACTTGGAGATTGCTTTTGCAAAAAAACATCACACAATTTTTAGATATTAATTTTAATTATCAAGGACGAAGAAGTGAATCAAGCCAAACCATTCATACCGGAAATGTTCAATTGAGGGCATATTTTTAATCTTGAAATTTGAAACAATTTTATAGACTGACTTTACAAATATGATTATTTTTTATTATTTTTTATAATCGAAAAAATGAAACATGCATAAATCCAAAATGAATCATGCAGTTTCGTGGCAAATATAAAATATTTAATCAGTATTTAAACAATACTTAAAAAGCCCCTAAATGGGGCTTTTCTCTTTACTTGCGGAGCTGTATTGCTCTAGCATCAACAAATCAGGTTTAAACACATCCTTAACGTCTGCATTAGGTTCAAAGGTGCTAAACTCTTTTCGCTGTGGCCTCTTGATAACAATACCGTTATTGATATCCGTGAGCGCTTGCTCTAACAGTTTTAATCCCATCGCTTGCAGTTCATGTTCCCAAAGCAGTTTTGCCGCCTTTTTTGGCTCCATACCGTACATCTTTGGATCAATAAAGCAAATGTCCTGATACGCAATATCGCCACGGTCAATGCCTGCGTTAAGCCAAAACACCGTACCTCCTGTTATGGCGTCACGCATTCGTACCGCCCACTCAATGGAAGACCGGCCACGATGCCGAGGTAACAAACTTGGGTGGTAACCTATCCAACCAAACTTAGTCTTAAATCGGGTCTTTACGCCAATATAATCAAAAGAGTGCGCAGTTATACCTAAATCAACATTATCGGGCAGCGTGTCCTCTCTGAGCGTGCCGCCGGCAACAATAGGAACGTTAAACGTGTGCGCCATTTTAGTCATATACTTATCATCAAGCGGAGTACAAACGCCTACAATCTCAACAAACGGTAGCTCATTGCATAACCTGAATACTTCTTGGCCAAAATACTTCTGACCACTTATAAAAACTCTTATTTTTTTCATTTTCCTAAATATTTAAAACTTTGTACCGCCCTGAAGTGGCCACCGTAGCCACACCCGGTTATGGTGCCTTTTTTGCCTGTTTTCGTTATACTGGCGTTACTCCTTGACTTATTCGCACCATAAAGAATGGCATTGGTTTGTTTCCAAACATCGGCATTTCGCAGGTAACCGCACAATTGCGGGTGCGAAGTATGAAAGAACGTGTGATACTTTCGTTGACATCGGCCGTTACCTTCAAGGTGGTATTGCATCACCTCATTTAAAAATGCGGTTCCTACGCCGGCTCCTTGCCACTCCGGCATAACAACTAAGCGTGTGGCACGGTATGCATTAGCGGTAAACATTGGACAAACGGCAAGGTGAGCCACAAGTTCACCGTCAACAACTCCCACAAAATACTCCGCTGCAGGTGGGTGTGCGAGATCTAAATAATAATGCTCTTTAAACAGTTTCCAGTAAGTTCCGTTGACCTTCCAAACTTCAAGCTTGATGTCTGGGCGTTTCCCGATTTCAATTTTTTTTTTAATACTTTGGTATTTACATCATATACCCAGTCCGGTTGCAACCATTCAATAATATCATAGTGGCACGATAACAAAACCACTTTTTTACCCTTATTTCTCCGCCAGTTCTTGGCAAAGGCCAAAGCCCCAATCTTGGCAATTTGTCTATCCACTACGCTTGTGAATTCATCAACAACGGCCTCGTTTGGTGCCTCGGTAACAAGCCGTGCCAGTCCCGCTCTAAACTGTTGACCGTTCGATAAAGCGTTAAATGGTCGTAACCAACTGGGAACGTCGCCAAGACCCACGGCGGCCAATGCTCCTGTGGCCGTATTAAAATCACCGTCCGGGAGTATGCAATCTACAATAGGCTTCGAGCAATCCCAACTCGCATATAAGTTGTGCATTTTGTTCTCACCAAAAAACTGTTTGCCTATCGAGGTCTTACCGGAACCGGAAGCTCCTACAATTAGCCCAATGCCCCAATCCAAATCATCAATATCAATGTTGGCCTCTGTCTTGAAGCTAGAGCCGTCCTCTGCATTAAAAAGGGATTTCACTCTTTGCGCACGGTAACTTTCAAAGTTTTTCGTACTGTTTTCAATTACTATCTTCACGTGGTTACTACTTTTAGTTTCATTCCTTTTTTTTGGAGCTCCTCAAAGACTTTCTTTTGTTCCTCCTCGTTTTCACAAATCACAATCACGCCGTACTGCTGTTTGTATAAAAATTCTTTTGCCATATTTATAAATTTAAGTTACTTTTGTATCTCTGAGGGATTATATTAAAAATAGCAAAGCCACACCATAGAAGACTTATGTCCTCCAACGGTGTGGCTTTGTTGCTATATTTAAAATCCCTCAGAAAGTTTTTAAATGTTGGAGGACTATTTTTTACTTCCCATCCTCCTGAGAACTACACTAAACTATCAATGCTTTTTAAACAATGATGTGGATCTATTTTGTCCAGGATAAAAGCAACTTCTTTTCCTGTATTCGTCAGCGTACCATCCCGCTGATTTTTACCAAGCACGCTCGAAATAGTTTCTTTACGTTTGCCAAATTGATAACCTCCTTTCTTTATTAAAATCAGGTTAAACAAATCTTTGCAAACCACGTTACCGGATGCGTCTATACTTGTGGCGATGCTCAAAAATTGTTGGTCTAATCGCTTAAACGAAAAACTCCAACGCCTTTTATAAAGGTTAATAAAAAACGTTATCAGCAAGCCCAAAGGGAATAATAGCATCGCTAGAACTAACGACACTATTGCTAATGCCGTACCCATTATACTATCGTGAATTGATTACCAACCGCTTCACCATTCATAATAAGATTATTCATTAAGAAACCTATTGCAAGTGGTGCCGTGATATTAATCTCTGGACTTTCAAGAGTGCCGCCCTCAAAATACTGCATTACCTTTTCATACGTTGGATAGCCGTAATCTACCATAACGTAATCAGCAGGCATAATACCGTTATGAGCCATTAAGTAGGCAAACAAAGGCACGGTTATTCTTTCCTGTGAATCTTCTATTTGAGAATCATAATCAGGATTAGGAATTGAGAAGGTTGTCGTTCTATTGGAGCTTACTTCGTCATTTTCCATACCTTGAAATCCCATTGCCACAGTATCTAAAACAACCTTTTGATCATTTTTTAAATAGGACATTTCAAAACTTATTGAAATGTATTTTTCATTCCTTTTGTGTGTCAAGCAAACGTCCTCAATCGTTACGTTTGCAAATGTGCCTTGATTGAGTAATGGCGATACGTAATTTATTGCTCTTAGTTTCATAATTTTATATTAATAATTTGTATGCTGCGTTAATATTATTCCGTTTCCTATTTGGTCGCTTAATGCGGTTGCGTTCGTTGATATCCCCGATATTTTTAATGTTCTTGTAGCCCCGCCGCTATCTGTTACCAAAGCTTGCGGGTTTACCATTTCAAACGAAGAATTTTTAAGCGTTATTACTCCGTTTCCATTTCCTCCAAAAAACTTTAAAGGTGAGTTTAAAGACTTTATAGAGCTGTTTTCTACCGTTACGTCTCCACCATAACACCTAAAAAAACCCGCTCCAATGTCTCCCGAAAAATTAATCACTTTTAATGGATTAAAACCATTTTCATTACCATACATACTCATTTCTGTAGCGCTTTTAACAACTCCTGTTAATATCAATTTAGCACCGTAGTAATTTCCTAATTCTATGCCGTTTGGCGTTGAAATTATACTGTTTTGAAAATCCAATGTTAAATCAGAATTAGAAGCATCAACTGTACTTCTATTGGTTGTCGAAATATTCCCTATTTTATAATTCCCTCCTTTAAATGAGTAGCTACCTGGTCCAGAAATAGTGTCTATGTGGATAAACGAACCTTTGCCACCGTAAGCAGTAACCAAAGATGCTCCATTAGCTAAACAAACGAATTCTCCAACATGAATTGGTGTAAATCTGTCTGCTGACCACAAAAATCCTGCGCCTATTAGTGTAGCAGAAGAGTATGCTTTTAAAACATTAAATCTATGTCTTTGAGCCATGTAAAATAGGTTATTAGTGTTCCAATAAACTTCTCTAACTTTTACATACACAGCAAGCCTTCCATTGCTCTCATGTAAATAACATCCAGCCCCACCGTTTCTCTCATTCACCAGCCTTCCATCTAGTAAATCAAAATCAATTTCACTTACAAAATTGTTGTTTTCTGGAACAATACTAAGATTACTGTTACCCGAAAAATCTAGTATAACTGATGGGACACCTCTAAACAGAACAGAACCATATGGTAGCATACCATTAATGGGATACGAGCTACCTTCGTTTTGGAAGAAAAATATGTCACCACTTTTAAAAGTACCAAGTCCTACCACATAATCTACAGAGGCAAAAGGATGGTTTGAATCTTGATAAACACCAGTTGCATTATTTCCGGTTAAATTATTTATAAAATAAGTTTTATAAACTAATGCCCCGGAAACTGGTAAATTCCCCTCAACCGTCCATGTATCTGTTGCAATTTTTGTTAAAATTCTAGTTTCCCCTTTTACCATTGATAATGATAAATTAGTTGTAAACGTTATTCCAGCACCGCCAATAGTGACAACACCATCGCCTTGTGCTGTAAGTTCCCTTCTTGCTCCAACAGGTATTGGAGTTACCGAATTAGTAGGAACAGTAAGCGCTACAGGATTAACACTTGTGAAAACCGTTCTTTTAGCTGAATTTGTGTAGTCTAAAGTATAGACAATAGCGGCCGTAGTTTCAATATTAAGCAACAGCTTTTGAAACCTAGCAACACACCAATCATATACCGCTTTAACTGTTGGGTATAGCGTGTTAGAACTTTCATTTGTTCCCTCTAAAATGATTGTTGCTTTGTTTGAAATGGTTTCTTTTGCATCAATCAAAACCTTCAAAGTTTTACCCATTTCAGCAGTAAGCGCTTTCGTGGTTCCACCCGTATTCAGGTCATTCACCAAGATAGTACTTAGTGAAGTTTGCACGATTTTTATAGCATCAACGAGTTCCTGAACGTTGTCCAGGTTAACATCATTTGAGTTAAGCAGCGTATTTATTTCCGTGATTTGTATTTGCAATAGTTTCCCTTGCTCAGCGGTCAAAAGAGAACCAACACCACCAGTAACTAGATCGTTTACCACATTCAAATAATCAATAGCAAGTTTAGTAAACTCATTCAATGGTGCATAACCAAGCGCAGCACCTCGTTTACTTTTATCTTCTTTTGCTCCAAACAAATCAGCATGAGCGGTTGCATTAGTTAGGTGATGGGCTAGTACTTCCGCATCCGCTTTCTCAGCCAAAATATTTTCAATATCATCAATTGCGGTAATGGGTATCTTTTCATCCTTATGAAAATAAGAATCAAACAATGACCAGAATTGAGCCTGTGTCGGTTTTAAATTGGTTCTAAACCAATTTTTAAGTGTGTTTTTATCTGCCATTATAGAGGAATTAACATATATTCAAAACTTAAATTTTGCACCTGTCCGGCAACTTCTCTCAGCGTTAATTTAAAAGAAGTGTTGCCTTTTTCACGAACCATCCACATCACATCATTGTCTGCATCAAAGTTGCTACCAACGGAAACCATACATCCAACCACCATATAATTGTTAGTTCCTACATCTGCGAACGTCACCGTTTTAAGAGAATCAGTTGTTGGATTATCTCCTACGGAAAAAGTTCCTTTGCGTAAATAACTTATTGTTGCCGGCTTATTTTTAATAAAGTCATCTTTGGTGTCATCATTTTGAGCCATGTCAGGCTGTACGTTTTTCTCCGCATACATATCAATAGTAAGAAGCTTGGCGTACATCAAAGCCACAAAGTCTGAAAGGTTGTCAAGAACCGTTTTATCACCTTTTGCCAAAAAAGCTTCAGCAACATCCTTCGTGGCAAACCCTCGTTTAAAATCAACCCAGTTTATAGCTCCAACTCCGGTACCAAAAGTGGCATAGCGTGTTTTGATCGCCGGATAATAATTCAGATTCTCAAAAAGTATATTTTCAGTATCTTCTTTAACAATCACTTTGGACTGAGCTAAACCGCCTCGAAACTCTAAAACTTCGCCGTTGATAAAAACAACACCGTTGGCCACATTAGTTCCTGCCACTTCGCACCCGGAGATAATGGTCAAATCTCCCACGATATTTCCCAAAGCATTAAATATGCTAAAAGCTGTTTGAAGCTTTGCCAAAATGTTAGTAGAGAGTGGAAACCCACCAACCTGATTAAAATTTATTGTATTCATATTGCCAATAGTTTATAGCTTTTGCCCGCCAACTTATAGAAGTTGATTGTTGCTGTTATTTCATTTATTTTATCATTCAATAGTTGTCCTGGTACATTGACAAGAAAGTCAACAATAGAATTACTATAATTAAAATCTTGCGCCAGATACATTACACCCAAATACACATCCAAATTCTCTGCAGGCGTATAGATATAGTCTTGAGTTGTATCAAGCGTGCCATCAATAGTAATTCGTCTTAGTTCCGGGTCGTATTTATCATTCAAAGCCTTTCTCAAATAACACCGTTGGCTATTATAAGAGAGCTTTGTCAGGTTTTCGTCTCTCATGCGTGACCACTTATAATGCAAACTTGCAATAGGAGTTATCAATGCCCGGACATAGCCAAACAGTACCGGCTTTCGTAAAAAAGTAGGCAGCAGCAAAAGAACGAGTTTGTCAAAATCTACCTTATACCACATAGCTCACGTTGTCAAAGTTTGGAATTGTAAAATAGCCACTCACGGGAACGGTTTTTACATTTATAGGCTCAGCGTCCAGATAAGCATTAGTATTAATATCAATCGCCTGTGATTCTGCATTTACAAGATGTGGTATTACTACACCTTCCGCTTTTTGAAGCTTATCAATAAAATGAGCAAGAACCAACTCACCGTTAAAAGGCAGTTCCTTCATGTATTCATTGATCGCATCCTGTACTGGATAATTCCCGTTTAAAATGCTCATTCCTGTGGAGTCCAAAACCAAAGGATCTCTAAATATTTGCAAATTCAATAGTAGAATATCCGGTAAGTGATTGACAACTATATATTTCACGCCACAGTCGGCAATTTCAAGAATGTAAGCGTCAAACGAGGCTTTTTGTTCCGGTGTAATCGGTGCCAAAACTCCCGCAGCTTCAGTAGCAATCTTAATCAAGATTTGTCCCGCACTTGGCGTTACAGCGGCATACTTTATAATTTTAGAGTTCAAAACCTGATCGTACGTATAACCCGTGTTGTTATAGTTATCAGTGTCCGTTATCAAAGCAAATCCATACTGAAACGCTTTCGCCTTTGTTCGGTACCACGATGGGCGGTGTGGCATTTTCGCCTCAATGATGTCGTCCACTTCCTTTTTATGGGTGTCGAAAAGGTTTTCTAATACCCAAATGGAGAAGGCGACTATAAACACAATCAAGCGATAAATAGAGACTTTACTTTGCGAGTTTAATCCCGCCAAGTTTTCGTCTGCCGTAATGCTGTCAAGCATTTCATTTTGTATAACTCCTATTGATCGTGCCATTATCGTACTATAAATGTTGTTCCTATTGTCATTGATCCTATGCCTAATTCGGGTATCATTGAATCTCCTTCGCCAATATTAAAGCCCGTGGCTATCATTTGCTTTTTACCCTTAAAATATCTCGCTACATCCGTATTGATAAAATCCGAATTGGGAGAAATCAATTGTTGTCCTGGTTCCAACTCATCCGTTATGGAAAGGCCATTTTTTAAAGTCCAGTCAAAGGCAACCATTACGCTTCCGCTTTCCTGAATGGCTACGTCAAAAAGGGATTGATTCTCTATTGCGTAAATCATGGGTGCTCTTTTTTGTATTTTGTAAATTCCTTCACTTTGTCATCGTACATTTTTTTATACAATGCTGTCTGTTTTTTATGATATTCAATTTCCTGCAGTAAAGTCTTTTCTTTAGCATCAAACAGATCCGAAATGTTTTTCGACATCTCTTCAACGTGCTTGTATTTCTCTTCATAGCGAATGCCTAAATCATCTAGAGCCTCCTTGTATAAATCAACTACTTTTGAGCCGTTTTCGATATCGGTGGTTTCAGCAAGTTTTTGCGCCTGTAGAGCTTCAAATCTCAGTTTTTCGACTTCCTGTTTGTATTTACTTTTTGCAAAAATAAAAGTGAAATAACCCGTACCACCTACCATTGTAACTAAGGCACTAACGACTAATATCCATTGATCCATAACTATATATTCTTTACGGTAATTAAACCCTTAATTTCATTGTAATATTTGTTATCACGCTTGAGGTGTATTCTAACACGTTCCTCAAACTCTTGCTTATTTTCTGCGCTGTTTACTAATTGAACTAAGTTTGGTGCTAACACTGGGTCGCTTTTCAAGTCCCCTGAGTTTAGTCTTAAAATAATTCCAACCTCTTGGAGGATACTTTCACCAATAACAAAGTCGCCATCAATAATGTTAAAGTCATCATTCTCATTGAGTAGTATGTCGGTTTCATAATTCATTATCCGTGTTTTATTTTTTCATTCTGAATGTTCGAAAGGTCTGCGACTTCTAAACTTATAAATGAGCTTGCAATACCTTTCAAAGCGGCTCCGCCATCATTTGGTACCGGAGTCCAACTTTCGAAAGCGTTTTGTATCGCTTCAAGTAGTGCCGTATTTTTATCTACTTGCTCTTTTAGCTCAATTGCGTTTACAATACCGCCAAAATCAGTTCCGTTAATCGTTAGATAACCATTGTTTAAAACCAGTTTAAATCCCGTTTTATCACTAATTTCAATCTCTTCAATTTCCTCACATTCTATCAAAAAAGCTGCCGCAGCATTATTATTTACAATACCTATTAGGCATTTACTTTTTAGGCTTGGTTTTCTATTCATTGAGCCTAAACCTAAAAGCACATCAAAAAAATCTAGGTCATCCACAACACCTGTAGCCGTCATGGTTTTTTTATCCCAGTCAACCTCCTTAACGGTACACCAGTGTGTCTGCACATCAACTTGCGATTTTGCTTTTTCGTTTAAGAGTTTCCCAAATTCAATTATGTTAGAGTCTCGTTTCAAAATGTCTTTTCATCTAGTTTTATAACCTGACGAATACCGTCCCGGTTAAATGTTTTTGTAACTCCTTGTATAAAATAAACGCCGTTCCGGTCTTCATATAAAGTACTCGTTAGCTTGGCTTTTTGGCCGTGTTTTACCGATGGAATCCCAAAGGCTGTAAACGAGCCGTCAAAGCGGTCTTGTTTGTATTTTTCATAATCGAGCTTCACCAGAACCTCGAGTTCTTGCTTTGTTTTATTGTAATGGGTCAGTTGTCTTGGTTGCCCAGTTTTATCGCCAAATTCAACTTCTATTTTTGTACCGTTTGAGGAAGTGGAAACTCCCTTTATTAATATAAAAACATCATCTTTTCGAACGTAGTTCAGGGCAGAGCTAACACAGTTTCGCTCTAAATGAAAATTTACTTTCTCCGCTTCGCTATCATCGGCGTAATACTTACCACATACTAGAACTTGCTGTCCGTTAATGTTTTTAAAATAAGTATTCAATTTCCAAGGGTCTTGCTGTAACTTATCCAGTACTGCGGCAACCGTAGTTTTAGGAAAACGAACACTTCCAATTTGAACACCCTCCAAAGCATCAATCTTATATCCGGGTGCAATTTGTTTAAGCAAATCTCCGAGGCCAATATTTGGGCTGCTAAAGTTTACCGGGAGTTGTTTCAGTTTCCACATTTCGTCTTGCAGTTTTATTCTGATTGGAATATCGGCTGCAACTTCAGTAATGTATCCTCGAAACTCCTCAACGTTTTTGCCGTTATAGCCAAATGCTATTGTTACAAAATCACCTCTTCTAAAGACGTCCCTAACTTTATTTTTATCAAAGAACCTTACTTTTCTAGGGATAACTATTTCAGCGGTCGAGGTCAATAGTGTCCAAGAGCTATCAACAATTATCTCCGTTATTTGTGTTAAAACTATTTCCCTGCGACGCTCATTTTTGGCGAATATTATTTGGCAATTCATTGCTAAAGTCATAGTCTAAAAATTTTCGTTTACATCAGGCAAAATCAGTTCAACTGCATCATCACTGGTTAATGTCATAGAAAAAGGAATAATACCAGGAGAACCCTGTATGCTTTCCTCTTTATAATCATCCATTACAACAGCGTGAATATTTTTTATTGTAAATAGCTTTCCGCTTACACTTATGGCACTGGCTAATTCTTCCCATTCTTTAATTGCAATCAGTTGGTCTCTTGCGCTACTTTGTGGAGTATCTACTGCCAAGCCTTTCACATCGATAACCCAATCATCAAAACCAAAAATTTCTTTTACCGTTCCGTTATTACCCAACAAATTTGTTTTAGTAATGTTTTTAGATCGGCGAAATGAAAAAAGAGTAGCCGGAGGTAAAACAAAATCATTGTATTCAATATCCTCTAAAATTCCAGTAGAGTTGTATATTTTATAAGTACCTGATTTAAATTTTAGGAGTCCTATTATTGGAGTTCCCATCCAACTGGTAGCCTCTTTTGTATAATAGTCCTCAATCAATCCAATGCCCTTATAATCGAAAGTATTCAACGCTTTTTTACCAAGTGGCTCTGTTATAAAAATGGGGGAGTTAATACCAAAAGCGGCACTAAATAATTTCGATAAGTTATATCTTGCATCCATTATCCCATACTTATTACATTGTCACGAAGACGGTCATTAATCAATCCCACTACTTTATCCGCTACTTTTCTTATGTCGAGTTCACCGCTTACGCCAAAGTGATTGGTAATATTCAACGTCATTGTAATTGATTTCCCAACGGCATTGTCCCCAGAGCCGGTTGTGGTTCCTTCGCCTTTGGCCTTTCCTTTCCCTTTTGTTGGATCATTCAGCGCCGCTAGATTTAATCCTTTAGTATCAACAACAGCAACGGCGGGTTTCTTACCAAGTTTTACTGCACTTTCATTCTCTTTTGCCGCTGCAGCTTTTTTATCCGCCGTGTATTGATCACTTGCTTTTTGTCCTTTAGCCAATGCCTTAGGAGTTCCGTTAATCAATCCTTTGGCAGCATTTTTGGCGGCGTCAACACCAACTAAATCAGAGGCGGCCTGTTTTCCGGTTTGCCAAGCTTCTGACCACTCACCCTTAAAGAAATGCATCAAAGCTTTTCCTACTCCAGATAGGCCGGACAATAAGCCCTTAAATCGGTCAACAACATAAGTCTTAATTGTATTTCCAAATAACTTGAGCATTTCCCAACCTTTGAAAAGAACGTTTCTAAAACCCTCGAACTTATTCCAACATAAAGCAACAACTCCCACAAGCGCTGCAACTCCTACTATTACCAGTCCAATTGGGTTGGCAGTCATTGCGGCGTTCCAAGCCCATTGTGCTGCGGAGGCTACGCCGGTTGCTCCAGATAGAATCAATGTTTTAGCAGTCGTGAGCATTGTTGCATTTTCGGCAAGGCCTAGCATAGTTTTTACACCGCCCATTGCTAACTTATAACCATCATGTGCATTTTTCATATTAGCCATTACACTAATAGAATTTGCTCCTGCAGCAACATAAGGCTCCATTGCTGTAGTGTATTCTCCAATAGCAATTTTTGCATCATTCCAAACGGCATTCATTCTGCTTTTCTTTTCGGCAGACGTATTCATGATAACTTGCGCTTGCTCTTCAGCGGCGTTAGTTCCTTCAATCTTCTTTTGGAGTACGTCCTGTGCGTCAACACTGTTTAGCATAATGCTTGCAGCTGCAGCATTTTCGGTACCAAACATTTGAGCCATAATAGTGGCGTCACCTTGTGCCTTTTTTAGCTCACGAAGTCTAGTAGTTAAAGGGAGCGATGTATCTGATACGATATTCATGTTCACACCCAGAGCGTGCAGTTTTCCTACCGCTTCTTTTGGTAAAACATCTTCACCCGCCATTTTTCCTAAAACATTTCGCAAAGCAATACCCGCCTCGGCGCCTTCTTTTCCTCCTGCGGCCAAACTTTGTAAAACAGCGTTTGTTTCCACAAAAGAAACATTGGATTGTTTCGCCTGAACTCCGGCAACTTTCAAAGCTCCGGCAATTGATGGAACCTCTGCAGCACCTTCTTTGGCTCCCGCAGCCATGACGTTCATCATGCGTGCCATTTCTTCTTGTGCTGCAATCGGGTCTGATAAGTCAACACCGTATTGCAACATGGCAGTAGTAAGAGCATCGACAGAACCAACTGCATCGTTATTCATTGTTTTAGAAAGTGTGCGAACATTACGCTCCATTTTTTCTAAAGCTTCCGGGGACTTTGCAATATCAGGGCCAAGTCTGGAAAGGATGGTTTTATAAGTATTCAAACTATCCGTTGCCTCACCACCAAAAGCAAGTGCGCTTTCTCTGGCTTTCGCTCCTAGCTTATCTAATCCATCACCGGTAACTCCGGTAATGGCTTCAACTTCCGCTAGTCCGCTTTCAAAAGTCATCGAGGTTTTATTGAAATCCTCAAAACCTCGCTTAACTTGCTGTGCCGATTGGTCAATGGCCATCATGTCAATAGCACTAAATTTATTTAGCCTATTGCCAAGTTTATTAAAACGTTCTTCAGTAGTGTCAATGATCTTTTGAACACCAGAAATACCACTCGTGAGACTGTCCTTAAATCGTAACTCCCAAGTGGTATTTGCTGTTGTCATTTATTTTATTGAAACTCTTTAGCCCATTTTGTCTAAAGATGATTTTATTATTCTGTCTAAAATTTGGGTCTTTTGATTCGTAACATAGAGATACTCGTTGTATAAAGACGCCCACTTTTTATCGCTCAACTTCTCTATTTTGATGTTTGGATAGTGGTACCTTAAAATGGCGTTTATCTTGAGTAACCATTGTTCGTCCTCCTCTTTATCTTCGGGGTCAATCCCTGACCCTTCTAAAAATTTTTTATTTCAGAGGTTATGCCTTTGCCAATTAATTGAATACGGGCTAAGAGTTCTGAGAACATAACACCGTCTTGCTCGATTACTTCCATGTCACCTGCAAGTACACAACCCATTGTAAGCTTGTGTTGGGCTTTTAGGTCGTTTTTTTGCATTGCCTCGGCGGAGGCCTGAACTATTGCACGAGTTGGGCGTTTTACTAAATAGCAGTACTGGGTACCTTCATCATCTTTAATAATAACTTCCTTTAGGTTTCTTTTGCCACCTACTTTTGCTTCGTGTTCTGAAATGTCAGAGTCGGTATAAGGTTTTATGATTTTTGATTCCATACTTAGATTACGTTCCACTCAATGTGAGAGATTAATAATTCATACTTTGTGGTGATGGTCATGTCGTTTTGCTTTACTTCAACACCATCGCCCATAAATTCACAATTGCGAATTCTGTCTTTTAAGATGATTCCGTTTTCAGTTTCGTACTGAACAACCATATCAAATGGGGCAATATCACGAATAGACTTTCCCGGAGGAAGCGAAAGCTTCATGGCATCAATCTCCTCCTTTAAAATGCTAATGGAAGCTTTTGGCTCATAGTTACCACGTCCACGGCCAATGGGGAACTTACCCGCACCATAAACGTTCTCTTTCTTTTCCTTATCGTCATAGGCTAGTTCCACTATGCCCTCAAGGTCACGCCCAAGGATGTTTGCAGTTACTGCATTCCATCCTTGCATCGTTCCGAATTTATTTACTATTGTACTCATCTTAATTAATTGAATTCGTTAAACCCAAAGCCACCTCAAACTCGTGAACAATACCGTCAGCAACTACCAAAGCTTTCACTTTTACGGCTTGCGTACTGTTTACCACTTGCGCAGGATCTATATAGACCTCAAACCCGCTTATCTCATCATTAGCGACCAATTGCTCAAGAGCTTTGTTACCAATTCCTGTCCAACGGCTTACCGTAGTAGACTTAATAAATCCGGTTGAAGGATCTTTCTTTACAACACCTTTTACTTCTGGCAATAATGCCGCTCTCAACGCCCTTGCCGCTTTGTTCCAAACCCTGTTGTTTTCAATGAAACAATAGTCTGAAGCTTGTGTGACACACGTTTTTGAGTTGGTAAAGAATACACCAGGATAACCTTCATAAGAAGCGGCAAAAATGTACCCGTAGTCCTGTAAGGTTTGGATTTCTGCTTTGGTCAATGTTTTAATGGCTACACCATCCGTTAACTTTGGAGCTAACCATAAGCCTAAATTTTTGTCGGTCAGTGGGTAATCCGCTGTGCCTCTTTTTGCAAGTGGCTTATTTTGGATATTTACCGACCCAACATTCTCATTAACTTTTCTAGCGGCAATCATTCCTAAAAATGCGCCTGCTGCGGCAAAGCTTGAGTTACCGGAACCAACAACCAAAACTGAAATTTGTGGCGAAGTCAATTCAGTTAAATCCAAACCGTCAGTAAAGGAGAAACCATTCCAACCGATAACACCAAAGTCAATTAGCCTATTTTCTGAGGCCAATACATCAATGACGTTTGTTTGGTAATCTGCAATAACAACCGTTTGAAGTAAAACTCCAAAGTCATCCACAACGGAAAAGCCTTTGATTTCTGGATTCTCTTTTAGAAAAGTAACCATGTTAGCAGCCGATTTGTCGTTAAACAAATAAAGGGTTCCCTCCGGAGCCAGTCTGAAAAATTCAGAAATATGCTCATAAAATGGAGTTACTCCGTTGGCACTAGCACTAGCGGTTAAACCTAAGCCCTCCGCTTGTGAAAGCGATGTCAGTGTTAATCCTTTTCCTGAATTGGCAATAACCAAATCAAGAGGGGCGTCACCGGTTGTCTTAATAATTAAGGCAAGGTGGCTGTCTGTACTTGGGCTTTTGCGTCCCAGACCTCCCTGTAATTTTTCTATTTTTACACCTGCTAACTCTGCCATTATACTGTAGGATTAGTTGTTTCTCTCGTTTCTGGGTTCTTACCGTCTTTACCTAAAGTAGCATCCACTTTTTTAACTTCTTGCGCAGGAGCTACTGGTGCTTTTGCTTTTGCAGCGGCGGGAGCTTTTGTGGCGTTAGTAGCTTTCGCTTTTGCAGTTACAACAGTTGCGTCAACAACTTTGATTTTTTTTACATCGGCCTTTACGATATCGGCTCTTTCAAAAGGATAAACCTTTAATTTGCCCTTATCTAAATTGGCATAATGTTCGGTGAAGAAAACGTTTCCATCTTCTCTTGCGAATGTTGAATCCTGATTAGGATGTTGCTCAAACACTTCAAGTGCTTTTGCCTGTAATTCTTCTTTAGAGTATGTTTTCATACGATTTTGATTTTTTAAAAAAATAGATGCAAACACCTATTATAATTAGTATTAAAGCTATTGCACCAATCCAAATTAAAGGCTTGATCCATTCTGGAATATATCTTTCGGGTACCTTTATTGTTGTAGTGTTGTCGGTATCCTTTTGGCGATATATTTCTAAAAGTTCATTTTGAAGCCTTATTGTTAGTTCTAATTCTCCCACATCGCAGTCGGCAGTAATGATGTTCCCAACCTTACTTAAACTGGCAGTTAAATTTTTAGAGCGTTTTACAATTGGCTTGGCGGTTAAATCTTTAAAGTCTGCCTGAACACTCACGTCGTTCTTGGGTACTTTAATAATGGTATCAACCGGAATAATGGTTTTTTTTATGTAGGTACTGTCTTTAATTACTGTAGTACTGATGGCCGTCTTTTTAGGAGCGCAGCTAGTCATTACAACCAAAATAAACAGAAAGCACATTTTTACTATTTTCATGTTCTGAAATATAATTCGGCTTCTAATTGTCGCCTTGAGATTAAACCGTTATTAACTTTCCCACCGGCCTTATTCCATTTTGCAAACTCTGTGGCAATTGTTTTGTCGTTTGGATTGGCGTTTACTTTTTTTAGTAATGTACTGTCTCCCAAACCCTCTGCAATAGTGTCCACATCGATGTCGCTTCCTACGTTATAAGCAAAGCTTACCAGTGCATTGAATTGATTTTGTGTGACTCGTTTTTTAAGAAGTGAATAGACTTCGTTCTCAAAATTTGCTACAACTATGTTGAATATTTCAATCCCATAAGCTCTAGTTATAGGCTTATCTTTCATAGTCACTCTTTTACCACCCGGATAAAAAGTATTACCAAAACCAATCGTGGCAACTCCGGCGCTATCCAAATAAGGAATAGCAGAAAAGCCCTCACGCTGTTGTAAAAACAACGCTCCAACATTATTGATTTTTTTCATGAGCTTGTAATTGAAGTAATCCCCTTAGGGTGCAGTCGAGTCGCATTGACTTCGACTGCCATTTTAAAAATAAATCAGACTGACTATCCTATGATAGCGGCTACACCTTCGTCACGGATGGCAATACCAATAAAGTAAAGCTCAAAACCGATGGTGTTACGTCTGTTTTCTGGATCTAATTCTTTAGGTCTTGAGTAACGAGTTACTGTACCAGTTGCTTTGAAACACGTTTTTTCGTGCATGATAACTGACGCCATTTGCACCCCGTCTACTGCACCAAAGGCTACTTTAGTTCCTGTAGTAAATGTTGGGTTGTATGTACTTTCGTAAGTTTTAAACCCGTAGTATGATTTAGAAAGAACACCTTCAACAGCGTTGTGGTACTGTGTTTGGAAAGTTCTGTCCTCGTTCAACAAATCGGCTACGTGGTCTGGACATAATACCAGGATACGTCCCTCTTTTGGTACTAACAGTTTATCCAGTTTCTTTTTCATTAAGGCCACATCTTTTGAGGTCAATGTTGGTCTAGTTCCGTCAACGGCTCCTGTACAAACTAGTACTGGTGTTGTTGCGCTGTTAGAAGATGGTGCAATAGAGTGCAAAGCGTGTTGTGCTGTTTTATCCTCTAATTCCTCACGGTGTTGTTCTTGAACGTCAGATACTTTCTCATAAGGCAATGCGTATAATTCGGCAGCCGTTACGGTTGTATTTGTAGTTTCGTATTTGTTCAAAGAAAGTACTACGTGAGTATCATCTCTACCGGCAGATACAATTGGGTACACTGTATTGTTAATTAATACTGAAGGTGCTGCACCTCTTTTCGGGATTTTTATTACATCATTATCAACCCATGATTGCTTACTTTTCAATAATGATAACCATGAATTATCGTGACGGAATTTTTTAATCATTTCCTTTTCTGCGGTTTGGTTCAATACGGGCAAGGCTACCGGTGTAACACCCGCCATTTGAACTCCATGTTCGTTCATTCCCATTGCATTTGCAATGAATGAAGCCGTTACGCATAACGCTAATACAAATAAGACTTTAAACAGTCCTTTAAATTGATTTTTCATTTTCTGTGTTTGATTTTTGTTTTTACTTTTTTTACTTGATCGAGTTGATCGCTTGACTTATTGGTTTATCCGAAGTAAGCCGCTTCTAATGTTTTGAACTTCTCTGGGTCTTTAGTCATTAATTCCATTAACGCTTCCGGGTCTTTGGATTGATAGTCCTCCATTGTCCATTTTTCACGTCCTGCGGCAGTAACTCCCTCTTCCAATTCTGCGGATAGTTTTGTAACACCTTGCATGGCCTCGATAATGGTTTTTGTTCCCTCAAAATCGGCAGTTGCTAATTTTGTGTAGTGCGGTGCCAAATCGGCGGTAAACTTTTTGTCTACAACTCCCTTGTCAACTAATGTTTTCACATTGGCTTCAAGAGTCGATTTTGCGGTGGCTTCTAGGCCTTCCGTTTTACCGGCTTTTACTTCTAAAGCGGTCAATGCCGCTTCAATTTGAGCATCTGTAGCATCAGCCGAAAGCCTTAGTCTACTAATCAGTACGGTTCTTTCCATTTGTATTTTGTTTTCATTATTAATTTTCGGGATAATTGGTGCTGCAACTGCCTCTAGTATTTTGATACTTTCTGCTGTTACTTCTTCCTTGTTGTCGAGAACGATGTCTAAAAGACCTTCCATTTTTGCTTCGTTGGCGGTCATCCAGTAGTCACCTTTGGCAAAATATTCGTCAATGGCTTCAACCGTCTTATTCATTTTAGTTGAATAAGCACTTTTGTACTCCTCAGTAGTATTTTCAAGAAGTTTCAAATCGGCTTTAATCGTCACAATATCACCATAGGTTCCTAGTCTAGGTCTGTGGATCATTATTTGAGAGTTTGGATAAGCGGAACTTGGGAACTGTGTCATGAAATACGTTGCAGCAGATGCGGCAACGGCTCCAATTTTCAAGCGCACATTAGATAGGCGTTTCAAATCGTTACACATTTCTGTCGCTTCAAAGCAGTTACCACCTGCACTATTAATATAAACTTCAACATCGGTCACGCCTGTTTTTAAATAGTCGTCCACAATGGTTCTAATAGTGGCAGAGGAACTTTGCGACCATTCACCTATACGGTCAATAATCTTTATAGTTCCGGTTGTGCCTGCCGCGGATGCTTCAATAAATGTTCTAGGTTTTGACATGTAATTCTCGTTTTTATTCCCTTTTGAGATGACAAAGATTAGCCTTTGGCAGAGGGTAAAAAAAAAGACCTTTTTATTTAGTAACTCTCGAATACTGAATTAGTTAAATAGTATTACCAAATAAGAAGATGAATTAAATTTTCATTCCTTATTAAGACAACTTTGTACCATAGAAATAACAGTATGGCAAAGGAAAAAGAGAAGCGAATTGCTTTCGATTACTACACAAATCAGGGTTTAACGGCAAAAGCCATTTCGGAAATAGTGAATGTTTCCGAGAAAACTATTGGTGACTGGGTTGAAAAAGGCAAGTGGAAAGGAGTGCGTGATTCCAATATGAACAGCTCCCAGAACCGAGCGGCTAAAATTAAGGAGCTAATCAGCGAATTAACGGAGCAACAACTAGAAATCAGTATCGAGGTTAAAGATGCGAAAGCAGTGGGCGACAAAGAGCGTGTTATTGCCTTACGTCAACAATCTGCGTCTATATCTCAGGAAGTGGCCATTCAAACAAAAGCTTTAGAGCGAATGGATTCTGAAAATCGAATTTCACTAGGATTATATCTCGAAGTAATGGCGGATATATTCAAGAACCTCGAACACTACGACAAAGACGTGTATTTAAGAACGCTGGACTTTCAAGAAAATCATTTATCAACAATATCAATCAAACTCGGATAATGGCATTACTAAAACTCATTCTAAGCCTTATGATTAATAAGGCTCCCATAAATCAATACTATTTAAACATTGGCTCGCACTTGCTTAAAAAAGGAGCGGGGTTTCATGTGGGACAAATTGTAAAAGAAAAACACCTGTACGACGGAATTTACCGAGTGAGTGTAATTACTGGATTGTTTTACAATTTTCAGGACAATAAGGTAACGCATACTGCAGATAAAAAAATAATGAAAGTCGATGAAAAGAAACGATAAGGCCACTCTCGACCGCTACAAAAAGAAGCTCGAACTTTCCCGCTCGTTTTCAAATGTTAACCCATTTGAAACCGATAAGGAAAAGCGTGAGGCTATTGAAGTGGCGAAAAAGAGTTACCGGGCAATGGTGCAAAGATATTTCCCGCATTATGCCACATCTGAAACACCCGATTTTCATATTGATTTTGCAAAGAAAGTCCAGAAAAATAAAACCTTTAAAGGCTTTTCTCAGTGGGGGCGTGCTTTATCAAAATCAGTTGTAAACGACATCTTAATACCGTTTTTTCTTTGGATAAACGGTGAGCCGGTTTACTTGGTTCTGGTAGGTAATAATGCCGACAGAGGGAAACAATTATTGGAGGATATTCGTGCGGAGTTTGAGAGTAACCCACAAATCATAAACGATTTTGGGGAGCAATACAACCAAGGTTCTTGGGAGGACGGCTTCTTTATTACGAAAAGCGGTTTTATTGGACAGTCGCTAGGTATGGGGCAATCCGTTAGGGGTTTGCGTGTAAAGAGCAAAAGACCAACACACATTGTCTGCGATGATATCGAAACTAAAGATTTAAATCAAAACCCAGTGCGCCAGTTAAAAATGGCACGTTGGATTGAGCGTGATTTGATTCCAACAATGGACGGTGACATTCGAAGGTTTATCCAGGCGAACAATAGATTTGCTCCAAAGATGGTGCAAACCATTTTACAGGAGTTACACCCGGACTGGGTTGTTCACGAAATAAATGCGTATGATCCGGTAACTTTTGAGCCCACTTGGAGCTCGAAATACTCAAGCACTTATTTCCAACAAATTGAAAAAGAAATTGGAGCATTAGCCGCAAGAGCCGAGTACAATAATCAACCCCATATCGAGGGAACAATATTTAAGGCGGAGGACATACAATATGCGCCTTTGCCAAAGCTCAATACTTTCAAAATCATTTTTGGTTATTGGGATGTCGCCTACTCCGGGACACAAACCTCCGATTATAATGCTATTGTCGTGGAAGGGTTAAAAGACCGTGATTTTTGGGAAATCGACTGCTTTGTTCAACAATGCAAAATGAGTGCCGCATTAGCCTATATGTGTCAGTTCCAGCTATCATTACCGGATACTGTTGTGGTGCATTGGGTGTTTGAAAGTCAGTTTTGGAATGATGCCGTAGAAAGCGCCATTCGTGATGCCGAAAAACTGTTTAACTGCCGTTTAAATATCATTAAAAGGGACAGGCCTAGAGCGAATAAATACGATAGGATGTTACAATTGCAACCGTATTATCAAAATGGGCGTTTCTATTACAGTGATAAATTAAAGCACAAAAAAGACCATCAAATTGCCATGCAGCAACTTTTTGGAATTGAGCCCGGCTACAACTCAAAAGATGATTATCCCGATGCTAAAAAAGGAGTTACTGACGAACTGGAAAAGTATGTAAGCTTTGGAGGTTCTGAAAATAGCAATTATAGAACGGGAAAAATGAACCATAAAAACGATAGAATATGATTTATATCGATAAGCCTTATTTAATCTCCTTTGCCCAGGAGAGACTCATTGACGAAAGCGCACAAAATGACGATGAAATTATTGACCAAATTGAGTTAACTCAAATTGCCGTAATCAAAAGTTATTTAGGCACACGCTATGATACGGCCACCGTATTTGATGAAACCGACCCGGTACATAATGAAGTATTGAGGGAAGTTTTAGCAAAATTAGTTTTGTACAAACTGGTTAGAAGAAACGCAGCTCGTAAAGTTCCATCTGATTATAAAGAGCAATATGATGAGGCCATGAAAACACTTAAAGAGGTGTCAATTGGTATTATTCCGTTGTCCGGGGTTCCTGCGGCGGTTGACAGTACTGGAGCAATAATAAGTAATTCAATATCGGGTAATTTATCCAATCCAAACTTTTATATCTAATGGAAAATCCCTTCAAAAAAGCCTATACAGCATTCGAAAATAAAGTATTACGTAATACAAACCCACAAAAACTTAAAGCGGTTTCCGCTGCTATGAGTCCAGACAAAAGCTATTCCGGGCAGTTAGAAATGGAGTCTATCACGATGCAGTCTAAAAACCTTGCGGAATGGAAAACGGCCATACAATTAGCAACCGATCCCGAAAATCCAGACCGCTCTAGTTTGAGGACTTTATATGAAAATCTAATGTTAGACAATCACCTTGCATCTGTAATAGATTCAAGGATTTTGTATTGTCAGCGTTCCACTTTTAAAATTGTAAGTGCGACCGGAGAGGAAAACGAGGAGTTATCAGCTCTTTTTGAGCGCACTTGGTTTGAGGAGTTGGTGCGGCTTATTCTTATGGCTCGGTTTCAGGGTACCACGTTGATAGAACTTTTTGAGCTTGATATTTTAGGAGAGCTTAACGATGTAACTGAAATTCCGCTTGGTTATTTCAACCCCTTAAAGGGCATTATTATAAAAGCACCGGGAGATTCAAAAGGGTGGGATTATAAAGAGGGCATTATGGCTAATTACTATCTTCAGATAGGAAAGGACAAAGATTTAGGAATGTTGGCACAAGTGGCTCCTATTGTCTTGGCTAAAAAAATGGGTATTGGTGCATGGTTGGATTTTATAGAAAAATATGGCGTGCCACCTTTATTTATAACTACAGACCGTGAGGACGATGGAAGGTTAAACCAATTATTTGAAGCGGCTCAAAATTTCAAGTCCAATCACTTTATGGTAGGACGTGGGAATGAAAAATTTGAGGTTCCGTCTATTACTTCCAACAATCCATCAGGGGCGTTCAATCCTTTAGTGGAACGTGCGAACTCTGAAATATCAAAACGCTTTTTAGGTGGTACCGGATTGACTGACGAAAAAGGGTTTGTTGGTTCCGTAGAAATTCAATTCAAGTTGGCCAAAGATAGATTTGAGAGTGACAAATTGATGATTAAAAACTACATGAATAAAATGGTGATTCCACGACTTATAAAGTTGTCGCCTGTTTATTCCGGATTAAACGGTCAAACTTTCATTTGGGACAATGCAGAAATAAGAACCTCCAAAGAAACTGCGGAGCTTGTTAATATTTTAGGCAATCAATTTGATATTGACCCAGAATGGGTTGAGCAACAAACTGGCGTACCTATTCTTGGACAAAAAGCCACTCCCGGTTCTGCCGATCCTTTGGCGGCTGCCGAGGCTAAAAAAAAAAGTTTAACGAAAAAGTAACGGCGTTATTCAAGTCCATTGAAGCATCCTACCATTCGGAGGATTGCGGTTGTGAAACTTGCAAATCAGCTCCTTTAATTTTAGAGGCTTTGGACTTTTCCGGCTACGATGCTATTATTGATAAAATTGCTCAGGACTTGCACGATGGAAAAATGAAACCATCTGATTTGAATCAGGAGTTAATTACTAAAACCTATGCAGACCTTTCCGAAGGTGTCGGGAAAGGATTTGGTGAAACGTGGTTGAAAAACAAAAGTGATGGTTCCAGTACGCTTGTTACTGAAATGAAAAAGAACCTTTACACTTTTGCCAGTGCCAAAAACTATGCGCAGCTTGAAACTCTTAATAAAATGCTGTACTATCAAGATGGCGGTTTACGTCCATTTAATGAATACAGCCAATTAGCAAAAGGAGTCAATAGACAGTACAATAAGAACTGGTTGCAAGCCGAATATCAAACGGCAAGAACCGCAGGCCAAATGGCTAAAAAGTGGCAGCGCATCCAAGCCGACAAAGATTTGTTTCCTAACTTAAAATATAGAACTGTTGGTGATGATTTAGTACGTGACGAACACGCAGTACTAAACGGAATCATCAGACCCGTTGATGATCCTTTCTGGGGTACACATTACCCGCCTAACGGCTGGCGTTGTCGTTGTGACGTGGTGCAAACTGCGGAGGACGTTACTGCTAAAAAAGTGGCTATTGAGCCCAATCCCGACTTTGCGGGAAATGTGGGAAAAGACGAAGAAATTTTCACTAAAAATAATAAGTTTTTCAAGTTGCTAAAAACAGATGCCAACGCTTTGAAAAATGCAGAATTGGCAAAACTAAACGCACCGTATCAGCTAGCCTATAAAAGCAAAAGCAATAAAAATGTAAGCGCCAGTATTTATTATGATAAAACGGATTTTACCGCCAATTTAGAAAGTGCAAAAATCATAAGTGATGAGCTGAATGTAAACATTGGAATCAGGCCACATATTAATATTGAAAAGTATAAAAACCCAGAGTTTACCATCAAAGGCAAAGTGGGTGATTTGGCGGTAAGAGATACTGATAATTTGAAAAGCTATATCAATAATACTTTTGCGAGCAAACTTGGAAAAAAAGGGCAACTAAGAGACTTAGACGAATGTTTTTTAGTTTTTAACTTTAAAAATACGGCTTTCAATACCACTCAAATTTCAGATACTTCCAGACAATTATGGGCTAAATTAAGCAGTTATAAAACGGTCAAAGAGGTTTATTTGATTAACGGCGAGAAAGTTATTAAGGTAGAGCAAGAATCACTTAAAAAAGGATATGAGGATTTTAAAACAAAAATAGAAACTCTTAAAAGCAACAAAAGCAAGGCGTAAACCTTGCTTGAGTCGGATCGAGATTGGATTTCTCCGCTCTTGCTCTTATATATTTTTATGTGTAGTATCTTTTCTGATAGTACAAATGTACAAAAACTTTTTAATCATTGATTAAAAGGTAATTAAATTTCAATTTATGGCTAACCGAAAAATAAACGAAGTGCCCGATTTTTTAAAGGTCGCAAAGAAAATGAAGCTTGATGTTAGGCGGTATGCTAAAACGTTCTGTTTGCAGTGGTTTGACGATAGCTTTCAAAATCGGGGTTTTACAGATGCTTCTTTTGTGGCTTGGGAAAAGCGGAAAGAACCAGACCGAAGACCGGGAGGAGCAATATTGGAGGATACTACCTATTTGCGTAAAAGTTTAGAGGTAATGAATGAGGGCAGCGATAGTGTCCAGTTTGGTACAGAGGTTCCTTATGCCGGGCTTCACAACAATGGCGGTAGAATGCGAGTGGTGCAATATGTACGGGCGCATACCCGTACTAGAAAAGGTGTTCGGGAGCAGGTGAAATCCCACAGCCGAAAAATTGATACTATATTCCCAAAACGCCAATTTATAGGCCACTCAGAGAAAATGATGAGTAGCATGGACGTGTGGCTTTCAACAGAGATTGAAAAACGATTTAAAGAATTATAAATATGAAAAACTGGAAAAACCTTTATTTAGAGTTGGCTAATAAAATTAAAGCCGAAATTCCAACGATAGAGTGGATTGATTTGTGGCACAGTCAGGCGTACCATTTAGATGAGGAGCATGCATTTCCTACACCTGCAGTATTTTTGGCGTTCCGCAGTAACAAAATGACGAACACGGCCGAAAAGGTGCAACAAATCACAATGCAGGTTGATATATTTTTATTTTATGAGACTTTCAGTGATACGTATCATGATGGTATTAACCAAACTGAGGCGTTGGCGTTCTTAGATAATATGGAGAAAATAAACACCTTGTTTCACTGCAGCTCTGGGGTAGAATATAGTAACATGAGCCGTAAATCTTTCAGTCCGGTTGATACCGGAGGAGCAAGTAATTTATACCTTATGACGTATGAATGTCTTTTGGTTGATTATAGTGCGGCAATTGATTATGAGGAGGGAACCTTTGCAGATGTGGAAGTGAAAAAATTTATTATTGATTAAACATTTGCAATTGCGAGGTGGCGTAGGCTACTCGATTAAAAACAATGTTCTCAATGGTTTTAGGAGCTTTATAGTATTTTGCTCCAAGTTTGCCCAGTATCCAGTCGTTAGTATATTTTTGAACGCCAAATTCCTTCATACTAGAAAACTTGCTAAAGTCACTCTTGATGTCGTGGTATAATTTGTCTGTCAAGTTGCGTACTGCCATACCACAAAAATAACAAACTTTATGTAATAAAAAAACCCACTTTTTTAGAGTGGGTTTTTAGTTTTAGGAGTCATTTCGTATTGACCATTCATTTCCGTTTTTCTGAATAAAGAATTCTATTTTTTTATCGTGATCTCTTAACTCATCGTATTTCTTATTGGCCGTTTTTTCTAAATCGGCAGTTGGTGAAAACCATGATTGCCATACAGGGAATAGATCTGAATATTTACCCTGTAACAATGTAAACTTATACTTTTTTATTCCTGGTGCAACTAAGTCTTTATTTTCACCTTCAAAATAAATTTTATAAGTAACCATTAAGCAGTTGCTATAGTCTTTTGAGCTATTCAGTTGTTCATCTGTAACGCCGTCGGGAGCGTAAACAATTTTTAAAAATTGCTCCTTTTCAAACTCTTTGTATTTATAAAGATGATAATTGCTTTTTGACATTGCTTTCATGTCATTAGCTATTTTCAAGGAGCTGTCAAAATCAGTAGCGTTCAATTGATTAATTACTGCATAGTTCTGTGCCTGAACAAATGACACAATCAATAATGTAATAAGTAGTAATAGTTTTTTCATGGTTAAAAAAGGTTTATGTTACTTACAAACTCCACATTTGCCACCTTGTTTAGCGCAATGCCCACAGTATTTACAGTTTTTGCACGCACTACAACTTTTAGAACCGGTACATTTTTTGCCATAGTAATCATAGGCAAATGCTGATCCGGCCAGCATAAGTCCAAGTGTAGTAAGAATCATAATTTTTTTCATGAGTTTGTTTTTTAAGTTAATTCAAATCTAGTTAATATTTATACAATAAAAACACCACTAGAAATAAAATTAATCCGAAAACTGTAAATGCACGTTTCAAGTTCCGTCTATAATTCCGGTCTATTTCTTTAATTTTCCTGTGGTGATCTTCCCAAATTTCTTGCATTAGTTCAAAGGTATTAAGTTAGTTTTATTGCTGCTTACGGTTTTCCTCATTCTCAAAATTTATTATGTGAATGAATGGTGTAAAAAAACTGGGGTTAATGTGGTAGTCTTTAAAAAAAACTACAACTTCATCACTGTAATGGGGCTGTATTTTAATATCAAAATATTTTGAGTGCGTCAATAGTATTGCCGCATTATGATCTATATAATTAACCATTGGATAACTGCGTAAAATTATTTGTAACCAATTTGGTAGACTAATAATTAACTCATCCGATTGGCAATTCATTGCGTGGAAATCGTATATAGCAGACCTTAAAAAATGATGGATTGCTAGTATTTCTGATTGATTTATTGATTTTAATCTCATCTTTTTAATATTTTAAGTCCGTCCAGTGAATAATTTTTCCTTTGAACCAATAGTTTCCTGTCGCTTTTCCGTTTTTTTCAATGACTTCTAAAAAGTAAATTCTAAAGTCATTGTATTCATCGAAACCATCATTTAATGCTAGTTGTTCTATTTGCAAACCGTTTAATTGAAAATCATCTTCGCCAATATAAGAATCGATTTTTGCAATACTTATTTCAATAAAAGTCCCTCTACGAGTCATAAATATTTCCTGAACGCTCACCACAGGCAGAACCGGAGCAAACCGAAACATATCTTTTTGGCGGCAATTGATAAAGAAATCTATTTTTGTTCCGGGTTTCCAACGCTCTTTTTTGTCCTCCCGGATGGTGTGAATTTTATGTGCTAGTTTATCCTTTGCAACATAATTATAATTTGGTGGGTAATGGGTGCTAGGATCAATTCCCGCTTTCATAATAAGTTCCATTAATCTGAATCCTTTATGAATCTTCTCTACAAAATAAGTAGGCTTTCCGTTTAATTGCGTGCTAAATCCTAGTATCATGATAAATCGATTGCTACATTATACACTGAAATACTGATCACATCATCAACATAAAAAGACATGCTTTGATGCCTTGATTCGTGCCTTTTTAGTTCCGGGACTGCTGCGTTACCTTTATACTTTAGTAAGGCATTTTTGTACAATTGTACGATATAATCGGTTGCCTCACTTTTAGTGCTGAAGAGAATACAGTCAACCGTATTCAACTCATTTAAAATTAGCAGCTGCAACTTGTTTTTTGTGGAGTAGGTTTTAGTAACCTTTGTGAATTGTTTTGCCATTGTGGTGGGTTTAATTATTAATACTTTTTATTTTTTTCTTACTGGTTCATACAATGAATTACCGGTTAAAATAATAGGCAGTACCACCGTTTCTACTCCTATGACACTCCAAACAATATTACCGGTGCTCAGTTTATAAACAACACTATCGTTTTTAACTTCGGACTCATTAATCCAACCGTAAGGCTCGATAACTTCGTCTTTACCGTTGATGTTAATTACTTTACTGTCTGCGCATGATGCTAATAATATGGAGGCTACAAATGCGATTAATTTTAGATTCTTTTTCATTTTATTGATTGTTTTTAATTGTTTAAATTCTTCTATCCGTTTTGCGTTTTGCTAAATCGGCAATCATGGGGTTAAAATTCTTTGTGGGTACTGCTTCCTGGTATTCATCGTTAAATCGTTCCTTATTTAACCATGTTGCCAATAAAGCTTGTGCAATTTTCGATTGTGCTATCCTTTTTTTATATTTTGGTACTTGGATAAAACATTTAATCTTTTCGGCTTCAGTTAACTTGTCAAAGGATTTTTCGGCATCTTTTCGCGACTCCTTATAACCATAAATATTCCACAATGCTTCAAAACTTAAATCGGCTACTGACTTTTCAATTATAAATACCTTAGTGTACTTTTCTTGTTTCATCCAGACGCTTTGAATAATACTTTCGTTGGCAGGAAAATTGGCAGAAAACAACCATTTCATTTGTCCATCATTCAATTGTCCCTCACAGATTTCAAATAGCTTTAAATTGCCGTTTAAATCGTATTTAAACAGGAATATTAATCCTATTTCTTTTCCTTTGGCTCGGTAGGTGGTTAGTTGCTCCATTAAATAATTGTTTCCACTTCGTAATAAATTTGGATTCCTAACTTGGCGGCCGTCCTGTGCTCAATCATTGCGCCTTTGCTATCCGTGTAACATGGCAGCATATAAATAGCATCGCAAAACTCCAAAGCTTCAAGGCATTTGTTCATTGCCACGTTCCAGTCCTCTTTTGGGTTGTTTATGAGTTCAATTGGGTTTATGACATCAAAGCCTTTTGACTCCAGTTCGTCCTGAGCTTCTTTGAATTTGAGTGCGGTTGGTTCTGCGGGTAGTCCGGTTACTTTCCCGGCGATGTAGATTGTTTTGTTCATTGTTGTAGTTTTTGGTGTAAATCAAGGCTCAGTTTTAACAAGTCATTGTGCGCCTTTTCTTGGTTTGGAATTTTTGGTAAAAAAATTTGAATGAATGAATAAAGAGCATACCCCTCGTGAAATTTAAGTTCTAACCCTATTAATTTCTTATTGCTAAACAGGTCAGCGCTTTTTATTATTTTTCGATATCGAGCATGTATTTTGTCTGAAATATCGAAAAGAACCGAGCGGGTTACTTTTTCTTCTAACGATATCGGCTTATAATCTTCGATTTGGTTCATCAACTTTTCCAGTGCCATTATTTGATCAGGCGTGACTTTAGTTTTAATCGGTTTCATTTTTCAGTTCCTTTATAATCCTCAAGAGGACAGTTATCGGGTATTGTTAGTTGAGACTGCAAAACATCTGATGATTGGCTTTCAGCTATCAAAAAATGAGGAGCATCAGGAAACATACATATTGCAAAACTGCTTTTGCTTTCTCGGCGGTTGTCTGCAATGACGCAGAATTCACACTCGTTACATTCGGATATTACTTTAGCTATTTTCATGAGCATTCCGTTTTAGGTTTTTCTAATTCTTCGCCACATTCAGTGCAAACTAATACTGTTGTTTCACAGGTGACTATACTTTCTAATACTTTTATTGTAGCGATGTCGTGGGGACAAATTACCGTGATGCTATACTTTTCCATCTGCAAAGTCTTTTGAAAAGCAATATTTAGCGTGACAATATTTTGAGCACTGGTTAACATCGGAGCAATCACATTTTGGATACTTTGATGTACGCTTTTTTTTCTTTGGTTCTGATTGTCCTAAAAGCCTACCCAACATAAAAACTCCGAGTAAGACTATAACTAAAAAGAACCATGCGACAGGGTTATTGATTACCTCCATGTTGTTTCATTTGGGCAGCATCTTTTGCCGCCGTTTAACTTTTTTTGAATTCTGTAGAATATTGAGTTTAAAAACTTTTTTATCATTTGTACTTTGATTTTACTATTCCTTTAAATGCTTCAATTATTTTCGAAACCTCTTCCGGCTTCATGTCTTTTAAGGGCTTGTTAATTGGTGATTTATCACTCTTTAAAAAATCGCTCAGTCTGTTAATGTCTGGAACTTCACCCCATTTGCCATTGGGTACCACCCATTGCGCTTGACGGAGTAGTGATAGGATTGTTTTGTGCTGTTGATTATTTTTGTCGAACAATCCCCAGTTGCTTTTGCTATGGCCTCTGCCTCCTTGTACAATGGTTTGCAATTGCTTTTTTGGGGCGTTGTAGTCGTCAATTGCGGAACCTTGTCCCTCGTACACGTATGCTTTAGTTGCTGTCATTTTCAATTACTTTTTTTTGAACTGTTTTTCCGTAGAATGCTTTGAATGGAATTCTATTTTCATACATCTCTTCATGCTCTTTGCACATTTGCTTACCTTTTCCGATGTTTTTTTTATTACATCCATCGGCAGCACAATCTTCTATAAATACTGTGTTCATTTGTTGTTATTTTAAATTTGCTCCCGAGGCGGGACTCGAACCCGCAAAAGCCATTTTCACTCGGGAAACCGAATTAACTAACCAAATTATTTTTTGCTGTCCTCTCTATCTTGAAAAATCAATTTGTTACAGATATGATTGAACTCTAACGGATCGGGTGACTGTCCTGTAATTTTGCTAAATATGTGTTGTGGTACTCTTGTCCCTAAGACGTGAAACAAATCATTTAAATTCCCTTCTTTAGATACTTTATTAATATCAATGTAGTAATCACTTTCTTCGTCAAAAACGGACTGTAATGCGCTTAAAATTTTTGCTTGGAACTGAATTTGAATTTCTTGTTTTTTGTTTTCTTTTGGCATTTTTTTATCCTTTATAAGTTGCTTTTGTGTGTTTTTTGAACCTCTTGTTTTTAATGATTAGCTTTTCATAATTCCGAAAAGCTTGATGTTGCCTTGCGGTCAAATCCGCTTTACAAGACCAGTTTCCTAGACTGTCTTTATAAATCACGTGGCCGTTCAAATCGTAGCTTTCGTGGTCAATTATTGGCGTTATGGTTATTTCTGTTTTCATATTGTTTAAAGGTGGTTCTTATCTTAAATCGAAGCCATAACACATATTCAACGATGGCTTTACCGTTGAGCACTATTAGCAGGATTGCTAATAGTGCCGTTACTGAATTACTCTGGTGCATTGGTTTCTGCAATTACTTCGTTGTAAAACTCAAACTTGTAGCCTTTAGAAAAATCAACCGCCGACATGGACAAAGGGATTGGCGTTTTGTTTTTGTTTTCGTCAATCAGTGCCGCTTCAACGAACCAAACGGAGCGCACTGGCTTGTATGATTTACTTATGATATCAACACCATCGGTAAACTCTTCATCACTGAATTTGGCAGTTAATTTTTGCAGCTCTAAAACTCGGCTGCCTTTCAGATTTCCTTTAGCGTCTTTTTTCAAAAGGTTAAAAACCATATCAACCAAAGCAGCAGTTTCGGTATCTTTTGCAAGCGAGCTAATGTATTTTTCTACTTTAGCAATACCGGCGTTTACCGTATCGTCCCAACCGTCCGTAATTCGGTAGCCTATTTGCACTTCGCCACCTTCAAAGGAGAAAGTATGGGACTGCTGTTTTTCCTTTACTCCAAAAACTTCTGATTTTAGTTTCAGGATATCCTCGAAGTACTGAAACGCTTCTGTTTTTGCATTAGACAGCACCTCAGATGCTAATGCGAGTTTAAAAATGGCTTTCGGTACTGTTTGTTCAACAAGTTCCTTATAAGCGATTCTATCGGCTTCTTTTTTAGAATCCTGTGCCGCTAATGCCGCTTTTAGTTGTGCAGGTGAAAATTTCGTTAAATCTACTGCCGGTGCTTCCATTGTTGCTGTACTCATAATTATTGCTTCTTTTACTATTATATTATTGGTTTCCATTTATTTTAAAATTATATCGGAGGAAAAGCCGCCCCATCCCGTGGCGTGTATCTTCTCGATGGTGAACTTGATTTTTGCCTCAATTGCTACCGGTATTTTATACTCCCGGACTTCGTGGCTAAAGGTTTCATTATTGGCGTGGCTTAATTGCGAAAGCAGTGCGCCACGTTCTTGATTGATGCAGATGCGTTCCCCAACTTTGAACACATGAATGCGACCTTGTTTTTGCAAATCCGAGCAATACACGAGCACGTTGTGTAAATCTTCTAATCGTTGATATATGTCTTCGTTACTCATTTGCTGTGGAAATTATGGTTTCTAATGTCGAAGGTGTCACGCTCGTAGGTTCTACCTAGTTGTTGTTCTTTTAGCTTGCGCAAATCCGTTTCTATTATTGTCCGGTTGGCGTGGTTGGGATTGTCTCTTAACCATTGCTCTAGCTCTGCTATTTTATTTTTTCGATGCTGTGGGGTCATTGTTAATTTTGATTGAATGTTAGACTTGGGATTTTTACACCGTGAACTTTGAGGTAACTCACCGCTCTTGTTTTTTTGATTTCCTGCAGTAGTGCTGTTGGGCGTATGTTGAACATGCCATACGTACAGTCATTATAAAAAGTTTGATAATCCTTTACTGGAATGTTCTCATCATATCGCTGTGTCATGGTGGCAAACTTTTCCTCACATTTTGCATATTCCATTAAATACCATTTATTGACTGCTGAGTTTGCTATTACTTTTTGAAACTCTCTAGCGTTAATGGTTACGCTTTCGCACCATCTTGCATACGATCCAAAAATCATGTTTTCGTAATCATCAGCAGTCATTTGTAATTTTTGAGCGGTTGTTGTTTTTGTACTCATGGCTATTTTATTTTTAAATCAAATTGGGCGGCTCCTTGCTCCCAAATGGTATAGGGTTCTTTATCTCCTCCAAGGCGGCTTAAACACATCGCCCGGTAACCTTCAACTCTGATTTTGACATCAGCATCATATTTCACAAACTTGGCAAGTGATCCCTCCGGGTTCTTGCCATCTGCATGGCTTATGAAAATGAACAACTTATTATGAAACTCCTCCTTTAGAAGTTTGTATTCCTTTTTGTTCAGTCCGGTGTACTGCAATGAATCAATGAAAATAATGTCCGGTGATTTTTTGCGCCTCAGTCGCTCTTTCAAATCGTCTATTCCTTCCCGGTTGCCTATTGTAAATCTGTTTTTTACTTCCTGCATGTTCTGGGCTACGATGGCATTTTGCATGGACTTTCGTGCGCCCTCTTCCAGTGTGTTGTAAAAAACTTTTCCTGATAGCGTTAAGGCTTTTGCTAATTGAAGACTGAAACCCGTTTTACCGTTAAAACTCTCACCCCATATAATCCAAATCCCTGAGCATTCCGGTGTCCCTAGTAACTTTTTAAATTCGGGCGGTAACTCTAATTCTTTGAACTTCTTTTTTGTTATTTCGTCAACCGAAACGGCTCTTTTTACTGCCATTAAACTCTGTTTTTTACAGCGTGAATTTTTCGTTTTACTCTTCGTAGGTCACATTCTGAATCGTTGAATATTTCCTTAATGTCCTTTGTACTTTCCACACCATTGGCGATGCATATTTGAGTAACATCATTGTAGTTAACTCCTTTAAGCTCTATGAACTTTCGACCGATACGGGAGTTGATTTCTTTGTATCCTTTGCGGTTAAGCTTGATTCCCTTGCTTATTCTTTTTGAAAGGTGATCCGTTGCACATAGAATGATTCCGCAATGATCTTCCAGTCTATTATATAAAGTGATAAAGAAGTACAGCACCGTGTCTGGAAGTTTGTCCGCTTCATCCAGTATGATAAGCGGGTTTTGTTGTGATTTCAGTTTCTTTACGATTTCGTTCATCATTTCGGCAACTGTAAAACCGCTATAATCAACACCCATTGAAGTTAGGAGTTGCACCAGGAACTCTTTGCGATTCCAATACTCAGCACAGCTCAACAAATACGCATTTTTATTGTCAGACACATAAAGGTCAAAACTCTTAGACTTGCCGGAACCTGCATCGCCGGTCATGGCAAAAACATTGGCGTTTTGTTGTGCATCTGTCAGGAACTTTGAAATTATTTTAAAGTCAGTTGTTTCAACAAAAACCCATTCTTTAGAACTGTGTCCTATTTGAGAGGCTACATTTCTCCACATCGTTTCTGAGATATTTTCCCAGTTGTTATTCATTATTTGCGAAAGCAAGGCAGAGGAAACGCCGTTTAATGAATTGGCTGCCTTATTTTGGCTTCCCTTTTGATTGATAAAAAGGGCTAGTTTTTCGTGTACTTGTTTTTTGAAATCAGTTGTCATACTTTTGTTTTTTAAATTTTTGGTGAATTCGGGGTGCAACCCGTTTTTACATTAATTGAGTATAATCAAACTCTTGATCATCCTCTGTGAGAACCGCTTCGCTTAATTTCTTTTGATACTGAGCGATGTCGGTTTTTTCTTTTTTAACTCTCTTGGAGTTGACACCTTTTAGTTTTGGGTTTTTATATCCGTAGCTTTCGGCAGTCATGTTGTGTTTTTGTAGGTTCGCTTCCGCTTTTTCCTCCGTTGCAATTCGTATTTTCTTAGTGGCTTCGATTTGGTCTCTGTAATATTGAGCTTCCCAATCTTCTTGCTCTTGCTGTCCTCTGTGTATTTCAACTTTCGTTTCAGCAGCTCTCACAAATTTTAATCCTAGTGGCGTTTTCTTGTAGAGATAGATTAAACTCATATCGTCCGGGTCAAATTTTATGTGAAACTTTTGGCTCACATTTTCAATATGCCATTCCTGGTCTATGGCTCTTGAATTTTCTTGGTAGACTACATATTCATATTGAGTTGTTTTTTCCTTGAAGCTAATCCCGCTAGAGTGGCACTGTATTGGTAGGTTTCTCTCAATCCAAAAGAAGTCAACCATTTGAAACGGCGTTACTTTTGGGCAGTCCGGGTTTTCACTGTCAAAATACATCTCAATACGTGGTAAGCCTGTTTTTGGGTGCGGTGCCTGATTCCATTCGTTACGCTTTTGCTCGTATTGTGCTTTTAGTTGGGCAAACGTTGGTAACATTTCAGTATTCGCAAGAACAAACTCCATGTTAGCATGGCTCGAAACTTTTTTCGATGTGATATTTTGCCCAGAATAGTTTGGTAATTGTGCTAAAAACTGAGTTTGAAATCTTCCAAATGCGCTCTCAATCGTTTTTGATTTACCATTATAAGGCTGTGTTTTAATGGCTAAATGGCTAATTTTATCAAAGAAACCACCTGAGTGAAGCTTCTTGTTACCGGCACCGTTATCCAGTGATATTTGGTAAGGCCTGTGTTCTGAAACTTGAATTGCCATTTTGAAAGCTTGGTATCCTGCCTCGTAATCTTCCTTCTCTGAAATGTGATATCCTAAGAATACTTCGCTGTACGCATCCATAACCTCATACACATTAATCGTTTTCATTTTACCGTTTGCATCCTGATAGTAAAGGTTGATTTTGGTACCATCTGAATACCAAAGTGAATCTCTCATGGATGGCAAAGCCGTTTTAAATGACATGGTAAACTTTTCTTTGAATTTCAATTCTCCAAAACGGTACCCGTACCATAAAGGCTCAATCTTAGGATCTGATAGGAAGTTGATAAGCGATTGCTCTGACTTAATCATTTTCCACTCTTGCTCTTCCGCTTCGGTATTGTATTCTTTCAAAAGTTGGTTGTAATTTGCTACACGTTTTACACGGTCACACCAACGAGCCAAAACAAATGACTTGGCATCATCGTTAATTTTCTCCGCATTTTTAGAACCAAAGGCTTTGTGTATAAAAACCCCGTAACCATCGTTTAAGTACTGTTTAACCTTATCTCTAAGGATTCTTTGGTTTCTTGGAAGTGAGTGCGGATAAGTATGTTTTGGCAATTCTGAAACTACCTCTGCGATACGTTCCCAAACATTCACTTTAGAACCTGCTAGTGCTTTTCGTTGTGCTAATTTTGAATTAACGATAGTGTTGATTGCATTTGCGATTGAAGCGTTACAACAGTACTCTTTGATGTTTTTCTCTGGTAGTGCTTCGCCACTGTCAAGCGTATAGTTTCTAAAAAATTCGTATGCTTTTTGATCGTCAAGGATATAATCAGTAAATGTGATAGTCGTCACCTTTGCGTAAGGATCTCCGGCTAGTTCAATTACTTTATTTTTTATATCTGATCTCATGGTGTCGAATTGTATTAGTGCTTTACGGCCATTGCCGCCTGTCGTCATTTTTTTGAGGTGGCCTCTTGAACATAGCTGCTTATAATTAGGCTCGCTAATTATTCCGCTTTCTACAATCCAAGAGGCTTGTACACAAAGGATATTATTTTGATAGTATTCAAACATTACGATTCTTGATTAGGTTCAAAAATTTCCAACATTACTTTTGCGTCTTTTAAAATTGCTTTTGCTAAATCTGTATTGTTGTCACGTTCACCTTTTAAAACAAGGGTTATATAGGTCGCAGTACAATCGTGTTTTTCTGCAAGAGCCGACTTATTTATTTTTTTTCTTTGTGCTTTTGTAAAGTGCTCCATTTTTTCGTTAGCTTTGTTTTAAATTCTGAACAAATATCGAAACAAGTTTCGAAATAAAAAAATATATTCGAAAGTTTTTTCGAAAGTATTTTATAATGCTTTATAAATGAGTTCTATAAATAAAAAAATTGACGACATAGCTAATGAGCACTATGCAGGCAACAATTCCGCCTTTGCTAAAGTTATGGGTACAAGTGAGGCTAATATTCGTAATTACCGTAAGGAAACGATGCCAAAACTGGAATTCGTTGTAAAGCTTAGAGAGATATTCGAAATAAGTTTCGATTATTTATTATCAGATTACGTAGACCCGGCTAAATCTAAAATAGGCGAGCCTAGCACGATCTATAAATTGAAAACTGATAGATCAATAAAGGATCAAAGAGTACCTTTATATGACATTGAGGCGACAGCCGGAATGGTAGAGTTATTCAGGAATAAAAACGGCAAAACAAAACCAGTAGATTTTATTTCGATACCAAATCTTCCAAAATGCGATGGTGCAATTTATGTCACAGGCGACAGTATGTATCCATTATTAAAGAGTGGCGATATCGTAATGTACAAAGAGCTCAACAACTCTATAGATAATATTTTCTTTGGTGAAATGTATCTATTATCAATCAATATGGATGGTGAGGAATTTGTAACGGTAAAGTGGATTCACAAATCTGATAAAGGCGATGATTTTATAAAAATAGTTTCGCAAAATAGCCATCATCAGGCAAAGGATGTTCATCTTAAAAACATAAAAGCCTTAGCGCTTATAAAAGCATCAATAAGGATCAATTCCATGAGTTAATTATTTTTTTTAACTGATTCCACATACTAAAACCTTGTAAGCCCTTATAAATAGGGCTTTTTTTGTTTCTGTACATTAAAAATTTAGGGTATTAAGTGTGTGCTTAAACGCTTTTTTAGTTACTTTTTAAATGTTTTTATGTTTTATGAATACTTTTATATACTAACATTTATCAATATTTGTAACTGCAACTGTAACCCCAACTGTAACTGCAAAGTAATTAATAGAGTTTTTTATATTTATTCATTGAGTCCATTTACAAACTGTTTAAACAACCCTTTTAAAGCGTTTAAATAGTATTTAAACGGTAAAAAATAACCCCCATTTAGTAATAAAATGGGGGTTTTAGCTATATTTGTCCGGCCTAATAGTAGTAAGGCGTTTAAAGCGTTTAAAAATGATACTAGCGATGGTAGTTCAATGGAAGTAAACGGTAGATAAATGCACCTTTTAATTTTGGAGTGTTTTAGACCTTTTTTATCGTGAAGTATTGATTTTATTGAGTTTTTCGACCTTTTTATATTACTTACTTATGTATGTTTTATTTTAGGGCTTATATTTTATTGTAAAATATTCAAAATCAAATTATTATAAAAAAACTACTGTTGTTATGTTTTGTAATTATTTTGTCAGTAAACTTGCAAGCACAAGAAACTGCCGCTGAAAAGAAAGCAGCAAAAGCTAAAACTGAAAAATTGGCTTTAGCCAAAAAAGAAAAGGCCGAAGCAGCGAGAGAAAAGGCGACTTTAGCCAAAGAAAAAGCAGCTAAGACTAAAAAAATTGCTAAAAAGAAATCCGAGACTGCCAAAGACAAAGCAAGTATAGCTAAAGAAAAAGCGGAAACCGCCAAAGATAAAGCTGCCATAGCCAAAGAAAAAGCAACAGCATCTAAAAAAACAGCAAAAGGAAAAGTAGAAACTGCCAAGGATAAAGCAACGATGGCTAAAACTGTAATAAAAGAAAAAGCTATAAACAGCAAATCAGTAAAAAAAAATTAAAGAAACTAATGAGAAAGCACCTAAAGTAGCCGACAAAATAACAGGTGAATACAATGGCAAAAAAGTATATACTGGTCCTAGAGGAGGAAAATATTACATTAACTCTAACGGAAATAAAACCTATATCCAAGAATAATTTTTAAAGAAAGCATCTTAAAAAGGCTATCCCTAAAAAGATAGCCTTTCTTTCTTTTGGTTCAAAAATAGAAGAAAAAACAATCTGAAAGAGTACTTAAGTATTGTATAACTTAATAGTTTAGTAATCTTTTGAAAATATAAAAAAGGGCTTAACTTATGTATCTTTCCACTAGAAAAACATTTGATACAATTAGAAATGGATATAAAAACTGCGCCTAAAACTATTTTGATTACCCCTTTAAACTGGGGTTTAGGCCATGCCACCCGTTGCATTCCAATCATTAGAGCTTTACAAGACAACAACTACATCCCAATAATTGCCTCAGATGGCATTGCTCTTGAATTGCTACGAAAAGAATTTCCAAATCTCCAAACACTGGAACTGCCATCCTATCAAATTGAATATGCTAAAAATGGCGCTAATTTTAAATGGAAATTAATAAAAAATGGCCCCAAAATGGTAAAAGCTATTCTGGAAGAAAAAAAAACAATTCAAAATTGGATCAAAAAATATACAATTGACGGTATTATTTCGGATAATAGATTGGGGGTTTTCAGCAAGAACGTACCCTCCGTATTTATCACCCATCAATTGAATGTGATGACCGGAAATACCACTTGGATTACCAGTAAAATACATCAATCAATTATAAAAAAATATACGGAATGCTGGGTTCCCGACCTCGCCGGAACTCCAAATTTAACCGGCAAACTGGGTCATGTTGACAATCCAAACCTCAAAACAAAATACATTGGTCCCTTGAGCAGGCTTCAAAAGAAATTGTTGCCAAAAAAATATGATTTACTGATAATTCTCTCTGGTCCTGAACCTCAACGTGGCATGCTGGAAAAACATTTGAAAAAAGAAATCCTTAAATACAGCGGTAATGCAATTTTCATTGAAGGAAATATTGAAAAGGAGCAAAAAACAACTACAATTAAAAATGTGACGTATTACAACTTCATGAATTCAACTGAGTTAGAACAGGTTTTTAACGAAAGTGAAATGGTTCTTTGCCGTTCAGGTTACACTACAATCATGGATTTAGCACAACTAAGAAAGAAAGCTTTTTTTATTCCAACACCTGGGCAATATGAACAAGAATATTTAGCCAAAAAATTGAAGAAAGAAGGCCTGGTTCCTTATGCAACGCAAGATGATTTTAGAATGGAAAATATCCAAGAAATTGAGGAATATAAAGGATTGCCTCGGTTAGACTCTAAAATTGAATGGACAAATTTGTTCCAAGTTTTTGAAAAATAATTAAACATTAATTCCTAGAAATAAAAAAACCGATTCACAAGAATCGGTTTTAAACGTATTTTAATTTTTGATTTTATTTAGCTTTCTTACTTATTTTTATTTTTTCAAGTGTAAAAGAAAATTCAGAACCCACGCCATAGGTACTGTCTACATAAATTTTCTCATCATGTGCTTCAATAATATGTTTTACAATAGATAAGCCCAAACCTGAACCACCTTCGGTTCTTGCTCCGCTCTTATCCACTCTGTAAAAACGCTCAAAAAGTCTTGGAATATTTTTTTTCTCTATTCCTTCTCCGTTATCCGTGATTCGAACAATGACTTTTTCATCTGTCAAATCTTCAATACTTACTTCGGTAGAACCTTTTACTTTTCCGTATTTGATTGAATTAATGACAAGATTCATCACTACTTGTTGGATTTTTTCTTGATCTCCAACCACCATAACAGGCTTGTTGTATTTCATGTCAAACATCAACAGGATATCTTTCTTGGAAGCTTTCATTTCGAGCAAATCAAAGACATTTTGAACTAATTTAACAATGTCAAATTCAGCAATTTCCAAGTTCAATTCCCCAATTTCGAGTTTAGAAATCATGTCTAAATCTTGTACGATATAAATCAATCGTTCTACTCCTTTTTCGGCACGCTCTAAATATTTTTTCCGGATTACTTTATCGCTCATGGCTCCGTCAATAAGAGTTGACAAATACCCTTGAACCATAAACAGGGGTGTTTTGAGCTCATGAGAAACATTCCCAAGAAACTCTCTTCTATATTCTTCCCGCACTTTTAAAGTTTCAATTTCTAACTTTTTATCCGTAGCAAACTTTTTTACTTCACGTGTAAGTGTAGCCATATCTGTTGTTATTGGCTGATTCCTAAACGTGCTTGATTCTAATAAAGAAACATCATCGTATATTTTTTTTACTTTTTTATAGATAAAACGTTCCACACGATATTGTATTACAACAAATGAAAAAGTCGCAATTGAAATAGCAAAAATTAAGCAAAACTGATACGAAACAGAAAAAAACAAATAGGTCAGAAAAGCAACTAATCCTGTAGAAAAAAGTGTGATGTAAAGCGCTGATTTGACAGCAAAACGATATGTTTTTTTAAAATTTATTGTCATTTATACCTCAAACTTATAGCCAACTCCTTTTATTGTCTTAAACAATTCTTCTCCAATTTTTTCTCTTAATTTTCTGATGTGAACATCAATTGTTCTTCCACCAACTACGACTTCATTTCCCCAAACTTTGTCCAGAATCTCATCGCGCTTGAATACTTTTCCAGGTTTTGAAGCCAGCAGGTAGAATAATTCAAACTCTTTTCTAGGCAATGCAATTTCAATATTGTCTTTAACGATTTTATATTCTTCGCGATTTATTTCGATTCCGCCTACGTTAAGTGTTTCGCTATTTTGTTCCTTTTCTTTTAATCGGCGTAATAATGCTTTTACTTTACTGACTAATAATTTAGGTTTAATAGGCTTTGTGATATAATCATCCGCACCGGCATCAAAACCTGCAACTTGAGAATAATCTTCGCTTCTGGCTGTCAAAAAAGTGATGATTACATTACTAAGCTCGGGAATTTTTCTAATAGCTTCGCAAGCTTCCATCCCGTCCATTTCTGGCATCATTACATCCATTATAATAAGGTCGGGCAGTTCTTTTTTAGCTTTTGCTATTGCCTCTCTCCCATTTGCTGCTGTAACGATTTGATACCCCTCTTGAGAAAGGTTATATCCTACAATTTCTAGGATATCCGGTTCATCATCTACTAATAGAATCTTAGTGTTTCTTTTCTTCATAAAGCGCCAAAAATTGTTTTTGAATTGTAAATGTAATGATAAATGGGGTATTCAAATGGTGTTAACCATAATTTAATATTGGAGTCCTTTTTAGACCCAAAACAAAACATAACCATAACAAGTCAGTAACTTACATTTTACATTTCGGATGTTACTTTGCAAAAAAATTAAAACCAAATGAAATTCAAGTTACTATTTTTCACGTTATTAATAACAGCTATTTCTTTTTCTCAGAATAAAGGAACAATTTCTGGAATCTTAACAGACAAAGATGCTAATAATCAGTCATTACCTTTTGCTAACGTTCTTATCAAAGGAACAAGTATAGGAACCAATACTGATATTGATGGTAAATACACCATAACTATACTACCAGGAAATTATATCGTACAACTTAGTTTTGTGGGTTATGAATCTGTAGAGATTCCGGTTACCGTAACTGCCAATGAAACCGTAACCTTAAATAAAGCGTTAGGTTCTGGTAGCTATAAACTAGAAGATGTTATCATAAAAAATACAGCAAGCAGAGAAAAGGAAACAGCTCTTTTATTAGACCAAAAACAAGCGGTCGTAATTAAGCAAAGTATTGGTGCTCAAGAAATGGCCCGTAAAGGAGTTAGCGATGTTGAGGAAGGTTTGACAAAAATTACCGGAATCACTAAAGTTGACGGAAGAGGTTTGTTTATTAGAGGATTAGAAGACCGTTACAATAACTTATTGATAAACGACTTACAATCTCCATCAAACAGTCCTTTCAAGAAAATCATTCCATTAGATTTATTTCCTACTGATGTTGTGGGAGTATTAAATATCTACAAAACTTTTAATCCTAATATTTCTGGAGATTTTGCCGGAGCAACAGTTAATATCGAAACACCTCAACCAAAAAACATCACTAAACTGAATATTGGTTTTGGATATACGACTAACAATAATCTTCAAGATTTCTTACTTTCTGATGACGCAAATTCTACTAAAGGATCTTTAGGAATGATTGGCAATGACAGAGCTCTTCCTGGCATTTTCGGATCAGTTCCAAGCGCGCAGAAACTTTCTCCAGCTGAATACGAAAATGGATTTGGTAAAAAATCATGGGATGTTAACAGCACAAAAAGCCCTTTAAATTCTAGTATTGGATTTTTACATGCTCAAAAATTCAATCTTGAAAAAGAAAGAAATATAAGCTATATCATGTCTTTCAATTTTGACAATAAATACTCTTACAGAGAAGGTGTTGACAGAACTTTCAATCTTGGACAAGGGAACTACGACAATAATTTATACAATACGCAATACAGCTACCAAACTACTTTTTCTGGTTTAGCAGGTTTGAAATACAAGACAAACCGTTTTAATTTAAACTTCAATACGTTCTTGATTAAAGCGACTGAAAGCAAAATCCAAGATCAGTTAGGATACACAAACAGTTTAGCAAATCAGACAAATAATCTTATCAGATTAAACCAATACGAAGAATCTAATTATTGGAACACACAATTGTATGGTGATTATAAATTAACCGAAGACGGAAAACACAGCTTAAAAGCTGGAGGTTCTTATGTGAAAACTTCTTTTCAACAACCTGACAGAAAATTTATCACTGGTGTAAAAGTAAATGACAGCCAAATAAACATGTCTTATGGTGGTAATAACTTGAACCGTCAATTCCTTGATGTAAAAGGAAACTTCTATTACTCTTCACTTTTAGAATATAATTTAAAATTTGGAGACAATGAAGATTCTAACAAATTATCTATTGGATACAACAGTTCGCTGAACGACATGGAATCTTCTTATCGTTTCTTCTCTGGAAGAAGAAATTTGGAGAAAAACTACACTGCTGATTTAAGTACTATAAGCCAAAACATAAACGAAGACATCAACAACGGAATTGTTTATGTTCAAGAAGAGTCTAACGGAGATTATAAAGTGAAATTGAATCAGTTTGTTAATGCGGGTTACTTCAATTTGTTCATGAATCTTGGAGAGAAATGGGATTTGAATGCTGGAATTAGAGCGGAGAGTTCAACTCGTGAAATAAAATACAGACAACAAGGTGATCCTTTTGGAAGCGCTTACCGCAAAAAGACAGATGACAAACTTGATATATTACCATCTGTAAATGCGAAACGTATTTTGAATGAAAACAGTAATTTGAGAGTGTCATTGGCAAAAACCATAACTCGTCCAGTTGCTATGGAGTTGTTACCGATAAATTACATCAATGCCGATGGAACTTCAGAAAGTGGAAACCCGGATTTAAAAGACAGTGAAAACTATAATGTAGATTTCAAATATGAATTATTCCCTAACAACAAAGAAATGTTTGCTGTAGGTGTATTTGGAAAAATGATCAACAATCCAATTGAAAGAGTTTTCAAACCAACTGCAAATAGTGGTGGTCAAATCACAACTTTCAAAAACTCAGAACAAGCGGTTATTTATGGTGCCGAAATAGAAATGCTTTTCCAATTGAGTAGAATAAACGAATCTCTTTCTAATTTCTCTTTAGGTTTCAATACGTCATTAATGAGTACTGATGTTAAAATTGACATTACAAAACAAGGAAATGAATTAGAAAACAGTAGAAACCGTAAACTGCAAGGTGCTTCAAGTTGGTTAATTAATTCTGATTTAAAGTATGATTTCATCCTTAATAAAGATTGGAAAAACTCTATGACCTTAGTATATAACGTTTATGGAGACCGTATTTTCGCTGTAGGTTCTTCAGGAATTGACCATATCTACGAGAAATCTTTTAGTAAATTAGATTTTGTTTGGACTAACTCAATTTCAAAAAGTATCGAACTTAAATTTGGAGTAGATAACATCTTGAATCCAAGTTACAAAAAAGAGTTGGGAAGCAAAAGCACTTTAAACATTACAGAAGACTCGCTAATTTTAAGAGAATTCAAAAAAGGTGTCGGGTTCTCCTTTAACATAGGATACACGTTTTAAAAACAACAACAAAAAAGAGCTGTCATAGCTCTTTTTTTTGTTTACATAAGTAACGTAAACTTTACATCAAATTCATTGTTATATAATACTTTAATAACAATTACATAACTAAATTTTAGAAGCTCTACAGTACTTTTGAAATAAATAATTAACAAAAAAACTTATAATTTTAAAATTATTAAAAATGAAAAAATTAGTATTCAGTCTTGCATTATTAAGCTTGGTATTTACAAGTTGTACATCAAGTGATGACGATGTAGTAACAACTCCACCAACGGCTACAGGAGACATAACAGGCGACATAACAGCATCAAAAACTTATACCAAAGGCACTTACGCATTAAGCGGTACTGTTAGAGTAAAAAGTGGTGCTATACTAACTTTTGAAGCGGGTTCAATAATAACTGCTGATGTATCAAATGGTACTGACGCTTTGTTAATTGAAAACGGTGGGAAATTAAATATTTCAGGAACTGCAGCAGAACCTGTTGTATTTACTGAAAAATCCAAAACTGCAGGTTCTTGGGGAGGTATAATCATGTTTGGTGACGCTCCTATCGTTTCTGGAAAAACTGCTGACTTAACGCCAATCACAACTGCAACATCTGAGGATGGAACTAACATTGTTTATGGTGGTACAAATGCCGCTCATAATGGTGGTTCTTTGAAATATGTACGAGTAGAATATGCCGGTAAAAAAATCCTTGACGGAAATTCTGAAATGAATGGTTTCTCATTCTATTCAGTAGGTTCTGGAACAGTATTAGAAAACCTTGTTGCTTACAAAGGAGCTGATGATGGGTTTGAATTTTACGGAGGAACTGTAAGCGCTAAAAACATTATTTCTTACGGAAACACAGATGATTCTTTTGACTGGCAAGATGGATGGCAAGGTAAAGCAAATACCAACTGGTATGCTTATCAAACTGGAGCTGGAAATTTTGGAATGGAAATCGAAGCAAAAAGTGTAAACAATACTTTCTTCCCTGTAGTATCTAACATTACTTTAAGAAGAGCTGCAGGAACTGCTACTGAAGCAGGAAATCCAGCCGAAATTGATGCAATTCAATTCAAAAAAGAAGGAAATGGTGAGTACTCAAATGTTGTGATTTCAGGATACACTAATACTTACACTAACATTACTACAGGTGTTATAACAAACGCAGTTGCTGTTAGAATTCAAGATGCTGCAACAAATACAAATCAAGTTACAGGCGGAAAAATAAAAATGCTAAATGTAAAAATTCAAGATGCTGCAACTTCTCAATGGGGTGCTGGTGCAGCTTTCACAGTTACATTTTTACCTGCAAACTTCACAACAAGCACAACAGCGTCTGGAGCAGTATTGACTCCTGGAGCATGGGCAATTGTTGATGGTGTTAATTTATTAGGAAATCTATAACAAACACTAAAATATATTATATCAAACATCCTGATTTTCAGGATGTTTTTTTTTGTGGTATAATATTTGAAATATTTTTTATATATTTACATAACAAATTTTCATCATGGCAAAAAACTACTTTTATAGTATCATCTTATTGGTTTTTTTATTCTCTATGAGCACTAGTGCTCAGGAAATTAAGCAACAACCAAAAACACAAGAAACCGCCGTAATTGAAGGTTTAAGCTTGTACCCGAACCCTGTGAGTAATGGCAAAGTTTACATTACTTCAAAAAATGACTTAGATAAAGAAATCATTATCTTTGATGTTTTAGGAAAAAAAGTACTTCAAACAATGCTTAGTTCCAGAGAACTTAATGTCTCTAATTTAACCTCAGGTGTCTACATCATAAAGATTAATGAAAAAGAGGCCTCTGCAACCCGAAAATTAATTATACGATAATACGTCAATATTTAAATACAAAAGCTCCAATTCCTATTGGAGCTTTTTTTATGCAGAATTCCAATGAAATGGATTCCAAAAAACAGACTATTGCTGTTTTGTAATTGGGCTTCACTTAAAAATTTTGATTACTTTTGCAAAAAAAATCTTGATTACATCCTCTGATATATTTGCAATTTCCAGTCAAAAACAGTTTGAGAAAATCGCCTTGAAAGTGTTTCGTTTCCAATACGAAAACAACTTGGTCTATCAAGAGTTTTGTAATTTTTTAAACACAGATCCTCATAAAGTAAAGTCATTACAGCAGATTCCGTTTTTACCCATTCAGTTCTTTAAGAGCCATGAAGTGGTTTCTAATACCAATCTCATTCAGGAAACCTTTATCAGCAGCGGAACCACAGGAATGATCACCAGCAAACATTTGGTTACGGAGGTTACCGTATACGAAGAAAGCTACCGCAAAGGATTTTCCCAATTTTATGGTAATATCGAAGATTATGTTGTTTTAGCCTTGCTTCCCTCCTATCTGGAAAGAGAAGGTTCTTCCTTAATTTACATGGTTAAAGATTTAATTGCATTATCCAATCATCCCGAAAGTGGTTTTTACCTGCACAATCATGACGAACTGATTGCTAAACTCATCGCTTTAGACCTAGCAGGTCAAAATGTCATTCTGATTGGTGTCACTTTTGCGTTATTGGACCTAATCGAAAAACATCAGTTTCTACTGCAGCATACCATTATCATGGAAACTGGCGGCATGAAAGGCAAACGAAAAGAAATGATTCGGGAAGAATTGCACGAACAATTGTGCAAAGGATTTGGCGTTTCGGCCATACATTCAGAATACGGAATGACCGAATTGCTTTCACAAGCCTATTCTTTAGGAAACGGCGTATTTGAATGCCCTTCTTGGATACAAATCCTCGTTCGTGACACCGAAGATGCTTTGACCTACATTCAAGACGGAAAAACAGGCGGAATCAACGTCATCGATTTGGCCAACATTAATTCTTGTTCGTTTATCGCCACGCAGGATTTGGGCAAAAAAAATCCCAACAACTCTTTCGAGGTATTGGGACGTTTTGATAATTCTGATATTCGAGGGTGTAATTTGATGGTTCTTTAAAGTTTATGCGGTGATTTGTTTATGCGGTAAATCGGTTAAACAAATTAAACGGTTAAACAATTCTCACCACAAAATAATTCTTCTTTCCACTTTGCAACAATACAAATTGATTGTTGATTAAATCTTTTGTCGAAAGTACAAAATCTTCGGCAACTTTTTCTTTATTTACTGAAATAGAATTAGCCGTCAAAGCGCGTCTTGCTTCACCATTGGATTTCATAAAACCTGTTTTTTCATTCAAAACAGTAACAATATCAATCCCCACTTCTATTTCGACTCTGCTGATCTCCGCTTGAGGAACACCATCAAAAACATCTAAGAAAGTCGCTTCGTCCAATTGTTTCAAATCATCTGAAGTAGAATTGCCAAACAAAATATTCGATGCTTTTATCGCATTTTCTAAATCTTCGGCTGAATGAACAAAAACTGTAAGCTCTTCAGCCAATCTTCTTTGCAACACTCTTAAATGCGGAGCCATTTTATGCTCTTCAATTAACACGTCTATTGTTGTCGCATCTAAAAAAGTGAAAATCTTAATGTATTTTTCTGCATCAACATCGGTGGTATTCAACCAAAACTGGTAAAATTTATAAACCGAAGTTTTATCAGCGGTTAACCAAACATTTCCGCCTTCGGATTTTCCAAATTTAGAACCGTCTGCTTTTGTGATCAAAGGACAAGTCATTGCGTATGCTTTAGCCTCTTCACCTACATTCATACGACGAACTAATTCAGTTCCTGTTGTAATATTTCCCCATTGGTCAGAACCTCCCATTTGCAACAAACAATTGTATTCTTTATGCAGATGGTAAAAATCATACCCTTGAATCAATTGGTACGTAAACTCCGTAAAGGACATTCCTTCGCCTTCACCGGACAATCTTTTCTTTACAGAATCTTTGGCCATCATGTAGTTCACTGTGATTCGTTTACCCACGTCACGAGCGAAATTAATGAATGATAAATTCTTCATCCAATCGTAATTATTTACCAGAACTGGCGCATTTATTTCATTCGAATTAAAATCTAAAAAACGAGATAAAACACTTTTAATTCCTTCAACATTATGATTCAAAGTCGCTTCATCTAAGAGATTTCTTTCATCCGATTTCCCAGATGGATCTCCAATCATTCCTGTAGCTCCACCAACCAATGCAATAGGTTTATGTCCAAAATTTTTCAAATGAACCAAAAGAATTATAGGCACTAAGCTTCCAATATGTAAGGAATCCGATGTTGGATCAAATCCTATATAGGTCGTTGTCATTTCTTTTAAAAGTTGCTCTTCGGTTCCAGGCATGATGTCGTGAACTAGGCCGCGCCATTGTAATTCGGAAATAATATTTTTCATTTTATAAAAATCAATTTTCACAAAGATAGCTTTAATTGCATAATTTGAAAATCTATCGGTCTAAAAATCGAACAATCTAATTATCTTTACCAAATGATTTTAGTCACAGGAGGAACCGGTTTAGTAGGCGCACATCTATTGCTTCATTTAATTGAAAATGGAGAAAAAGTACGCGCTATTTATCGAAGCATTGGTTCAATCGAGAAAACCAAATCCCTATTCGCTACCTATAAAAAAGAATCCCTGTTCGAGCAAATCGAATGGATTTCCGCAGATATTACCGAAGTTCCTTCCTTAGAAATCGCCTTTCAGAATATTGACACTGTGTATCATTGTGCCGCTTTGATTTCTTTTGATCCAAAAGATGAAGATATATTGCGAAAAACAAACATTGAAGGAACGGCGAATATTGTGAATTTTTGCATCATTTATGAAATAAAAAAACTGTGTTTTGTAAGTTCTATTGCTACTTTGGGTGATTTACTACCTCATGAAAAATTCATTACAGAAGAAACCGAATGGAATCCGGAGAAGCCACATAACGATTATGCCATTTCTAAATATGGTGCCGAAATGGAAATCTGGCGCGGCCAACAAGAAGGTTTAGAGGTAATAATTGTAAATCCAGGTGTTATTCTTGGACCCGGCTTTAGAGAACAAGGAAGTGGAAAACTTTTTACGAAAGTAAAAAACGGGTTGAAATTTTACACGCTGGGTTCAACGGGATTTGTTGCTGTAAGTGATGTTGTTAGAATGGCGCATCAATTAATGCAAAGCGAAATTAAGAATGAACGTTTCACCTTGATTGCAGAGAATAGTATTTTTCGTGATATTCTGAATGCTATAGCCGATTCATTAGCGGTGCAACGACCTGAAATTCATGCAAAACCTTTTTTTATGGAAATGCTTTGGAGATTGGATTGGTTTGTTTCGAATGTGTTCCAACAGAAAAGAAAACTGACTCAAACAACTGCTAAAGCTTCGTATGCAACAACTATATATTCGAACCAAAAGATTAAAGATACCTTGAAAACTAATTTTATAAATATTCACCAATACATCCAAGAAATCTCTAATCTTTAGACTTTTTTCTTAATCTAATTTTGTAGTATCTCTGCTGATTGCAGCTTGTTTTTGCTTTTTGTCAACAATAGGATTCTTTTTCTTTTTTTTCAATTTGACCAAAGAATCTACCCTCTTTGTATTTGCTTCCAATCGCTTGCTGATTTTTTCGAACATGCCCTTGTATTCATTATAATCAGAGGCATAGTAGACATTACTTTTAGCAAATTGAACACTGTCAATTTTATATTTTTTAAAAATATAATCTCTTGAGTTTATTTTAAAAGTGTCCAAGGAAGCCGGATTTTGATTTCTTATGGCTTCCAAAATAGATAAATCATACATAATATCCACCATAACATCCTTCTCTATAAGTCGTTCCGGCTTATTCACTACTTCTTCTTTACAGCTGACAAATAGTGTTGTAAACGTTAAAAGTGCTATGATTTTTCTCATTGATGAATTTTATCTTTCGAATAATAAACGTTTTCCTGCACGAATATCTTTTACTTTAAAAGCAGTATAAACTAATTGTCCGTTTACAAAAGTATGGGTAATTCTGGATTTAAAAGTAAAACCTTCAAATGGAGACCAACCACATTTAGCCAAAATATTTTCTTTTTTTACGCTCCAAGGCAAACCTGAATTTACAATTACCAAATCCGCATAATAGCCTTCTTTGATAAAACCACGTTTTTCTATTTTGAAAATTTTAGCCGGGTTGTGGCACATTTTCTCCACAATTTTTTCAATGCTTATTTTTCCTTGGTGGTGCGCTTCAAACATAGCCACAACAGCATGTTGTACTAATGGTCCTCCTGAAGGCGCATTCAAATACGATTGTTTTTTCTCTTCTAATGTATGTGGTGCGTGATCCGTAGCAATCACATCAATTCTGTCATCAAGCAAAGCTTCCCAGAGTGCTTTCCTGTCATTTTCCGTCTTTACAGCTGGATTCCATTTTATAAGATTACCTTTAGTAGCATAATCATCATTGGTAAACCATAAATGATGCACGCAAACTTCGGCAGTAATTTTCTTGTCTTCCAAAGGAATTTTGTTGGTAAACAAATCCATTTCTTTGGCAGTCGAAAGATGAAAAATATGCAAGCGGGCACCTGTTTTCTTAGCCAATGCAACCGCTTTGGAAGACGAAATATAACAGGCTTCCTCACTTCGGATAAGATGATGTACCGTAACGGGAACATCTTCTCCAAACTCTGCTTTGTATTTCTCTAAATTATTTTTTATTGTGGCTTCATCTTCACAATGCACCGCAATAAGCATGGGTGTACTGGAAAATATTTTCTCTAAAGTGGCTTCATTATCCACCAACATATTCCCTGTCGAAGAACCTAAAAATATTTTTATTCCGGCAACATTCTTTGGATTTGTCTTTAGAACTTCTTCCAAATTATCGTTGGTAGCGCCCATCATAAAAGAATAATTTGCGTACGATTTTTGGGCGGCCAACTCGTATTTTTGCTCTAATATTTCTTGGGTAACCGCATTTGGAACCGTGTTAGGTTGCTCTATGTAAGAAGTAATTCCACCTGCAACTGCCGCTTTAGACTCTGATTCTATGTCTCCTTTGTGCGTTAGTCCTGGCTCTCTAAAATGCACTTGATCATCAATTGCACCCGGAATCAAATAATTCCCTTCGGCATCAATGATTTGACATTGAGAGGATTTGGCACTAATACTTTCTGAAATTTCAACAATTAAGTCATTTTCAATTAATACATCGCCCTCAAAAATCACTCCTTCATTTACTATTTTGGCATTCTTAATTAAAACCCTGTTCATCCTGTCTTTTTCTTATAATGTGTTGACTAATCTTTTCAATCTAAGTGCAATAACTCCAAAAACGGCTTCAATAATTATTGAATTACTCATCTTGGATTGCCCTTTTGTTCTATCGGTAAAAATGATGGGAACCTCAGCAATTTGAAATTTTTTACAGTAGGTTCTGTATTTCATTTCAATTTGAAAAGCATATCCAACAAATTTTATTTTATCTAAATTGATCTCTTCGAGCACTCGCCTTTTGTAACAAACGAAACCTGCTGTGGCATCGTGAATCTTCATTCCGGTAATCATTCGTACATAAACTGATGCAAAATAGGACATCAATACGCGGCTTAATGGCCAGTTTACAACATTTACTCCGGTAACATAACGGGAACCAATCGCTAAATCAGCATCACCAAAATGACACGCATTGTATAATTTCTCTAAATCATTTGGATTGTGGGAGAAATCGGCATCCATTTCAAAAATGAAATCATAATTATGCGCTAATGCCCATCTAAATCCATGAACATAAGCCGTTCCCAGACCCGATTTTTTTTCTCTTTTTTCCAAAAACAATCTCCCTCCAAATTCAGACTGAAGCAAAACGACCTTATCAGCAGTATGATCCGGTGAATTATCATCAATAATAAGAACATGAAAAGATTTATGCTGCGAAAACACGGATCGAATAATGCTTTCTATATTTTCAATTTCGTTATAGGTAGGAATTATAACAATACAATCATTCATATTTTTAACTAATTTCACCGCAAAAGTAAACTTTTTATGCCATTTCATCCTTAATAAAATTATAATAAAAAGAATGATATAAAAATTAGTAATTTTGCAATGTTATGATCGAAAATATACTTCATCCAAGAATAACTGACAGCAAAGACTGGGCAACCGTGCTTTTTGTTCTGTCATTTGCTATTATTGCTGTTACAAAATCTGTTTTCGAAAATAGATTTGGTGATTTTGCTAATTTAATTTTTTCCAACAAATACAACAAAGTATACAGAGACAGCAGCCACCTAAAAAGCGGTTTTACCATCTCCTTATTTTTTGTCCAAGTCATTTCACTGGCTTTCTTCATCCAAATTTCGTTAAGCTATTTTGGCCATGCCTCAAAAACAGATTGGAATCTATACATTCAAATATTTACTTTCCTAGCTTTCTTTATTTTATCTAAATATTTGATTGAGAAAATAATAGCCACTTCCTTCAATATTGAAGAATTTATGGAGCAGTTTAACCTTCAAAAGGTAACTTACAGAACCTATATTGGACTATTCATACTGCCATTGAATATAATTTTGTTTTATTACGACTCATTTTCAAGAAATATTCCATTGATAATAATGTTTATTATCTTGATAATGAATATTTTAACTTATTTTATTTCAATAAAAAACTATCAAAATATAATATTCGGTAAGTTGTTTTATTTTATTTTATATCTTTGCGCTCTTGAAATAGCACCCTATTATTTTATGTATTATTGGTTTACAAAAGGGAGTGCCTAGAAACCGTTAAATATGAAAGTGAAAACAATTTTGGTGTCACAGCCTGAGCCTAAAGTGGAGAATTCCCCTTACTTTGAACTTCAACAAAAGCATAAAGTAAAAATTGATTTCAGACCTTTTATTCATGTAGAAGGAGTTAATGCAAAAGAGATTCGACTTCAAAAAATCGATCTCAATCATTACACCGCAATTATTTTAACGAGTAAAAATGCCGTAGATCATTTTTTTAGAGTAGCTGATGAAATGCGCTATAAAGTTCCCGAAGGGTTAAAATACTTCTGCCAATCAGAAGCTATTGCTTTTTACCTGCAAAAATACGTAGTGTATAGAAAACGTAAAATATACGTTGGACCAAAAGATTTTGCTGATTTATCGCCACTGATAAAAAAATACAAAGACGAGAAATTCTTATTGCCTGCTTCAGACCAATTGAATGCTGATGCGCCAATAACGCTAAACGCACTAAAAGTAGACTGGACTCCAGCTGTTTTTTACCGAACCGTAATGAGCGATTTATCCGATTTAGCCGATGTATATTATGATGTTTTGGCTTTCTTTAGCCCAACCGGAATAAAATCATTGTTTATGAACTTCCCAGACTTCGAGCAAAACAACACTCGGATTGCAGTTTTTGGAAGCACTACTCAAAAAGAAGCGTTGGACCACGGTTTAAGAGTCGATATTCTTGCACCAACACCAGCAACACCTTCCATGACAATGGCTTTGGAAAAATACATTATTGAAGTCAACAAAGGAAAATAAAAATTAGTAATATAATCCAATTACCAAAGCCATTCGCAATCCGAATGGCTTTTTTTATGACGTCGATTTAAAAAAAGACGTCCTATTCCTTTTATTAATCACTTTTTATTTAAATTTGATTTCCAATCTAAACTATAATTCATATTTAGGTTTAAAAAAACAACTCATGAAAATTAATTCTTTAATAGTGGAAATTGACGGTATCGACAAAGAAATTTTACGCGACTTGATGGAAGATGCCCGAAAACCAATTCTTCAAATCGCCAATAAAATAGGGATTTCAGGAGCGGCTATTCACCAACGTTTGCGAAAACTGGAGCAATCCGGCGTTATTTCGGGGTCAAAGTTCACGGTAAACAATAAAATTCTAGGGTATAACACCATGGCTTTTGTTGGGATTTATTTGGACAAAGCCGCCCGAAATCCAGAAGCCGTAAGGGATTTAAAGAAAATTCCTGAAGTGTTGGAGTGCCATTATACCACTGGAAACTGGTCAATATTAATCAAGATTATTTGTAGGGACAATGAACATTTAATGCATTTGCTCAACACCAAGATTCAAGCGATAGAAGGTGTTTCCAGAACAGAAACCTTTATATCATTAGACCAACAAATTGAAAGACAAATTCAACTGTAGTTTTTGGTTGAATCAGTTAATCGTTGATATGCTAATTACAAAAAAATCCGTCTTGTACTTACACAAGACGGATTTATATATTTTAAGCGAGCATCTAATTTCTTCTTCCACCCATATAAATCGAAACATAATACAAGAGTGTGGCAATGGATCCTAAAGCGGCCACTACATATGTTCTGGCGGCCCACTTCAAGGAATCTTTAGCTCCAGCATGTTCTTGTGGCGTCAGCATTCTTTTATTTTCTAACCAAGCTAATGCCCGATTACTCGCGTCATATTCGACTGGCAAAGTAACAATCGAAAACAAAGTGGTTGCGGCAAAAATGATAATTCCTACCAATAGCAATTGTGGAAAAGTTTTCATCATCAAGATTCCTCCTAGCAAAATCCATTGCATGTACGTAGAGGCTACATTTACCACAGGCACTAATTTAGACCGCATGGTTAGCCATTGATATCCCACAGCGTGTTGTACGGCGTGACCACATTCGTGAGCCGCAACAGCAGCCGCAGCCGCATTGCGTTGGTTGTAAACCGCCTCACTTAGATTAACGGTTTTATCTACGGGATTGTAATGATCTGTCAAACGTCCCGGTGTAGAGATTACTCTCACATCGCGAATTCCGTTATCGGCAAGCATTTTTTCGGCGATTTCAGCGCCTGACATTCCGTTTTGTAATTGTAATTTAGAATAATGTTCAAATTTGCTTTTTAGTCTTGAACTAACTAACCAGCTGAAAAGCATAATTGCTCCGGCAAGAATCAAATAACCCATTCCCATATTTTTGTTTTTTTAATTGTATTGTTTAAAACTATAAAAGAAACATCAAAATCTGAACCAATTTTTTACAATGTCAATTTGGCATTCACAAAATGGAAAGAAAAAAATCCAAATCCCAAAAATGATTTTGGAATTTGGATTTAACTGTAATGATTATCGCACAGGTAGAGACGCACTGCAGTGCGTCTCTACAACATTACGTTGTTAAAATTTACCCCACCAAATTGATAATTTTTCCCGGAATAATAATCACTTTGTTTGGCGTTTTTCCTTCTAATTGTTTGATGGTTCGTTCGTCTTTCATTACAATTTCCTCAATTTGTTCCTTGGTTAAATCCAAAGGTAAAACCATCGTGAAACGCATTTTCCCATTGAAAGAAACTGGATATTCTTTACTGCTTTCTACCAAATGTGCCGGTTCGAATATTGGAAAAGCAACCGTTGCAACAGAACCTGTATTTCCTAACAACGACCATAATTCTTCGGCGATGTGTGGCGCATACGGTGAAATTACAATCGCTAATGGTTCCAAAATGGCACGAGAATGACAATTCTGCGTTGACAATTCATTTACACAAATCATAAACTGAGAAACCGATGTATTAAAAGAGAAACTCTCAATGTCTTCCGCCACTTTTTTGATGGTTTTGTGCAATGATTTTAAGTTGTCTTTGGTTGGTTCGTCATTGGTAACAATCAAACCATTTTCATCAAAATACAAACGACACAGTTTTTTCAAGAAACCAAAAACTCCCGAAATTCCTGCGGTATTCCAAGGTTTCGCTTGTTCCAATGGTCCTAAGAACATTTCATACAAACGCAACGTATCTGCTCCGTATTCATTACAAATATCATCCGGCGTTACCACATTGTATTTGGATTTGGACATTTTTTCGATTTCACGACCGACTATGTATTTTCCGTTTACTTCCGTAATAAATTCTGCATTTGCATAATCCTCTCTCCAGCTCTTGAATCTTTCAATATCTAATTCATCTGAAGAATTAACCATTGAAACATCTGCGTGTAATTTGTCAAAAGAATCTTCATTTAGTCTTATCGAATCAACATTCGATTTTAAACTCTTAAATATATTTTTACTTAACTCATCAAAAATATTGTTGTCAATTTTATAATGATTATAATAAAGTCCATCTGATTTAACATCTACAGATACTTGGTCTCTATCATCAATATTTGCGAAAAACTTATTTAATTCTTTTATATAAAAATGTGAAATATAAATATTCTTAACATCTCCAATTACATCCAAATTACTATTGCCAGTAACACTTGTAATAGCTAGTCGATAAACAAATGCACTCATCCCCAAAATCATTCCCTGATTAATCAGTTTTTTAAATGGTTCTTCGGTAGGTGCAAAACCTTTGTCTTTTAGGAATTTGTTCCAAAAACGAGAATACAATAAATGTCCGGTGGCGTGTTCGCTGCCGCCAATGTATAAATCTACGCTTTCCCAATACGCCAGTGCCTCTTTACTTGCAAATTCGTTTTCATTGTGCGCATCCATATACCGCATCCAATACCAGGAACTTCCCGCCCAACCCGGCATCGTGTTCAATTCAAGAGGAAATATAGTCACATTATCGACTAACTGAGTACTAACCACTGAACACTGAACACTGTCCCAAGCCCAAACCAAAGCGTTTCCTAAAGGTGGTTGCCCGTCTTCGGTTGGTAAATATTTCTCTACTTCCGGCAAGATGATTGGCAAATGTTGCGCATCAATCATTTTTGGCAAACCATTCACATAATATACTGGAAACGGCTCTCCCCAGTACCGCTGGCGAGAGAAAACAGCATCACGCAAACGGTAATTAATTTTTCCTTTTCCTTGGTTTAGCTTTTCTAACTCTTCTATCGCTTTTTTAGTCGCTTCTTTATACGTCAGTCCGTTTAGGAAATCCGAATTGGCGATAATCACATTGTCTTTCGAACCATACGCCACTTCAGAAATATCGATGTTTGCAAAAATGTTTTTGATTTCCTGCATGCCTTGTTGCCCTTTGAAGAAATTCGCAAAAGCATAATCTCTTTCGTCACCACAAGGAACCGCCATAACTGCACCTGTTCCGTAACCTGCCAAAACATAATCCCCAATCCAAACCGGAATGGGTTCTTTCGTGAACGGATGTTCGGCATACGCTCCGGTGAAAACGCCCGAAATGGTTTTAACATCAGCCATACGTTCTCTTTCGGAACGTTTTGACGTTTTTTCTACATACGCTTTTACTGCTGCTTTTTGTTCCGGAGTAGTAATTTGAGAAACTAATTCGTGTTCTGGCGCCAATGTCATGAACGTAACTCCAAAAATTGTATCAGGACGCGTTGTGAATACGTCTATATATTGTTGCTCACTTTCGGCGTTTGACTTTTGACTTTCGACTTTGAAAGAAACTGTCGCTCCAACGGATTTCCCAATCCAGTTCCGTTGACTTTCTTTGATGCTTTCGCTCCAGTCAATATCGTTTAAGCCTTGCAACAAACGTTCTGCATAAGCCGAAATTCGCATGCTCCATTGCGTCATTTTTTTTCGAACAACCGTAAAACCGCCACGCTCTGAAACACCATTTACGATTTCGTCATTCGCCAAAACCGTTCCCAATCCCGGACACCAGTTTACTTCAGTCTCGGCTAAATACGTCAATCTGTATTGCAGCAAAATTCGCTCCTGCTGCTCATTTGCGAAAGCATTCCATTCATTTGCTGAAAAAGCTTCAATAGTATCATCGCAAACCGCATTGACACTTGCATTTCCTTCTGTTGAAAAAATGGAAATCAAAGTAGAAATATCTTCTGCTTTATCGCTGTTTTTATTGTACCAAGAATTGAACAATTGAATGAAAATCCATTGGGTATGCTTGTAATAATCCGGATTTGAAGTACGCACTTCTCTACTCCAATCGAAAGAGAATCCAATTTTGTCCAATTGCTTTCTGTATCCGGCAATTTTATTTCCTTCTTTATCCGTTCCTCCGTCAATATTTACCGAAGTAGTATCTTCCGGGCGTTGACCCGTTTGTATCGCATATTGTTCCGCAGGCAAACCAAAACTATCGTAACCCATGGGATGCAGCACATTAAAACCTTGATGTCTTTTGTATCTGGAATACACATCAGAGGCGATGTATCCCAGCGGATGCCCAACATGCAATCCTGCTCCAGATGGATACGGAAACATATCAAGTACGTAATATTTAGGTTTTGCTGAGTTGTTTTCGGCTTTAAACGTTGCGTTGTCTAACCAATATTGCTGCCATTTGGCTTCTATTTCGTTCGGATTGTATTTCATTCTACTTTCTTAATTGTTTTTTTAATGGAGTCATGCTGTCGCACACTCAAGTCATTCTACTTTCTTAATTGTTCTTTTAATGGATTCATGCTATCGCGCACTCAGGTCATTTTTATAAGGTTCTGAGCAAATGAGTAACTAAGGTTCTAAGTTTTATTGCAGTGACTAATTTCAGGTCGCAAATTTACGTTTATTGTACGAAAGTTGAAACTTTGAGCGTTATTAACTTCAAATAAAGAAATTCTTTATTATTTTTACCCAATAATTTCAATAAACTATGAGTTCTTCCTTTGATAATTTTCAAAAACGCCGGTTAATTTCCTCTTATTTTTCAGTAGTGCTAAGTGTATTCTTAGTTTTATTTCTGTTGGGAATATTGGGACTTTTTATTATAAATTCCAAAAAATTAGCCAACGATTTCAAAGAAAATATTGCCATGACGGTTTTTTTCAAGAACGAAGCCAATGACAGTATAGTAAAAGCTTTTGGAACCCAAATAAAAACAAGTCCATTCGTAAAATCTTACACTTACGTTACTAAAGAAGCTGCCGCTAAAGAACATACGGATATTATTGGTGAGGATTTTATGGAATTTCTAGGTGAAAATCCATTGCAAAATTCTTATGATATTCACTTGAAAGGAGATTATGTTATTAAGGACAGTATAACAAAAATTGAAGCTGGCTTACGCAAAAATGCCATGATTTCGGATATTGTATATGACAAACAATTAGTGAATTTAGTGAACGATAACATCAAAAAAGTCAGTATGTGGATTTTAATAATCAGCGGATTCCTTGCTGTTATTGCCGTATTACTAATCAATAGTTCCTTGCGTTTATCGATACATTCGAACCGATTTATCATCAAAACTATGCAAATGGTAGGTGCTACCAAAGCCTTTATCAGAAAACCTTTTGTGATGCGAAGCATAAAACTGGGAATGATTGGAGCAGCTTTGGCGGTTTTAGCATTAATCGGTGTTTTAATTTATGTTGAAACGAGTTTTCCAAATCTTGGTATTTTAGAAGATAAAGCTATGATTGGATTGGTATTATTGGCCGTTTTAGCAATTGGCGTTTTAATTACTTGGTTAAGCACGTACTTTGCTACACAACGTTTCTTGAACTTGAGAACGGACGATCTTTATTAGTGTTCAGTCGCAGTGTTCAGTGAAAAAAAATGAAAAAATAACAGTTAGTAGTCATACTGAACTAAATTCAGCATAAATGGAAAATAACGATCAGAAACCAGAATTTCTTTTTGATAAAATAAACTATCAAATACTATTAGTCGGGATAGTAGTAATTGCCTTGGGATTTATTCTAATGGCTGGCGGAGGAAGTGATGACCCAAATGTTTTCAATGAAGACATCTTCAATTTCAGAAGAATTCGACTGGCGCCAACTACCGTTTTAATCGGTTTTGGAATTACCGTTTATGCCATTCTTAAGAATCCCAAAAAAGCATAAATGAATACATTACAAGCATTTTTAATTGCTGTTATCGAAGGATTAACAGAATATCTTCCTGTTTCTTCAACAGCTCACATGGTTTTTCTAAGTTCATATTTCGGAATTCAAGAGGATGATTTTGTGAAACTATTTCAGGTTTCCATTCAATTTGGAGCCATTCTGGCTGTTGTCGCTTTATATTGGAAGAAATTTTTCGATTTCTCTTCAAAAAGTGTTGCAATCAACTTTTACATAAAACTTATTTGTGCCGTAATTCCAGCTTTGGTTTTAGGGAAATTATTCGATGACAAGATTGAAGCGGTTCTTGGAGATCCTATTCCTATAGCGATTGTATTAATTTTAGGCGGAATCATTTTATTATTTATAGACAGTCGTTTTCAAAGTCCAACGGTTCTTCAAGAAGAAGACATTACTATAAAAAAAGCAGTAACCATCGGTTTTTGGCAATGTTTAGCCATGATGCCCGGAACAAGTCGTTCTGCCGCTTCTATAATTGGTGGTATGCAACAAGGGTTAACGCGTCACGCTGCAGCAGAATTCTCATTCTTTTTAGCGGTTCCAACGATGATGGCAGTAACATGCTATTCCGTATTCCTGAAAACCTACGAAACATCACAAATGAAAGGTTATGAATTGATTCTGAAATCAAACGAAAACATACAATTGTTCTTCATAGGAAATGTTGTTGCTTTTATTGTTGCCGTTATCGCTATTAAATTCTTCATTGAAATTATCAAAAAATACGGTTTCAAACCTTGGGGATGGTACCGCATAATAGTAGGGATATTTTTACTGATTTACTTTTCATATTTTAAATAAATTCATTTGAAGACTGCCGAAGATTTCCAAAACGGACAAATTTTACTCATTGACAAACCCTTGAATTGGACTTCTTTTCAGGCGGTAAATAAAATGAAATGGGCTTTAATCAGTAAAATTAATCTTCCAAAAAAATTTAAGATTGGTCATGCCGGAACTTTAGATCCTTTGGCAACTGGATTGCTCTTAGTTTGTACCGGAAAATTTACCAAAAGAATCACGGAACTTCAAGGTCAAGCCAAAGAATACACCGGAACGTTCTATATTGGGGCCACAACCCCTTCCTATGATTTAGAAACTGAAATCGATCAAACTTTCCCAACAGAACATATTGACGAAGCTTTAATTCAGGAAACCGTAAAACAGTTTTTAGGAGAAATAGACCAAAAACCACCCATTTTTTCGGCTATAAAAAAAGATGGCGTGCGCTTATACGAACATGCACGCGCTGGAGAAACAATAGAAATTGCGAGCAGAAAAACAACTATTCACGAATTTGAAATCACTCGAATTGCACTTCCGGAAATAGATTTCAGAGTTGTTTGCAGCAAAGGAACTTACATTCGTTCTCTGGCTTTTGATTTTGGAAAAGCCATGAATTCAGGCTCCCATTTAACCGTTTTGCGTCGAACAAAAATTGGCGATTATAATGTGACTGATGCCCTGGACGTTACTTTATTTGAAGAAAGTCTTACTTCAGAATAATGCCCAAAAGCAAAAACACATGACATATCCAAAATTAAAATTGAATTTGCGATGTGTTTTTTCTAAAGTTAAAGTAGTTTTAATCCATACTCTATTTGTCTACTAGGCTCACGCCGATTGTTTAATAATTAGTTGCTTTTTTACCTCCAAATAGTAAATGGGACAAATAATCATAAAACTTTTCAAATCGTTTTTTCATGATGCTGTTTTTTAAGTTGTGAAACAATATTCAAACACCAATAAAAAAAGTAAATTAACAATAGATCTGGTTGGCAATCATCAATTTACAAATATTTTTTCGATACACAAAAAAATTAACAAAAAATAAACTTAATTATTAAACGCCAATAAACACAGAACATCAGGCGCTAATTACATTGAAAATTGTACCACTAGATCATAATTTCTTGTAATTTGTGAGAACTTTCAAGGCTTTTATGAGACAAAAAAGTAATAATTATATGTGATTTATGAAATTCTATTGTTCCAAATCAAGCATCAAACTAACCAATTCATCTTGAGTACTTATTCCTTTGTCATTTAAATACCACAATTGTAAATTGGCTTTTGCTGTTTCGTCAATAACGCCAAACTCTTTTTTATAATCTGTAATTAAATCGGTTGCACCGGTGGGTCTAGGACCCCATTTCCCAAGAACACTTCCTGTTTCTTTCTCTACGACAATCGCAATTGGAATTGATTTCTTTTTATTAGTCAAAAACAACTTCATCAATTCGTCATTTTCATCACGCAGAACAATCCTCAATTCAATTTTACCGGAATCAATTGCCATTTTATTGATAATTGGCAGTAGTTGGGCAGCATCACCGCACCAACCTTCGGAAATCACCAACCAAATGTATTCCCCTTTTAAGTTCTTTAATTTCAGACTATTCTCATCGGTAATTTTCATCGTTTTATCCAAACGATTCATTCGAGTTTCATTTAACTCACTATAGTGTTTTAAATCTTCCGATTGTTCATGACCAGTTGATTTCCCTTCAAGTAATAAATCTGAAACTAGTTTTCTATACTCCGGATACGAGTGACTATTAAACAATGCTTTAGCTACTGGAATTTTCATAATGAATTATTTGTTTTCACAAAGTTACCACAAAACTGGAGCATAAATATGATATATATCACTTTCAATTCCACAAAAAGAGTAATTTTATCACAAATAAAAAAGATGGATTTAAAAACAAAATCGATAGGATTAGTACTTTCCGGCGGAGGCTCTAAAGGTATAGCTCATGCTGGTGTGCTTAAATTTTTAGAGGAGCAAAACATCCGTCCGTCTCAAATGGCAGGAACAAGCGCAGGTTCAATTGTTGGCGCCATGTATGCTTGGGGAAAAACGCCCGAAGAAATTCTGGAATTTTTTAAATCGATATACTTATTTCACTGGAAGCATTTAACGTTCAAAAAAGCCGGATTAATTGATTCTGAATCCTTCAAAACTTATTTTCACAGTATATTTAAAGATGCCACATTAAATGATTTGAAAATCCCTATCCAAATTACGGCAACTGATATGGTTCGCGGAAAATTAAAAATCTTTGACCCACAAACAACAATTATCGATGCTATTTTAGCTTCTTCTGCATTTCCCGGGATTTTGTCTCCCTATGAAATTAAAGGAAAAATATACAGTGACGGTGGGATATTGAATCATTTTCCCACTGATATTTTACAAGGACAATGCGACACCTTAATAGGGGTTTATGTGAGTCCGATTCAAAAAATTGAAGCCAAAGATTTAAATTCTATTAAATCCGTAACTACGCGGGCCTTTGATATCCTTTCGGCAAATTCAAACCTGCATAAATTCAATATTTGTGACTGGGTTATCGAACCAAAGGATTTGTGTCTTTACAGCACCTTTGAAACCAATAAAGTGAAGATGAATGCCGTATTTAACATTGGCTATGAAGCCGCCAAAAAAGCCTACGAAAAACTAAATTTATAAAATTTAAATAACCCGTTTTTTAAAAAACAGAATATGTCTATATTTGCACCAATCAACTCAACACACACATGAAATACAAAAGAATTCTTCTGAAACTAAGTGGGGAAGCTTTAATGGGCGACTTGCAATACGGAATTGACCCAAAAAGACTAGCTGAATACGCTGATGAAATTAAATTAATTCATGATAAAGGGGTAGAAATAGCGATTGTAATAGGTGGTGGAAATATTTTTAGAGGAGTTGCCGGAGCGAGCGCAGGAATGGACAGAGTGCAAGGAGATTACATGGGAATGCTGGCCACAGTTATCAACGGAATGGCATTACAAGGCGCACTGGAAGAAAAAGGAATGAAAACCCGTTTGCAAACGGCCTTAAAAATGGAGTCCATTGCAGAACCGTATATCAAAAGAAGAGCAGATCGACACCTTGAAAAAGGAAGAATCGTAATCTTTGGAGCCGGAACAGGAAATCCCTATTTCACAACAGATACCGCAGCGGTGTTACGAGGTATAGAAATCAATGCCAATGTGATTCTAAAAGGAACTCGCGTGGATGGAGTGTATGATTGTGATCCGGAAAAAAATCCATCTGCCGTGAAATTCGATTTTATTTCCTTTCAAGATGTCCTCAAAAAAGGATTGAATGTAATGGATACGACTGCATTTACACTAAGCCAGGAAAATAAATTACCAATCGTAGTTTTCGATATGAATAAAGTAGGCAACTTATTGAAAATCTGCGAAGGAGAAAACATAGGAACCGTAGTAAATATATAATAGACTTGTTAGACTGTTAGATAGATAAACCCGATGATTAGCAAAACTAAAAATCTAAAAAATCTAAAAACGTAATAAATCTAAGAAGTCTAAAGATCTAAAAATCTAAAAATCTAAATTATGACTGAAGAAATTGAATTTATATTAGATAGCACCAAGGAATCCATGACTGGTTCTATTGCGCATTTAGAAAAAGAATTTTTGAATATACGTGCCGGAAAGGCATCTCCTGCCATGCTGGGAAGTGTTTTTGTAGATTATTACGGATCTGCGACACCGCTTTCGCAAGTATCAAAAATCAGTGTCCCTGATGCCAGAACGATTACGTTACAGCCTTTTGAGAAAAACATGCTACACGTAATTGAAAAAGCAATTATGGTTGCTAACATTGGCTTTAACCCCATGAATAACGGTGATGTAATTATCATCAGTGTTCCCGCACTGACCGAGGAAAGAAGACGCGACCTTGCCAAACAAGCCAAAGTAGAAGCCGAAGACGCTAAAGTGGGTATTCGAAATGCTCGAAAAGACGCTAATACCGAGATTAAAAAATTAGAAAAAGAAGGAACATCAGAAGACATTTGCAAAAGTGCCGAAGAAGAAGTTCAAAACTTAACGAATACTTTCATCAGGAAAATAGATGAACTTTTAGTGGTGAAAGAAGCTGAAATTATGAAGGTGTAAATTCCCTTTTAAATCCTATTCTAAATCCGCTTCTTCTAGACTGCCCCAAAAAAGTTAAACACTATTTGGAGCAGTTTAGAAGAAGCGGATTTTTTTTTGGTGTTCCCCGCTGAAAATAGCGGGTCAGGCTGTCCGTTCTCAATCTTTTTATTTTTTAAAGAAAAAAAATAAAAAGGATTTCCACTTCCATCCTTAACGCAAATCACTGACTACCAAATATTTTTATTTAAAATTTGTTTATTTGGTTTTATATTCTACATTTGTAGAGCTAACTCTATTTTCGTAGAACAAAATCATTTTATGCGACAAACTAGTATTGTAATCGGCTTGGTATTTTTGGTTTTTGGTTGCAAAACCAATCAAATGAAAAACAAACTCAGAGAAGGACTCTGGATTGAACAATACTCCCAGGATAGTTCCCATTATAAATCAATTGGAAAATACAGAAAAGGAGATCCCGTAAAAAAATGGAGTTATTACTTAAATGGCAGAATCATAAAAAGAGAAAAATACAAAGACAACATTTGCAGCACTACTTTTTATCATGAAAATGGAAAAATACAGTCCAAAGGAAAAACAAAAATGGAAACGAGCGATAAATACGCGCATTGGTTTTATTTTGGTGACTGGAACTTCTTTAATGAACATGGAAAACTAATAACAATAAAGAAATACAATAACGGAGCATCTCTTTCCGAAATAGAAATTAAATAAACATGCAACAACTAACGAACGCCGAAGAACAAGTAATGGAACACCTTTGGAAACTCGAGAAAGCCTTTATGAAAGACTTGCTGGAAGCCTATCCAAAACCAAAACCGGCTACGACAACCGTGGCTACTTTATTGAAAAGAATGATTGACAAACAATTTGTTGCCTACAGGGAGTTTGGGAACTCTCGGGAATATTATCCTTTGGTCAAAAAAACGGATTATTTCTCGAAACACGTCAACGGATTGATTAGCAATTTCTTCAATAATTCGGCATCACAATTCGCATCTTTCTTTACCACCGAAACCAATTTGTCTCAAACCGAACTGGAAGAACTCAAGAAAATAATTGACAGTGAAATTCAAAAAAAGAAAAAATGAGTGACTTTCTGATCAAATCGACAATTACTTTATTCGTGCTATTGGGGGTGTATTATTTGTTTTTGGAAAAAGAAAAAATACACGTATTCAATAGATTTTATTTGTTGTTCAGTCTTGTTTTTTCGATGATACTTCCATTTATAACCATCGAAGTGATTCAGGAAATAGCACAACCTACCGTCAATCCAGCAAATATCCAGATACTACAAGGAAGCACCGTAATACTTGAAGAAACAAACTATTTAGCAATAGGATTATGGAGTTTGTATGGTTTAGTAACACTCGTTTTGGCGACACGTTTTATCAGCAATATCAACAAGATTTCGTCTAAAATGAAATCGAATACGCCGATTGACTATAAGAATGCCCAATTGATTTTGGTACCCGAAAAAACACTGCCGCACACTTTTCTGAACACGATTTTCATCAACGAGACGGAATACACTAACCGTCAAATTGAAGCTGAATTGTACACCCACGAACTCACACATGTAACCCAAAAACACACTTTGGATATTTTATTCATCGAACTATTGAAAACCATTTTTTGGTTCAACCCTATTTTTATTTTTTACAAAAAAGCCATTCAACTCAACCACGAATTTCTTGCCGATGAGAAAGTCGTGACCTCCTATAACAACGTTCCGTTCTACCAATCTTTATTACTATCGAAAGCAAACGAGAACCAAACTTTTTACTTGGCCAGTAATTTGAATTATTTAATAACTAAAAAACGATTACTCATGATGACAAAAACCACATCAAAAACAGAAGCTTTATTAAAAAAAGCAATGCTAATTCCTGTAGTAACTGCCTTATTCTTTTTATTGTGTACGAAAGTCGTTGCGCAAGAAACCAATATAAAAAAAGAAACTACTCCTGTAAAACCTGGAAATTTATTTAAAACGTATTACGACAAAACTACTTTTAAAATTAAAGACGAAAAAGGAAAGATTGCCAGCGAAAAAAAATACAATGAACTAACTCCTATAGAAAAGAGGGCAATACCTTCCATCCTATCCAAGCAAAAAGAGTTGCCTACAAACGAGGAACTTCTGGCGATTTTAAGCAAAGGAGCTCCTGAAGTAATTGAAATAGATACGTACGATTCTAAAAATCAATTTGTCCAAAAAGGAGAAAATGAAGTCTATAATACTGCTGGAATAACTGAAAAACCAGATTTTCCTGGAGGAATATCAGAATTTTACAAATTTGTAGGCGAGAATTATAAAACGCCATCACAACCTAACTTAAAAGGAAAAATATACGTCACCTTTATAATAGAAAAAGACGGCAGTTTAAGCGACATAAAAAACATACGAGATATTGGTTTTGGAAGCGGTGAAGAAGCCATCCGTGTTTTGAAAATATGCCCGAAATGGATTCCCGGAAAAATGAACGGCGTTCCTGTGAGAGTAATGTATAGCTTACCTATAACTTTACAATCAAAATCATAATATCCTAAAAAGACAAATCCGTTCAACAATGAGCGGATTTTTTTTGGTAATTTTATCGTCCCGCCGTTTGGCGAGTTTTGGGACTAAATTAAGATTTGTTTTTCAGTTAAGCACGAATTTCCAAAATATAAGACCAATTTCAAATTAAGCCTAAAACCGAAAATTCGTGAAATCGCTGTTAAGCACAGTTTTTTATAATTCGCTATCCTTTTCATAAAGAAATTTTCTTAATCGACTATTAACATCGATGTAATTATCATTTTTTCTATTTTTCAGTGTACTTTTTTCTAAATCGGATATACGATTAATTAGCTCGTTTTTCTCTTGATCAAATGCTGCTTTATGTATACCTAAATTGTGAATGTGCTCGTGAATTTCGTCATTTGGGTGTGCGTCGGAAATTAAATTGTGGATATGGATTTCTAATTCATGTTTTTTATGATTGATCTCGTTAACTCTGTTTTTATAATATTCAATTTCTTCGTTGATTTTCAATTCTTTTTCATTGAATTTGAATTCGTTAAAGCGTAATCTTTTAATTTCATCCATTTCAGCCTTTTTCATAGCTTGAATTTCTTGTAAAGCTTTTTCATTAATTTGCTCATTTAAAAATGATTGCCCATAACTTAAAAACCTTTCTGAAGAATACATGTGAAAATCAACATTTGCTTGATTTTTAATTTCTTCAACAAGTTCTTGTCTTGGTCCCATATTTCTACCATCTTTTATTTTCCACCACCAATCAATTTTACGTTCATCTGTGATAAGAATAACATCTTTCTTTAATTCTTTTGCTTTCTCAATTACTTGTTTCCATAATATTAAATCGCCAAATTTACGCGTTCCATCTTTCGTTTTTTCATCCTCAAATCCTGGAGGGATTTTCATTTTATATCTTTCGCTTCCTTCTTTATAAATTTCATCTAAAATTTGTTTTGAAAAAGGCTCCGTAATTCTATTTTCGAAAAGGTTTGAGATTTTATTATAAATAGGATCATCTTTTAAATAATCACAGTATTTTTGGATACTTTCTTGAACCTCTGCATTCACATCTTCAAATACTGAATTTAAAGTTTTATCTATTTTGGTAGATAGAAAAGGAGGTTTATTTGTAGATTGTAAATCTTTTTGAATTTGTATGATTTTATCTAAAAACTCTTTATATGCTTTTTCTTGTTCTGCTATAACTTCGTATCTATTTCTGTTATATTCTAGTCCAGCTTGATGTGGTAAATAAATTTGTTTTGAAAATTTGCCAATCAAATCTAAAATTGTATCTCTCGTTGAATCAGAATATCTATAAAGATTCAGTAATACATTTGTATCAAAAAGAATAATTCCATTTCCCCAAATTTTCTTAATTTCAATTTCAGACTTTTTACAATAACCTGGAAAAGTTTTTTTCATTTATGTTCGATTTAAAAAAAAATTGTGCCTAACTTATATATAACCAAAACAAACCTTACAAAAAGCACCCAAATCAAGATAGATAAATTGAGGTTTGTTTCACCTTGCGTTTCCAAATATATTAAAATTTTCTTACAATTTAATAAAATAAACGGCGTATCAATGGAATGCCTTTCGTGAGGGATGGTAGCGAAAATCCTTTATGTTTTTTCTTTAAAAACATAAAGATTGCAGCGAACAGCCCGACCCGAAGTTGCGAGGAGGAACGACGAAGCAATTTGCAGGGTCACGCCCATACTTCGGCTACGCTCAGCATAAATAAAGAATTTTAAAAAACAAATCCGCTTCAAAAGGAGCGGATTTATCAAACTAAAAATCTAAAAAACTACTAACTAAACTCTTTATCCGGATTGTATCCTAAATACGACATGGATTGTTCCTTGAAAACAACACCGTATTCCTCTAATTCTTTTAAAATAGGCACATACACTTCCTTGCGAATGGGCAATTGCACTCCGGGAGTCGTGATTTTACCATTCAATATTAATAAAGTTGCCATCGCAACGGGTAAACCCACTGTTTTTGCCATGGCTGTATACGTTTGATCGTCGCCAATACAAACCATTTTGGAATCTATTTGTTCTTTTTTGCCATGTATTTCGTATCCAAATTTGTGATACATGACAATCATATCTTTATCATCTTGTTGAAGCGTCCAACTATCAGTCAATATTTTCTCTAAAATTTGAGCTGGAGTAGCATTTTTCAAACTTACTTTTTTATTCGGATTGAACAAGTCTAATTCTAACAATTTGTCCCACATGATGTCATCCTGATCTATCTTAAGAATCAAACGAGTCTTGATTTCCACTGAATCCGTTGGATGATACGGCAAGAAAGAATTTACAAATTCTCTGTAACTCATATTCTCAGAATCCTCCATGATGTAACTGTCATCTGTCATTCCTAACTGCACAAACATATTCCACGCTTTAGAAAAACCAACTCTCCGAATCGTTCCTCTATATAAAGTAAGTACATTATCTAACCCATACACATTGCGATATTTTAGGGAATCCCGGTTTGAATAGGCTTCAAATCGTCCATATCCTTCTACATCCAGAAACTCAGTTCTACGGAATAAATTACAGTACGGTATGTATTTATAAGTTCCCTCTTGAATAAATTTGGCAGCGCCTCCCTGTCCAGCGAGAACTACATTGCGTGGTGCCCAGGTAAATTTGTAATTCCAAAGATTCGTATCGGATTCTGGAGCTACAAGACCGCCACAAAAGGATTCAAAAAGCAGCATTTCTCCACCTTTTTCTTTAATCTCATCAATCACTTTCATGGCACTCATGTGGTCAATTCCAGGATCGAGCCCGATTTCATTCATGAAAATCAGATTGTTTTCTTTGGCTGCAGCATCTAACTCCTGCATGGCATCACTCACGTAGGAAGCGGTAACCAAATGTTTTTTATAAATAATGCAATCCTTAGCTACCTCAATATGCAAATGAGCCGGCAACATCGAAATAACAATATTAGCTTTCTCAATAGCTGCTTTTCTTTGATTTTCATCAAAAATATTTAGGGCAATCGCCGTTGCATTGGGATGATTATTTGTCTTTTTTTCAGCTAAAGCCAAAGACAAATCACCAATTATAAGATGCAAGTTCTCTTTTTCTGATTTACTTAAAAGATAATGTATCAAAGATGAAGCTGATCTTCCTGCCCCGATGATTAAAATTGTTTTCATTTTTTATAATTATAACACAAACATACAAAATTGTTGTATTTATAACAAATAGTGTTACGAAAAAATTATGCAAGAAGCGAAATCTGATTTACGTTTAATCAACCACTAAAAAAGTATCTCCTAAAACGTTTTTGATTTAATGACAGATGAGATACTTTTGTAATAAAAAAATCAAGATGGACAAAAGAATACTTTCAACAGGAGCTATTTTAGGAATGATTGCAATAATTCTTGGTGCTTTTGGCGCACATGCCCTAAAAAAAGTATTGTCTATTGAACAATTATCTACTTTTGAAACCGGTGTACGCTACCAAATGTACCATGCGTTATTTTTATTGTTTATTGGGCTAATGAAAGACATCACTCAAAAAGCTAAAAAAGCAATCTATTTTTTAGTCCTTTTTGGTGTACTTTTATTCTCAGGGTCCATTTATCTTTTAGCGACAAACGACCTTACTTCTTTTGATTTTAAAATTATAGGATTCGTGACTCCCATTGGGGGACTCCTATTAATAGTGGCCTGGGGCGTTTTATTGATGAATATTATCAATAAAAAATCACAAAATTAAAAGAATCAAAGGCTATCTGAAATATAATTTCTACTTTTGCAATCTATAAAAAGAAACTACACAACAATAAATTTATGGTCAATAACACGCTTTTCTCGCAATCGATTTCGTTAAAAGAATTAGGAATTGAAAATGTAAAAATTCATTACCAGTTATCCCCTGAAGAATTACACGACATAACAATAAAATTAGGTCAAGGAATTGAAAGTTCAACTGGTGCATTAGCCGTAAATACAGGTGAATATACTGGCCGTTCTCCACAAGACCGCTATATAGTAAAAGACAGCATCAGTGAAAGTCAAGTTTGGTGGGGGAAGGTAAATATCCCTTTTGAATCAGATGCTTTTGAAACACTTTATAACAAAGTAACCTCCTATTTGTCCAACAAAGAAGTTTATGTAAGAGATTCATACGTATGTTCTGATCCAAATTACAGATTAAATATTCGTGTAATCACAGAAACTCCTTGGGCAAATTTGTTTTGTTACAATATGTTTTTAAGACCTGAAATGGACGAATTAGCAAACTTCGATCCAGACTGGACTTTACTTTGCGTACCTAGCTTTATGGCAGATCCAGCTGTAGACGGAACGCGTCAGAGCAATTTTGCAATTCTTGACTTTACAAGAAAAGTAGTTTTGATAGGCGGAACTGGTTACACCGGTGAAATGAAAAAAGGGATTTTCTCTGCATTGAATTTCATTTTACCTGTTTTCAAAAACACGTTGCCAATGCACTGTAGTGCCAATGTTGGAAAAGACGGTGACACAGCCATTTTCTTTGGATTATCAGGAACCGGAAAAACAACTTTATCAGCAGATCCAAACAGAAAATTAATTGGTGATGATGAACATGGGTGGACTAATGAAAATACAGTTTTCAATTTTGAAGGTGGTTGTTATGCAAAAGTCATCAACCTTTCTGAAGAAAACGAACCCGACATTTTTAGAGCTATAAAAAAAGGAGCAATCCTAGAAAATGTAGTATTCAAAAAAGACACCAATCAAGTTGATTTTGAGGATACTTCCATCACACAAAACACCAGAGTTAGTTATCCTATTTATCATATTGATAACATTCAACCGGGTTCTATTGGAGAAAACCCCAAAAATATATTTTTCTTAACAGCCGATTCATTCGGAATATTGCCTCCAATTTCTAAACTGACTCCGGGACAAGCTGCGTATCATTTTATTTCTGGTTACACGGCAAAAGTTGCTGGAACTGAAGCTGGAATTACAGAACCGCAACCTAATTTTTCGGCTTGTTTTGGTGCACCATTTATGCCATTACACCCAACAAAATATGCTGAAATGTTGAGTAAAAAAATGAAAGATGCCCATGTAAAAGTTTGGTTAATCAATACGGGTTGGACGGGTGGTCCATACGGAATAGGAAGCCGAATGAAATTAAAATACACACGTGCCATGATTACCGCAGCATTAAACGGAGAATTAGACGACGTTGCGTATGAGAATCACAAAGTATTTGGAATTGCAAAACCGCAAACCTGTCCAAATGTTCCTACTGAAATATTAAATCCGAGAAACACCTGGGAAGACCCTGAACAATACGATAAAAAAGCGGTGGAATTAGCTCAAAAATTCAAAGCTAACTTCGCCAAATTTGAAGAATTTGCTAATGCCGAAATTATGGCAGGAGCACCATTAGCTTAAGTTAATATTAATTCAAAACCAATAGAGCCGTTCGTAAAGAGCGGCTCTATTTTTATGTGTAAAAATTGTTAATTAAAAACATATCAAGTATTTACAACAATACTTATTTTTTGGCGTTAAATTTGTAATCATCAATCACCCGAGCTAGAATAGCGAACTGGCGAAGCAATCAAAAAATCAATCATGTTAAAACAATTTTTTATCCTTTGTTCCGGAGCTGACAAAGACCTTCTTAAAGGTTGTTCCGAAGGTGAACAAACCAAGTATGTTGGTATTGGCGCCACCGTTTTCTTCACCGCTGTTATGGCTTTTCTAGCCAGCTCGTATGCACTTTTTACCGTCTTTGACAGTATCTATCCCGCAATCGCATTTGGTATCGTTTGGAGTTTGCTTATATTCAATCTGGATCGTTTTATTGTTTCCACTATTCGAAAAAGAGATAAATTCGGAAGTGAATTTCTGCAGGCTACTCCCCGTATTATTTTAGCAATAATCATTGCAATAGTGATTTCGAAACCATTGGAAATTAAAATCTTCGAAAAAGAAATAAACACGGTTTTATTGAAAGAGAAAAATGCCATGACTTTGAATAATAAAAAAGAAGTAGCGAATTATTTCAAATCAGATTTAGACAAGAACAAAGCTGAAATAACCAGTTTGAAATCGGAAATTGCCAAAAAAGAAAAAGAAGTCAATACCCTTTACGAAACATACATTACCGAGGCAGAAGGAACTGCAGGAACTAAAAAAATAGGCAAAGGACCCGTTTTTAAACAAAAAATTGCCAAACATGATCTAGCCAAAAAAGAACTGGACACCTTACAAAAAACCAACTTAGCTAAAATTGCTATAATGGAGAAAAACACTAAAACCCTCCAAACCGATTTAGACAAGAAAGTTACCGAAACCCAACCTATTATTGACGGATTTGATGGTTTAATGGCAAGAATCAATGCCTTGGACAAATTACCTTGGTTGCCTTCATTTTTCATCATGTTGTTATTTCTCGCTATAGAGACCTCCCCTATTATTGCAAAACTTTTATCCCCTAAAGGTGAATACGACTATAAATTAGAAGATCTGGAAACAGCGTTGAAAGCAACAATCGAACAAGACAAATACCAACGCACTTTGTTGGTAAAAACTAGTGCTACGATGCATGATAAAGTCTACGGAGATATTGCTGACGACACCAAATTGTATGATTTACAACGAAAAAATGCTACCGATTTATTAGAATTACAATCCAATAATTTTGTAGAAAAGCAGAAAAGAACACTGTAAGTCTAAAGTCTAAAGTCATAAAGTCAAAAGATACTTCATTACCTTTTGACTTTATGACTTTCGACTTTAAGACTAATTACATATAACTCAAAATTTCCTTTTTGAAAGCATCATATTCACCTTGCAAGATCAATCCGTTGTCAAGCAATTTTTTATAATTCTGTAATTTTTCAAAAAGTTCATCTTGTGATAAATCACTTAAGGATTTGTCTTTTGATGGTATTCCTACCTCTTCGAATTCTTGATTTTCAGCAGTGAAATTTGGCTGTGAAACCGGCATTAATTCAGCAAAATTAGTTACTTCTTCCGTTTCCATTTCTTCGATGATCTCCACTTCTTCCATTGGAGCAACCGGAACTTCATCAATAACGGTTGCGTTTAATACAGTGCCAACTTTCAAGATATCCAATTGCTCTTTGGCATACGTAAAAATCTTTCGAGCCTGAATTTTAGGAATATAATCAATCGAAACCTCCATATTTGTTCTGGTTGTAAAAGAAAACTCAGATCCTAGAATATTTTCTTTCACAAAAGTTCCTTCAATCTCGTCCCAAGTGTAATCAATAAAATTCATCGAAAGTCCCAAATTTTTTGGCTGACAAATGATGATTCTTTTATTCGTCATTACAATACTATCCGGCAAAACGGTAATCGCTGGTTTTTTTTGAACAGCGATATAGCCTATTTCTTCATTTTTCATCAATAAATCACTCAATTTAGAAGCGATTTTTTCGATGGCTTTTGGATCTTGTTCTTCGTTTAAAAACTTCTTAAATTGTTCTTTCATATGATATGCTGAATTTATTTCAGTATGTGTTTGTAATTTTTATTCTGAGTTTCTTCGCAAAAGTAATGCCTAATTTTCTAATTCTTGAATTTCACTCTGCAATTTCTTTGTTAAACTTTTGAGAACCAATCCATAGGAATGATCAATCAACTCCTTGATAAGCACATCCGGAACGGAAGCATTTATCGCAATTGTATTCCAATGGGTTTTACTCATGTGAAAACCCGGCTGAATGTCATCGTATTCAGCACGTAATTCCTGAGCGTGCTCCGGATCACATTTCAAATTGACAGACGGCTGTTCTTTCTCCCATTGATTTAAAGACGACAATGCAAACATTTTTCCGCCCACTTTAAATACTAATGTATCTTCATCAAAAGGGAAATGTTCTGTCACTCCTTTTTTAGACAAACAATATTCGTAATATGCTTCTAAGTTCATTTATGAAATTATTTTCATTCAAAATTTATAATTCAATATTCAAAATAGCATACAAAACTGGTTTACTGGGACTCGCATCATTCTCGAAAGATGCGATTTGTAAATTCAGTAAATAACCGCCGTCATCCACTTCGTCACCCACAAAAACCATCTCGGTAATCGTACAATCCAATCGCGCATCAGCATTCAGATTGTTGACATCAGTTACATTCCAAAAGGCTTTGTGTGCCAATAATTTTCCATCATCTTTTTCTTTATCAACGCTTGGCAAATCAATCAATAAATGTTTAATCCCGCTTTCGCGAATGAAACGCGCGGCCTCTTCAGAAAGATAAGCCGGATTGGTATTCGAATATTTTAAAGACTTTTTTATTTTAAAATTAGGAAGTGTTCTAATAATTAGAGCTTCTTTTAAAACACCTAACTTCAATGTCACATCGAGCGCAGTCGAGAGGCTATCCCTTGTAATCACCGAATCTTCTCCTTGCAGTTCCGGCACAACCGATACCAATTCAGCCAAAAAGAAAAACTGTTTCAACGATTGATTAATGCTGTAAAATTCGCGTGTAATGTGCCCCAAACATTCGGTGTGAGTTCCATGTCCGTGTGGATTGAAGAAAATAGTATTGAAATTGGTAGACGATTTCCCTTCGGAAACTTTGCCGATCCAATCCCCAAAAACCACGGGTTCAATTACTGGCTTATCAATGTACCAAGCAATTGGATTCTCGTCAGTATTCGTTAAAGGAATCGAAATATCAATGGGTTTTGATAAATCGATTTTAAATTCGTTGTTGATGGTTGCTAACATTTATGCTGAATTTATTTCAGCATCTCATCTGGAGATACTTTATAAGTTCAAATATAAATCTTTTAATTCAGGATTTGAAAGTTTTGCAATATTCCATTTCCAATCTTTATGCCAATTTTTAAGTTGTTTTTCTCTTTTAAAAGCATCACTTAAATCATCAAACTCCTCAAAATAGATTAAAATTGTAGCATTATATTTTTTTGTAAAAACTCCGCCTATACCACTTCTATGACAATCAATTCTATTTTTAAGATTTTTGGTAGCTCCAACATACAAAACAGTGGCATTTTTATTAGTCAAAATATATGTAAATCCTTTTTTCACACAAGAATCAATTAAAAATTAACAGATCCTGAAACTAGTTCAGGATAAACAAATCACTTGCAATTCCATCTGTCAAAAACTTTCCTTTTGGCGTAGGTTTCAAGATATTGTTTTCGATAAAAACTAAATCATCATCAAGGAATTTCTGTGCCTGTTTGTTCAGATATTTCAAATATTCATCCCCAAATTCCGTTTTTATTCTATCCAAAGAAACGCCCCAAATCGTACGCAAACCCGTCATAACATATTCGTTATAGCAATCAGCTGTCGAAAGGATTTCTGTTTCATTTGGTACTTTATTTTCTTGAATGGATTTCAAATAAATTGAATTATTCGAAACATTCCAACTTCGGGAAATCCCATTATAACTGTGCGCCGAAGGACCAATCCCCAAGTATTTTTTTCCCAACCAATACGCCGAATTATTCTTGGAAAAAAAATTGGGCTTCCCAAAATTCGATAATTCATAATGGATAAAATCATTGGCTTCGAGCGTTTCGACCAAAATAGCAAAATGTTCTTGGGCGACTTCATCTTTAGGAGCCGCAATTTTTCCTGTCTGTATGAGTTTATTCAAAGCGGTTTTGGGTTCTACCGTCAACGCATAACTAGAAATATGCGGAATCCCAAAACTCAAAGCTGTTTCTATATTTTGTTTCCATTTTTCATTGCTCATTCCCGGAATTCCATAAATCAAATCAAGGGAAATATTGTCAAAATATTTGGTAGCTTCTTCCAAACATTTTTTGGCTTCCGCCGAATTATGAGCACGGTTCATCAGTTGTAAATCTTCTTCAAAAAACGACTGGATCCCAATACTTAGTCGGTTAATTTTACTTTTAGCCAATTCGATTATTCGTTCCCTTGACAAATCATCCGGATTGGCTTCCAATGTGATTTCAGGATTTTCCGAAACAGAATAATTGCTATAAACTGCCGCAATTAAAAAATTAATTTCTTCGGGTGTTAAAACTGAAGGTGTTCCACCACCAAAATAAATGGTTTCAATTTTATGGTCACTTCGAGCGCAGTCGAGAAGCTCAAACTCACTTTTACGCATTTGAATTTCTTTGGCAATAGCCAAAACCATTTCTTCTTTCTTCTTCATCGAAGTTGAAAAATGAAAATCGCAGTAATGACACGCCTGCTTGCAAAAAGGGATATGGATGTAGATTCCGCTCATTTATTAGTGTTCAGTTTTAAGAAAGTGGTCAGTGGTCAGTTTTTTAGTGTCCAGTCATGAGAAAGTGTTCAGTGAGCAGTTATTTAGTAATCATATATGTACTGAATACTAATCACTCCTTTTTAACTCCAAACTTTTCAGGGTTCAATATCATATAATTAACAAGTTTTCCAATTTCTAAACTTTCAGAAATAAATTCCTGATAAATAGCTTCGGAAATATATTTACAAGACACAGCAAACTCTAACCAAACTTGAGTCTCTGAATTTTCTCCATCAGAATCGGTCAACTTACTATAAAAATGTTTTGGGTAAATCCTCTTTCTATATGCTTCAGCAATAGTTGCGGGAACACTCCTTGAAGAGCGCCGAATTTGATCTGTCAATGAATAGGTTTCTTCCTTTGGAAATGATTTTGTTATTTCAAAAATCTTCATTGCTAATGCAAATGATTTTTTATAGGCCAATAAATCTTGAAATCTCATGTGTACATTTTTAAAACTGAATACTCTAATTTAATCAAAACTACTGAACACTAAAAATCTGAACATTGATCACTATTTTTTAACTCGTTCTTCGTTTTGTTTTACAAAAGCATCCCAGCCGGTATAACTTTTGGCACCCACTACTTTCCCTGAATTGAAAAAATGACAAACCGCGGCTGCTAATCCATCGGTACTATCAAGATTTTTAGGTAATTCTTTCAGTCCTAAAAGTTGCTGAAGCATTTTGGCAACTTGCTCTTTACTGGCGTTTCCGTTTCCTGTAATTGCCATTTTTATTTTCTTGGGTTCGTATTCCGTAATCGGAATATCTCTGGAAAGCCCTGCTGCCATAGCTACACCTTGTGCGCGTCCTAACTTCAACATCGATTGTACGTTTTTACCAAAGAAAGGCGCTTCAATTGCAATTTCGTCTGGATTGTGTGTATCAATCAACTCAATCGTACGTTCAAAAATAATTTTCAGCTTTTGATAATGATTGTCGTATTTAGACAATTGCAATTCGTTCAGTTGCAAAAACTCCATTTTTTTATTGACAATTTTTATCAATCCAAAACCCATAATCGTCGTTCCTGGGTCAATTCCTAATATGATGCGTTCGTTTGACAAAAGATTTGTTTAAAGTTTAAAGTTCGAAGTTCAAAGTTTTTGTTTCTTTGTAACAATGATTTCAATTCCACACAAAACTAAGCAATTCCTCGTACTTCTAATCAAACTTTTGATTGTGGGCGGTGCGTTTTATTTTATTTACAATCAATTGGCAAATAACGACAAACTGGATTGGCAAAAATTCATCGTTTTATTCCGGAAAAACCAGTCCATTGGCGGAATCGCGTTTATTTTGTTATTGAGTGTTTTGAATCGGTTTTTTGAAATCTTGAAATGGCAAAACTTAGTCGCATTTATCCATAAAATCTCTTTGGGAGCAGCAACAAAACAAGTTCTCGGCGCATTAACCGCGGGACTTTTTACGCCGAATGGCGTAGGAGAATATGCCGGAAAAGCATTGTTTTTTGATAAATCAAACACTAAAAAAGTGATTTTCCTAAACCTGATTTGTAACGGAATCCAAATGATATTGACCGTTATTTTTGGAATTTTCGGGTTATTGTATTTCAATGCGCAGTACAATGTGATTACCACAAAAACGGTAGCACTGCTTTTTGGAATTCTAATCCTCCTTTTCATAGTTCTATTTTCGTTCAAAAAAATAACTATAAAAGGGTATTCTATCGAAAAACTGATTCATAAAATTAATGAAATCCCAAAATCGATTCATCAGAAAAATATCTTTTTAGGCATTTGCCGTTTTTTGGTTTTTTCGCATCAATATTACTTTTTGTTTCTGGCTTTTGATGTTGACTTACCTTATTTAATAGCTATTGCTACGATTACAAGCGTTTATTTTCTAGCGTCCTCTTTGCCCACTTTTCAGTTTTTGGACTTTGCTGTAAAAGGAAGTGTGGCGGTTTATTTCTTCGGGATTCTTGGCGTAAACGAATGGATAGTGATTTTTATAACCACACTTATGTGGTTTTTGAATGTGGTTTTACCCGTGATAATTGGCACTTATTATGTATTGAATTTTAAAATCATATCCCCGCCCGAAGCTTTGGGACGTTCCAAAGGAGAGGGAGACGAAACTTTATAAAATAATTATGATTACAGTTGTTTTATACCTCATAATCCTCTCTTATTGCTTAGCGATAATTGTACTCATTTATGGTTTTACCAAAGTAAAAACAATTGAATATACTGGGGTAACGCCAAAAACAAAATTCTCGATTATTGTTCCTTTTCGGAATGAAACTGAAAATCTACCCATTTTATTAGAAAGTTTATCCAAGTTGAATTATCCAATGAAATTATTCGAAGTGATTTTGGTTGATGATTTTTCTGAAGAAGAGTTTAAAATTCCAAGTTTAAAGTTTAAAGTTTCAGTTATAAAGAACATTCGGGTGTCTAATTCGCCCAAGAAAGATGCGATTGTAACTGCGATGCAAATTATAAATACGGACTGGATTATCACCACCGATGCAGATTGCACCCTCAATACAAACTGGTTACTGACATTGGACAATTACATTCAGCTTTATGCTGTTGCGATGATTGCCGGCGCGGTTACGTATGATTGTGGTAATTCATTTTTGCATCATTTCCAGCAATTGGATCTGGCGAGTTTACAAGGTGCAACCATTGGGAGTTTTGGTATCAACAAAGGATTTATGTGCAATGGCGCCAACTTTGCTTACACGAAATTCTTTTTTCAAGAGCTGAATGGTTTTGAAGGAAACGATGGAATTGCAAGCGGTGATGATGTTTTCCTTTTGCAAAAAGGGGTTGCGAAATCTCCTGAAAAAGTTCATTATCTAAAATCTCAAAATACAATTATCACTACAAAACCATTAAACGATTGGAAGTCGTTGTTTCACCAACGCGTTCGTTGGGCATCGAAAACAAGTTCGTATCAAAATGCTTTCGGAAAAGGATTGGGAATATTAGTTTTTGCTGGGAATTTAGGTTTGGTTATAGGTTTTGGATGCTCGATGCTTTGCATTATTCCGTTTCAAAATATAGTTTCGCTTTTCCTTTTAAAATTTCTTGTTGATACCGTTTTGATTTATAAAGCCAATCATTTTTTAACCAAAACCAAAATGCAGTATTTAATTTTGAGTAGTTTGTTCTATCCTTTTTTTAGTGTGAGCGTGGCTTTGTATTCGTTGTTTGGAAAATACGAATGGAAAGGGAGAAGATTTTAGATTGTAGATTTTTGATTTAACGCATGGTTAAAAAACTAAAACTGTCCGTTTTTAGCTTATAATTATTGGAGATATCTAAAGGTTTACTGAAATCAAAAATCTTTAATCTTCATTCGAAAATCCTTTTTAATAACTACTCCACTTTAAGAATGACCGGAAGTATAAATTGTGTTTTTACAGGAATTCCTCGCTTGATAGCTGGATTTATTTTGGGGAAACCAACCAAACGGGCTTTCAGAATACTGTCAATTTTTATTTTGTCGTAGGTTACGGAATCTTTTGGAAAGTGAGGCTCAAATTGCAGGGTTGCATTTGGAAAAACAGTAACCTTTACTTCAATCGTATCCAGTTCAGGATAGAGAATCGAAAGGGTGTCCATGCTCAACTTCTCTTGAATCAGCTGCGTTAAAACCTCAAAAAAACACTGTTGGCGTTGTTTTTTATCTTCTATTTTTTCACAATCAACTACTGATGGGTATTCATCGACTTCTTTCCAGTTGATGGATTTCAGTTCCTTTTGCAACAATTCCTTTTCCAAAGGAATTTGCTTGTCAAAGTATTGACAGGAATTAAAAAATATAAATACTAAAAAGAGGTAATACTGCTTCAAGGTTATGTTTTTGAATTGGACTAATATTGTATAAAAATACAATTATTTTTTTTGAGAGGCTTTCGAAAGCAAATAATCTTCATAGTTTTCAGCAAACCATTTCTTTTTGTTTTCGGCAGCGATTTCTTTTTGATCTGGATACAAAGCTGCCAATCGATCTGAATAAACAGCAATCTGAATCGTATATTTATAGAATTCCTCCTTTGTCAATACTAAATTTGGATTTGATTTTTTATCGGAAAACTCAAAAAATAGTGCATCAAACTCTTTCAAGGAAAAATTTAATACTTTTGCTCTGTTCTCATTGTAAATGGTCTCTTTCAAAAGCATATCATTTGTGCGCACTATTTTCTCCTGAGCGTTTACTGACCAAAAAGAAAGCGTTAAGAGGAACGTTACTGAAAATAATTGTATTAATTTAATTCTGTTCATTAGCTAGATACGTGTTGCTTTTGTGCTTTCAAAATTACTAAAAATAAACTTATGGATATATTACTTTTAATTCTTGGTTTCGCATGCATTATTACAGGTTTATTTGGCAGTTTTTTACCGGTTTTACCCGGGCCAAGTGTGAGTTGGGTTGGGCTGGCATTACTTTATTTTACGAATGCTGTTCCAGCAAATTATTGGATTTTAGGGATTGCTTTGTTAGTCACTGTAATCATATCGGTTTTAGATTACGTGATTCCGGCCAAGGGAACCAAAAAATTTGGGGGAAGTTCCTATGGCATTTGGGGGACAAACATTGGATTGATTGTTGGAATTCTTGCTCCTGTTCCTTTTGGGTTCATTATCGGCCCTTTTGTTGGCGCACTGATAGGAGAACTTATTTATGATTTTAAAGACCATAATCGAGCTTTGAAAGCAGCCGCAGGTTCCTTTATGGGTTTTCTTGCTTCCAGCTTTATAAAATTTGTAGTATGCGTAATGTATTTGGGATTATTTGTGTGGATTGTATGGAACTATAAATCCCTGTTGTTTTAATGTACCGTTAGTTTTAAGAACTCTTTTTAAAAGAAAAAGGCTTTCTGGGCGGGACTCGAACCCGTCTCGTCCCAAAAAACGAGATGACAGGCAAGTGTTCTATTCAGCCTGAAAACTCTTTAATAATCTTTCTATCGAAGCAACGTTAAGCTTTTTCAATCGTAATTCTTCTCTTAACACTTCTGTTTTTGTTTCAAATTCTTTGAAATACACCAAAACCCATGGGCTTTTGCCAGAAGTGTATCGGCTTAAATCAGTATTGTGTTCAAAAATACGCTTACCGAGATCTTGTGTAAATCCTTTGTAAAATAATCCTTGATGATTTTTTATGATGTAAACAAAATACATATCGATACTATTTGAATTTTACAAAAACAAAAAAAGCTTTTCTATTACGAAAAGCTTCTTATTACTGGTCTCGTTTTTGGAACGAGAGGACTTGAACCCGTCTCGTCCCAAAAAACGAGATGACAGGCAAGTGTTCTATTCAGCCTGGAAACTCTTTAATAATCTTTCTATCGAAGCAACGTTAAGCTTTTTCAATCGTAATTCTTCTTTTAATACTTCTGTTTTTGTTTCAAATTCTTTGAAATACACCAAAACCCATGGACTTTTTCCAGAAGTGTATCGACTTAAATTAGTATTGTGTTCAAAAATACGCTTACCGAGATCTTGTGTAAATCCTTTGTAAAATAATCCTTGATGCTTTTTTATGATGTAAACAAAATACATATCGATACTATTTGAATTTTACAAAAACAAAAAAAGCTTTTCTATTACGAAAAGCTTCTTATTACTGGCGGTCTGGACGGGACTCGAACCCGCGACCCCATGCGTGACAGGCATGTATTCTAACCAACTGAACTACCAAACCAGTATTTTAATCTACAACATTCTAATACGCTAATATAGTTTTTGAATCGAACCCGTCTCGTCCCAAAAGACGAGATGAC